>NZ_CP088017.1:2440236-3050295 GCF_021049285.1 Ruania halotolerans
GTGGACCGGACCGAGGCCGTCGGCCAAGTGCTGGTGCGGATCGATGTGGTGAGCCTGGACGGTCACCGGGTGGAATCCGTGCGCCTCGAGATGACCCCGATCGACCCCGACGAGGACGCGTCCGAACGAGAAGGAGCCGAAGATTCACCGGGCGATGCCGCAGACGACGATGCATCCGCGCTGACCGAGAACGTCAGCCATTCAGCGAAGGACAAGCAACGCACAGGAAAGGAGCAGGACCGATGAGCGACGGCTGGACGATCCTGCTCACCGTGGTGTTGCTCGCACTCAACGCGTTCTTCGTGGGCGCCGAGTTCGCCCTCGTCTCGGCGCGGCGTACCAAGATTGAACCGGCCGCCGATGCCGGCAACCGGGTGGCACGCATCACCCTGCGGGCAATGGAACGCGTCTCGTTGATGATGGCAGGCGCCCAACTCGGGATCACCGTGTGTTCGCTCCTGCTTCTGCAGGTGAGTGAACCGGTGATCGCGCATGCGATCGAGGGGCCACTACTGGGGCTCGGTGTCAGTGACTCGTTGGTCCATCCGATTGCCTTCGTGATCGCCTTTGCGCTGATCACCTTCCTGCATGTGGTCCTCGGCGAGATGGTGCCGAAGAACATCGCACTTGCGGGTCCTGAACGCAGCGCCATGGTGCTCGGGCCGCCGCTGGCGATGCTCGTCCGCGTGCTCTATCCCATGCTGTGGGTGCTCAACCAGATCGCGAACCTCGCGCTGCGCCTGCTTCGGGTGGAGCCCCGGGACGAGGTAGCCAGCGCCTTCACTCGTGACGAGGTGGCCGGTTTGGTGGCCGAGTCGCGTAACGGTGGACTGCTGGAGCTGAACGACGAACGTCTCCTGATGGGGGCATTGCAGTTCGCGGACCGGCAAGTCTCGGCCGTACTCCTGCCCGTGCAGACGGTGCGCACGATGCCCGAGGGCATCTCACCGGCCGCTGCTGAGGCGGTGTCGGCCGAAGGCTTTTCCCGGTTCCCGGTCAAGCGTGCCGACGGTTCGCTCGCCGGCTACGTCCATATCAAGGACCTGCTGGAGACCGATCCTGAGCGACGCCACCAGCCGATCAGCGTGGACGTAGTGCGCACCATGCCTGTGATCCGGGCCACCGATTCGCTCCGGACGGCGCTCGCCACGATGCAGTCCGGCGGTGCGCACCTTGCGGAGGTGCGCGACGCGGCCGATATCACGCTGGGTGTGGTGGCGCTGGAAGACGTGCTGGAGGAACTGGTCGGAGTGATCCGGGACGACTCCCGCCGGCCCCGACGCGCCTGAACGACGAGGCAGGCGGGTCCGTCAGAAGACCAGAAGCCATTCCTCGCCGAGCCCGAATGCAGCCGCAGCCACCACGAGCAGATACCAGATCGCGGTGATCAACCACCGGTTCGGCACCACGAAGGACTTCAGCCCCTCGGGTGCTGGCAGCGCTCCGTTCTGCATCGCACGCGCCACGGTGTGCACGAAGAACGGGATCATCACCAGCCACACCACGAGGCAGTACGGGCAGAGCGCACGGATCTGGGTGATGGCCTGGTACTGCAACCAGGTGACGAAGACGATCCCGAAGGTGGCGCCGATCACCAGACCCCGCCAGTACCAGCGCGGGAGGCGAACACGTGTCAGCAACAGGATCCCGGTCGCGATCACCACGGGGAAGGTGAGCATCCCGATCACCGTGTTCGGAATCCCGAGGGCGCTGGACTGCCAGCTGCCGAGGAAGACGCCGCAGCCCACCAGCGGATTGATGTCACAGGCCGGCACGTAGTTCGGATCGGCGAGAATGCGCAGGTAGTCGAGCATCAGCTCCACCGCGGCGACGACCCCGAGAACGCCGGTCACGATCGCGAGGATCGCGAACTCCTTGCCCGCACCGCCGCCGCGCTCATGGTCGGTGGGTTGACTTCGATCGACTCCCCCGACGGGTTCGCCGATATCCTCGTCGAGCTCGTCACGGTCATCGTGGTCCGCAGGGGTGTGCCCCTGGGCGTCTGCGGGCGGAACTCTCACGCCCTCAGTATGCGGCATCGGGACGGCGCTACTCCTGGTCCACGCTCACTTCGGTGTACTCAGCGGGCTGCTCAGGAAGCGAGAGCCACTCGGAGAGCACCACGCTGGTGTCGGTGCCGACGGTGATGTGCCGGTACTCCAGCGGAAGTCCGGTCTCCGTATCCCATCGAAGGACGGTCATCACGGCGGGATTGTTCAACGGGCCGATGGTCGGTGTGCCGTGCCCGGCGCCGGCCGCACTGGGCAGCACCCATTGGATTCCCCAACCGAGCTGACGCGGGCCGATCTCCCTGTGCAAGTGCCCCGCCAGACTGATGGGGGCGCAGCCGGCCTCCAGTACCTGGCGAGCGGCGTAGGGGCTGTGCACCATCAACAGGTCAACACCCTGCCCATCGTCGGCGAGCTCACAGGCTCGGTGTGCCAGACGGTTACCCATCGAGTTGATCGTCTCGTCCCGCTGCGGGTGTGTGGGAGCTCCGAGTGAGGTGAGGGTGGGGTCCGTATCGCCGAGGATTCGCAGCCCGGCCACCTCGACCGGTTCGCCCTCGACGACGATCCAGCCGTTGGTGCGCTCCTGCTCGGTGGTGGTGCGGGAATCGTGGTTGCCGTCCGCCACCACCACGGGGGTGCCATCAGGGATGCCGGCGGCGAACGCATTCACGCAGTACGACTCCACCGAGGTCCCGCCCATCACCGTATCCCCGGCGTTCAGCACCAGGTCTGCTCCGGAGGAGGTAACGGCTGCGCCGATCACGTCGGCCATCCCGACGTTGCAATGCAGGTCGCTCACCAGCAGGCTCGTGGTCACGGCGTCCTCGGTGAGGGGCTCATCAGTGGGGGCATCAGTGGGGGCATCATCGCCCTCGTTGTCAGCTGGAGCGTCGCCCGGCAGATCACCGGTCCCTCCAGCGGCCTCCTGCGCCGCATCACCCTCGACTCCCGCGGCGTCACTACCCTCGACTCCCGCGGCGTCACTACCCTCGACCCCAGCGGCGTCACCACCCTCGACCCCAGCATCATCCTGTCCCTCGACATCGCCATCGGCCACGTCCGGAGGCGCCGTGGGGCCAGTCGGCTCCGGATCGGCCTCGAATGCGGAGATCAGGTTGGTACGAGCGGCCTCGTAGAAGGCCGTGTTGTCGTCGATCGCATCGACGACGAACCCGCCGTAATGGTCCACGAGGGTGGCGAGCCGTCCCGTGATGCGCGCTTCCTCGAGAGGCGTGCCGGCCAGGATCGCCGATGTGCGGCCGGCACCTCCCGAAGGACGAGTCACTTCGATCAGCGGCACCGCGACAGCCACCACGACCAACGCGATACTCAGCGCCGGCACTCCGGTTCGCGCCCAGGCACTGCGCAGCGCATCGCGAAGCACGCCGTGTGCGGCGAGGCGGCCCAATGCCACGAGCACGAGCATCGCCGTCCACAGGAGCACCCAGCGGCCGAGCGCATCGGTGATCAGCCCCTGGGCGGCATCGTCGATCGCGGCCTGCGGGTTGGCCAGGAACTGGGTATAGCTGGACAGGTCCCCGGTCAAACCGGCCACCGGGTCGGCTTCGGGAGTGCTGAGCTCGACCGGAATTTCCTTCACCAGCACATCGGCGCCCAGATGCAGCGGCATGGGCGAATCCACGATGAGAGCGCCGAGCGGCCCCATGTCCACCCGTACCTCACCGTTGAGCTGAATGGAGTAGTCGGCCGAATGGGGACCCAGCGAACCGGTGTAGCTGGCCGTGAGCACGCCGAGTACACCGGCGATCAGTCCCATCACCACGAAGGCGACTCCCGCACGCACACCGCGCCGGGTCATCGGCCGTAAACGATGCCACCAGCCACGTTCGTCGGTCACGGATTCCTCACTGGTAGCTCACAAAGTCCGGGACGGGGTCAATCTCATAGGTCTCTCGTGAGGTGAGCGTGGGATCGTCCTCGTCGTAGAAGTTCTTCCACCCCCAGTAGACACCGTCCGGGGCGTCCTCGCGCACGTTGCGCCAGGTGGCGTCCTTCTGTTCGGGCGTGCCATGGCCATCTGCATGCAGGACGATTGCGACTTCGGACCGGCTGGTGTCCATGTCCTCGCGGTTGCGCACCATGTCCGTGCGGAACTGGTGCACCATCACGATCTTCTGCGGGAGCCGGTTCTCTCGCACAAAGTCGGCCACGTACTCGATCACGGCGTTGACTTCATCGATGCCCACCGAGCCGATCTGCTCCAGCGGGCGTTCGTCAGGGCCTAGTCGCCACTCCGGATCGAGAGCGATCCCCACATGCGGGTAGGCCAGCAGGTCGGCGTACTCGCGCACCTGATCCAGGAAGTTGGTGCGACCGGACTGGAAGTCCAGCACCACGTACTGCCCCGCCTCGTGCGCCGCCTCGATCAATGGCACGAACTCCTCAGCCGGCCACTCGTTCGAGTAGTTGCCATCTGAACCCGCAGTGCCGGAGGCCACCGTCACGATCACCTCGAGCGTGGGCACCACCACGTCATCGGTGAGTTGCTGGTAGCGCCCCGCGAGGTCAGCCGCCCGGTCCACCGTCGCTGCGGTGCCCTGCTCGCCGAGCACACCCAGTGAGGCCGTGACGGGACTGCCGTACAGCGCCACATAGCGGGTTCGGTCGAATGCGAACTGCCCGCCGCCGGGGAGCTGCACACCGGTCAGCGCCGTTTCCGCTTGCCAGGTGAACGTCTCGGAGTCGCCGAAACCCGTCCCCAGGCCCACGATCGCGTCCGTGGGCTCGCCGTGGTCGAACAGGTCAACTGAGGCGCGCGGGTCGCCGTCCAGCACGGTCACCGTGGCCCCTGCGGCACGAGAGGTCCCGACGGCGGCCAGCTGGGATTGGTTTCCGTCGGCGAGTACTCGCACCCCTTCCACGCGTTCACTCGGCAGCGTCTCAGGCATATGCCCCGCCGCTGACGGCGCCCCAGCGGGCCCGGCCATCATCTGACCCTGCTCGAGCGCGGCGAGCGCGGGTACATCGGCGGGTAGATCGGCGCCGGCGTCGCTCACCTCCACATCGAGAAGCTCGGCCACGGCGGCCGCATCATCGGGTACCGGTTGGACGTTCATCGAGGTCAGATCGTAGGAGTCGAGGTCGACATCCCCGACAGGGAGCAGTGTGGTGGCCGAAAGTCGCAGGATCTCCTCGCCGACCGCCTGATCATCGGCACCGGTCGGCAGCACCGGCACTCCGAGGGCAATGGCGATCGAGGACGCCCGGGCCAGCGCTGCCTCATCGGCGACCGGAGCGAGCACCACCACGCGGGCAACCTCGAACAACATGTCGCTGGCCGCCAGTGCGAGCGCAGTCGGATCGGTGGAGGGCACCAGGGTGCTGCCCGATTCGGGGAGCTTCGCTTGAGCGGCTGGCCGAGGCTCCGGCGGCGGCGAACTCGGACCGGGATCGATCTCCATCGATCCCGTACATGCTGTCACGGTCGCGAGCACCAGGCACGCGACCACGGCGGCTAGTCGGCGCAACACGTCCCCCCGGGATGAGTCGAGGTTCGCCCATATCGGCACGAACGTGGCCCAGTCTACGTGCCGGGCAGGCTCAGGTCAGCCGCTGTTCCTCCCCCGCTCGCAGCCGGACTGGCCCGTAGGATCGCACGCCACCAGGGGTGAGGAGTTCGAGTCGGTTCACCTCCACGGTGCCGTAGCGACACTCCAGGCGCGGGCCATCGTCCTCGTGACGAAGGCTTCCCCACCCGCGATCGAGCAGCAGCGGCCAGGCACCGCCCCGCGGCGGGCGGGACATCCGGAGCACACCGGTGGTGGCGTCCCACCGTTGCCCGGTGCGTGCCTCCAGCACGCTCCAGCCGGAGAGAGCGCGCACGTAGTGGTCACCACATTCCACCTGGTTGTACGGATTGCGCCGACGCCCGTCATACCGGGCCCACAGTCCCGTGAGGATCTGCTCGGCCTCCGCGTCGAGTCCCTCCATCAGGCAATGCGCGGCCACCTGGTACTCCACCCCGGTCCAGACCTCGTCGGCGTACCGGGTCGGTACCTCCGGGCGGCCGCCGTGTGGCCACGTGCACACGATGAGCCCGGTCTCCGCACCCTCGGCGAACACGCGGTACGGGTGCTCGAACCCGGTGAAGTCAGTGCGCAGATTATGGCGCACCACCGACCGCAGGGCGGTGCGCACATGCTCGGCGGGCAGCAGGTGACCCAGGTCCAGCGTGTGCGCCCACCATTGCCCGAAGAGTTGATCGGCCAGGCAGCCGTGGCCCCATTGAAACTCCCGGGGATCGCCGTTCTCGAGGACCTGCCGGTAGTACTCACCGGTGAACAGGGCCTCGTCGTAGGCCGCCGAGGACCGTTCGAAGGCGTCACGCCAGTGCGTGGCCGCGGCCTCATCCTCGGTGAGCAGCGCCAGCTCCTCGGCTGCACGCACCGCCGCCAGCCACAGAGTGCCCATGAAGGAATTGACACCGGCGAGGTCGATGTCGTGCGTGGAGGGCTGGATGCCGTGCAGCACTCCGGTCTCGTCGGGATCCCATCGGCCCGCCACGTGGTGCATCAGCCGTTCCACCTGCGGGCGGTAGCGCGCCAACCACGCCGCACCCGCCCCGGTGCGTACCTCGCGGTAGGTCTTCAGCACGGTGCCGAGCATCCCATCCAGCGCGGGCTCGTCCGGTCCCCCGATCGGACGGTCCCACAGCTGGCCCAGGCTGGTCGGCAGGATCAGCCGGTGCGGGATCGACCCGTCCGGTGCCTGCAACACGTCGAAGTCACTTTCACGCATATCCCGCTCCAGCTCCGGGAACAGCTTCGCCAGGCCTTGTTCGTAGGTGAACACGTGTGTGCAGTTCAGCGGGCAGGAGCCACCCACATCCCCGGACCACATGGTGGTGGACGCCCCCTGGACTCCCTCAAAACCGTAGAAGTGGCCATCAGCGGTGCGGAAGAAGGTGGGGCTGCGCACCACGGCCGGCAGCGCCGCCAGATGCTCAACCGCCTGCTCCCCCAGTGAACTCTCCGTGAGTGTGCGGATCCATGCAGCCGTGTCGCGGTGCAGTGGTTCCCACTGGTCTGCCACCGTCTCGAGCACCTCGATGGCATCGGAGAACTGGGTCGTGTAGTGGTTGCCGAGCCAGTATCGACTCGATCCCCACTCGGGCCGGACTCCACCGAACTGGGTGAAGTTCATGTGCCGGTTCGGCAGATGCCAGGTCAGCGCCAGCCGCAGCCGGGCGCTCTCCCCCGGCTCGAGATGGAAGGGCACGGCCAGTCCACCATTCCAGGTGCTGCCCTCCGGACTCGGCCCGGCGGCCGACCAGGGACCTGTCGGCTGCGGATCGGCCATCGACGGCGGCATGTGCGCCCAGTCCCGGGGTCCGAAGGGCTGGCGAGCGCCGAGGAAGTCGAGGAACTGGTCGGCGCTGGTGAACGCGGGCAGGGCCGTGGTGCCGGGCGTATCGGCGGCCAGCACCACCTGTCCGGCGCCATGGTGATCGGGCGCCAGGGTGTGGTTCTCCATCACCAGGGCCGTCCAGTTCCGACGGCGGTCGGTGCGGTTGGTGTTGCCGCCATACCCGGGCGAGCGGACGCCGTCGGGAGGAAGGGCGCCATCGGCGCCCAGCGGGTTCTGCATGGCGGCACCGAACCATCCGTGCGTAGGTACCTCGGAGGTGTTCGTGACCCGCACGGTGAACAGTGCGGCCGGAAGCGAACTGCGGGCGGTGTCCAGCGGCACCAGTGGTGTCATCGCCTCCAGGTGCACCGCCACCGGGAGATCGTCGTCGTGATAGTCGATTCGCCCGGCTGGGTAGACCCCGCGAAAGGTGGTGCCCTGCACCCCCCGGTGCCGGGTGAGCAGTTCGCGCTGCCAGGTGGGGACGTGATCGTCGTTGACCATCGGGGTGCGAGTCTGCTCCGGCGGGGCCGGGGGCGCCTGTAGTACCCGGATCTCGTTCGACGGTGGCTCCCACTGGGCCACCCGTAGCGCGAACAGTGCCCCCGGTAGTTCACCTCGGTGGTTGCCGAGGTGGTGCAGTTGCCACTGCCGTAACCCGCCATCGGCCGCGAGCGCCAGGTTGCCGGTACCGATGCCGCCGAGCGGGAGGGCCACGTGCCGTCCCTCGGTGTGCTCGATCGCGCGGACCGACGCGGGCACGAGCGGGGTGTCGTCAGTGCTCTCGGGGGTCTGCTCACTCACTGGGGCGCCTCACCTACTTGATCCCCGAGATGCGGATCCCGGAGATGATGTACCGCTGGAAGATCAGGAAGAGCACGATCACTGGCATCGCCGCCATGGTGGACCCGGCGAGCAGGAGCCCGTACTCAACCCTGCGTTCGGATCGGAAGGTGGCCAGGTATTGCTGGATCTGGGTCAGCGGCGAGTCCGGTTCGGTGATCGTGAGCACCGGCCACACGTACGCGTTCCAGAACACCAGGAACGAGGTGATCCCGACCACCACGAACACTGGTTTGGACATCGGCAGGAAGATCAAGGTGAAGATCCGCCACCGGCCGGCCCCATCCAGGAGGGCGGCCTCCTCCAGGGAACTCGGGATGCCCAGGTAGAACTGGCGGATGAAGAAGGTGTGGATACCTGCCGCCGCCCCGGGCACCAGGAGCACCCAGAAGGTGTTCAACATCCCCATCCGGGTCACCACGATGTAGGAGGTGATCAAGATGGCCATCTGCGGGATGAACATGGTGGAGAGCACGGCCACCCAGAGCACGTTCTTGAACGCGAAGTCCAGCCGGGCGAAGGCGTACGCCGCCATCGAGTTCACTGCAAGGGTCAGCGTGGCGAACGCCACCGCACCGGCGAAGGAGACGGCGAGGGCGCGCGTGAAGCTGGGGTCGGCAAGGATCTCCGTGTAGTTCTGCGGCATCCATACGTCGGGGAAGAACTGGAACGGGGAGGTGACCACCTCATTGCGTGCCTTGAACCCGGAGATCGCCATCCAGGCGAGCGGGAACAACGCGGCCATGATGATGATCGCCGCGAGCAGGAAGCGGAACACGAACGAGACGGCGCCACCGGAGCGGGAGGAGGACCGGTACCACGAACGTTTGGCGAGGGGCGCCGGCTCGGTGGGGCCGCCGTCGGGAGCTGTGATCTGCTGGGTCGGAAGAGCTGCCATCAGCCGTCCACCGCCTTCTCGGAGTTGATGAGCTTGAAGATCACCGCACTGATCGCGCCGAGCACCAGGAACAACAGCAGCGCCGCCGCGATCGGGTACCCGAGGTAGAGATCGTTGGTGAACTTCTGGAAGATCAGTAGATTCGGGAGCAGCGTGGACTGCGTGGGACCGCCCTGGGTCATCACCAGGGGCAGTTCGTACTGCTGGATCGTGGCCACGAAGGTGGTGACCAGGACGTACAGCAGGATGTTCTTCATCAGCGGGATGGTGATGAAGAACGTGCGCTGGAACCAGTTCGCACCCTCCATCTCCGCGGCCTCGTAGTAGCTCTCCGGGATGTCCAGCAACCCGGCGAGCATGATCAGCGAGGCGAGTCCGAGGCCGATCCAGATCGCAGGTACCGAAATGGCCAGTAGTGCCGTGCGAGCACTTCCGATCCAGGCCACATCCGATCCGCCGAACGAGCTGATGAGGAAGTTCAGCAGCCCTTGCCGGTACTCGAAGATGAGAACGAACACGATGGAGGCGATCACGAACGAGATCACCGACGGGATGTAGATGCTCACTTTGAGCACTCCGGCCATCCGCGCGCTCATCGTCTTCACCAGATTCGCGAAGGCGAAGGCAATGAGCAGAATCGCCGGCACTGTGATGGCGGAGAACGTCAGGCCGCGGCCGATCGACGCCCAGAACACCGGGTCCTCCAGCACGATCCGGAAGTTGCGTAACCCCACGAACACTGAGCTTTCGTAGAAGCTCCACTGATAGAAGCTGACCACCCACGCGTACACGAGCGGCCAGACCACGAAGATGCTGAGCAGGATCACCGCGGGGGCGATCATGGCGAAAGCGATCCTGTTGTCCTTGTGCTTCGGGCGCCGCCGCCCGCTGGGCGAGGCTCCGGCCCGGGCCGCCGTCGCAGTCTTGGTCCTCATGCCACCACTCCTCGTGATGAGGGTCGGGCGCCGCCGCGGCGGCGCCCGACCTACGGTCAGGAGCCGGTGCCCGCCAGCTCGGAGTTCGCGATCTCGGTGGCGATCTTGTCGTTCGCTGTCGCCAGTGCCTCATCCACCGGGGTCCCCTGCATCGCTGCCTCGATGGCTTCACCCATCGCGAGGGAGACGTTCCACGGGTAGGCGGGCTCCTGTTGGGCGAACGGCACGATATCGGTTTGGATGGTCTCGTTCCACGGATTGATCGAGTCCACGTCCGGGAGTTCGGCGATCACATCCGCCACGGACTGGCGCGGGGAGACCTTCGAGAACACGGTGGCTTCGAAGAAGGGGACCACGTTCTCCGGATCACCGCCGAGGGACCACTCGATGAAGTCGGCTGCCTCGGCGGAGACGTCACTGTTGCCGTCCACCACCCAGGTCCAGCCGCCGAGCGTGGCGGTGGTCTCCCCCGGCTCGCCGCTGAAGCTGGGCATCGCGGCCACTTCGGTGACCTCAGCAATCTCCGGGTAGTCCGCGAGGAGTTGGCTGGCCGCCCAGGAGCCGTTCGCCATCATGGCGAACTCACCCTCCCCGTAGGGGGTGGCGTCGGCGTAGCCGATCCCATCGCCGGGAGGGAGTGCGCCCGAGTCGAAGAGGTCCTGGAACGCCTGCAGCAACGGGGCGAAGTCGTCATTGGCGGCCGGCTCGGACCAGTCCTGGCTGATCGGCAGATGGCCGGCCACGTTCCACTGGTAACCCCAGGTGGACCAGGACATGTCCACCGAAGTCTGCGCCAGTCGCATCCCGAAGACCTGATCGTCGGTCAGCTGCTCGGCATAGTCGATCAGTTCCTCCCATGAGCTCGGCGGGCCGGAGAGGCCGGCCTCGTCGAACAGATCAGTGCGGTAGTAGAGCACGGCGGAGGGTTCCACCAGCATGGGGTAGCCGAAGTGTTCACCGTCGGCCGAGACTGATTCGAGCACGTTCTCCTGCAGGTCGCTCCACGCCTCTTCGCTGATCAGGTCGGTGAGCGCGGTGATCTGGCTGGTGCGCGCGGCATCCCGGATGTCCCCGTAGTTCATCGTGCGCACATCCGGGGCGTTACCTGCGGCCTGCGCCGCAGTCATCCGCTGTTCCCAGGCGTCCGCGGGGACCACCGTCAGGTTGACGTGCACCTCGTCCTGGGACTCGTTGTAGGCGTCCACGACGCTCTCGTACCATTCGTTCTCCTCGTCGGTGAACTGGCTTTGCCAGAAAGTCACCTCCGTGGCGCCGTCAGGAGCATCGCCGCCGCCGTTGCCGGAATCCTCGGGTGTTCCTGAGCATGCGGTCAACGCGAGGCCGACCGTCACCATGGCGGCCAGGCCGCCGAGCACTGCGCGGGTGGTTCGCATCTCATCCTCCTTGATGGGTGACTCGTCGATGAGTCGGGTGGTTTATCGGGTCACCAGATCGGCGCTGTACCAGAAAACGTTGTAGGGGCCCCAGAGGGAGAGTGAGAAGTAGATCGTCTGACCATCCTCACTGACATACCGGGGATTGGTGTAGGGGCCGTAGAGGCCGGGCGTCTCCTCCTGGGTGGTCAGGGTGACCGACTCCCCCCACGGCCCCCATGGGGTGAGCCCTTCGGCGAGCACAGCGTCCTCGTTCTCCAGATAGGTCATCAGCCACCGGTCGAGTTGTGGGTGGTACATCACCGACAGCTCCCCGACCGGTGCCTCGATGAGCGTCTGAGCCTCGTCCATCACCTCGGACCAGATCGGCTCGCCGGAGTCGTCGGTACCGGCGAAGTAGCGGTACGCATTCAGGTCCTCGACTGCACTGGTGGTGGCCGGCACCTTCATCAGCTGGACGCTGCCGAAGCGCCCCGAGGGAATGGACCAGAAATAGACGAACTCCTCTCCGTCCTCCTCCACGAGCGCCGCCGAGACCTGGACGAAGTGGGAGTCGCCCGGCCACTGGGGAGCGTCCAGGACCTCCCAGGTGGCGCCGTCGTCAGTCGATCGGACCAGGCCCGCATGGTTGGCGTCCCACTGGCCGGCCTCGCCCCAGAAGCTCACCGACATGTACTGCAGGTAGAGCGTGTCCTCCACGGCGAACCCGTGGGTGGGGATCTTGGTGACCTCTCCCTCACCGTTGTTCGGATCGTGCTCACCCGGTGCCACCTCGAGCGCGAGGCCGACGTCGTCCCGCACCCAATCATCGAACGTGATCCCGTCCGTGGGGTCGTCATCGGTGGTCCAGGCCACCGCATTGGATCGCCAGTTGCCGCCCCCGCCGCCGAACGCGTCCGGGGCCCGCGTGCCGAAGGTGTCACCGAAGACGAAATAGGTGCGCTCCCCCGCGGTGAACATCGAGCCAAGGTCGGTCCCCGCGATGGCGACCGACTCAGTGTCGTTGATCGTCGAGTCCGGGCCGGTGAGCTGGGCGATCTGCGTCACGTTGGCGACCTCGGTGACGAGGAACTCGCCGCCCGGGTCACCGCCACCTGCAGGCGGTGCTCCGCCGCCGGTGCCCGGGTTCGAGCACGCGAGGAGGGCGAGTGTGGCCACGAGGGCCAGACCCCCAGAGACGCCGTTGCGCAACCTCATCCGATCCTCGGAAGGCGTTCGGTGACCTCGGGCAGGGTAAGCCAATCGGCCACGTGCTCCTGATACCAGTAGGCGGTCGAGGAGACGTCGTCACTGCGCCGGTTGTCATGGCCGTGTTCGATGGTCACGCGGATCGACTGACGGAAGGTCACCGGATCCTCAATGTGGAACCGGTACAGGGAGATCTGGCCGGACCAGTTCTCTCCGCCCGGCAGCGTGATCCCGTGATACATCGAGCTGTAGCTCTGCGAGGGGCACCATGCGGTATTGAAGTAGTCCTCGGTTCCGGTGCCGTGCAGGCTCGGCGGCCACGATTCGCCGTCCACGAAGATCATGTCGTCGCCCTCGCCGTACCAGTTCCACTCGTTGGTCTGGCGCAGGTTCGTCACGTTCAGGACGCACCCGACGAAGTGGCCGCGACCGGTGGTCTCAAGGATCGTGTAGTTACCCTCTCCCGTGGTGTTCTCGCCACCGAACAGGTGCTCGGGATTCGTGCGACCCTCCTCGGGGGCGCCGCCGGTGGGATTCTCCCGGTTCCAGCAGGCGTGGAACCGGCCCAGTCCCTCCTCGAGCTCATCGAAGGCGTCATAGTCGATGTAGTAGTAGAACCAGACGTCCTGGTCACACTCACTGGTGATCTCGAACCGGGCACCGTCGGCGAACGGCATCTGGAAGAACGAGTTCAGCCCCTTACCGTCCTCGGGGCTCATCTGCAGAGGCAGGGAGGCGAAGTTCACGGTACGGGCGTGCCCGACACCGAAGAAGTCGCCAAGGGGCACCAGCACGCTGGGTGTGTCGGCGCCGTCCCAGAAGACACGCAGGACGAGCTTGCGGAGATGGTCGCGATCGGAGGAGTCCGGACCGTCCCCGGCCGCGGGAGCCACCGTGATCCAGATGTGGTTGATCGATCCGGCACCGGAGATCTCGGCCAACGTGTGGGTCTCCCCCGGGCGCACGGTGAGGCGGTCCTCGTTCCCACCGGTGCGGTCCCAGCTGGACACTCGCAACCGGCGGTGATCGCGGAGGCGGGGCAGGTCGCGCAGGCTGGAGCCGTAGGTGCCGTACCGCACGGGCTGGGTGGTCATGGAGATCCTCTCCGTCGAGTCTCATCTCCCGGCATCCTGCTGACCCCGGGAGAGGCAGCATCCCAGGAGGGAAACAGAGCTGAGTAAACGTTTACTGGCATGAGCATGCCACCGTCACCCGCGCGTGTCAACGCCGCTTCCGACGGTCATTCACAGCGCGGGCATACCCCGGGAAAGCGGGCGCGTGCGTGGGCCTGAGTGAGAGCCCGTCGGTGGATCAGCGGCGGTTCAGGTCACGCGAGGCAGTCGTGCCCCGCACGATGAGCTCCGGCTCCAGGAGGAGGTGGATCGGTTCGATCTGCGGATCCGCAGCGCGTGCGTGCAGGCGCTCGGCAGCACGAGTACCCATCTCCTCTACCGGCTGAGCCACGAGCGTGACGGCAGGATGCACCATCTGGGTCCAGGTGTCATCGTCAACACCCACCAGCGAGATCTCTTCCGGCATCCGTAGGCCAGAGGCCTGGATCCCGCGGTAGGCGCCGGCCGTCAGCGGGCCGTTCATCGCCACCACGGCATCGGGACGGCGCGGCTGCGCCAGCGCCGCGCGCACGGCCGCCTCGGCATCGGCCATCTGCAGGTCGGTACGAACCATGCGCTCGGACTCCAGCGGCACCCGGGAGTCGGCCAATGCGTTCCGCATTCCGTCCAGGCGGTCTTCGGTGGTGCTGACCCCGGAGGGGCCGGCCAGGCACATGATGTCCCGGTGCCCGCGAGCGAGCAGGTGCTCCACGGCCATCCGGCCGGCGCGCTCGTTATCCAGAAGGATCGAATCCCCGGCGAAATCGTGCACTCGCCGGTCCACCACCACCGTGGGGATCCCGGCCGCCAGGAGCGGGCGCAGGTCCGAATCGGCCTCGGAGGTGACCGAGACCACCACACCGGACATGTGCTGGGCGATCGCGGCATCGAGATAGCCGCGTTCACGGTCAAGCTGTTCGTCGGTGTTGCACAGCATCACCGCATGCCCGGAGCGCACCGCGACGTGCTCCACTGCGGTCACCAGGGATGTGAAGAACGGGTTCTTCACATCCGAGACAATGGCCGCCCAGACGTCGGCGCGCTGGCGGCGCAACGCCCGACCGTTGGAGTTCGGCACGTATCTGGTGGCTTTCGCGGCCGCGCGCACCCGCTCAGCCAGTACGGGGTCCACCGTGCTCGATCCGTTCAGGACCCGGGAGACCGTGGCGATGGAGACGCCGGCAGCGTGCGCGACGTCCGTGATCCGGACCGGACGGTCGGTGATCATCGTGGATCCCCCGGCTGCACCGCGGTGCTCAGCATCGCTCCCGCTACCGCTCGGCAGGTGGCTCGCCGGCACTCTCGGCAGAGTCAGGTCGAGGGGCAGGCGGCCCGCCAGCCTCACGTTCGCGGGCCGCAGCATCGCGCGCGGCTGCGGTCCGCGCCTCCTCTGCCGCGGCGTCCCGGGCGGCCCGATCCTTCTCCCGAGCCTTTCCCTTGGCCAGATCGCCACTGAGCGCACGCACCTTGCGCCTCGAGGTGAGCATGCGCCAGGTGAGCGCGATCGCCACTGCGGCCACCGCCACTGCACCGAGCGCTCCGCCGTAGACGGCGCCCGTGAACGACGGCGCACCGATCACCATATCCGTGCGGGCTTCAGTGGCCGCCAGTGTGGTGGAGGCGTCGATCGCGATGGTGAGCACCACAGGCAGGGTGAGCAGTACTGCAACTGCGCCAATGATCAACCGGGTTCGCCAGGGCTTACGCAACCGGATCGCCAGATAGCCGACTGCCAGAGGCACGAGGGTGAAGATCACCCCACACAGCAAGCCGGTGAGCACCCCGGCACTGGAGACACCATCGACCCACCCGGTCACGATCGATGCCCACCAGCCGGGCAACAAGGCACTGCCGAGGACGAACAGGACGATCGCGAGGATGAGAGCACCGAGCACTGTGGTGACGGTGCGGATCCACGGAGGTGGTGCCGAGGAACTCGGCTTGGTCTTCGGAGCGTCGTCACTCATGGGCCCATCCTTACACCATGACCGGCCCTCCGGCTCAGACAAGTGAGTCCTGCCACGCCTTGTGCAAGGCGGCGAACCGTCCCGTTCCGCTGATGAGTACCTCGGGAGAGCCGTCTTCGACGATCTCACCCTCGCTCATCACCAGCACACGATCGGCGATCGCGACCGTCGAGAGGCGGTGGGCGATGATCAGCGCGGTCCGGTCGGCCAGCAGGGTCTGCAGCCCGCGTTGCACCAACCGCTCCCCTGGGATGTCCAGCGAACTGGTCGCTTCGTCCAGAATGAGCACAGCTGGGTCGGCGAGGAAGGCGCGTGCGAATGAGATCAACTGCCGCTGCCCCGAACTGACCCGACCACCGCGCTTGTTCACATCGGTGTCGTAGCCCTCGGGCAACGCCATGACGAACTCGTGTGCACCGACTGCGCGCGCCGCCGCCACGATCTCATCATCGGTGGCGTCCGGTCGCGCGAGTGCGATGTTGTCCCGAACTGTCCCGGAGAAGAGGTAGGCCTCTTGGGTCACCATCACCACGGCACGGCGCAGATCCTTCATGGACACCTCGCGCAGATCAACGCCGTCGAGCGTCAGGCTGCCCCCCGTGACGTCGTAGAACCGGGCCACGAGTTTGGCCACTGTCGACTTCCCCGCGCCGGTCTGTCCGACCAGGGCGATCGTCTGACCCGCCGGCACGTCGAGATCCAGATTCGGTAGCACCACCTCATCGGAGCCGTACCCGAACCGGACGCCCTCGAACCGGAGATGACCGGATGCCGCCGGCAAGGGCACCGGCCGCTCGGCCTGGCGCACAGTGGGCACCTCCTCGAGCAGTCCGGAGATCTTCTCCAGGGCCGCCGCGGCCGACTGGAAGGAGTTGTAGAACATCGCCATCTGCCCGACCGGCTGGAAGAACCGTTTGGTGTAGAGCAGCGTGGCAACGAGCACACCCACCTCAAGTTGGCCGTCCAGCACCCGAAATGCACCGATCGCCATCGCGACGGCCACGGTGACGTTCCCGGTGAGCTGGAGTGCCGGGTCGTAGATGCCGTTGAGCCCCATCGTGCGGGCGTTGTTGTTCCGGTAGTCCTCGGTCAGATCCGAGTAGGTGGCATTGTTGGCCTCCTCGCGCCGGAACGCGTGAACGGCGCGGATCCCGTTCATCGTCTCCACGAAGTTCACGATGAGACGCGCCGAGGCCACCCGGGAGATGCGGTAGAGCACCTGCGACCGCTTCTGGAACCACCGGGTGATCAGCGCCACCGGAATGACCGCCACCAACAACACCAGTCCCGCCTGCCAGTCCAGCAGGAACAACGAGAGTCCCACGAAGGTCATGTAGAGAAATCCGGACGCAAGCTGCGTGATCCCGGAGTCAAGAAGTTCCTTGAGCGCATCCAGGTCGGCGGTCTGCCGGGAGATGATCCGGCCGGAGGTGTAGGACTCGTGGAACTCGAGGCTGAGCCGCTGCGTCTGCCGGAACACGCGCTGGCGCAGGTCCAGCAGGATCGCCTGACTCACCCGGGCGGCCAGGCGTACGTATCCTGCCGTCGCGGCCCCGGAGATCAGTGCGGTGAGCACGTAGATCCCGCCGGTGAGCACGGCCGGTGCCCAGGTGCCGTCCTGTGCGGCCGGGAGCCCGGTGTCGATCGCGTAGGCGATCAGGGCCGGTCCAGCGGCACGAGCCGCCTGGGCCGCGACGACGAGCGCCACGGTAAGGATGAACACTCCGCGCAGCGGTCGCAGCAAACTGCCCAACAGTCGCAGGGACCGGCGGCGGATGAAGCGGGAATCCGCGCGATCGAGGTTGCTGTTCTCTTCGTCCTGCACTCCGCGCGGGGTGACGGGGGTGGTCGTGCGCATCAGGACCTCACCTCCACCGATGGGTCCATAGGTTCGGCCTCATCACGCTCGTCCTCGTCCTCGACCAGACTGGAGATCACGAAGCGGTAGTGCTCATGGGTGGCGAGCAACTCGGTGTGCGTGCCGACGCCCGTGATCACACCGTCTTGCAGCACGGCCACCCGGTCTGCCAGTGCCACTGTGGACGGGCGATGGGCCACCACCACGGTGGTGGTCTCGGCGAGCTCGTCCCGCAGGTGGGCGGTCACGACTTCCTCAGTGGCCACATCGAGGGCCGAGAGCGGATCATCGAGCACCAGCACGCGAGGCCGCGCAGCTACAGCACGGGCGAGTGCGAGTCGCTGCCGTTGCCCGCCCGAGAGGCTCAACCCTTCTTCACCGATCGTCGTCTCCAAGCCGTTCGGCAATGCGCGGGTGAACTGAGCCTGCGCGATGGTGAGTGCACGGTCCAGATCGGCATCGCCGTCCTGCCCCTCGGGCGCCCCGAGTAGCACGTTCTCGCGCACGGTCGCCGAGAACAAGGTGGCGTCCTCGAAGGCGATCGAGACGATCTCACGCAGATCGTGCCGGGTCATGTCACGTACGTCCACACCGTCGATGCGCACGGACCCCGCGGTGACGTCGAACAGCCGCGGTACCAAGGAGATCAGCGTGGTCTTCCCCGAGCCGGTCAGGCCGACGATCGCCATGGTCTCGCCAGGCCGCACGGTGAGGTCGATCCCGTCCAGGACGGCCCGGCGCGGAGCCTCGCGCGGCCGATCGGGGTCACGCCAGGCCTGGTCCGCAGTGGGTTCATCGGGGTACTCGAAGCGCACCTGGTCGAAGACCACCTCGCCACGAAGCTGCTCCGGGCGCTGGGGGTGCTCCGGGTCATCGACGACGTTCGAGGTGTCGAGCACATCGAAGTAGCGATCCACGGCCGTCTTGGCGTAGAGGGTCATCGAGACAAGGTGGCCGAGCTGCTCCACGGGCCCGCTGACCACCACGGCCGTGGCGAAGAAGGCGACCAACGCCCCCACCGTGATCTGCTCGTTCACCGCCAGCCAGACGCCAGCGATCAGGCACGCGCCCAAGACCACCTCGGAGATCGCAGTGATCGCGAACAGGAAGGCGCCGAGCGTGCGCGCCTTGTGGAGCTCGGTCCGGCGCAACTCGTCGGCCTGGACGGAGAAGTTCTGGTATGCCTCGCGCCCTCGCCCGAACGCCTTGAGCACCCGGATCCCATGCACGGATTCCTCCACCGTGGTGGCCAGATCGCCAGCCTGGTCTTGGCTGAGCCGGGAGATCCGGCGGAACCGGGACGAGAAACGGTACGAGAAGTACACCACCGGCAACGCGCCGGCCAGGTAGGCGATGCCCAGCCAGCCGCCCTGATAGATCATCAGTCCGACCCCGACGGCGATCGTGGTGGTGTTCACCACGAGCATCACCATCCCGAAGGAGAGCCATCGCCGCAGCATGCCCAGGTCGCTCATCGATCGGGACAGCAGCTGACCGCCGGGCCACTGGTCGTGGAACGCGACCGGGAGATTCTGCAGGTGCCGGAAGAGGGCAAGGCGCATGTTCGCCTCGACCTTCGTGCCCGGGATCAGGATGAACGCTCGGCGCAGCGCGATGAAGACGGCCTCCAGCACCCCGAGTCCGAGGACCAAGAGGACGGCGAGCCACACACCGCTGCGATCCTGAGTACCCACCGAGTCCATCAGCGGGTTATCCACGGCCCACTGGATCACCTGCGGAATCGCCAGCGCGGCAAGGCTCGCGGCGAGGGCACAGAGCATTCCCGCGATGAACCGGGGGATCGCCGGGCGGAAGAAGGGGTACAGGCGGGCAAGTGTGGCGACGACGGCGGCGCTCGGCGGCAGTGGGCTCGCGGCGCCGGATCGCGGCTCGGAAGGGTCGGAGTGGGACTGATCGGGTGTGGATCCGGACTGTTGTCGGCCGGGATGATCAGAGGGCATGGGTGGCGTGGGCCTCCTCGGTCGTCGGCGGTGACCGTCGCGTGGTCGGTGGCGCGCCGAGCGTCACACCTCGCGGACCGGCATCGAGCCCAACTCGGGTGTGGTGCCTGGTTGCGCGGGGTCCCCCACGGTGGACAGCGTTGTCCATCATACGCCTGTTGCCGGATCGAGCGCGGGTAGAAACGCCGCGACGAGGGTGTTCAGGCGCTTTTCGAGGCCCGCTTGGAACTCGAACTGCCGCTCTTCCCGGACTTCTTCGTCGTCGCCTTCTTCCCGCTCGAGCCCGCGGAGGACTCCGTGGAGTCAGAACCTTCGGAACCGGACCCCGACTTCCCACCGCGGCTGGTCCGGCTCGCCTCCACACTGCGACGCAGCGCCTCCATGAGGTCGAGGACCTCACCGGATTCCTCCTCGACCGTCTCCTCGACGGCGACGCCCTCACCCTTCTCGAGTTTGGCGTTGATGAGGGCCTTGAGTTGGATCTGGTAGTCATCCTGGTGCTCGTCAGGAACGAAATCGGTCTCATAGGCGGAGACGAGGGAGGCAGACATCTCCAACTCCTTGGCACTGATCTTCACGTCTGTTTCGAGACTCTCGAACTCAGGTGCGCGGATCTCGTCAGCCCACAACAGTGTCTGCAGCATCAGGACGTCTCCGCGTACCCGCAGCGCGGCGAGGCGAGTCTTCTGCCGGAGGGTGAAGGAGACGATCGCGGTTCGATCGGACTCTTCCAGGGTCCGGCGCAAGAGCACGTAGGACTTCGTGGAGTTGGAGGTAGGTGCAAGGTAGTAGGCGGAATCCAGCATCACGGGCTCCACCTGCTCCGAGGGGACGAACTCGAGCACGTCGATCTCGCGACTGCGCTCGGCGGGAAGTGTGCTGAAGTCCTCCTCGCTGAGCACCACGGTCTGTTCATCATCGGTGTAGGCCTTGTCGATGTGCTCGTACGGCACGATCTCACCGCACTGCTCGCACTTGCGCTGGTACCGGATCCGGCCGCCGTCCGCATCGTGCACCTGGTGCAGCCGCACATCGTGGCTCTCGGTGGCGCTGTAAACGGAGACGGGCACGTTGACCAGGCCGAAGGTGACCGACCCTTTCCAGATCGCCCGCATCGTCGCTCCATCCTTCCGCCCGACTCTCCATGGTGGATCCCCCACCACAACCTCAGTACACACGTCCTGCGCCGTGATTTCCACACGACCCCCGCGCCGAGTGCCCAACTTCTCGCTCATATCGCGGGATATAGCCGAGATGCCGAGCACTCGCGGACGGGCGGGGAGCTCATATTCGGCAGCGTTCGCACGGCAGATGCGCGACGATGTGCCCATGGCCCGTACCGAGACGATGGCCCAGGTGGACGGACGCCGGATACGGCTGACCAACCTGGACAAGGTCCTCTACCCGGCCACCGGTACCACCAAGGCCGACGTGATCGGCTACTACTCGCAGGTAGCCGCCATGATGGTGCCGCACTGTGCCGGACGGCCCGCCACCCGCAAGAGGTGGGTGAACGGGGTGGGCACCACCGCCGATCCGGGACAGGTGTTCTTCACCAAGAACCTCGATTCGGGTACTCCGGACTGGGTACCCCGCGCGGAGTTGCAGCACTCCGACCATCGCAACACCTACCCGATGGTGAACGATCGGGCCACGCTGGTGTGGATGGCGCAGATGGCGGCGCTAGAGATTCACGTCCCGCAATGGCGATTCGACTCCACCGGTACGCCGCGGAATCCGGACCGGATCGTCTTCGACCTCGACCCCGGACCCGGCGTCGAACTCCCCCAGGTGGCCGAGGTGGCGCGATGGATCCGCCTGGTGCTGGACGGGCTGGGCTGGGACTGCGTCCCAGTGACGAGTGGGTCGAAGGGGATCCACCTGTATGCAGCGCTGGACGGCGTCCACGATGCCGAGCAGATCCGGGCGTTGGCCCGCGAGCTGGCCACGAGCCTGGAGGCGGACCATCCCGATGCCGTCACCGCGCAGATGGCCAAGGCGCAACGTGGTGGGAAGGTCTTTCTCGACTGGAGTCAGAACCACCCGAACAAGACGACGGTGGCCCCGTATTCGTTGCGCGGCCGCGACCGGCCCACGGTCGCCGTGCCCCGGACCTGGGAAGAGCTCGATGACCCGGGGCTCCGGCATCTGGAACTGGCGGAGGTTCTGGAGCGGATCGCCCGCAGCGATGATCCGATGGCAGGCCTGGAGCGCCGCGCTCACGGCACTGACACCTTCACCGCGCCCGAGCATGCAGGCAGCACCGCTGGATCGTTCGCCGACCCGCTCGCCACGTACCGGTCCATGCGCCGGCCCGGCCGCACCCCGGAGCCGGTTCCGGAGACCGCGCCCGCACCCGGCAGCGAGCGAGTGTTCGTGATCCAGGAACACCATGCCAGCCGGTTGCACTGGGACCTTCGTCTGGCTGACGACGGCGTCCTGGTGAGCTGGGCCGTCCCCAAGGGCATGCCGACCGACTCCGCACGCCAGCACCTGGCCGTGCAGACCGAAGATCATCCGATCGAGTATCTGACCTTCTCCGGCACGATCCCCAAGGGCGAGTACGGGGCCGGTCAGATGACCATCTGGGACACGGGCACCTACGAGGTGCACAAGTGGCGCGCCGGTGCCGAGATCATCGTCTCGCTCACCGGAGCGCCCGACGGCGGACTGGCCGGTGGTCCGGGACAGACGAGCACATTCGCACTCATTCACACCGGCTCACGAGCGGAATCGGCCGAGGAGAAGCGGCACTGGTTACTGCATCTGATGGCGGGGCCACCCGGAGCCAAGGGCGCCCGAGGCAGCCAAGCACCGACCAAACCCCAGCGACCAACTCCGGAGCCCTCCGCTACGCCCCGCGCGAGTCTGGTGCGCGCCCCGGCCCCGATGCTTGCCACAGCAGGGACCGCCGCCGATGTGGGCCCGGATTGGTCCCTGGAGATGAAGTGGGACGGGCAACGATGTCTGGTCGAGATTGACGATGGTGTGGTGCGGCTCTGGGCGCGCAGCGGCCGGGAGATCACCTTCTCCTATCCCGAGCTGGCCGACCTGGCCGAGGCGGTGACGGCCACCCACGCCATCCTGGACGGCGAGGTGGTGGCCCTGGACCCGGCCGGTCGCCCCTCGTTCGCTCGGCTCCAGCCACGGATGCAGGCGAGCCGGGAGGCCGACGTCCGGGCGGCAGCACGCCGCCAGGGCGTGCACCTGATGCTCTTCGACGCTCTCGCCCGGGAATCCGAATCGCTCCTCGACCAACCGCAGCACCGCCGTCGGCAGATCCTGCAGGAGTTGGTCACGCCGGGGCCGCGAGTGCAAGTGCCGCCGGCGTTCGACGGCGATCTGGAGGCCGCAATGGCAGCCAGCCGGAACTGGGGGCTGGAGGGCGTTCTGGCGAAGCGGCCGGACGCTCGCTACCTTCCCGGGAAGCGCAGCCGATCCTGGATCAAACTCAAGCACACCGACACTCTCGATGTGGTGGTGGGCGGTTGGCGGCCTGGCCAAGGGGCCCGGACCGGCCGGATCGGTGCCCTCCTGCTGGGCGTGCCGCGGTCGGACGGGTCCTGGCGCTACGTGGGCCGGGTGGGCACAGGCTTCACCGATGCCGAGACTCGCGCGTGGGTGGACCGGTTCGCACCACTGGAGGTGGCCGAGGCCCCGTTCGACGACGTCCCTGCCGTCGATGCCCGCGGGGCACATTGGGTGCGCCCCGAGCAGGTGGCCGAGGTGGCGTTCGCCGAATGGTCCGAGGCGGGGCGGTTGCGTCATCCCGTCTGGCGTGGGTGGCGCCCGGACAAGACCGTGGCCGACCTCGTCACCGAGGCCGAGGAGTAGGGGGCCGTTCCGCCGCCCTCCTGAGTCAGGCGGCGCGGGTGAGGCTAGGGACGAAGTCGAGTCGTACCGCAGGTGCGTGCAGTCGTCCGGCGTGCACCTGGGTGCGCCGCAGCACGGGGCGCAGGTGACCACGGCGGGCCAGGATGAGCCCCACCACCACGGCGCCGGTCAACGGCCCAGCGGCGCAGGCAGCGAGTCCGGCATGGACACCGGCGAGTTCAACGACCCAGCCGATCAGCAGTCCGGATGCGGCCTGCGCACCCATGTTGATCAGCACGTACAGCGAGAGCACGCGCCCGCGCATCGCGGGATCGGCGCTCGTCTGCACCATCGTGTTGCTGCGGGTGAGGTAGAGCAGGCAGGTCATACCCATCAGGTACAACACCACCATGAACAGCCACAGGCTCCCGACGGCGGCCGCCACCAGCTGGAGCACACCTACCCCGGCGGCACCCAGGACCAGGGTGCGTAGCCGCAACCGCCGGGCGCGCCCGGCCAGCATTGCCCCGGTGATCGCACCGAGAGCGAGGGTGGAGGTGAGCAATCCGTACCCACTCGCACCAATCTGCACCACCTCGTCGGCGTAGGCGGCCAGGACCGTGGCCATATTCACCCCGGTGAGGGCCACGAACCCGACCAGCACGCAGGTCCACAGGATCTCGGGTCTGCCTCGCACATGCGCCAGCCCCTCGCGCAGTTGCCCCTTGGCGCGGACGAGCTTGGGCACCGGGTACATCTGCGAGCGCCGCATCGAGACGATGAACCATGCTGCCACGCCGCAGGCGAGGGAGTTGGCGATGAATGCCCAGCCATTGCCCACCAGGGCGATCAATCCGGCAGCGAATGCCGGCCCGATCAGGGCACCGAGCTGGAAGACGGAGGTATTGAGGCTGATCGCGCGGCGTAGGTGCGCCGGTCCCACGATCTCGTGCAGGAACGCCTGCCGTGCCGGGTTGTCCACCACGATCGTCATCCCGCCGGCGAACGCGGCGAGCAGAACGTGCCACACCTCCACCACGCCGAGCAGGGTCAGCACCCCGAGTACCAGTGTGAACAGGCCGAACAACGACTGCGTGACGCTGAGGATCTTGCGCCTGTCGTATCGGTCAGCGAGCACTCCCCCGAAAAGTCCGAACAACAGCATCGGCGCGAACTGCAAGGCCACGGTGAGGCCCACGAGCGCGGCCGAACCGCTAAGTTCGAGCACCAACCAGTCCTGGACCACACGTGCGGCCCACCCACAGGTGCTGGTCAGGGCCATGGAGCCGACGTAGAACCGGTAGTTCCGCACCCGCAGTGCGGCGAGCACACCCGACTCTTTCCGCGCAGGCCGGATGCGGGCAGGCCGACGGCGCCTCGCCGTGGGCTCTGGGCACGGCTCTGGAATCGCATCAGTGGGGGGCGTCGGTGATGCGGCCGGTGAGCTGGTCGGTGGAGTGGCTGTCGAGGCTGGTGACGCCGAGCGCACAGGAGTCCTTCGATGACGAAGCGGGTGAGAGCGGGCGCCCAGATCGGGCGACCTTCTCTACCGTACGAAGAGCCGCCGTCATTAATCCACCGCATGCACCCTATAAGCGCCATTGTGTTGCGCAATAACCGGGCTTATCATGGTCGAATCGATGCGATCCCTGGAGGAGCTCATTGTTCGAACCCACCCAGTTGCGGACCTTCCTCACTCTGAGTGAGACGCTGAGTTTCACCCGGACGGCAGACCGCCTCAGCATCAGCCAGCCGACGGTGAGCCAGCACGTAGCTCGCCTGGAGAAGGCGGCCAATCGTCGACTTGTGCTGCGGGACACCCATGCGGTCTCACTCACTGACAACGGCCAGGCGATGGCCGGATTCGCCCGGACGATCCTCGCCGCTCACGACCAGGCCACCGCCTACTTCACCGGATCGGCGATGAGCGGTCGGCTCCGGTTCGGGGCGGCCGATGATCTCGCCCTCACCCAACTCCCCCGGATCCTGCGTGAATTCCGCCAGCTGCACCCGCGGATCACCATGGAGCTCACCGTGGCACAGTCACTGGTACTGCACCGGCGGCTCCTGGCCGGGCACCTCGACCTGGTATTCATCAAGCAACTCCCCGACGAGACCACTGGCCGGTTGGTCCGCCGCGACCGGCTGGCGTGGGTGGGGCTGGAGAGCACCGCGCTCGAACCACAGGACATCGTCCCGATGATCACCTACCCGAATCCAAGTCCGTCACGCAATACCGCCACCGGCGTGCTGGAACGGGCGGGCCGGACATGGCGGGTCACCTGCACCACGCGAGAGATCCACGGCGTCCTTGCCGCCGTACGAGCCGGACTCGGCGTGACGGTGCTGGCGCAGAGCCTGGTGCCCTCGGACCTGGTGATCATGCCTGCCTCGAGCGGACTGCCTGAACTCGGCGACATCGATCTGACCCTGGTGGACAACCCGCGCGCCGCACGTGAACCGGTCGAAGCGCTGGCCAATGCAATCCTGGGCCGGCACTGAGCCCGGCCCGTGGCCGAGGGCCGCGGTGAACGGCCGCCCCGCGAGGGACGCGCCGCACGCCTCCGCGTTGCCGGGAACGAAGAGAATTGCCGAGAACGAGGAGACGGGAGGGGTCAGTCGGTGGACTCCTGCTCGGCTGCCTCGCGGGCAGCGGCCACCGCCTCACGCTCCTTGGCGGATTGCACCACATGGTCCACCAGCAGTCGTCCGAGCACGAGCACCGCAAAGGCGAGCCCGCCGTAGACAACCAGATCGATGAGTCCGCTGAGCACGCTGACGGCGCCACCGAACCGCAGCTGGGAGAACTGGGCGATCGCCGAGAACAGCCCAGAGACGGCGAGCGCTCCGGCAAGCAGGATCACCGCGACGAAGGCCAACTTGGCAGTCTTGCCGATCGTGGAGGTGGCGAAACTCGTGTCGAACAGACCTGGTCCTTGCGGGCCGGCAGGGTAGGACATCGGCGCGCCGGGCTGAACCGGACCGCCGGGCACGTACTGTCCCGGTTGTCCGTACGCGCCGGGCTGTGGCTGCTGATATCCACCGCCGGGCTGGCCGTACTGACTTGCCTGGCTGTGCTGGCCGTACTGACTGGCCTGGCTGTGCTGGCCGTACTGATTGGCCTGGCCAGGCTGGTGGTACTGAGTGGTCTGACCATGCTCAGAACCCTGATGAGCGGGCTGCTGGTGAGCCGGCTGCTGGTGAGGCGGCTGCTGCCCGTACCCGGCAGGCTGTCCCTCATCGCCCCCTTGCTGCTGGCCGTATGAACCACCTGGCTGCTGTCCCGCCCCGTGTGGCCCCGCACCGGGGTCGGGGGCGTGGCCCTGCGGGGGCGGGAGCTGACTCATCTGTCTTCTACTTTCCTCGATCGGTCTCCGCCACCCTAGTGCGCCCACGCTCGCAGCCGGCGTGCCCACATGGACAGAACTCCCCACGGCCCTCACCCGGCCACAAAGCCGAACGCCGAATGCGCGCACGTGGGGCCGCCGTCAGCGAAGATGGGGCGATGGAAGCGACCGGATACCTCCGCGAAGACAATGCCGGCCTGGAGCTCGTCTTCGAACGACGCATCGAGGCTCCCATCACCGACGTCTGGGCCTCCTTCTCCACCTCAGCGGGCACGGCAGCCTGGATCGGCACCTGGGACTGGAACGAGAAACCCGGCGACGATGCCGAACAGCGTGACTCCCGCGAGGGCAGCACTGTGACATTCACGATGAACGCCGAGGACAGTGCCGAGCCCGAGCAGGTCACGATCCTTGACTGCCAAGCACCGCACCGGCTCCAAGTGGCGTTCACGAGCGAGGCCGGCACCTGGCACCTGCGGGTGGACCTGTGCGAGGTGGACGGCACCACCCATCTGGTGTTCGCCCACCTGTTGCGCCAAGGGGACGAGGTGCGCTCCATCGGCCCCGGTTGGGACTACTACCTGGACCGACTCGCCGCCACCCACACCGGCGCACCGATGCCGGAGTGGACGGACTACTGGCCGGCCCTCGCCGAGCACTACCTCGAACTGGGCTGAGCACTTCGCTCAGCCCCCGGGCCGTCGGCCAGCCGGCTGCTCAACGCCTCCAGCTCGTTGGCCATCTCATCCGGGAGCCGGGCACCGAAGGTCGCGAAGTACTCCCGGGTCCGCTCGGCTTCTTCCAACCAGGGGGCAGGTTCCACCGCCAGCAGTTCACGCAGGTCTTCGGTGGGCAGGTCCACGCCGTCCAGGTTCAGCTCACCCTCGCCGGGAACCGTCCCGACGGCGGTCGCCCGCCCTGGCGCCTCGCCCTCCAGATGGCGCACCAGCCAGTCGAGCACGCGGATATTGTCGGCAAAGCCCGGCCACACGAAACGTCCGTCGCTGCCTTTGCGGAACCAGTTCACTTGCGCCACGGCCGGCGGCTGCGTCAGACCCGCACCGACGCGCAGCCAGTGCGCCCAGTAATCGGCCATGTGGTATCCGCAGAAGGGCAGCATCGCGAACGGGTCACGTCGTAGTTCGCCCACTGTCCCTTCGGCTGCGGCCGTGCGCTCGGAGGAGATGGTGGCGCCGTAGAAGACGCCCTGCTGCCACGTCTGCGCGGCCGCCACCAGGGGCACGTTCGTGGCGCGGCGGCCACCGAAGAGGATCAGGTCGACCGGCACGCCGTGGGGCGTCTCCCAGTCCGGGTCGATCACCGGACACTGCGCCGCGGAGACCGTGAACCGGGCGTTCGGGTGCGCGGCGGGCCGCCCGGTCTCGGCCGCTGCCTGCGGGGTCCAGTCCTGCCCCTGCCAGTCGATCAGGTGGCCCGGTGCGGTCTCGGTCAGGCCCTCCCACCAGACGTCGCCGTCATCGGTACGGGCCACGTTCGTGAAGATCACGTCCCTGGTCAGGGTGCGCACCGCCGTCGGGTTGGTGCTCTCCCCGGTGCCGGGCGCGACCCCGAAGAATCCGGCCTCCGGGTTGATTGCCCAAAGCCGCCCATCCGCCCCCGGACGCATCCAGACGATGTCGTCCCCGAGGGTGGTGACCTCCCACTCCGGCAGCACGGAGCGCAACATCGCCAGGTTCGTCTTGCCGCACGCCGACGGGAACGCGGCGGCCACGTGGTAGCGGCGGCCGTCGGCATGAGTGAGCCGGATCAGCAGCATGTGCTCGGCCAGCCAGCCCTCATCCCGCGCGATCGCGGAGGCGATGCGGAGCGCGTAGCACTTCTTCCCGAGCAGTGCGTTGCCGCCGTAGCCGGACCCGAATGACCAGATCTCCCGGTCTGCGGGGAAGTGGGTGATGTACTTCGTCTCGTTGCACGGCCAGGCAACATCAGGCACCGCGGCACCGGAGTCGGTGCGCAGGGGCATCCCGACCGAGTGCACGGCGGGGACCCAGCCTGCGCCGGCTGCGATCTCGCGTAGGGCCGGAGCGCCCATTCGAGTCATGAGCCGCATGTTCGCGACGACGTAGGGCGAGTCGGTGAGTTCGATCCCGAGCTGGGACAGGGATCCGCCGACCGGCCCCATCGAGAACGGCACCACGTAGAGAGTTCGCCCGCGCATACAGCCCGCGAATACCTCGCGCAGCGTGGCGCGCATCTGCGCCGGGTCGCGCCAGTTGTTGGTGGGGCCTGCGTCTTCTTCACGTTCGGAGCAGATGGAGGTGGCTGCTTCCACGCGGGCGACGTCCCGCGGGTCCGAACGTGCCAGGTAACTGTTCGGGCGCAACTGCGGGTTGAGTGGCGTGAGTGTGCCACGTTCGCACATCTGCCGGAGCAGGCGAGTGTTCTCCTCCCGCGAGCCATCGCACCACACGACCTCCTCGGCCTCGGTGAGTGCGGCCACCTTCGCCACGAAGGTGTGGGCGGCGTCGAGCCCGCGCGGCAGCCGCTCCCCCGGCGCCCGGGGCGGAGTGGGGAGAGTGCCGACGGCGGAGGTGCGCAGCCGAGCGTCGGCATCAGGAAGGTCGGGGCCGGAAACCTTGGTGTCCTGGGGTGCAGTAGTAGCGGTGGGCGTGTCCAGCGTGGCGGTCATTACAAAGGGTCCTCTCCGACGGCAATATCTCCACGATGTCGCCTTGCAGCCGGCAGTTCACCGACGAAACGCATGCAACTTTCTCATTTGTTGCCATATAGTCGTGCAATGGCAGATCGCGTGGAGCCACGGCCTGGGTCCTCCGCGCCCCGGGCGGATGCGGCGGTCCTCGACGCCCTGACCTTGGGCAAACGCATCCGGCACGCTCGCACCAGGCGCCGGTTCACGCTCGCCCAGCTGGCCGACGAGGTCGGATCCACCGCGAGCCAGCTCTCCCACATCGAGAACGGCCGCCGGGAGCCACGCCTGACACTGCTCGCAGCGATCGCCACCGCGCTCGATGTGCCGACGGCGGATCTGCTCGACCCGGGGCCGCCACCGGACCGTCGCGCCGAACTCGAGATCGCCCTTGATCGCGCCCAGCGCGGACCTCTGTTCGCCCAACTCGGCCTGCCTGCGGTGCGCCCGAACCGCACTCTCCCGCTACCTGTGCTGGAACAACTTGTGGGTCTGCACACCGAGATCGAACAGCGGGCCGCACGTGCGGTGGCCACCCCGGAGGAGGCCCGGCGGGCCAATACCGAACTGCGTGCCTGGATGCGGGAGCGGGACAATTACGTCCCGGAGATCGAAGAGCTCGGCGAGGAGGCGGTGCGCCGGGCGGGGTACACCTCCGGAGCGCTCACGCACTCCACAGTGAACAACCTGGCGCGCAGTATGGGTTTCGAGATCATCCACGTGCCCGATCTGCCGCACTCCACCCGCACGGTGACGGATCTGGAGAACGGCCGCATCTATCTTCCCCCGGCGTCCATTCCAGGGGGCCACGGGTTGCGTTCGCTCGCGTTGCAGGCGATGGCGCACCGCGTGCTCGGGCACACCCGCCCCACCAGCTACGCCGACTTCCTGCGCCAACGGATGGAGATCAACTACTTCGCCGCGACGTGCCTCATCCCCCGCAGCGCGGCCCTGGCGCACCTGGAACCGCGCAAACGCGCCAAGGACATCGCCATCGAGGACTTCCGGGACGCCTTCGGGGTCACGCACGACGCTGCCGCACAGCGGTTCACCAACCTCGCCACCGCACACCTGGGCCTGCCTGTGCACTTCTTGCGGGTTGCCGAGGACGGCAGCCTGGAGAAGGGGTACGAGAACGACCGCGTGGGGCTTCCCAGTGACGTCACCGGTGCAGTCGAGGGGCAGTACGTATGCCGGCACTGGGCGGCCCGGGCCGCCTTCGCGCGCCGTACCCGCACCACGGAGTTTCACCAGTACACCGACACACCGAGCGGGACGTTCTGGTGCTCCACCCAGACCGGCAGCACCGAGTCCGGGGAGTTCTCCATCACCGTCGGAGTGCCCTTCGACGAGGCGAAGTGGTTCCGCGGGCGGGAGACCCGGCGCCGGGAAGTGTCCACCTGCCCGGACGAAGCGTGCTGCCGGCGACCCGACGAAGCGCTGATCGACCGCTGGCGCGACGCGTCCTGGCCGAGCGCCGCCGCGCACGCGCAGGTCCTTGCTCCGCTGCCCGTGGGGCGGTTCCCGGGAGTCGACGACGCCGAGGTGTACGCATTCCTGGAGGCAAACGCACCGTCCTGAAGTTCTCCCGGGCCGCCACAGGCCACCGGAGTCATCGGAGTCATCGGAAGTCCCGCGACCGGCTCGGCACCCTCAAGCTGAGCACCTCGATCCGGTCTGCCATGAGGTTCGTGACGTCGTCGGCGTGTTCCACCACCCCGCGCACCACCAGGGCGGCGCTGCTGAGCGCCACCTTGCGGTACCGCTGCCACAGACCGGCCGAGCAGATCACGTTCAGCAGGCCGGTTTCGTCCTCCAGGGAGAGGAAGGTGACCCCGCGGGCGGTGCCGGGGCGCTGCCGGTGGGTCACCACTCCGGCCACCTGGATCCGCCGTCCGTCACCGGCGCCCGGCACCTCACTCACCCGGAGGACGCCCCGCTCGTTCAGTTCATCCCGGCGGAACTGGGTGGGAAACGACGAGGGCGAGATCCCGGTGGCCCACACATCCGCCACGGCCGTGGTCACCTCGTCCATCGCGGGCAGTACCGGCACGTCCAGCCCGACGGCGGTCAGCGGGAGGGGCTCTTGTATCCACCCGTGGTGTGCCCGCCCGCTCTCCCCGGCGAGCGCACCCGCCAGCCAAAGTCCTTGACGGCGGTCGCGGGCCAGGTCGGCGAGCGCACCGGCCGTCGCGAGCGCTTCGAGCTGAGCGGTGCTCAACCGCACCCGGCGGGCCAGGTCCGCCACGTCAGCGAATGGGGCACGTTCGCGGGCGGCGACGATCCGCTGCGCGGTCTTCTCTCCCACGCCTCGGATCGGGGCCAGACCAAGACGCAGCGCTAATGAGGGGCGCGGTGCCAACGAGAGGGGCCGGCCGCCGTCGGCCGCTTCTGCCCAGTGCTGGCCGGCCTTCCCGCTGGCTTCTTCCCTGGACCCGCTCGTAGCCTCTCCCCTGGGCCCACTCGTGGCCTCTCCCTCAACGTCTCGCCCGGCCTGGGTCCGCTCGATACTCGCCTGCACACCCGAGGCGACCACGCTTGCCCGTTCCACCTGTACTCCGCGACGGCGGGCGTCGGCCACCAACGACTGCGGGGAGTAGAACCCCATCGGCTGGGCGGCTAGCAGACCGGCGTAGAACGCCTCGGGGTGATGCACCTTGAGCCAGGCGCTGGCGTAAACCAGGTAGGCGAAGGAGTACGCATGGGACTCGGGGAATCCGAAGTCGGCGAAGGCTTTGAGTTTGTCGAAGATCTGCTCGGCGATGCCCAGAGGCACCCCGTTCGCCGCCATCCCGTCCAGCAGACGTTGATGCAGGGCCTCCATCCGCTCCGCGGATCGTTTGGAGCTCATCGCACGCCGTAACTGGTCGGCCTCATCCGGGGTGAATGAGGCCACATCGACGGCGATCTGCATGAGCTGTTCTTGGAACAGCGGCACCCCGAGAGTCTTCTCCAAGGCCGGTTTCAGCAGCGGATGCAGGTAGGTGACCTTCTCCCGTTTGTTGCGGCGATTGATATAGGGGTGCACCGCGTCGCCCTGGATCGGGCCGGGGCGGATCAGGGCGACCTCGACGACGATGTCGTAGAAGCTGCGAGGTTTGAGCCGGGGCAAGGTGGCCATCTGGGCGCGGGACTCCACCTGGAACACGCCCACCGTGTCGGCTGCGCAGAGGAGGTCGTACACGCGCGAATCGTCTTGGGGAAGGGAGTGCAGGCCCAGTTCGATCCCTTCCTCGTCGGCGATCATGGTGAACGCGAGCCGCAATGCGGTCAGCATGCCCAGACCGAGCAGATCGAACTTCACCAGCCCGGCGTCGGCGCAGTCGTCTTTGTCCCACTGCAACACGGTGCGCCCCGGCATGGTCGCCCACTCCACGGGGCACACGTCGATCACGGGACGGTCGCAGAGCACCATGCCGCCGGAGTGGATCCCCAGGTGCCGGGGCAGGCGGAGCATCCCCTCCGCAACGTCGATCACGTGGTCCGGGATGGCACCGGTCTCCTCGCCGCCGGAATTGCTCGAGGGAAGCGAACCCCACTGTTCGATGGATTTCGACCAGGCGTCCTGCTGACCGGTGTCGTACCCGAATGCCCGAGCAGCGTCGCGGACGGCGGAGCGCGGCCGATAGGAGATCACGTTCGCCACCTGGGCTGCGTGGGTGCGCCCATATCGGGCATATACGTGCTGGATGACTTCCTCGCGACGACCGGACTCGATATCGAGGTCGATATCGGGTGGGCCGGTGCGGCCGGGGGTAAGGAACCGTTCGAACAGCAACTGGTGCCGCACGGCGTCCACGGCGGTGATGCCGAGGGCGAAACAGACTGCTGAGTTCGCGGCCGAGCCACGCCCCTGGCAGAGGATTCCCGCCTGGCGGCAGAACTCCACGATCTCGTGGACGATGAGGAAGTAGCCGGGGAAATCGAGGGCGATGATCACCTCGAGTTCGTGTTCGATCATGGCGTAGGCACCCTCGTGCTGTTCGGCCTCGGGCGGGCCGTAGCGTTCACGTGCCCCGCGATAGGTGAGCTCGCGCAACCAGGTCGCCTCGGTGTGCCCGTCCGGTACGGGGCACGGGGGCAGGTTCGGCGCCACCAGGCGCAGGTCGAAGGCGCATTCGGCGGCGAGAGCTGCTGCGGTGGCCACGGCGTGGGGGTGCCGGTGATGCCGGGCAAGCATCTCGGTGGCGCTGCGCAGATGGGAGGAACTTGCTGGGAGGTAGCCGTCGAGCTCGTCCAGGCTGGAGCGTGCGCGGACCGCGGCGAGTACGTGCGCGAGCTGTTGATCGGCCGGCGTGGCATAGTGCACTGCGCCGGTGGCCACCAGAGGGAGCCGTGCTCGGCCGGCCAGTTCTGCCAATGCATCATTGCGGGTGGAATCGAGCGGGGCGCCGGTATCGCTGATCTCCACCGCCACGTTCTCGGCGCCGAAGAGGTCCACGAGTTGGTCCAGTTCGCTCCGCGCGGCATCGGGGTCGAACCGCCCAGGTTCGGGTTCGAGGGCTCGCCGGACGGCCCCCTTGCGGCACCCGGTGAGCACGAGCCAGTTGCCGCCGGCCATATCGGCGAGTTCTGGCAGGCGATAGATGGCTTCCCCCTTGCGACCGCTGGCCAGATGGGCGGTTCCGATGGAGCGGGAGAGGCGCCGGTAGCCTTCCGTGCCGCGGGCGAGCACGAGCAGGTGGGTACCGTCCGGGTCGGGCATACCGGTGGGGCGCACCGGAGCGTCCAAGCTCAGTTCGGCGCCATAGAGCGCAGGGATCTCTGCGGCACGGGCAGCCTCGGAGAAGCGGACCACGCCATAGAGACCGTTGTGATCGGTGATCCCGATCGCGGAAAGCCCCAGCCGGGCGGCTTCGATCACCATCTCCTCAGGCTGATTGGCACCATCGAGGAAGCTGAACGCCGAGTGAGCGTGCAGTTCGGCGTAACCGGGCGCGCGGGCAGACATGCGCCACCTCGCTACGCGGCCGGGACGAGCAGGTCGAAAGAGCCGGCCGACGCAGTGCGGCCAATGCGAACGCTCCGGCGAACCCAGGGGCAGTTCGGGACCAGAACAGTCGCATCAAGACCAGTCAGGTCAGATCTCATCTGATCTGCGCCATCACGATCGGCCCTGATCAGATCAGCCATCGCCTGCTCCAGGCCTCTCACTGTGGATCGCGGTGCGGGCACTCCAGGCAGATCTGGCGCCCGGGATCGGTAGCGGTGACCGGTCGGGGTGGTCGTGAGGATCTGCTTCTCTGTACTCGCCCACTCTCCGACGCTCTCTGCGACGCCCTCTCCGACGCTCTCTGGGACTCGTTCTGTGCTCCCTGTCGCTGTCGGCATCTCCTCCACGTCGCCGCGCCACCCGGGCGCCTGTTTGGCGTAGTTGCAGGCTTCACACAGCCCTTGGAGGTTCTCGGCCGCGGTCGGGCCGCCCATGGCGTACGCGACCACGTGGTCGGTGTGCCGGATCGGTGCGTCGCACCACGGTGTCCGGCACGTTCCGTCTCGGACCCGGATGAACCGGGCCAAACCCGCCGGAGCCCGTCGTGCACGGGATTCCATGGCGATCAACTGACGACCGCTCGGGTCGGTGAACAGGCGACGCATCCAGACACCGGTCGAGTTCCCCTCCGGCGAGCCGGATCCTGCCGAGCGCGAATCGTTCAATGCCGCACGGACCAACTCACGAGCCCATGGGGCGGGCACACGGCCATGTTCGGGCACCAGGACCGGTTCATCATCACCATCGAATACAGCCCGATCCGTCATCACCAGCTGGATCTCAATCGGGGGGCCTTGTGCCGTGCTCTGACCCGTCACCCGCTCCACGAGCGTGTCGGCCATGATCTGACCGCGGGTACGTGAGTCGCCGGTGGCCCGGGCGGTATCGGCGGCACGCCCCAACTCGGCGTACACCGCAACGCCCTGGGCAACTGGCAATGGTGCGGTGAGCACGGCCATCGTGTCGGGTGCCGGACGGATGGTGACCCGCCGCTCCGACTCAGCGGTCCGGGCCCGGCGGGCCAATGCAGCCGCGTCCAGCCGGGCGGTGAGCCGACGCGACTCGGCGACCAACCGGCGATCGCCCCACCCCTCGAACCGGTCCGGGTCGGCGCAAATCTGCTCGTCGAATGTCGCTCGATCCTCCCGAGTCAGGCAGGCACTCTCCCGGACCAGCAGGGTCGCTCGCCACTCGCTCAACTGGCCCCGAGTGAGCGCCGCGTGCGTGTGCGGCATCTCATTCACCAGTGCTTTCGCCATTCCGAGCAACTGGGCACCTCGTGTGGGCGAGACTCTCCGTGCCAAGCCCACTTGTGCCGCGACTCCTACGCCGCGCCGCTGCGCGGACAGTCCTGCTCTTTCCTGCCGGATCCGTGCCATGCGGTCAAGATGGACGGCGAGACGAGCCTGTGCTGCAGCGACCGCGGCGTTGAGCTCCTCCAGTTCACGGAGCAGCTCGGCGCAGTCCGCTTCCGCGAGATCGCTGCCGACCACGAGAGGAGCAGCGGCACCAGAGTGGGTGGGGTGGGCGGCATAGGTGGCATGGGTGGCAGGGGCGGCGTGGGTGACGTGGGTGGGGGCGGCATAGGTGGCAGGGGCGGGGTGGGCGGCGTGAGTGACGTGGGTGACGGCTGCGTCAACCTCAGCGCTGGGTTCACTGCTCCTACCGACCTCGCCCAATGATTCCCGCCATGCGGTGATCGCCTGAACCGCAGTGTCACCCCTCGGTGACACATTCGAGGACGACGCAGTGATTCGTGGGAGAGCGATCGCCGCCACACCCGCCGGACACGCGTCTGCGGTCCTGGCCCGCACCACGGGCTCAGGATCGCCTGACGACAGTCCATCCTCGAACATGTGTTCTAGGATAGTTCATGCCACTGACATCGGCCACCGGATGTGCACAACGTTCGCCTCGGACGAACATTTCACCGCTCAAGCACTGACCGGACCTACGATCTCTTCATGGGCGACCTTCTGCAGTTCCCCGGCAACCGGCGCACAGCGCGCGCCTCCCATGTCCGCACGGACCAACCCCTCACACAGGGCCACCCCAATCCGGGGCACGGTCTCACCCCAGAGGGCAGCCCCGCCACTGCAGGTCGTCCCGCTACTTCAGATCGTCCCGCCACTGCAGGTGATCCCGCTACGGCGAGTCGTCCCACCTCGCGCGCGACAGACACGTCACCACGACCGCTGCTCTGGCGCGAGGCAGTCGGGCACGAGCTTCGCTGCGAGCGTCACCGACAGGAACGGCATCTGACCGACGTCGCTCATTCCGCCGGGATCTCCCCGCAATACCTCTCCGAGGTGGAACGTGGCCGCAAAGAGGCCTCCTCGGAGATCCTCGCGGCGGCGGCCGAGTCACTCGGCCTCGAGCTCGCCACCCTCACCACACGCGCCTCGCACACACTCGGGAGCGCCACACCGCAACTGCGTGCCGCCTAAGCACCGCGCCGTCCGAGAGCAAGGAACGCCGAACATCGCTCGGACCGACGCCACGGGCTCAACGTCGTCTACTCCTCCACCGAGGTGACAGGTGCTGTCCGCACGATGGACATCGTGGCCGCCCGTACTCGCGTGACGGTGTGTTGACGAGTCGATCGGTGGCGGCTCAGTCGCGGTCGGCTCGAGGACCAGGCACCAGCCGGGTACTCACCTCTTCAACACTGAACGAGTCAGACTCACTGACCGTTTGCGCAGTACCCGCAATCGGGATCCACGGACCCTGCCCATTCACCTGAAACTCCCCCACCCACGTGGTGGTCAGAGATACTGACACCTCATCCACCGGCCGCGTATACACATACGACACCGTGTGATCAGGCCACCGCGCCCCCGGATCTGTCGTCACCAACGGCTCGGACCCGTTCCCGAAATCCCACACAAACTCCACTGGCGTCGCCCGCACCGCCACTGGAAACCCGAGCACCTGGGTCGAGAGCACCTGCTGATCGCCCGACGTGAACGCAATCGTGTCGATATTCACCAGCGTCCACGACTGATCCTCTGGCTGTATCCGCACCTCACCTGGAACGATCGGCAACTCGGCAAAATCCGACTCAGTCACCGTGATGATGACCGGCTCATCGTCCTCCGGCGCATCCTCAACGTCTTCCGACTCTTCCTCATCATCGGGAGTGGCACGGTCGTCGCATGGCAAAAGCTCCGCCACCGGGGCCGTCGCATCCGTCACCATGCACAATCCATCAGGACCGTCCGGAGTCATCGACACGCCTACATCATCGGCGGGCACGAAGAAGTCGTAAGGTCCACTTCCTTCCAGTTCCGGAATGACGTCCCGGACTTCGTTTTCCACCTCGCGTGACTGCCGAGCGTTCAACTGGTATCCACCGGGCGCAGCATCTCCTTCAACCACCATCGATGGTGCGGAGTCGTCGCGGTCTGGTGCAAGAGGCGCAGCAGCCATCGGAGCGATCACAACGATAGCAATTGCTTGGTAGATCATGCCTGATCGCCATCCACTAACACTCCGAGCACTGTCCACCCTCCGCCTCGCCAGGCCATTGAGAGGCTGAATGCAGGCTTGTCACCTTCCTCATAAGAGGTACGCGTGCCATCGGCATGGACCCATTCCGACGCAGCGAAATGCACCCCGAGTTCTACATCGAAGACACCTTCGTCGTATGGTCCTCCACCCTCGGTTGCATAAATCTCCGTCTCACCTCCGAGGGAGTATCCACCGCTGTCGTGCAGCTCTGACACCGACGATCGGACGTTCGAGCAAAACTCACATCCCTCATCACTGAGCGCGTCCCACTCCGTCACATCCCCACTGGAGTACACGTACGGATAGAGCTCCACGAAGTACGACGCCGCCGCAATCGCCCCGTCAACGGTCTCCTCTTCCATCTCGGCAGGCCGCTGCGGCGGATCCACCTCCGGACGCTCATCCGTTGGCTCGTCCGTCACCTCGTCACTCGACGGTGCACTCTCAGAGGTGGGCTCCGCCGTCGGCGACGGCTCCTCATCCGAAGGCGTACACGCCCCCAGCATCAACCCCATGCCCAACGCCAGCACCCCAGCGCGCCGCGCCATCGCCCCACTCGTTCCCCGACGAATCATGCCCACGAGAGTGCCATAGAACCACCTTCCACGGCACTCCCCCTGTGGAGATCTCACTCCTCATTCCTCCGCCACCACGAGCACGTCCGCACCAGTTCGATGTGACCAACCGCACCGGTGCGACTCCCCCGGAGGGCACGCCATCAGCAGGGCCACCAGTACCGTGACACCGTGACCCTCCCACTTCCCGCCGGCGTCCTGTTCGACATGGACGGCACCCTCGTCGATACCGAACCGCACTGGCAGGCCGCCCAGAAGGCACTGGCCGAGAACAACGGCACCGAATGGACGCAGGCAGATTTCGAGGCCTCCATCGGCCGGCCGATGGAACGATGGGCACAGATTCTGAGCGCACGCGGAGTTCCAGGCAGCATCGAGCAGATCATCGACCACGCCGTCTCGTTCGTCTCCGAGATGATGCGTGCGGACATGCCGTGGCTGCCCGGCGCCTACGAACTCCTCACCCGGCTCGCCGCGGCCGGTGTCCCCTGTGGCCTGGTCACCAACAACGCCGGTGTGAATGCACGACTACTCGCCGAGGCCGCTCCGGCGGGATCTCTCCAGGTCCTGGTGAGCGCGGACGACGTCACCTCTCCGAAACCGCACCCGGAGCCCTACCTGACCGCGATCACCCGGCTCGGCATCGACCCGGCACGAAGTATCGCCTTCGAGGACTCCTCGTCCGGTGCCATGAGCGCGCACGGGGCCGGTCTGAACGTCTGGTTCATCAACTCCCACACCGCCGATCCGGGAGTCCCCACCTCGCGGATGATCGGCTCCCCGGCCGAGGTGACTGCCGACGACGTGCGCGCCGCCTTGAACGAAGCCCCAGCACACCACCCCTGACCGGTCCGCACCACACAAAGCGACGGTCAGGCAGTCCGCACGTCCTTCCTGCTCGCCACCACCTCATCAACCAGGCCGTAGGCCACCGCCTGCTCACTGGTGAAGATCCGATCCCTGGCAGTGTCCTCCTGAAGCACCGCCACACTCTGCCCGGTGTGCATGGACAGCACCTCGTCCACCTCCTGGCGGAGCCGGGCGATCTCGGCCGCCTGGATCTGCAGGTCCGGGATTGCCCCGCGCCCACCCATCGACGGCGGGTGCAGCAGCACCCGGGCGTGCGGGAGCACTCCCCGTCGTCCGGGCTCCCCTGCTGCGAGCAGCACGGCGGCGCTGGAGGCCGCCTGCCCCACGCAGATCGTCGCGATCGGGGCACGGACGAACCGCATGGTGTCGTAGATGGCAAGCATCGCTGTCACCGACCCACCTGGAGAGTTGATGTAGAGGTTGATCTCCCCACCGGGATCGGCCGATTCGAGGTGGATCAGCTGGGCAATGACGGTGTTGGCAACCCCATCGTCGATCTCGGTGCCGAGGAAGACGATGCGGTCACCGAGCAACCGGGAATACACATCGGCGGCGCGTTCACCGCTGCTGGTGCGTTCAATCACGCTGGGAATCGTGTACTGGCTCATCTGTATCCTCTGGTCTGAGTACTGCGGTGCCCCACTGCGGTACACCTCGTTCCTCGGCATCCCTGCGCGGTGGCTCCACGTACTCATCGCTGCGCCCCCAACCCGGCCCGGCGACGCCCCGGGATCACCTGCGCCATCGACGTGACGATCTCGTCGACGAACCCGTACTCCTGGGCTTGTTCGGCGGTGAACCAGCGGTCCCGGTCGGAGTCGCGTTCGATGCGTTCCACGGGTTGCCCGGTGTGTTCGGCGATCAGCGCCAGCATGGTGGTCTTGGTGTGCTCGAGGTTCTCGGCCTGGATGGCGATGTCCACGGCGGTGCCCTGCAACCCGGCCGACCCCTGATGCATGAGGATGCGGGCGTGCGGGAGGGCGTAACGCTTACCTGGAGTACCGGCGCAGAGCAGCACCTGACCCATGCTCGCGGCCAGCCCCATCCCGAGGGTGATCACATCGTTGGGGATGAGCCGCATCGTGTCGTACATGGCCAGTCCGGCCGGTACCGATCCGCCAGGTGAGTGGATGAACAGGGCGATGTCCGCGGCCGGATCCTGAGCGGAGAGCAACATGAGTTGGCTGCACACCCGGGCGGCAAGCGGATCATCGACCTCCTCGGAAATGACGATCACGCGTTGCTGCATGAGTTGATCGGCGAGCCGCTCGGTCAGCGGCAGTGTCTCGTTCATGGGAGCTCCATTCCTCGTGGAGTTCCACCATGCTCAGCTCGGCCGTGACCGCGGGGCGGGTACGCCCGAGGGCAGATCTGCTCAGGGCAGATCGAGTCAGTGTTGATCGAGTCAGTGTTCGACCCTGGGCAGATCGAGCAGCAGAAGATCGCCGACGGCGACCGTTCCGTCGGTCAGTGCCCTCGCCCGGTAGCCGCGTGCCCCTCCGCCCAGCTCCGCCTTCGCGCGGGTGACCGCAACGCTCGCCGAAGCGGACGAGTTCTCACCGGCGCAGAATCGGGAGAACTCCACACAGGGATCAGCCACTCGCCCGCCCGCGAACCGAAGCGGTCCACGCACAGTGGAGATCGTGAACTCCTCAGGGAAAGCCAGTCCGGCAAGTCCCGCGGAGGCGTCCACCAGAATCGATTCTCCGGCCACGCCATCCACCAGGTGAGCGCCGTAGCGCTCGCGCAACGCCAGGTAGTCACCGGTACCCATCACTGTGATGCCGGCGGTTGCCTTCGGGTCCCGGCTCAACGGATGGTCGCCGTGGTGGACGTCCATCGTTGAGCGGGCGCCGGTGTGATCCCGCCACTCGCCGTACCCGCCGCGAGGAGTCAGTCGGAGCCGGTCCACCTGCTGCAATACCTGCGGGGAATAGACCCGCAGCGGGGGCCGCCCCGGCTTCATGGGTGCAGTCTGGATCTGCAGACGCACGATCGGGTACGCAACGACAGGCATGGACGCGATCGTACGCATGCGCCATCAGTCGTAGATCCCTTCAGCCCACCACTGCTCTCCGTCTCCGGCAAGCAGCAGGGCGGACCCGCGCTCACCGACCACCTGCAGGTAGTGCCGCGGGCGACCTCCCGTCCACCATCGCTCGTGCACCGGCCACGGTCCGGCCCACCGGGAGACGGTGAACCGGCCGGGCACCTCGGGAATAGCCACCTCCACCCGGGCCGGGCGGCCGGACAAGGTACCTCGGGCGTCGACGTGCACCGGCTCCCCCGCGGCGTCCAGCACCCGCGCAGGGATCGGTTGGGCAGGCACTGTGGCCGGCAGCGGCCTGGGGATCTGGCCCGGCCACGGTGCGTTCGGGTCACGCAGCGGACTCACCTCGTCCCCCCAGGCCACCAGGCGCACCCGGTCCCGTGGGGCGCGACCACCTTCCAGCACCGGCGCCAGCACACCGTCCTCGCCGAGCATCCCCTGCACTCGCAGCGCAGCTCTGCCCGCCTGCCGTTCCCCCCGCCCGACTCGCCCCCACAAACCTTCAGCGACAGTGGCGGCGGGGCTGACCTCTTCCGCCGTGATCTCCAGATGGGTCAGTGCCGCACTCGGTGCCCGGCCGCTGCGGCCACTGAGCCACCCGTCGAGCTGCCAGCGCACCCGGTCCGTCAGCTCGGCAGCGGTGAGCGCACCCTCGATCCGCCAGGTACGCACCAGCTCTGCGCCATCCTCGGTACGCACCCGCACCCGCAGCCGCCCGCACAGCACCCCGCGGCGCATCATCCGCCCCTGCAGATCCTCAGCAAGGCGCCGGGCGGCGAACGCCGCCGTGTCCATCCGCCCCGCGGGCGGGTCCAACTCGGCAGCACTGGTCAGTTCCGGTTCCCCCCGGCGCCCCGAGGGCGGTGCACCATCCAACCCGAGGGCCAACCGGCGCGCCCGATCGCCCAGCGAGCCGAACCGGGAGGCTACCTGCCCCGAGCGCATCGCGGCCAGACCGCCGAGGGTGAATATCCCCAACCGGCGCAGCACTCCGGTGAACTCGGTCATCTCTGCCCGTGCTTGCCGAGTCGTGGTGACGTGGACGAGATCACGGATATCCCGATCAGTGAGGAATGCTGCGGAGCGCCCCGGCGAGACGATCACGGACTCCCTAGCCGCGAGCAACGCAGCAAGCTGACCGTCGGCGATCCCCACCTGAGCTTCGGCACCGGCATCGGCCGCGGCGTCGATCAGTGCCTCGGCCACTGCCTCCTCGGAACCGAGATAGCGGCTCGGCCCCCCAGCCGCGAGCACAACCATGCCAGGGCGTGTCACCTGGACCTGCGGCACCTCCTCCTCCACGGCCTGCACCACCGGCTCGAACGCGCGCACATCCCGCCCCTCATCGATCGGCACGAGGATGAGTTCAGGGCAGAGCGCCTGGGCGCTGCGGCGCCGCATTCCGCGCCGTACTCCCTCGGCGCGGGCCCGTGCCGAGGCGGCGACGATCCCCCGTGCATCGTGGATCGCCACCGGCTCGTGCGCGCTCACCACGCCTTCGATCACCGCCGCCGCGACTGGCCAGTCCGGCACCCAGAGCACAGCTAGGCGCGTGGCCGCCTCATTCTGCACACTGCGCTGCGGTATCGCCGGCCGAGATTCGGGAACTGCTGCACTCATCACACTCACCCCGCTCGCATCAGGTCATCGCGTGCGACCACACCGGTGGCACCATCCGGACCGTTGTTCGGCACGTCGACTCCGCCGCCGTACGGACTCCCCGCCGCGGTCGTCACGGCCGAATCGAGTTCACGCCACTGCAGATCCACGGCGCCCGCGCGTGTGAGTCGCGCCGCTGCTGTGCCAACTGCTGGACCTGCTCCTGGAGCTTCTGCCGCACCTGCTCCGGCCGTTAGCCTGGCCCCAGCCCCGGCAGGCTCCGCACCCTCCGGCGCCGGCCCCCACCCGCGAGCGCCAAGCATCGCGTGCACCGTGATCGACCTGCCCACCCGCCGATGGTGGGCGGTGATCGCCAGCTCCCCGGCCTGGATCACTCCGCTGCCCTGACCGATCCCGTGCCACTGGCGGGGAACCACCTCGAGCAGCACATCGGCCCCTGGCCAGGGCGAGGTGGTCAGCAGGACGACCTCACGCACTCGTACCCGCGCGGCGATCGTGCGACGTTCCCGGTCCGCGAGCGCCGCCGTCTGCCCAAGGATCACCACGTCCACCCCGTCCACCACCGCCCCGAGCACTGCGGCGGCGTCCGGGCCGGTCCTTGGCACCACGACGGTGCGTTCCAGAGGAATTCCCAACTCAGCGGCGGCGGCGAGGCCGAGATCGGGAAGATCCACGATCGAGCACCATGCCCCGCCTGCTACGGCGGAGGCAGCCAACGAGAGCAGCACCGAGGTACCACCGATCACCTGGACGGCGCTCCCCCGGCGCAACCCGGCAGGGAACAGCGGAGCCAGCACGGCGGGAACGTCGAACGCCCGCTCGGGGTCGAGACCAGCAGCGGCATCGGACGATGTGCGGGAAACGTCCGCCGCCGGGGCCGTCACTGCGATGGGCATCGCCGAGGTCACCCCTGGGGTCATCCGTGGGGCCGTCGCTGAGGTTGCTCTCTGCGATACCGCTGCCGCGGTCACCGATCGGTCCAACCGGGTGCGCACACCCACACCGGCCTCGGCGGCGGCGAGCACGCGGCGCGCAGCATCCAGCTTGCTCACCGCGTCCAGCTTGCTCCTTGCATCCAGCCCAGCGGCCTCGTTCGTTCTGGCGCTCATCGTCCCTCCTCTCTGTGGTGCACGGTAGGAGCGACCACCGACAGTCGAACATCGGTTCGATCAGTGAACGCCGAGACACACCCCTTGTCAAGTAGCTTCCGCGGCACAGATCCCGCCCGAATCGTCGTAGGTTAGAAGGGCAGTCCGCCATCAACCGGCGGCCACTCACCAACCGGAGGAGATGTCATGGACCTGGACCGCCCCCTGGCCCCGCACCCCTACGAGATCCTGCCCACAGTCCCCACCTTCGCTCTGAGCAGCCCGGACATCACCGAGGGCGCCGCGATGGACCCACGGCACGCCGCCGATGGTGAGAACATCTCCCCCGCCCTGACCTGGACGGACCCCCCGGAGGGCACCCAAGGCCTCCTGGTGACCTGCTTCGACCCGGATGCCCCCACGCCGGCCGGATACTGGCATTGGACCGTCACCGATCTGGATTCCTCTGTCACTTCACTGGAGGCGGGCGCCGGCGAGAGCGACATCGCCCTGCCCGGTGCCGCGTTCCACCTGCGCACCGACGGCGGTGCTTACGCCTACGAGGGCGCCGCGCCTCCTCCCGGAGACCGCAAGCACCGGTACGTCTTCGCTGTGCATGCCCTGGACGTGCCCACATTGGAACTCAGCCCGGAGGACAGCGCCACCAAGGCCAGTTTCCTGGCCCTGTTCCACACCATCGCCCGTGGCGTGCTGACCGCGACCTATCAGCGCTGATGCGATTCGGCACTCTTGACTGGGCCCCTGCCCTGGACCACCCCCACCTGCTGGCCGGTCCGGTCGCCGAAGCGTTGGCGAGATGGGCGCAGGACGCACCGGACGCCGTCGGGCAGGTGCTCGTGGCCGAGATCGATCCGGACCTGGCCGACACGGCCGATATGACCGCCGCCTACGACCTCCCGCTGGAGGCCTCGGCGAACTGTGTGCTGGTGGCCGGCAAGCGCAGCGGCGCCGAGCGGATCGCGGCCGCGGTGGTCCGGGCGACCACCCGGGCGGATGTGAACTCCACCATCAAGAGGCTCCTGGACGTGCGCAAGGCGTCCTTCCTACCGACCGATCGCGCCGTGGACGATTCAGGGATGCAGTACGGCGGGATCACCCCGATCGGACTACCGGCCGACTACCGAGTGCTGCTGGATGCTCGGATCAGCGCCGGCCCGGCGATTATCGGCAGCGGGATCCGTGGCTCGAAGATCCTGCTTCCCGGCGACGTACTCGCCGCGCTCCCCGGTGCCGACATCCTGGAAGGGCTGGCGCAGGAGGTCGCCGCGTAGGATTGCTCAGGATGAGCGACGACGCCACCACCCTGCCCGAGGTCTCCGGCCCATTCCTGCAACCGGCCCGCAGGTGGCCCGCCGAGCCGCGGTGGGGGCACGCCGCAGGACTCCAAGTGGGCCTGCACCCACTCCCCGGCCCCCGCGGCTTGCTGCGGATCTACACCCCGTACCTGAACCAGCCGCGCGAGCGGATGATGAACTTCATTGCAGTGGAGCCGATCCCCGCCGGGCAGACCAGCCGCGGGTTCTCCGAGTTGGAACACTCCGCTCTGGACGATTCCCCGGGCAAGCGGTTCTGGTCCAGCAATGACCCCGCCGACACGAGTCCGCGCGAGCCGGCCGAACCCGCTCAGGGTGTGATCGAGACCACCGACGGCGTCCCGCATCTTCGTGTGTACGTGCAGGTGGAGCCGTTCGCCAACGGGGCCGAGGTGTCCCTGCGCCTCACCTTCCGCGCCGACCAGCCTCACGAAGTGGCGATCGCCACCTTCGCCCGGGAGTCCTCGGTGCCGCTCGACCAGGTGATCACCACGGCCACGATGGGTAACTACGCCCGGTTGCGGCTGTTGCGCCTGGCCGATCGGATCGTCACGCCAGGCGAGCTGTGGCCGGACTTCCCCGGAGCGGATTCCTCGAGGCACCACTTCACCCCGCACGCCCGCTTCGGGGTGGACGAACTGGTCCGCACCGCCGACGGCGTGCTGTTCGCGGCGAGTCCGGACGAAGCAGATCCGGTGAACGTCACCTACGCCGACGACGTCCGGCCGAACTGGCACTTCCAGGGCGATCGGGCCGTGCAGTACTGGCGCGCAGCCGACCCCGACCCGGCGATCCAAGGGCTGGTGAACGCCCGGGCCTCCTACTGGGCCAGTGAGTCCGGGATCCCCGGTGGCCCCTCCTACGAGAACGTCGAGCTGGTCGAGCCGTTCCGTCAGGGTCGCGAGCTGGTGTTCGGTATCGAGCCGCTCACGTCCTGAACTCGCCGACGGCGCAGGGGCGGCCTGGCCGTCAACGCAGCCAGTCCTGGAGGTGTTCGGCCACGAACTCCTCGTCGAGCAGCTCCGGGTAGTCCGCACGCACCCGAGCGATCAGGTCGGCCTGGCCGGGTGAGAGCCGCTCCCGATCAGACAGGCAGCGTGCCGAGGTGAGCAGTCCTTGCTGGCGGAGTACCTCGTTCACCCCGGCCACACAACCGGCGAAGTCGTGCTCGACGTCGAAGACGGCCGCGTTGACCTGCACGAGCGCGTTCGCCTGCGCGAGCAGATCCATCGGCACCGAGTCCGCGTCGACGGCCGCCCGCACCTGCGCGACCAGGTCCACGGCCGCCCGGGCACCGACCGCCCATTGCCCGAGCAGTCCGCCGCGTACCCGCAGTTCCCGGCCATACCCTCGGGTGGGCGTGAGCAGATCATGCACGATCGAGTCGTCGTTGCCGGTGAGGAGCACGACGGCGTCCCATCGCTCGTGTGCGAGCAGCACCTGCGCCACGTCGTTGGTCCGGTAGCGGTCAAACGGTGCCGTCTTGACGGCCACCACGGATTCCAGGTCGAACAGACGCTGCCAGTAGTCGCGGCTCAGGCGCTGTCCGCCGACGCTCTCCTGCAGGTAGAAGCCGATCGTGGGGAGCACCTCACCGACCGCACGGGCGCGCTCGAGCAGGGCGTCCTCGCTGCGATCGGCCATCCCCCACGGGCACAGCAGTGCGGCCTGGTAGCCGAGTGCGGCGGCCCGCTCGGCCTCGGCGACGGCTTGGGTGGTATCGCCGACGATTCCGGCGATGAGGATCGGCGGCGAGCCCACTCGACTGCTCTCAGTTTGCCCAGTGCTCGTGCTCCCGGTGCCCGCAGCCTCAGCCTCGGCAGCCGTCCCAGCACCCGTTTCGGCAGCCGTCTCGGCAGCGAGCCGCCACACGTCCACCAGCGCCTCGCGGTCCTCGTGCAACTCGAACTGGGTGGTGTGCACGCCGACCGCGAGACCGTCCACACCCGCGTCGAGGTAGTAGCGGGTGAGGGCGCGTTGTGCGCGCTCGTCGAGGGTCCCGTCGGGGGTGAGCGCCAGCGGGTGTGCGGGGATGGCGACTCCGGCCGACAGCCGCGCGGAGAGATCTGTCATCAGAACTTCCCCTCCCGCTGGGCGAACTTGGTGGCCTTCCCGAGCTGACGGCCGCCGTCGGCGACCCATCGGCCCACCCACCGGACCAGCCGGCGCAGCGGCACCGACGGGTAGCCGAACAGTTCGTGGCAGGGCCCGGCATCGCTGAGCAGCGCGTCCGCGGACTCGGTGCCGGTGAACTGCGGTTCGATGCCCATCTCCTCACCCAGCAACATGGCCAGGCGGCGCACCGAGACGGTCTCCGGTCCAGTGGCGTTGAGGATGTGCGGCGGCACTCCCGCCACCGCGATGGAGCGCAGCGCCCAGGCATTGATATCGCCCTGCCAGGCCACGTTGACCGCAGGCATGGTGACGTCCACCGGCTCACCGGATGCCATGGTGGCGGCGATATCGGCGATCACGCCGTAGCGCAGCTCGCAGGCGTAGTTGAGCCGGTAGATGGTCACCGGTGTTCCCCAGGTGTGCGCCGCATTCGTGAAGAGTCGTTCCCGGGCGAGTGCGGACTGGGCGTACTCCCCCACCGGTGCCGGGGTGTCCGCCTCGACCGACCCACCGCCGGCGAGCGGGGTGAGGTGGTAGACGTTGCCGGTGGAGTAGACCATCGTCGGCACACCGCGGTAGCGGTTCGCGGTGAGCACCGGGATGGCGGCATTGGACCACCACGTCTGGTGTTCGGCATTCGTGGTGCCGAACTTCATCGCGGCAAGGAAGAACACACCCGCGGCATCGGGAAGATCGGCATAGGACTCCGGAGCAGCCAGATCGGCGCGATGGACGTGCACACCGGCGTCGCGCAGCAGGTCCGCACCGGCCGGGTCGGAGAACCGGGAGACGGCGATCACCCGGGCATCGGACCCGGCGCCATCCAGTGCGCGGCGGGCCATCATCGCCATACTCGGCCCGATTTTGCCTCCGGCACCGAGGATCACGATGTCGCCACCGAGCGCGGCGAGCGCGGCGCCGACCCCGTCGGTGGGTCGAGAGAGCAGTTCGTCGAGCCCGTGCTCGTCGGTGGGTGCCTCGATCGGCGTGGTGGGCGTGACGGTCATAGCAGGTTCCTGAGGTAGGTGATGGCGAGCAGGACGAGGAAGATCACGCCCACGACGGCAAGGACGAATTGTGCGATTGGCACCCGCAGCTCGCCTCGTTCGGGGGCGCGGCTCAGTCGGAGCAGCACGAGCCCGATCAGTGGGACCACGAAGATGGTGACGGCCTGGGCGGTGACGATCAGCGGCAACGGGAGCCCACCGAACACCACGGCCACGATCCCGCCGATCACGATCACTGCGGTGATGCAGATCTTGACCGGGCGTGAGTTCAGCCCGCCGCCTTCGATACCGAATGCTCCGGCGAGCATGCTGCCGCCGATGGTGGAGTTGCCGAGTAGCGAGGAGAACGCTGCTGCCCACAGTCCAAGTGCGAAGAGGACGGCGGCCCAGCCGCCGATGGCGGGTTCGAGGATGGAAGCCATATCCGCCGGTGAGGTGACCGTGACCCCCTGCGGGTGCAACACGGCCGCCGCGGCGATCATGATGGCGAAGGAGAGGCTGCCGAGGATGAGGGTTCCCGTGATCGCGTCCCGCCGGGCCGTGCGGTAGTCCGCAACTGTCCAGCCTTTCTCCCGGACGAGCTGGATCTGGTAGAGCGCACCGACGACCGAGAACGTGGTGGCGACGGCGCCCACCACGAGCGCGGAGGAGCCGCTCGGGATACGTGGGACAAGTCCGCGCAGCACGGCACCGAAGTCCGGCTGGGAGACGATGAGGGTGACCAGGAAGATCGCGAGCATCGCGAGGATGATCACCACCATCACCCGTTCCAGGCGGCGGTAGAAGGCAGGGAGCCAGAGGAAGCCGACTGCGAGCAGGGTGAACAGTGCTGCGAAGAGGGTGGGGTTGCCGTCGAAGAGCACCGACATGGCTGCCCCGGTACCCACGGAGTTACTGCCCTGGAAGCTGGCTGTCACCGCGAATGCCCCCAGCCCGACTCCGATCGCGACGATGCGCCCGAACCGCCGCCGGATCGTCTCGATCGGCCCGGCATCCGTGCTGAGTCCGATGCGCACGCAGAGGTCCACGAAGCAGAGCATGAGGACGGTGGCAACGACCGGCACCCAGATGAGGTCGTAGGCGAACTGGGCGCCCAGGGAACTCGTGGTGGTGATGCTGCCGGGCCCGAAGATCAGCGCGGCGGTGATGAAGGCCGGGCCGAGCCGGGATGTGAGACGCCCGCGCGACGTCGTCGGTGCGGAGCTCGTCATGAGAAAGCCTTTTCTTAGGGGTTTAAGAAGGACCGTAGGGGAAGGCCGCACTGCCGTCAAGGCGTTCGCGCGCCACCCTCCCTGGCGCACATCCACGCCGCGGCGTTGCTCTACCCTCGTGCCATGACCAACCTGCGTGATGTCGCGCGCCACGCCGGAGTGTCGGTCCCGACCGCTTCACGAGTGCTCTCCGGCAGCGATTACCCCGTGGCCGAGCAGCTACGTACCAGGGTGCTCGCAGCTGCAGATGAGCTGGATTACGTCCCGAACGCGCAGGCGCAGGGGCTGCTCACCGGGAACCCAGGGACGGTCGGCGTGCTCGTCGGGACGGTGGATGACCCGTACTTCTCCGAGATCGTCAACGGCGTCCAGGACGTCGCGACCGCCCGCCACCTGCTCGTCACGATCTGCAATACCGAGCGTGATGTGGATCGCGAACTGGCCTACTTCCGGCTGCTTCAGGCACACCGCACCGGGATCGTGATCATTGCCGGCTCCGGTCTGCAGGATGCGCGGTACATCGAAGGGATGACGGGGCGCGTGCGCTCCTTCGAACGCAGCGGTGGACGCGTCGTCGCGATCGGTCATCCACTCATCGACGTCGACCGAGTCCTCGCGGATAACGCCGGCGGCGCGCAGGACCTGGGGCGTCACCTGACAGGCCTGGGCCACCGGGAGGTCGGGGTGCTGGCAGGTGTTGCGGAGGTCAATTCCACGGTGGAACGACTGAACGGTCTTCGCGAGTCCATCGACGGCGCAGGTGGCCGTCTCCATCTGCGCCACGGCGCACCCACCCGGGACGAGGGCTACCTGGGTGCCGGCGAACTACTCGAGGCCCATCCGGAGATCACCGCCCTGGTCGGTACCGCCGACCAGATGGCCATTGGAGCAACGTCGTGGCTGCGGGATCACGGCAGAGATGTTCCCGAGGAGATCGCGGTCGCCGGGTTCAACGACATCGCCGTCTCGCGGGACCTGGATCTGACCTCGGTCCGGTTGCCATTGCGCGACATGGGTGTGATGGCGCTCGAGGTGGCCCTCTCCCCCGCCCCCGAGGATCCGGTGGTGCGCGAGCTGGAAACCGAGCTCATCGTGCGGGGGACCACGGTGGCCCGCGCGGGCAGCTGACGCCCAGGGCGCATGAACGGCGCCCCCTCACTCCCGGACGAGAGGGCCACGCCAGCCCGGGCGAGAGCCACGCCATCCTCGCTATTCTATTGCTAGAATAGACCGATGGAGTTGACCCCTTCCGAGCTGACCATCCTGGGACTCGTCGTCGAGCAACCCCGGCACGGCTATGACCTGGAGCGGGTCATCGAACAACGCGGCATCCGGCAGTGGACGGAGATCGGCTTCTCCTCGATCTACTACCTGCTGGCCAAGCTCGAGAAGCGGGACCTCCTGCACGCGGATGCGGCCGGCACCGGCAGCAAGTCTCGGCGCGTGTTCCGGGCCACCGCAGAGGGAGAGCGCGTCGCAGCCGATGCCTCGCGGGCATTCATCGCCGAACTCTCGGTGGTCCCGCACCCGGTCCTGGTCGGACTGGCCAACCTGCCGCTCCTGCCCGAAGGCGCATACGACGAGGCGCTCCGCTGCAGGCTCATCCAGCTCGACGATCGCATCGCCGCAGTCGTGGAAGCCACGCAATCGCAAGCGCCCCTCCCACGTCCCGCACACGAGGTCTTCTCCTACTCCCTCAGCCTCCTGGAGGCGGAAAGGTCGTGGCTCGCTGCCCGAGTCCAGGTATCCGATGACTGACGAGACCGCCCCCGCGAATCGCGGCATGACGATCGTTGACGGAGTCCCGACCTCAGGCGGACTGCACTGCGAGACGACGGCGCTCGGTGTGCTCCTGGCTCATTCCGGACTCACCCTTTCTGAACCCATGATCTTCGGACTGGCGTCCGGGTTGTCCTTCGTCTACTGGGACTCGACGTCGCAACGTCTGCCGTTCCTGGGCGGACGGGTGAAGCCGTTCGTGCTCACCCAGAATCTCGCCACGCGTCTCACGCTTGACCTCCAGGTGCACGAGACGACATCGCCTCGCAAGGCCTGGGACCAGGTTCGCGCCTCGATCGACCGCGGCCATCCCATCGGCCTGCAGCTGGACAGCCATGACCTGGAGTACTTCACCACCCGCGTGCACTTTGCCGGACATGTCGCCGCGATGTATGGATACGACGACGAGCGCGCATATCTGGTCGACACCGCGCAGCAGGGTGGCCGCGTGTCCACGAGCCTGGACAGCCTGGCCCGCGCACGAGCCGCGAAGGGCCCGATGTCAGCCCGCCACCGGTCCTTCACCCTGGGGGTGCCGGAATCGAGCAGGACGACCCCCGAACACCTCGTCTCGGTGATCATTCCCGCGATCACTGCGTGCGCCGAGGCGTTCCTCACGCCCCCGATCGCCAACCTGGGCAACCGGGGAATCCGCACGGCGGCCACACGTATGCGCTCCTGGTTCGACCGGGTCGAGGACCCCGGACGCGATCTCCCCGTCATCGCCACGTTGATGGAACGGGCAGGCACTGGCGGCGCTCTGTTCCGCAATCTCTACCGGGACTTCCTCACCGAGTCCCACGCGCTGCTGACAGCGTCGGGGCAGGGGCCGAGCGTCGACCTCCTCACACAGGCCCGGGACCGCATTGCCGAGTCCGCCCTTCTCTGGACAACAGCCGCAGGCCTCATCGAACATGCGGGAACCACAGGAGACCCGGTGCACCTGTGGGAGGCGAGCCAGGTACTGGAGGACATCGCCACGATTGAGACCACCGCGATGAGGACGCTCCGATCATGGCAATGACCCACCGCCCGCCTCACACGGAGAAGTACTTCGCCTCCGGGTGATGGAACACCAGCGCGTCGGTGGACTGCTCCGGATGCAGCTGTAGTTCCTCGCTCAACGTCACCCCGATCCGTTCCGGGCGGAGCAGCTCGATGATCTTCGCCCGATCCTCCAGGTCCGGGCAGGCCGGATAGCCGAAGGAGTACCGCGCCCCCCGGTAGTCCACCTTGAACATGCCCTCCAGGTCGGCCGGGTCCTCATTGGCGAAACCGAGCTCGTCGCGCACCCGGGCGTGCCAGTATTCCGCGAGCGCCTCCGTGAGCTGCACTGAGAGCCCGTGCAGCTCCAAGTACTCGCGGTAGGCGTTCGCCTCGAACAGCTTCGCCGTGTGCTTCGCCACCCCGGACCCCATGGTCACCAGCTGCACCCCGAGCACATCGGTCTGGCCGGACGAGCGAGGTCGCACGAAATCTGCCAAGCACAGGTGCCGGTCGCGCCGTTGCCTGGGGAAAGTGAATCGCATCCGTTCGGTACCTGGCTGACCGCCACTTCCGCCGTCGGGCCCCTCGTGGTGCAGCAACACCACATCGTCACCATCGGCAACCACCGGGAAGTAGCCGTACACCACGGCTGGGGTGAGCATGTCCTCGGTGGCAACCCGGGCCATCCACTCGCGCAGCCGCGGGCGCCCCTCGGTCTCCACCAGTTCCTCGTAGGATGAGCCGCCCTCACCGCGGCCGGGCTTGAGCCCCCACTGCCCCATGAACGTGGCCCGCTCGTCCAGGAATGAGGAATATTCCGCGAGCGCGATTCCCTTGACGATCCGAGTGCCCCAGAACGGCGGTTCTGGCACCCGGTTATCGATGGCCACGTCCGCGCGAGTGGGGAGGTCCTCCAGCGGGGTCTCCTCCACCGTCACCTTCGCATGCCGGCGCTTCTTCAGTTCCGGCAGCCCGACGGCGTCCGGTGCCTCTCCCCGTGCCACCCGCACGAGGGGCTCCATCAGGCGCAGCCCTTCGAAGGCGTCCCGGGCGTAGCGCACCTGACCGTCGTACACCTCGTCGAGATCGTCCTCGACGTACACCCGGGTCAGCGCCGCGCCGCCGAGCAGCACCGGGTAGGTGCCGGCCAGGTCGCGGGAGTTGAGCTCTTCGAGGTTCTCCTTCATCACCACCGTGGACTTCACGAGCAGGCCGCTCATCCCGATCACGTCGGCCTGGTGCTCCTGGGCAGCCTCAATGAAGGCGGACACCGGCTGCTTGATCCCGATGTTGACCACCGTGTAGCCGTTGTTGGTGAGGATGATGTCCACCAGGTTCTTGCCGATGTCATGCACGTCCCCGCGCACCGTGCCGAGCACGATGGTGCCTTTGCCGCCGCCCGCCTCGACTTTCTCCATGTGGGGTTCCAGGTGCGCCACGGCGGTCTTCATGGTCTCCGCGGAGGTCAGCACGAAGGGCAGCTGCATCTCACCCTTGCCGAACCGCTCCCCGACCACCTTCATCCCGGCGAGCAACTGGTCGTTGACGATGTCGAGCGCCTTCCAGCCCTGTTCGAGGGCGGCGTCCAGGTCTGCGTGCAGGCCCTTCATCTCGCCGTCGATGATGCGGCGGGCCAACCGTTCGTCCAGCGGCAGCGCCGCGAGCTCAGCAGCGCGAGCATCCTTCAGGGCGGCGGAGTCGACCCCGGAGAACACATCCAGCAGGTGAGCTAGCGGGTCGTGGGTCAGCGCTTCTCCGTCGTAGACCCGCTTATCCCAGACCAGGTCATAGGCGGCCTGCCGCTGCTCATCGGGGATGGAAGCGAGCGGGAGGATCTTCGCGGCGTGCACGATCGCCGAGTCCAGCCCGGCCTCGACCGCCTCGTGCAGGAACACGGAGTTGAGCACCACGCGGGCGGCCGGATTGAGGCCGAACGAGATGTTCGAGACGCCGAGGGTGGTGTGCACCCCCGGATAGCGGCGCTTCAACTCGCGGATTGCCTCGATCGTCTCGATCGCATCACGCCGGGTCTCCTCCTGGCCGGTGGCGATCGGGAAGGTCAAAGTGTCCACGATGATGTCCTGCACCGCCATTCCCCAGGTGCCCGTGAGGTCGTCGATCAGGCGGGAGGCGATCGCCACCTTGTGCTCGGCCGTCCGGGCCTGCCCCTCCTCGTCGATGGTCAGGGCCACCACGGCGGCGCCGTGCTCGACCACGAGCGGCATGATCCGCGCATACCGCGAGTCCGGGCCGTCGCCGTCCTCGAAGTTCACCGAGTTCACCACGGCGCGCCCGCCCACCAGTTCGAGCCCGGCACCGATCACGGCCGGTTCCGTGGAGTCGATCATCAACGGCAACGTGGAGGCGCTGGCCAGACGGGAGACGACCTCGCGCACATCGGCCACGCCGTCCCGGCCCACGTAGTCCACGCAGACGTCCAGCAGGTGGGCGCCGTCACGGGTCTGCGCGCGGGCGATCTGGACGCATTCGTCCCAGTTCTCGGCCAGCATCGCCTCCCGGAACGCCTTGGAACCGTTCGCGTTGGTGCGCTCGCCGATCGCGAGGAAGGAGGCGTCCTGGTCGAAGTCGGTGTGGGCGTACAGGCTCGCCACACCATGTGTGGGCTCGGGGTGACGATCGACGACGGCCCGCCCACGCACCCGGTCCACGACGGCGCGGAGATGCTCGGGGGTGGTACCGCAGCACCCACCGACGAGGGAGAGGCCGAACTCACGGGTGAACTGCTCGTGCGCGGCGGCGAGCTCGTCCGGGGTGAGCGGGTATTCGGCACCGTTCTTGCCGAGCACCGGCAGGCCGGCGTTCGGCATACAGGTGACCGGGACCGGGGAGTGCTTGGCCAGGTGGCGCAGGTGCTCACTCATCTCGGCGGGCCCGGTGGCGCAGTTCAGGCCGATGGCGTCAATGCCCAGGGCAGACAGTGTGGTGAGCGCGGCCCCGATCTCGGAGCCCATCAGCATGGTGCCGGTGGTCTCCACGGTCACCTGGGCGAAGATCGGCACCTCCAGGCCCGTCTCGGCCTGGGCCTGCTTGCAGGCGTTGATAGCCGCCTTGGTCTGCAGCAGGTCTTGGCTGGTTTCGACCAGCAGGGCGTCCGCGCCGCCGCGGATCAGGCCAGCGGCCTGCTGGGCGAAGGACGCCTTCAGCGAGGCGTAGGTGGTGTGTCCGAGGCTGGGCAGCTTGGTACCCGGGCCCATCGAGCCGAGCACCCAGCGCGGGTGGTCGCCGGTGGTGTGCGACTCTGCGCTGCGCCTCGCGATGGCAGCCCCTGCCTCGGCGAGTTCACCGATGCGTTCGATGATGTCGTAGTCGCCGAGGTTGGAGGCGTTCGCACCGAAGGTGTTCGTCTCCACGCAGTCCACACCGACGGCGAAGTACTGATCGTGCAGTGACTCGATCACCTCGGGGCGGGTGACGTTGAGGATCTCGTTACAACCCTCGAGCCCTTGAAAGTCCTCCAGGGTGAGAGCGGCGTCCTGGATCATGGTGCCCATCCCGCCGTCGGCGACCACCACTCGGGTGCGCATGGTCTCGAGCAGGGCAGCGGAACGGGGTGGACGCATGGCTTCCAGTCTAGAGACGGTGGGGCGGGCAGCCGTGCTGCGTCCTCGTGCTGGGACGACTTAGGCGTACCAGCGCAGCAGTCGCTCCACCTCGGCGCTGATCGCCTGCAGACCGGGGCGGAACCACGTCCGGGAATCCACCAGGCCCGGGTCCGCATCGAGGGACGCACGCACCGATTCGGTGAAGATGCGGTTCAAGTGGGTCGACACGTTGATCTTCGTCATCCCTGCATCGATCGCCGCGCGCATCCCCTCGTCACTCACCCCGGATGAGCCATGGAGCACCAGTGGCACCGTCACGGCCGCAGCGATCTCGGCGATCAGGTCGGTGTCCAGCACGGCGCCGCGGGACGTCATCGCATGCGAGGACCCCACGGCCACGGCAAGCAGGTCGACCCCCGTCTCGGCCACGAACTGCGCCGCCTGCGCCGGGTCGGTGCGGGTGGACGGGTCGTGCACGCCATTCTTGCCGCCGACCTCCCCCAGCTCGGCCTCCACGGACACGCCGCGTTCGTGTGCCAGGCGCACCACCTCGGTCGTGGTGGCGAGGTTCTCCTCATACGCCAACTTCGACCCGTCGTACATCACTGAGGTGAATCCCAGGTCGATCGCCTCGCGGACCAGGCTGACGTCGTCGGCGTGGTCCAGGTGCACCACCACCTCCACCGACGCCGCCCGGGCCAGGGCGAGCACCGCCGTCCCGAGCGGGGCCAGCGACCCGTGGAACTTCACGGCGTTCTGGCTCACCTGCAGCACCACCGGTCGACCGGCACGCTCAGCGGCGGCGATGAACGCCTCGCCGTGTTCGAGGTGGACCACATTGAAGGCGCCGAGCCCGGAGCGTTCGGCACGCAGGCGAGCAGCAAGAGTGGTCAGGTCAGTCAGCGGCATCGGCGGTCTCCGTGTGGATCGAGGTTCGCATGCGGTCATAGGCGTCGTGGTCCACCGCACCGGCGGTGGGCATCAGGACGGCGGCGGCGGACAGGGCCACCACGTCTGGCAGGTGCGCGGCCAGATCGCCGCCCCGTGCGCCGTCGGCCACGGCCATCGCGAGAGCCGCTACGGCAGCGTCCCCGGCACCGGTGGCGTTCCCCGTGATCGGGGCGGGCGGGCGTGCTTGCCAGGCACCGTGGGCGGTCACCAGCAGTACGCCGTCGCTGCCGCGGGAGACCAGTACGGCATGTGCGCCTCGGGTGATCAAATCCCGTGCAGCCGCGATCGGGTCCTCGATCCCGGTCGCTTCGCGGACCTCGTCGATGTTCGGCTTGACCACAGTGGGCCGGGCGGCGGCAACCTCCAGGAGGGCAGGGCCGGAGGTGTCGACGATCACCGGGATGTCCTGGCCGACGGCGGACCGCACCAGTGCGGGCAGGTCGCCGGCACCCGTGCCCGGTGGTGTGGAGCCGGAGATCACGAGCAGACCGGCGTCGGCGAGGCTCGTGAGGACGGCGCGCGTCAGGCGTTCCCAGTCCCTGCCGGTCACTGTGGGGCCGGGTTCGTTGAACAGGGTCGCCCCCGTGCGTCCGTCGTCCTCGACGATCGTCACCGTGCGGCGAGTTTCCCCAGCCACCAGGGTCCACGCCTGCTCTACCTGATCGTGGTCCAGGAGATCCTGCAGGTACTCCCCCATCGCTCCGGCGAGGAAGCCGGAGCAACTCACCCTCCGCCCGAAGCCCGCGAGCACCCGCGCCACGTTCACCCCCTTCCCGCCGGCCGAGTCGCTCACCTGCCGCACGCGGTGTACCGCACCGTGGTGCAACTGCGGGACCGCATAGGTGATGTCCACCGCGGGGTTGGGGGTGACGGTGACGATCATCGTCTTCCTCCCAGGTCGAGCGCGAGGGCACCGGCGCCCAGGCAGCCGGCCCAGGATCCGAGGGCAGCGACCCGGACGGGCGGCCGCAGCTCGGCGGGTAGGCGCTCGGCGAGTTCGGCGCGCAGCGGCGCAAGGATCGTCTCGCCTGCACGGGCGAGTCCCCCGCCGAGCACGATGGGCACCGGTCCGAGCAGCCCGGCCGCCTGGGCGAGCACATCGGCGAGCGCTTCGATGGCAGTGCGCACGATCTCCGCCGCGATCGGGTCCACAGGTCGCTGGGCCGAACCAGCGGCCAGGTCGAGCACATGGGCGGCACCGCCCGAGACATCCTCACCGCCGGTCGCGCGGGCATACCGGGCAGCAATCGCCGACGCCGAGGCGATCTGTTCGAACGGTCGGCGCAGTAGAACGCTGGCGCGGCTCTGTCCCGAGGGCACGGGCTCATCCAGGTCAGGCACCAGCACCTGCCCCATCTCGCCGGCCCACCCGGTGCCGCGGACGGCACCGTCGAGCACCAGCGCAGACGCGATCCCGGTGCCCAGCGGGATGAAGAGCATGTCAGTGGCTCCGGCGCCCCAGAGCGACTCTGCGAGCGCACCAGCGCGCACATCGTGGCCTAGTGCCACGGGCTGACCGAGGCGTTCTTCGAGGATCTGCCGCATCGGCACGTCCCGCCAGCCGAGGTTGGCGGCGAAGGAGATGACGCCACTCTGCTCATCGGTGATACCGGGAGTGACCACGCCGACTGCGTCTTCCGGCGTCTTCTCGACCTCCACCGCGATGGCGTCAGCGAGCTGGTTCGGGTCTCGGGGAGTCGGCAGGGTCCGGGTGTCGTTGAGCGTGCCGTCGGTGCCCACACGCCCCACCTTGATGGTGGTGCCACCGACATCCACGCCCAGGGCTGTGGCGTCCGCTGCGGGGGCAGGGGCCCTCTCATCGCCGGCGGGCATCAGTCGTCCGTGGGGAGGATCACGGCGCGGGCGAGGTGGCGAGGGGTATCCGGGTTCAGCCCGCGAGCTTCTGATCGGGCCACAGCAGTGCGGTGCAGGAGCACGAGGTGGGCCAACGGGTCGAGTTCGCTGACGGCGATCGTGGCACCCGTTGCGTCGACGTCGCCGACGAGTCCCTCTGGCGGGGCGCCGAAGACCCAGACCACGCGCCCGGGCTGAGCGATCGAGATGGGGCCGTGGCGGTACTCCATCGCCGGGTAGGACTCGGTCCAGGACTGAGAGGACTCGCGGAGTTTCAGGGCTGCCTCGTGCGCGAGGCCGATGGTCCAGCCGGTGCCGAGGAAGCTGATCTGGTCTGCCTCCACCCAGGTTGGATCGATCGGGGCGGTCAGGGCGGTGCGCGCGTCCGCGATGGCGCCGGTGAGATCCTCACCCAGGCTCGCACGGAGCACCAGTAGCGCAGTGGTGGCGAATCTGGTCTGCACCACGGATGTCTCATCGGCCTGGTCCAGCACGATCTCGTGGCCGGCATAGGCGGCCGCTGGGCCTGCACCCACGGCGGTGATGAGCACGCTCGGGATCGAGGTGCGGCTCAGCAGCTGCACGATCTCCGTGGTGGTACCGGATCGCGAGATCGTGACCACGCGGTCGTAGGAGCGCCCTGCGGGGAACTCGGAGGCGGTGAAGGCGTCCGTCACGCCCTGCCCTGCGCTCTCCCGGAGGCAGGCATACGACTGCGCCATGAACCACGAGGTTCCGCAGCCCACCACGGCCACACGTTCACCGGACGCGGGCAGTCCTGCCGCATCCCCATGCTGCGAGAGGGCCCACTCCCACACGTCCGGCTGAGAGACTACCTCGATCGCCGTCTGTGATCGTCCCGAGAGTGAAGCTGCTGTGTCCGACACGTGTCAACCCTTCGTGGAATGCTTGTTTGTGAGCATAATAGCGATGATTCGCTCAAGAAACATCACCGAGGAGAGACTATGAACCGTCACGACCGCCTCGCCGCCCTGCTCGAGATGGTGGTGGCGCGCGAGCATGTGCAGGTCGAGGATGTCGTCACCGCGCTCAGTGTCTCCCCCGCCACGGTACGCCGGGACCTGGATTCCCTCGCGGCCCAGCAGCTGGTGGTGCGCACCCGCGGTGGTGCGAGCGTGCCGCCGTCCTCCGGCGATCTGCCGCTGCGGTACAAGACGGCCCGTCAAAGCGCCGAGAAGGCGCGGATCGCACGAGCCGCAGCGAACATGGTGCAGCCCGGCGAAGTGGTCGGGATGAATGGCGGGACCACCACCACCGAAGTGGCACGTGAGCTGGCAGTACACCCTGTGCTGCGAGAGAACGGGCAGACGTCGGTGACCGTGGTGACAAACGCCGTCAATATCGCGGCTGAGCTCGCCGTGCGCACCCACCTGCGCGTCGTGATGACCGGTGGCGTCGTGCGCGCGATGAGCTACGAACTCACTGGCCCACTCGCGGATCTGCTGCTCGGGCAGGTCACCGTGGACACGCTGTTTCTCGGGATCAATGGGTTGACCGTCGCCGAGGGTGCGTGCGCACACGATGAGGGCGAGGCCTCGATCGCTGCGGCCCTGGCCGGGCGGGCCGGGCGGGTCGTCGTCGTGGCCGATTCCACGAAACTCGGGCGACGTGCATTCGCCCGGATCGTCACCGCTGATCGCATTGACGAGGTCGTCACCGACGATGGTGCGGATCCCGGCGTCGTCAGCGACTTGGAAGCGGCCGGGCTGACGGTGACCTGCGTGTGAGCGCACTGGTCAGTCCCGCAGCACCTCAAGCAGCCGCTCGACCGAGCTGCCGATCCCCCACCTCTGCGTGAGCGCGTCCAGTCGTGTCGAGTCAGCCGGAGCCGGGCGGTCATCCGCGGTTCCGGGCAGGCGCAGGTCCACCTCGCCGAGATCGATGTCCCGGACGACGGCCACCACCTGCGGGGCCACGTCCAGATAGTCCCCGGCGGCATTGATCTTCGCACGCATCCCCGCGGCGAGGGGGGTGGCTGGATCTGCGGCCGCCGCCCGCACTCCGGCAAGATCGCCGTAGCTGGAGAGGAGGGAGGCTGCCGTCTTGTCACCCACACCCTTCACACCCGGCAGCCCGTCCGAGGTATCCCCACGGAGGGTGGCGAAGTCGGCGTACCGGTTGGCCGGAACGCCGTACTTCTCCTGCACGACGGCGTCCGTGAGCACTTCGTGCCGGCCGACACCACGCGCGGTGTACAGCACACGCACCGGACCACCAGCAGCGTGGTCGTCCACCAATTGGAACAGGTCACGATCGCCGGTGACCACGTTCACCGGCATTCCTGCCCCCGTCGCCAGGGTGCCGATCACATCGTCGGCCTCGTATCCATCGGCACCCACCACCGCGATCCCCAGCGCCGCAAGCGTCTCGGCGATCACCGGCACCTGGATGGCCAGCGGGTCGGGCACCTCCTCCACATCCGAGCCGCCGGCAACCTCCTCGACCACCCGATGCCCCTTGTAACTGGGCAGCAGGTCCACCCGCCACTGAGGCCGCCAGTCGTTGTCCCAGCAGCACACCACGTGCGTGGGCCGGTACTGGCCGATCAAACGGGTGAGGAAGTCCAGCAGGCCGCGCACCGCGTTCACCGGAGTGCCGTCCGGCGCCGTGATCGTGTCCGGCACCCCGAAGAAGGCACGAAAGTACAGCGAGGCAGTGTCGAGCAGCAGCAGGGACTGTGGGCGTTCGCTCATGTGCACAGCCTGCCGTATCACGCCGACAATGGGTGGCGAGTACCGCTTCCATCGTCGGTATCTGGACCCCCGCACGGATTGCCAGCGCCACCCGTGCGGGCGGTCTACCCTGACTCTGGCCGGCCTGCCCTGCGGCGAACCCGGCCGTGAGCATGAGCGCGTCGAGCGCCTCGCAAATCTGCCCGCTCACCGTCGGAGCGCCCTCAACCATGCAGGGCAGTCTGCCCCACGCTCGGCTCGCGCCACCACCGGACGGTCTCGGCGATACCCTCGGTGATCGATGTGGCCGTCAACCCCAGACGCGTCTCACTGCGGCTGGAGTCCATCACGAACGGCCGGTCGAACATGTATCCGGTCTCAGCGAGTTCACGCATTCCTCGGGAGACGACCCCGAAAGCGCGCAGCAGCCCGACCGGCAGCACTGACATCCGCGGCACGTCGACGCCACCGGCCGCGGCCACCGCGGCGACCAGTTCGCGCTGCGTGAGGGCAGGGGCAGTCGGCGCCAACAGGAACGAGTTCCACAGCGTGTCATCTGCGGCGGCCACGATCATGGCGCGCGTCAGGTCCGGCACGTAGGTGAACGAGTGCGGCTCGTCCAGGCTTCCGATCACCCGCATCGTCTTTCCGGCCAGCACCGTGGGAACGAGCCGTTCCCCGGCGTGGGCGGTTCGCACTCGTGGCCCATAGAAGTCCGATGCCGCCACACTGATCGTCGGCGTGGTGTGCGCCTCCCGGGCCGCGAGCAGTTCAGTTCGCACCCCGAGCTTGCCGCCGTGTGCGCGCCCGTAGCCGGTCTCGGTCATCGTCGAATCCACCTGGCCGTAGGAGTACAGGCTCTCCGGGAAGACCACGACGGCGCCCACCTCCCCCGCAACATCGAGCACCACCCGTTCGGCCGCCGGTAGTTCCTCCTTCCAGGTACGCGCGTCATACCGCGATCCGTGCATGCAGTGGTGGATCGTCGCGGCGCCGCGGGCCTGGTGCGCGAACGCCGCTCGATCGGAGGCGTCCACCGAACGCCGATCGATCGCCGGATGCTCCGGGCCGGAACCGGATCGGGTCAGTAGGCGCACCTGCTCCCCTGCGTCGGCGAGTTGCAGGGCAAGCGTGGCGCCGACGGGCCCGGCTCCGGTGACGAGGTGGAATGAGGACATGACGTCTCCTGACAGGGATGAAGGGGCGAACACGAAGGAAATGAGAGCAGTGCTCTCCGTTGAAGGATGACATGCTGCTCGAACTAAAGCAAGAGCACTGCTCACATTAGTTGCGCGCGCTCACTCGAAGCGTCAGGATCGAGCCATGAGCCCTACCCCTCGCGAGCGCGCCCGAGTTCAGACCGAGCAGGACATCCTGCGAATCGCCCGCAACCACCTGGCCACCCAAGGCCCCGCGGGCCTTTCCCTGCGCGCTGTGGCCCGCGACCTCGGCGTGGTCTCCTCGGCCGTCTACCGATACGTACGCAGTCGGGATGAACTCCTCACCCTGCTCGTGGTGGAGGGATACAACGAACTCGGCGACGCTGTCGACGAGGCGATGGACGCCGTCGGGGGTATGAGCGACCGCGAGCAGTTCTTCGCACTGGGGCGGGCCGTACGCGCCTGGGCACGGCGCGAACCTGCCATGTACGCCCTGCTCTACGGAACTCCGGTACCCGGTTACGAAGCTCCCGGTGAACGCACCGTTGCGCCGGGCACTCGCGTCGTCCTGGCGCTCGCCCGCATCGTTGAGGAGGCCTGGGCAAACGACCGCCTCACGCTCACCCACGCAGCCGCACCGCTTCCCATCGCAGACCTCGAACGCATCCGGCGCGACCTCGGCTACCAGGGCCCGCCGGAGGTCGTCGCCCGCACCATCTTCGCCTGGGCCGCGCTGTTCGGGTGCGTCAACTTCGAGATCTTCGATCACTACGGCGCCGACACGTTCACCGACATCGAGACCCTCTTCGATCACCACCTCGCGCAGCTGGCGCACACTCTGGGGCTGACCCCGTGATCGCCGCAATGTTCACGTGCTGATCGTGGGCCGTCTATCTGGTCCCGGACGCAGCAGCCGCCCTGGTCGCCCAGAACGCCACCGCCGCCGCGGCGGCCACATTGAGTGAGTCCACCCCGCCGGCCATCGGAATCGTCACCACCTCATCCACAGCACTGAGGGCACCGCGGGTCAGGCCGTCTCCCTCGGTGCCGAGCACGATGGCCAATCGTTCCGGTGGATCGGCTGCGAGCACGTCCAGGGAGATCGCCTCCTCGGCGAGTGCGAGCGCTGCGACGGTGAAACCCAAGCTGCGCAACTCACCGACACCACCAGGCCACGGATCGATTCTGGTCCACGGCACTTGGAACACGGTGCCCATGGAGACGCGCACGCTGCGCCGGTACAGCGGGTCCGCGCAGCGCGGGGTCACCAGCACGGCATCCACGCCGAGCCCGGCCGCACTGCGAAATGCGGCACCGACGTTGGTGTGGTCCACGACGTCTTCGAGAATCGCCACCCGGCGAGCGCCGGCCACGACGTCGGCCACCGGCGCCAGCTCAGTTCGATGCATCGCGGCAAGCGCCCCGCGATGGAGGTGAAAGCCGGTAATGGCCTGCAGTACCTCCTCCTCGGCTAGGTAGACGGGTACCTCGCCGTGTTCCCCAGCGCCCACCGCGCGCAGCAGATCCTCCAGGTCCGGCAACCAGCGCGGCGCCATCAGGAAGGACCGGGGCCGATAGCCTGCCGCAACAGCCCGGCGGATCACCGTGGAGGACTCGGCCATGAACAGGCCGCGCTCCGGCTCGAGCCGACGGCGCAGGGCCACGTCGGTGAGGCGGGTGTAGTCGGCGAGCAGGTCACCGTCGATGTCGGAGGCAGAGAGCGGGACCACGGGCACCAGGCGACCCTAACGTCTGCGCCCGCGCGAGTGAGCAACCAGCCTCAGCCGCTGGGCGATCAGCTCAGCGGGTGAGCAACCAGCGCCGCGCCGGACGGTGGCCGGCCGCACGATCTCGCGCGGCGAACGTGATCGCGTTCCGGTAGTGCACGCTCACCTGCTCGTTGACGGCGTCCCAGGTACGTGCGGCCGTCGACTCCCGAGCGGCCATACCCATCTCCGCGCGGCGCACCGGATCGGCCACGAGCGAGGCCACGTGCTGCGCCATGGCGGCGAGCTGGCCGGGCTGGTAGAGAAAACCGTTCACGCCGTGCTGGACGAGGTCGATGGGCCCACCGCGAGAGGGAGCCACCACCGGCACACCGCACGCCTGAGCCTCCTGAATCGTCTGGGCGAACGTGTCCATCTCACCGGTGTGCACGAACACGTCCAAGGAGGCCATCAGCCTGGGGAGTTCGGCGCCGTCCAATCGGCCGGTGAACACTGCGCCAGGGAGGGCGCGGCGAAGCCACGCGTCCCGGGGACCGTCACCGACCACCACCAGCCGTACCCCTGGCACCTGCTGCAGTACGGCGAGGTCCTCCACCTGCTTCTCCCGCGCGAGCCGACCCACATACCCGACGAGCACCTCGCCCTCGGCGAGCAGGGATGCCCGCAGCACGTCGTCGCGGTGCACGGATGAGAACCGATCCCGGTCCACGCCATGCGGCCATACCGCCACCCGATGGACGCCACGGTCGATCAGCTGCTGGCACGCATAACTGGAGGGAGCCAGCGAAAGGGTAGCGCTCTTGTGAATGTCCTCGATCCGGCGCCACAGCAACGGTTCGATCTGGCGCACCTTGTATCGCTTGGCGTAACTGGGCACCTCGGTCTGGTAGACCGCGACCGAGGGCAGGCCCAGGGCGTGCGCGGCTCCGATGGCCTGCCAACCGAGCATGAACGGGGCGGCCAAGTGCACCACATCGGGATCGAACCACCGCAGGTGATCCTCCAGGGTCCGCACCCGGGGCGTGGACAACCGCATCTCGCTGTACCCGGGAAGCGGAACGGCGCGGAACCGCCGCACGCTCGCACCTGCGTAGATGCTGACTGAATCCTGACCACGGCGAGCCGCCGGAGCCAGGACGATCACCTCGTCACCGTTGGCTGCCAGGTACTCCAACAGCCGTAACAGGGTCACGGTGACCCCATTGGCTTGCGGAAGAAAGGACTCGGCAACTACGGCGATGCGCACCTGTGCATCGTGACAGATCGAGTCGCTGATCTGGATCAACCCGCAGGAGGATGTTGCGAGCATGGGCCTCGGTCAGAAGGCGGAGGAGCTACTCCACCTCAACGGATGCTGCGGCGAACTGTGCCCGGTAGAGCCGGGCATAGGCACCCTCGGCGGCGAGCAGGTCGGCGTGGCTGCCCTGTTCGACGATAGCGCCTTCCTCCATCACCAGGATCACGTCCGCGTCCCGGATCGTGGAGAGCCGGTGTGCGATGACGAAGCTGGTCCGGCCTCGGCGCAGGGCGTTCATCGCCTCCTGCACGAGCACCTCGGTGCGGGTGTCCACGGAACTGGTCGCCTCGTCCAGGATGAGGATGGCCGGGTCAGCCAGGAACGCGCGGGCGATTGTCAGCAGCTGCTTCTCCCCGGCACTGACGGCGGTTCCGTTTGTGCCTTCCTCGTCCAGCCGCGTGTCATAGCCCTGCGGCAAGGTGCGCACGAACGGGTCCACCCCGGTCGCCTCGGCTGCGGCGCGAAGTTCGGCATCGGTGACGGCGCGATGGGTGCCGTACCGGATGTTCTCGGCGATGGTGCCGCCCACCAGCCAGGTGTCCTGCAACACCATCCCGATATTCGAGCGCAGTTCTGCGCGAGTCAGGTGGCGGGTGTCCACGCCATCGATCGTGATTCGACCGCCCTGCACCTCGTAGAACCGCATGATGAGGTTCACCAGTGTCGTTTTCCCGGCCCCGGTTGGCCCCACGATCGCAATCGTCTGCCCCGGCTCCGCGACGAACGAGAGGTCCTCGATGAGCGGCGCCTGCGGCACGTACGAGAAGTCCACGCCCTCGAACGCAACTCGCCCGGAGACGCGCCCGAGGGTGGCCGGCTCCCTCGGATCGGGGTCCTCCTGCTCCGCATCCAACAGGTCGAACACGCGCTCCGCCGAGGCTGCACCGGACTGCATGAGGTTCATCAGGGAGGCGATCTGGGTGATCGGCTGAGAGAACTGCCGGGAATACTGCACGAACGCCTGGACATCGCCGAGGGATAGGGTGCCCGATGCCACGCGCAGCGCACCCAGCACGGCGATCGCCACATACCCCACGTTCGCCACCCACCCCATCACGGGCTGGATCGTGCCGGTGATGAACTGCGCGCGGAACGATGCCCGGTAGAGCCGGTCGTTCTCGTCCCGGAAGGTGGTGAGCGCCGCCTTCTCGTGTCCGAACACGCGCACCAGATCGTGTCCGGTGTACATCTCCTCCACGTGAGAGTTCACCGTTCCGGTGCGCTTCCACTGCTCCACGAACTCCGGCTGCGATCGCTTCGCGATCTGTCCCACCACGACGGCGGAGAGCGGGATGGTCACCAGGGCCACCAGAGCGAGCTGCCAGGAGATCCAGAACATCATCGCGAGCACGCCGATCACGGTCAGCACTGAGGTGATCAGTTGAGACAGCGTCTGCTGGAGGCTCTGTGCGATGTTGTCGATGTCATTGGTCACGCGGGAAAGCACCTCGCCGCGAGCCTGCCGGTCGAAGTACCGCAGCGGGAGGCGGTTCAGCGCGGTCTCCACCTGCTCGCGCAGCCGATACACCACCTGCTGCACCACAGTGGTGGTGATCCGACCCTGCAACCAGGCGAACACGAACGCTCCCAGGTAGACCAGGAGGACGACTGCCAGACCCGCCGCGAGCCGGTCGAAGTTGACACCCTCGCCAGGCACCACGTTCGGCATCCCTGCGACCATGTCGGCGCGGGTGTCCTGACCGGACGCGCGCAGCTGCTCGATGGCCTCTTCCCTGGTCCTACCAGCATCGAGTGTGCGGCCCACCAGCCCATCGAAGATCACGTTCGTGGCGTTGCCGAGCAGCTTCGGGCCGATCACCGTCAGCGCGGTCGCCACCACGCCGAGGAGTACGGCAACGAGCACCCAGATCCGGTCGGTGCGCAACTCGCCCACGATCCGTCGTGCGGCACCGAGCAGGTCCTTCGGCTTCTCCGTGGGCATCGCGAGTCCGCCGGCCGGCCCACCGGCAGGGCGGGGCCGTTCCTCGACCTTCACCTGTGCCTTCAGCTCGGAGTCGTCTGCACGCTCCCCCGCAGTGACGTCGCTGGAGCTCGGGGGGTCCTCGTTCGCGTCGTTTTCGCTCGCCCTGTCCCTCGGATCACTCATGCTGTGTCTCCCTTGCGTGAGGCTTCCTCCGCGGTGAGCTGGGACGCCACGATCTCCTGGTACGTCTCGTTCTCGGCGAGCAACTCGGCGTGCGTACCGCGCCCGACCAGCCGACCGTGTTCGAGCACCAGGATCTCGTCAGCGCCGCGGATCGTGGAGACACGCTGCGCCACCACGAGCACGCTCGCCTCCCGGGTACGCGGGAACAGTGCGGCGCGTAGGGCCGCGTCCGTGGCGTAGTCGAGGGCCGAGAAGGAGTCGTCGAACAGGTACACGGCCGGCTGGCGGACCAGGGCGCGCGCGATGGCGAGTCGTTGACGTTGGCCACCGGAGACGTTCGTGCCGCCCTGTGCGACCGCGGCCTCCAGTCCCCCGTCCATGGAACGCACGAAATTGGCGGCCTGTGCCACCCGCAATGCGTCCCACAGTTCGTCGTCGGTGGCATCCGCTCGCCCGTACCGCAGGTTGGAGGCGACGGTCCCACTGAACAGGTACGGCTTCTGCGGCACCAGGCCGATCACGGTGGCCAGGACCGTCGGATCAAGATCGCGTACGTCCACACCGTCGATCCGGATCGATCCGGACGTGACGTCAAAGAGACGGGGCACCAGGTTGATCAATGTGGTCTTGCCAGATCCCGTGGAACCGATGATCGCCGTGGTGGTTCCCGGGCGAACGGTCACGCTGATCTCGTGCAGCACGTTCTTCTCGGCGCCTGGATAGTGGAAGCAGACGTTCTCCATCTCGACCAGTCCGCGCACGTGATCCGGCTTCTGCGGGTCAGCGGGCGGGCGCAGCGTCGGCTCGGACTCGAGCACATCACCGATCCGCTCCGAGGAGACCGCGGCGCGCGGAGCGAACATGAACATCATCGTTGCGATCATCACCGCAAACAGGATGAACATCAGGTACGAGAGGAACGCGACGACCGAACCGATCTCCGCCAGTCCCGCATCGACACGCCGCCCGCCGAACCAGATCACCCCCACTGAGGCGATGTTCACGATGAGCATGACCAGCGGCATCGCGAGCGCGAGTACGCGCCCCACCTTCACCGCAACGTCGCGCAAGTCACCGTTGGCCGCGCCGAACCGCAGTGCCTCGTCCACTTCCTTCACGAACGCCCGCACCACCCGGATCCCGGTGAGCTGCTCCCGGAGGATGCCGTTCACGGTGTCGATGCGCTTCTGCATCGAGCGGAAATAGGGCACCATCCGGGCGGCAACGAGCGCCATGGTGCCACCGAGCACGGGTACCACGGCCACGAGAAGCAACGAGAGCCCCGCGTCCTGCCGGACGGCCATGAACACCCCGCCCACCAGCATGATCGGGGCCATGATGATCGCGGTCAGCGCCATGAACACGAACATCTGCACCTGCTGCACGTCGTTCGTGGAGCGGGTGATCAGCGATGGTGCGCCGAAGCTCGACATCTCCTGCGCGGAGAACTGCAGTACCCGGCTGAAAAGGCGCTCACGGAGGTCGCGCCCCAGGGACATCGCCACCCGGGCACCGAAGTAGACCGCAATCACACTCGCGATGACCTGGACGGCGCTCACCCCGAGCATCAGCAGGCCGACCCGGGTGATCAGTGCAGTGTCCCCGGTGACCACGCCCTCATCGATGATGCGTGCATTCAGGGTGGGGAGATAAAGGGCGGCAAGTGTCTGCAGCAGCTGCAGCACACAGACCAGCGCGATGGAGCCGCGGTACGGAGTCAGCGACGCACGAAGTAGTCCGAGCACTCGATGAACGTACACCGCGTCAGCAAAGCAATTCTCTGCCGGGTCGCGCCTTGACGTGCGCACGAACCGACGGCCCCGGCCAGGGCGGCACCAAAGGTGGCGTCACCAGGCTCAGGACCGTCGATCGTCGCAGCGTGCGTTCAGTGGGCCACTGAGTCTTTGGATCGTGGGGGCGGGTGGATCACTGGTGCGGCTGCCAGGGCTCCTGCGGAGCGGGCGGCTCCTCACCGTCGGCCGGCGGACGCTGTCCGGCGGCGCTGGCCGGGTCGAACGGGCGCCCCGTGGTCTCCCCGGCTTGCGTCGCTTCGGCCGTGGCCTCGCTCGCCTGGCCACGGGCCTCGCGGAGCGCCTCCGCCGGGTCCTGCAGCGAGGTCTCGGGCAATTCCACATCAAGACCCTCGATGTGCTCGAGGTCCTTCTCGCGCTTCTCCCGGCGGCTCTGAGCCTCGCTCCCGCCGGACGGGCTGCCGCCGCCGCCGCTGACGCCACCTCCACTGGGGCCACTGCCGTCACCGAAGGCCGAGGAGATCGACCCCAGTGCAGCGGTGAGCTCGGTGGGAATGACCCAGAGCTTGGAGGACGTGCCGTTGGCGATCTCCGGGAGCATCTGCAGGTACTGGTAGGCGAGTAGCTTCGGGTCGGCGTCTCCGCGGTGGATGGCGTCGAACACCTGCAGAATCGCGCGCGACTCACCCTGCGCCTTGAGGATTGCGGCCTGTGCCTGACCCTCGGCGGTGAGAATCGCGGACTGCTTCTCACCCTCAGCGGTGAGAATCGCGGACTGCTTGACACCTTCGGCGGTGAGAATCGCCGCACGGCGGTCCCGCTCGGCGCGCATCTGCTGCTCCATCGCACCCTGCACGCTGGGCGGCGGGTCGATCGCCTTCAGCTCCACCCGGTTCACGCGGATGCCCCACCGACCGGTGGCCTCGTCCAGCACGCCGCGCAGCTGACCGTTGATCTGGTCGCGGCTGGTGAGCGTCTGCTCCAGGTCCATCGAACCGATGATGTTCCGCAGCGTGGTGACCGTCAGTTGCTCGATCGCCTGGATATAGTCCGCGATCTCGTAGGTGGCTGCTTTCGGGTCCGTCACCTGGTAGTACACGACGGTGTCGATGCTCACCACGAGGTTGTCGGAGGTGATCACCGGCTGTGGGCGGAACGGCACGACACGCTCACGCAGGTCGACTCCGGCCCGGATCCGATCCACGAAGGGGATCAGGAAGTGCAAGCCGGCGTACATGGTGGACTGATAGCGGCCAAGCCGCTCGATGATCAGCGCACCGGCCTGTGGCACGATCCGGATTGCACGCGAGATCGCGACGATCACGAACAGCGCCACGAGGGCGATGATGATCAAGCCAACAATGGCTCCTGCGTCACCCACTGGTTACCCCTTCGACGTGGTGATGATGGCGGATCCAGCGTTGTACCGGACCCGTACTTCGTCTGTGATTGTGTGTCGGTCGTCCAACGCGGACTCGAGCGGGTGAGATCAGTACCCCTGCGTCACGGGGCCGTACGGCTGACTCGGATCGGCCGGCATCTCGGGCTGGGCCACGTACGCCGTCGCCCCTTCGATCCGCACCACGATGACATCGGTCCCTGCGGGGAGCACGACCCCGGACCGCTCGATCCGAGCGGTCCAGACCTCGCCGGCCAGCTTGACCCGCCCTGCCCTGTCGCTCACATCCGCGACCACTGTCGCAGTACGTCCAATCTGAGCGTCCACGCCAGTCTTCGCCTCTGGTGTGGTCGACTTCAACTTTGCAAGTGCCCAGGGTCGTACCCCGAACAACAGGAGCACGGAGACCACGGCCGCAAGGAGAATCTCAAGCCACAGCGGGGCGCCAAGGAGGCCGGCAAGAGCTGCGGCGACGGCACCGCCGGCGAGCATGAGGAACAACAGGTCCACGGTGAGCATCTCCACGACGCCGAGCACCAATGCGGCACCGAGCCACCACAACCAGCCCAGATCCATCGTGACCTCTTCCCGTGACGTCGTCCTGGTCAGTCTACGCCGAGACACCTGGTCCGCGGGTCCCAACCACTGCTCAGTGGATGGGTAGACGTCCCCCGATGCTGTCTCACCACCTGGTTCGGTGCGCGGCGTGATTGGCTCCGCTGGCAGAGGCGAGCGCGCGGGCGCTCCAGCGCGCCCCGTGCCGTTCCACGACCAGGTCGAGCCCGAAGGTGGCGGAGAGATTCTGCGGAGTCATCACTGCCTCCAGCTGTCCCGCAGCCACGGTTTTCCCCTCCCGCAACAGCAGCGCATCGGTGAACCCGGGCGGGATCTCCTCCACGTGGTGGGTCACCAGAATCAGCACCGGCGAATCAACGTCGGCGGCCAGTTCGCCAAGCGCCGCGACCAGCTCTTCCCGGCCTCCCAGGTCGAGGCCCGCCCCTGGTTCATCCAGAATCAGCAGCTCCGGGTCAGTCATCATGGCGCGGGCGATCTGGACCCGTTTGCGCTCACCCTCGGAAAGAGTGCCGAAGGTCCGGTCCTCGAAGGAGGACATTCCGAACACGCTGAGGAGGTCTCGCGCTCGACCCTCGTCGAGGGTCTCGTAGGATTCCCGCCATCGGCCGGTGACCCCGTAGGACGCGGTGAGCACGACGTCGAGGACCCGCTCACTGCCCGGAATCCGATCGGCAAGCGCGGCGCTGGCCAACCCCACACGTGGTCGAAGCTCGAAAACGTCGATGCGTCCCAGCTGGTCGCCGAGAACGGTCACCCGGCCCCCGCTTGGGTGCATCCGCGCCGCCGCCAGTTGCACGATGGTGGTCTTGCCCGCGCCGTTCGGGCCGAGCACCACCCAGCGCTCCCCCTCCTCCACTGACCACGACATCGAATCGAGGATCAGCTTCTGGCCACGCCGGACGGTCACGTCATCGAACTGGAGCACGTCACCCATACACGTGAGCCTATCGGGCCGCGAGCGCCCTGAGGCACGCCACCGGGAGCCGGCACCAGGCAGTGCGTGACGGCGGAGCCTCGGTGCGATGCGCATGTGACACCTGGTCTCACGTGACCTAGGTTCGCCGTGTGTCCATCGACGTCCCTCGCTCTGTGCTGACCGCCCTGTGGGTGGGTGAAGTGCGCGGTACCACCGCCGATGGCGTGGATCAGGTCATCGACACCGCCGCAGCAGCGATTCAGGGAGAGGACGAGCCGCACACGCTGGCAGAGCTGTCCGCCACCGAGTCGATACATCGTCGGACCTCCGCAATCTCGAACGGCACCATCGCCTCGGTGCTGCGGGATCTGGCCGCTCACCCCGGGGTGGTGCACGCAGCACTGCCGGTACCGGGCGAGGTCGGAGTGCCGGCGCCCCTGGCGCACGAGGCGAGTGAGACCGGTGAGGCGGTGGTCGCCGTCGGCAATCCCCACCACGCCACTATCGTGGCGCTGCCGTACGTCCAGGAGTTCGGTTCGGCCCTGGAACCCGGGGCGATGGTGACCTGGCACGTGCACCGATGCGAGGGCGTCGTCGGGGTCCCCGACACGCCGGCGGACGCCCGGCGCTCCCTCACGCAGGCACTGGAAGTCGCGATCGACGCGCTCACTCGGATGGATGTGGCGCGGTGGCGCCCTGAGGCCGCCGAGGACATCGCCATGCTCGCCTCGGCCACAGTGCCGCCCGATCTGCACCTACGCCTGCCGGGCGGGCTGGATGGTCGACGACTCGATCTGCTGGTGCGTGCGGCTCGGCTGAGTGCCATCGTCGCGCTCGCCGAGCAGGACGATGGGGCTGCGGTGAACGTCTGGCAGGCGGATCAGCGTGATGCGGCCATGCGGCATGTCGCCGCGGCGGCAAGGCGTGCCATGGTCTCGGCCACCGTCAGCGTGCCGCCTGCCACTCCGGTCTGAGCAGCGACATCATCACCTGATCCACCCACCCCGCATCGAAACGCAGTGCGTCCCGCTCCCTGCCCTCCACCACGAAGCCGGCCTTCTCGTAGACCCGTTGAGCGCGCGGGTTGAAGGTGAACACTCCGAGCGCGATCCGGTGCAGCGGCAGGTGCGTGAAGGCGTGATCGACCATCAGGCGCATCGACTCGCTGCCGAGCCCGCGGTCGCGCCCGGCCGGACCAATCAAGATGCGGATGTTGCAGGATTCGTTCTCCTCGTCCCACTGGTTCAGCACCACTTCACCGACGCACGGTGAATCCGGCCCACCTGGCCCATCTCGGTCCACGATCATCAGATCCAAGCGCCCGGATTGCTCGGCGCGCGTGGAGTACCACTGCTGCAACTGCTCCCGGTCGGCGGTGGCCGAGGCGGCCCCGGCCGTGGAGTGCACGCTTCCGGTGAGCCGGTTCACGTCAGGGTCGGTGACGATCTCCATGAGTGCGTCCAGGTCCTGATCCTGGTACCCACGCAGCAGCGCCCGTTCGCCGGTCAGGGTCGGGATCTGAAGCCAGGGGTTCTCAGGCATCGAGCACCGCGCGATAGACCTCCAGGGTCCGTTCACCGATGGCCGCCCAGGCGAACTCTGCCTCGGCTCGGCTCCGACCCGCCTCGCCCAACCGGCGAGCCCGCTCCGGGTCGGTCGCCACCTCGGTCAGTGCGCGGGTCAGGTCGGTGACGAACGCCTGCGGATTCACCGGGGTGCCGGTGCCGTCCTGGATCTGCTCGAGGTCCACGAGGAGCCCTGTCTCGCCGTCGGCGACCACTTCGGGGATGCCACCGGTCGCCGAGGCGACCACGGGGAGCCCGACCGCCATCGCCTCGAGGTTGACGATTCCGAGCGGCTCGTACACCGACGGGCAGACGAAGACGGTGGAGGCCGCGAGCAGACCCACCACCTCGGCGCGCGGCAACATCTCGTCGATCCAGACGACACCGGTGCGAGTGCGCTGCAGTTCGGCGACCGCCTCGCTCACCTCGGCGCCCAGCTCCTTGGTGTCCGGGGCGCCAGCGCAGAGGACCAGTTGCACCTCCTCGGGCAGGTCCCGGGCGGCGGCGAGCAGATAGGGCAGGCCCTTCTGCCGGGTGATCCGGCCCACGAAGATCACCGCTGGCCGATCCGGATCCACCCCGTGCTTGCGGGCGATCTCGGCTGCCTGCGCCGGCTCCGGCCGCTTCCAAGCGTCCAGATCGATTCCGTTGTGGACCACCACCACCTTCTCCGGGTCGAGCTGAGGGTAGGAGCGCAGGATGTCCCGGCGCATCCCCGCGCTCACGGCGATCACCCGCTCGGCTCCCTCGTAGGCGGTGCGCTCGGCCCAACTGGACAGGGCATACCCGCCGCCGAGTTGTTCCGCCTTCCAGGGACGCAGCGGCTCCAGACTGTGCGCGGAGAGCACATGCGGAATGCCGTGCAGCAGACCGCCAAGGTGTCCGGCCATATTCGCGTACCAGGTGTGGGAATGCACGAGATCCGCGCCAGCGAGGTCGTTCGCCATCTGCAGGTCCACGCCGAGCGTGGCCAGCGCGGCATTGGCTTCGGTGAGCTCGGCGGGTACGTCATATCCGGTGACCCCCTCACCGGTGCGGGGGCCGTCGAAGCAGCGCACCCGGACGTCGATATGGCCGCGGAGCACCCGGGAGAGTTCGTCCACGTGCACTCCAGCGCCTCCGTAGACGTGCGGTGGGTACTCCCGGGTGACGATATCGACGCGCATCTGAACTCCTTGGTTGGCGGCACCAGCGGAGATTTCCGGACAAGGTGCCCGTATCGATGGTGCAACCTGCTTCGTGACTCTAGGGTGCTGAGCATGGCAGCACCACGGGTTCTCGCAATCGTCCTGGCCGGCGGCGAAGGGAAGCGGCTGATGCCGCTGACCCAAGATCGCGCCAAACCGGCCGTCCCCTTCGGCGGAATCTACCGGCTGATCGACTTCGCCCTCTCCAACGTGGTGAACTCCGGCTACCTCAAGGTCGTGGTGCTCACCCAGTACAAGTCTCACTCTCTGGACCGGCATATCGCCACCACCTGGCGGATGTCTGCCCTGCTGGGGAACTACGTGGCACCGGTTCCGGCCCAGCAGCGGGTGGGCAAGAACTGGTTCCTCGGCAGCGCCGACGCCATCTACCAGTCACTGAACCTCATCGATGACGAGAAGCCGGACATCGTGGTCGTGGTTGGTGCCGACCACGTGTACCGGATGGACTTCTCCCAGATGGTCGACTCCCACATCGCCTCCGGTGCGGAGATGACGGTGGCCGGGATCCGCCAGCCGAAGTCGATGGCCGATCAGTTCGGGGTGATCGACGCCGATCCCACCGACCCGCGCAAGATTTCCGCATTCCTGGAGAAGCCGAGCGACCCACCGGGCCTGGCCGACTCCCCGGGCGAGGTGCTCGCCTCGATGGGCAACTACGTGATGAACGCCGATGCCATGGTCGATGCCGTGATCAAGGACTCCGCTGCAACCGACTCCAGGCACGATATGGGCGGCGACATCGTGCCCTATTTCGTTTCCAAGGGACAGTGCGGGCTGTACGACTTCATCAACAACGACGTGCCCGGCTCGAAGGACCGGGACAGAGATTATTGGCGTGATGTCGGTACCCTCGATGCCTATTACGACGCGAACCGCGACCTGATCGCCGTGCAGCCGGTCTTCAACCTGTACAACTACTCCTGGCCGCTGCATACGGGGTACACCGGTCTGCCGCCGGCGAAGTTCGTGCACGCCCGCGACGATCGGGTGGGGCACGCGACCGATTCGATCATCTCCCCCGGTGTGGTCGTCTCCGGTGCTGAGGTCTCGGGTTCGGTGCTCTCCCCCGGCGTTCGCCTGAACTCGTGGTCCCGGGTGGAGGATTCGGTGCTGATGGACGGGGTGGTCGTGAACCGCCACGCCACTGTCCGCCGAGCAATCCTGGACAAGGGCGTCACGGTGGATGCCGGCGCTACCGTGGGCGTGGATGCCGAGCGAGACGCGGCGCGCGGTTTCACTGTCACCGACGGTGGGATCACCGTTGTCCCGAAGAACGGGCGGGTTGCAGCCGACTGACACGTTCCTGGCATCATCGGGCGATATGACTGAACGAGCGACGTCGGCGCGTCGGCTGATCGTGCTGGACGTGGACTCGACGTTCATCACGAGCGAGCAGATCGACCTGTTGGCTGCCAGGGCCGGCTCAGGTGATCAGGTCGCCGCGATCACTGAACGCGCGATGGCCGGCGAACTCGACTTCGCGGCCTCGCTGACCGAGCGAGTGGGCACGCTGGCGGGTCTACCGGTGAGTGTGCTGGCCGAGGTGCGCGATCATGTGCAGCTCAGCCCGGGTGCGGCCGAACTGGTGACGGCGGCCCATGGGCGAGGCTGGCCCCTTGCCCTGGTCTCGGGCGGCTTCCACGAGATCGTCGATCCGATCGCCGAGACCCACGGCATCACCCGGGTGCGGGCGAACCGCCTCGAGGTGGCCGGCGATGTGCTCACCGGCCGGGTGACGGGCGAGATCGTGGACCGGGCGGCGAAGGCACGCTGGCTGCGGTATTTCGCTGACGAGGAGGGGATTGACCTGGCCGATACCGTCGCGATCGGTGACGGCGCGAACGACCTGGACATGCTGGCGGTGGCCGGGCTCGGGGTCGCGTTCAATGCCAAGCCGGTGGTGGCTGCCCAGGCAGACCGGGCGATCACCGACGGTGGGTTGGACCAGGTGCTGAGGTGGCTCTGAGCTCACCGCGCTAGCGACTATCCGCCCTCGCGCCCACTCACCAGATGGGTGAGGACACTGCTGCGCGGTCCCAGGTCGGACCATGGCCCTTCGTGGGCGAGGACTGCCGCCATCGCGGTGGAGATTCCCGTGCGCACCCGGTGCAGTGCGGCGTCCTCAGAACCGGGCCCGGCGAGCAGGTGCGCGACGGCGGAGGTGACCGGTTCGTGCCCGACCACCAGCAGGTGCGTCACCGACTCGGGCACGGCTCGCAGCACATCGAGTAGCTCGGTCACGTCGGCACCGTAGAGCTCCTCGAGGTAGCGCACCTCCGGTTCCGAGATCTCACCCATCCCGGCCGCAGCCAGCTGCCACGTTTGCCTCGTCCGCACCGCCGTCGAGCAGAGCACCAGATCCGGCACACCCATCGCCGCGACCAGTCGCTCCCCCGCGATGTGCGCATGGTGGCGCCCATCGATAGTCAGGGTCCGATCGACGTCGCGCAGCGCCCCGTGCTCAGCCTGAGCGTGCCGCAGCAGCACCAGGTGCTTGGACTCCGAGTTCATGCGCTCAGCGTACGCGCGCGTTCAGATCCACTTGGCGCATACGAATCCACTTCGCGCGCTCGAATCCACCTACTGCCCCACGGAAGTGGATTCCTCCCCCGAAAGTGGATTCGAGTGAGCGGGAGGATGAGACGTGAAGAAGGAGATCCCCTCTACTCCGACGCCCTCGGCTCCCTCTATCCCTTGGCGTACGCACTGAAGTTCTTCAGTGACGCCGAGCTCGACCGGGACGTCAATCGTCCCGATCGCGCGGCTGTGAGGGGCTCGTCTGTGGGAAGAGTCGGCGGTCGCGCCGCACCTGCCTGGCCCACCGGGGATAGAAAGCGTCCGGGACGGGGATAAAGACCAATACCCAGTACAGGAGCGGGAAAGCCAGCACGCCAAGCGCCACGAGAGCCACGATCGTCGTGACGGCGAGCACGTCCGGTGTGAGCAGCTCGAGTCCGAAGGCATGCGGCGGCAGCGTCATGGCGCTGAGGGCGAGCAGCCCACATCCACAGGTGGGTGCCCCGAGGATCACCATCCGCTCGGTCCACATCGCGCCCAAGGGCGTGTACATCCAGCTCCGGGACCGGTACGACCGGCCCCGCCTGGCCCAGGCGGTGACGATGACGAAGGACAAGCCCAGCACAAGGATGACCAGGGACATCAGCTCTCGCTCGGACACGCGGCGACCAGGTCGAGGCCCTAGAAACCCATGGCGTGCACGCCACCGTCGACGTGCACGATCTCGGCGGTAGTCGCCGGGAACCAGTCCGAGAGCATGGCGACAATCGTGCGTGCGGTCGGCTCGGCGTCGGAGACGTCCCAACCGAGCGGGGCGCGGTCCGGCCAGCCGCTCTCCATCTCCTCGAACCCGGGGATGGACTTCGCAGCGGTGGTACGCAGCGGGCCGGCGGAAACGAGGTTCACCCGGATCCCGTCCGGGCCGAGGTCACGTGCGAGGTACCGCGCGGTGGCCTCGAACGCCGCCTTGGCCACGCCCATCCAGTCGTAGACCGGCCAGGCGTACTGGGCATCGAAGGTCAGCCCCACCACGGCTGATCCCCGGGTGAGCAGCGGCTTGGCCGCCACGGCAAGAGATTTGAGCGAGAACGCGGAAACCTCCACTGCGGTGGAGACATCCTTCCACTCCCCGGCGAGGAAGTTGCCACCCATCACCGACTGCGGAGCGAACCCGATCGAGTGCACCACTCCGTCGAGGTGGTCGACGTGCTCCAAGACACGATCGGCCAGGGCCGCAAGGTCCTCGTCGTTGGTGACGTCGAGCTCGACGACCGGTGCGGGCTGCGGGAGGCGTCGCGCGATTGCTTGGGTGAGCTTGAACTGGCGGCCGAACGAAGAGAGCACCACGGTGGCGCCCTCTTCCTGAGCCAGTCGCGCCACCGAGAACGCGATCGAGCTCTGCATCAGCACACCGGTGACCAGCAGCGTCTTCCCCTCAAGTAAACCCATGAGGTGTCCTTCCGTCGTCAATGTCTTGTGGATTCCCGGGCCGAGCCTAGCGGCGATATCGCGGGGCGGCGGCGCCCTAGTGGCCCATCCCGAGGCCGCCATCGACCGGAATCACCGCACCGCTGACGTAGCCGGCGGTGGCGAGGAAGGCCACGGCGTCGGCGATCTCCTGCGTCTGGCCGAATCGACCGGCTGGGATCGACTGCAGGTAGTTCTTCTGGGTGTCCTCGGCCAGCTCGGCCGTCATCGCCGTATCGATGAACCCGGGGGCCACCACATTCGCCGTGATGCCGCGCCCGCCCAGCTCGCGGGTGATGGACCGGGCCATGCCGACGAGGCCGGATTTGGTGGCCGCGTAGTTCACCTGGCCGGGTGAGCCGTACAGGCCCACCACAGAGGAGATCATGATGATCCGGCCGGTCCGCTTGCGGATCATGCCCTTGGTGGCCCGGCGCACGCACCGGAACACCCCGGTGAGGTTCACATCCACCACGTCGGTGAAATCCTCATCACTCATCCGCATCAGCAGGGTGTCCTTCGTGATGCCGGCGTTGGCCACGAGCACCTCCGTGGGGCCCTGGTGCTCCTCGATGGCCGTGAACGCGGCGTCCACGGAGTCGCTGTCCCGCATGTCCGCCTCCGCGAAGAAGACCCCGTCAGGGAGGTCGTCCTTACGGGCGATCCCTGCCACCTGGTAGCCGTCCGCTACGAACCGTTCCGCAATCGCCCGCCCGATCCCGCGATTGGCCCCGGTAACGACGACGGTTCGGCCATGATCGAATCCAGGCTGATCGGTCCGCTGACTCAACGTATGCTCCGTTCCTCGATGTGCTCGGGCCACGCTAGCGCGTTCGATGCTGCCGCGGCGCCAGGTCACCGGAAAGGGAGAGTCGGCGTACCCTGGAATGGTGTCCGAAGTCCACGCGATCACCAGCGCCGGGCGCCCACAGAGTGTTCAGTCCCACGATCGGATCGTGCGCTACCTGATCACCATGGGCATCCGGACAGCGTGTTTCGCCGGGGCGTTCTTCATCGATGGGTGGATTCGCTGGGTCTGCCTGGCCGCAGCAGGCGTGCTGCCGATCATTGCCGTCCTGATCGTGAACGCCGGTGAGCGCCGTACGCGTCCGGACACATTGATCGACCAGGTGCCGCTTGAGCCGGACCATCAGATCGGATCCCAGGCGATCGATGGGGATGCGGTGCGCCGACGCGAGGATCCAGAGCACGCAGAGACGAAGGGACACCGATGAACGACCAGACCCCCGAGTTGATCTGCAGTGCCAAGGGCTGCCGAGGCGCGGCGGAGTGGGGACTCCTCTGGAACAACCCTCGTCTGCACACGCCCGATCGTCGCAAGACGTGGCTGGCATGCGAGGCCCACCGTCAGCACCTGGAGCACTTCCTCGGCGCACGGTCGTTCCTACGGGACACCGTTCCTGTCGCCGAACTGCACGACCCATGAGCCAAGCCCGCTCGGCACCGGCCTCCCGTTATGCCTTCCTCCGCTCGCACCGGTGGGCCGGGATTGGTGCCGTGGCGCTGGTCGTGTGCCTGACCTGTACCTTACTCGGACACTGGCAACTCACCCGCTACCAAGGCAAGGCGGAGGCCGCCGCACTCGTCACTGCCAACTATGACGCCGATCCGGTGCCGCTCACCGAGATCCTCCCGACGGCGGACGCGACCTGGGACGACGACCTCACCTGGCGTCAGGTGCAGGTCAACGGTTCGTACCTGCACCCGTCGGTGCTACTCCCGCAACGCCCGATCGACGGTTCGCCGGCCGACCACGTGCTGGCAGTATTCGCCGCGGATTCCGGCGATCCCGACTCACCGTGGCTCCTGGCGGTCGATCGCGGCTGGTACCGCACCGACGCCTTCGGCAACCACGAGGCGCAGCGCGAGCTACCCGAGGGCGAGATCATCATGACCGTCCGCCTTCGTGCCGCTGAACCGGCATCGGAGCGTGAGCTGGCCGACGGTTCAGTACACGCGATCAATCCCGCTCAGGTTCTCGACGAGGCCGCACCAGGTGCAGACGTCGCCGGTTTGGTCGTCTCCGGAGCGTACGGTGTCCTTGCCGAGGAGAGTCCGACGACGGCCGCTCCCCCAGCGCCGTTGCCTCGCCCATCCGTCGAACTCGGCAACCATCTCTCGTACGCGTTCCAGTGGTGGGTCTTCGCGATCGGCTCCCTGGTGGGCGCCGTCGTGCTTGCGCGCCGGGAAGCGCTCGCGATCGCTGAACACGACCGGGCGACTGGACCGGACGCCGTCGGCAATCCACCGGATGGGAAGGATCGTCCGGTGAGCCGGCGACGGCGGCCCAGCGCCGAAGAGGAAGAGGACGCGCTGATCGACGCGCAGCTGGCAGCAAGGCGCACAGCGCCCCCCGACCCGCCGGACGGGGCGCCACCCCATGGTGCTCAGGCGAGCGAGACGAGCTCCAGGTAATTGGCGTTCCACAGATCCTCATCGCCATCGGGCAGCAGTAAGACCCGCTCCGGTTCGAGGGCCTCGACGGCACCCTCATCGTGGGTGACCAGCACCACAGCGCCGCTGAAACTCCGCAGTGCCGCGAGGATCTCCTCACGGCTCGCCGGGTCCAGGTTGTTCGTCGGCTCGTCCAGGAGCAGCACGTTCGCCTGCGAGACGACCAGTACGGCGAGGGCGAGGCGCGTCTTCTCGCCGCCGGAAAGTACGGCAGCAGGCTTGTCCGCATCGTCGCCGGAGAACAGGAAGGAACCGAGCACGCTGCGCACCTGAGTGTCAGTGAGGTCCGGGGCCGCCGATCGTAGGTTCTCCACCACAGTGCGCCCGGTGTCCAGCGTCTCGTGCTCCTGGGCGTAATAGCCGACCTTCAGCCCATGTCCGGGGAGCAGGCCACCGGTGTCGCTGGTCTCCACGCCGGCAAGGAGCCGAAGCAGGGTCGTCTTGCCGGCACCGTTGAGCCCGAGGATCACCACTTTGGATCCGCGGTCGATAGCGAGGTCCACATCCGTGAACACCTCGAGCGAGCCGTATGTCTTCGACAGGCCCTCGGCCCGCAGCGGCGTCTTCCCGCACGGCGCCGGGTCCGGGAACCGTAGCTTGGCCACCTTGTCCGAGGCGCGGACCTCGTCCAGCCCGGCGAGCATCCGTTCAGCCCGGCGCGCCATGTTCTGTGCCGCCACCGCCTTCGTGGCCTTGGCCCGCATCTTGTCCGCCTGAGCCATCAGGGCGCCGGCCTTCTTCTCCGCGTTCGCCCGCTCCCGTTTGCGGCGCCGTTCATCTGTCTCGCGTTGCTCCAGATAGGCGTGCCACCCGAGGTTGTAGATGTCCAGCTCAGCGCGGTTGGCGTCCAGGTGGTACACCTTGTTCACCGTGGCTTCGAGCAGGCCGGTGTCGTGGCTGATCACGATGAACCCACCGCGGTAGGTAGCCAGGAAGTCCCTCAGCCAGACGATCGAGTCGGCGTCGAGGTGGTTCGTCGGCTCGTCCAGCAGCAAGGTCTCCGAGTCGGAGAAAAGAATGCGGGCCAACTCGACCCGACGGCGCTGCCCGCCAGAGAGCGTGCCCAACGGTTGAGCGAGCACTGACGTGGGCAGGCCGAGATTGGAGGTAATGCGCGCGGCTTCACTCTCGGCGGCCCATCCGCCCTGAGCGGCGAACTCTTCATCGAGGCGCGTGTACCTTGCCATCGCCCGTTCGCGTGCGGCGTCGTCCTCGCTGGCCATGTCCACCTCGGCCTTGCGGACCCGGCGGAGCACTTCGTGGAGATCCCGCGCCGAGAGCACGCGATCGAGAGCGAGTTGATCGAGGTCACCCGTGCGCGGATCCTGCGGCAGATAGCCGACCGTGCCGGTCCGCGTGATGGAGCCAGCCGTCGGTTCGCTCTCGCCCGCCAGGGTCTTGGTGAGTGTGGTCTTTCCGGCCCCGTTGCGGCCGACGAGGCCAATACGGTCACCGGAATCGATCCGGAAATTCGAGGCACCAAGCAACTGCCGGGCGCCGATCCTGAGTTCGACGGCCTGCGCAATAATCACTGGCCCGACTGTACCGCCCGGCGCGACTCGAGAATAATCAATACCCCGACGGCCGCAGCACCCAGCACGGCCAATCCGATCGGTCCGACGAGCGGTGCCTGCGGAGCGAGCAGAGCACCCGCCCCGGAACTGTCATCGCCGGCAGCCGCCTGCCACGGCCACAAGGCACGCAGGGAGCCGATCATCAAGCCGATCATCGCCAGCAATGTCAGGCGGCGATGGGAGTGCAGCAACCATCGCAGGATCTGCACGAATGTCCCCAGACCCAGTGCCGCACCGGCCGCGAAGACGGCGATGTAGCCGAGGTCACGATCGTGGAGGGCGCCCAGCGTGGTGGAGTACAACCCAATCGCCAAGAGGAAGAAGGCGCCGGATACCCCCGGAATCACCAGGGCGCAGATCGCCACGGCTGCCGCGAAAAAGACGAGGATCATTGGCGGATCGGCATGCGTCTGTCCACCAGCGAACCCGATGAGCACGAAGGCAACCACGGCGGCCAGCGTGACGACGAGCACGTCACGCAGGCGGTGCACACCTTCGGGTGGCAGCATTCGGACCGGCACGAGAATGCTCATCGCCACCAGACCGAAGAACAGGCCCCGCGCGTGCTCCGGCTGCGAAGTCACGAACGCTTCCATCGCTCCGGCCGCGGTGAGCACCGCCGTCGCCATCCCGATCAGCACAGGGGCAACCAGCCACCAGTCGGTTCGGCGCAATTCGACCGTGAAGTTACGGCGGTCCGGGCCGAACACCAGGCGGCGAGCCGCCGCAAGCACATGCGCGGCCGCATCGATGAGTCGGTCATACGCGCCGGTGACCAGTGCGACCGTGCCACCGGAGACTCCTGGCACCAATTCGGCAGATCCGATGAGAAACCCGCGCACGAAGTCCAGCAGCACAGTCCACGGGTGGCGGCGGGCCGGGGCCGTGGGTGTCGGTGACGTCACCGGGGTGACGCTACCGCGTGGATCTGGATGTATCCGGGCAGGCGCGCATAGATCATGATCACATCTCGACAGTAGGCGCCGGCGCCGGGTCGCACCTCCGGCCGCGGGTGGATGGTCTGGTCCTCCTCCAGGCGGACCCGGGCGATAGCCTGTGGCGAACCCATTTGACCGCGAGCACGCCCTGGAGGCAGGCCATCGTGACCGTCACCTTCCGACCTTGGCGCGACGGCGACGACGCCGCCGCGACCGCAGCTTTCGGCGCCCCGGATACCCCGCAGGCTGGCCTCGACCGCCCTCTGCTCGGTCCAGACACCGAGAACCCATGGCGCCGGTGCCTGGTGGCCGAGGTAGACGGCGAACTCGCTGGGGCCGGGGCTGTCAGTGAAGCGCGCCTGCACCCGGATCGGCTATGGCTCTACGTCGAGGTCGCTCCGGACCACCGCCGCCGCGGGATCGGTACCGAGCTGGTGCGGCGACTGCAAGAGCACTCGGCGCCTTCCGGTGTGCACACTCTGCGTGCCCGATTCACGGCCGACGCCGAGCCTGCCGCCCACTTTGCTGCCTCACTCGGGATGGGTGCAATCCAGCGGTCCCGGCAGGTGGTGGTGCGTCCGGGGGCGCTCGAGGTGCCGACGTTCGGAGCAACCGGGCCTGCGCTGGAAGACCTGGCAACTGGATCGGTTGAACTCACCAAGGCGGTGATGGCCTTCTACGACGCCACCCACATTGTCTGGGACCGGTCGGAGATGACACTCGGGCGCGCACAGGATCTGCTGCTCGCGCCGGCGACCGGGGCGCGAGGTGCGATCGTGCTGCGGGATCGTCCGAAGGATGCGGGCGGCGCCCTGCTGGCGTTCGCGATCGCCTATGACCCGCCCATGGTCGATCCTGGTGCCTCTGATGAGGGCTTGGATGGATCGAAGATCCCGGACAGCCCAGAGCCAACACTCACTGAATCGGCGGTAGCGCCAGCGGCCGAGCGGCCGACCGAGATACTTCTCGGGTACCCGCCGGACCTCAGCGAGGCCAAAACGCGCGCCGCCGTGCGCCAGCTCCTCGCGATGGTGGCGGCCCGGTACCCGGTGCAACTGGAAGTCGACGACGCAATGGCGCCGTTGAGCGCGGTCGTGGACGATCTGCTCGCGATTGGATCCGCCCACCTGGTCACTGAGACGCAATTGGTCGCGACCTCTTGACGCGATTGCTTCATGACTCCGTGACTCAGTAACTCCGTGACTCGAGCTCGTCGAGGTCTCAATCTCCTTCGCGGCCGCGCATCGGAAGGCTGGAAGACCGCTGACCTGGGCAAACGGGGCAATGTCGGTGGTCGCTGGGATGATCTGGGTATGACTTCGACAGCCAGCGGTTCGGTGTTCTCGGCTTCGGCCGGGGGCACTGTGTTGGCTGCTGTGCGGCAGAACCGGATGGCGGCCCGGGCGGTGGATGTCGAGTGTGCTGAGTTGGTCGTGGAGTGGGTCCGCAAGCAGGTCATCGACCCCGGCAACCCCGCTTCCGGGACGCCAGTGTTCGACCCCGAGGTGGACGCCGGACTTCCTGGGACCGAGCAGCCGATGCGGCTGGCCGGTCCCGGGGCGCCGTTGGTCTCTGATCTGGGGTTCACCCGGTTAGCGGCCGCGCTCGGGCAATCCAACGAAGCAGCGCTCTACTACGTCGGCTCGATTGTTGAACTGGCGTACCGGTTGCCGGTGTTGTGGGGCCGGGTGCGGGCCGGGCAGATCAGCATCCACCGCGCCCGGGCAGTGGCCCGGTTGACGAAGAAACTCCCCGCCGCCGGTGCTGGGTGGGTCGATGCTCAGGTGGCCTGGACCATCGGGACCTGCTCGATCTCTCAGATTGAACGCACCGTGGCCGCTGCAATGGATCGCTACGACCCCGCACAGGCAGAAGCCGATCGCCTGGCAGCGTTGGAGGGGCGCCGGTTCGATGTCCACCTCGACGAGGTCGCGACTCCGGGTGTGGCGGGCTCGGGGGCGATCGTGCACGTTGATGGGGCCTTGGAGGTTGCTGATGCCCTCGATCTGGACGCCGCCGTGCGTGATCGCGCCCGAGCCCTCGCAACACTCTTGCCCGGCACGAGTGAGGACGTGCGCCGTTCCATCGCTGTGGGCGACCTCGCCCGCGGACAAGACACCCTCCCCCTGACCACCACCGACACCAGTGCCACCGGTGCCGCTGGCCCGGGAACCGGCGACGGTGATGACACCGACACCAGTGCCGACACCGGCGCGGGTTCCGCGACGAAGACCCTGACCCGCGACGTCGCTGACACCGACTCTGGCCCAGGCCGGGGTGCCACTGGTCGCACGGTGATGCTCTACCTCCACCTGCCCGCCCACGCTCTCAACCCCGGCACTGGTGAGAGGCGAGATTACGCCGCGGGCAGTGTGTTCAGCACCGGGGCCATCGGGCGGTGTGAGAACACCAAGTCCCCGGTCACCACCGAGCAGGTCCGCTCCTGGTGCCAGGCGGCGGGGCGGGTGATCGTGCGACCGGTGATCGATCTGAACGCCCACTACAGCGCGAGCACCTATGAAGCCAACCCGCGACTACGTGAACAGATCACCCTGCGCGATAGTCACTGCCGCTTCCCGTACTGTCAGCGCACCGCCCGCGCTGCTGATCAGGACCACACCATCCCCTACGACCAGGGTGGGCCCACCAGTACCGCCAACCTGACCGCGCTATGCCGCCGTCACCATCGAGCGAAAACCCACGCGGGCTGGTCCTACCTGATGATCACCCCCGGCACCTACCTCTGGACAGACCCCGACCACGTTCAGTACTTGGTCACCACCACCGGCACCTACCTGATCCCCGGACCGGGCCGGGCGAGTGATTCCTCTGAGGGAAAGACAGATCGACCGCCCGGCCAGCGCCCGGGCAGCCCATTCGGCGCGCTCGACCCGCACGTGGCCAGAGTGCGCGAACGCGCCATCACCGCCATGAAGAAGACAGCCACCGCCACACCACCACCACCACGATTCCGCACCGACCCACACCCGGACCGAGATACCCGTTCGCCCCGCACCGGTACTACACCGCCACACGAGCACCACCCAGGCCCCGATGCCCACTCACCCGCGAGCACCGATCCAGCCACGAGCTCCCAATGGTCCACGAGCACCGATCCAGCTGCGAGCCCTCGCTCCCCCGCGAGCACCCACGCACCGCGTGGCGCCGACCCACCCTTCTGAACGCCCCGCCCCGCACCCCGCCGACACCCACCGTCGACGGGGCCACAGGCATGACCGCTACTACCTGGCGGCTCGATCAGACCTGCAGGACAGTTCGATCAGACCTGCATGACAAGGAGGGTCGGGCACCGAGCACTCCGATGCACCGAACACTCCGATGCCGAGCGGCACCCAACGAGCGATTGGCCGTCCCAGAACCTTCCGACCGACAACCCTCTCGACGAATCGGTGCAGCCGCTCCGTCCAGGCAGCCAGCAGGAACGGGAGGACGACGGTAGACGTCAGCTGCTCCTGCCCCACGCCCCACGCCCCACGCCCCACGGCGAGCTGATCCCGAGTGCGTCACGAACAGCGACGACGCCGAGACCAGCCCGTGCGACGCTAGGCGCGGCTGCTGCGGTCACCACGACAGCCGCGCGCCGCTGGCGTGCGCCGTCATCGCAAGTTCACACGTTGAAGCCGAGCGCCCGCAACTGCTCGCGACCGTCATCGGTGATCTTCTCCGGGCCCCACGGCGGCATCCACACCCAGTTGATCCGCTGCCCGGCTACCAGGCCCTCGAGTGCCTGCGCTGCCTGGTCCTCGATCACGTCGGTGAGCGGGCATGCCGCTGACGTGAGCGTCATATCGATCACGGCATGGTTGTTCTGATCCAGGGTGACCCCGTAGATCAAGCCAAGGTCCACCACGTTGATCCCCAGCTCGGGGTCGATCACGTCCCGGAGCGCTTCTTCAACGTCGGCCGCGGTCGGCACTGCGTCGCTGGCCGGTGCAACAGGTGCGGGCGCGGAGCCCGCAGGCATTGCGCTCTGATCGGTCTGCGCGGCGGCGTCGTGGGGGCTGGTGTGGTTGACACTGCTGGTCTCAGTCATGATGTTCCTCGCCTCTAGCCCGCCCTTGGCGGGGATGTCACTGCCTGTGCGAGCGCGTCACGCAGGGCCATCCAGCCCAGCAATGCGCACTTGATTCTCGCGGGATAGCGTGCGACGCCCACGAATGCTGCGCCGTCACCGAGCACTTCTTCAGACTTCTCGTCGAGCGGCTCGCCCCGGTTGTTCATCAGGTCGCGGAAGGTCTCTGTGAGGTGATCGATCTGTGCGACGTCGGCGCCAACGACGAGATCACTGAGCACCGAGACCGACGCCTGGGATATCGAGCAACCGGCGCCGTCCCATGTCACGTGGTCCACCGTCGGTGTCGCCGCGTCCGCTGCGAGATGGACTCGCAATCTGACCTCGTCCCCACAGGTCGGATTCACCTGAAACGACTCCGCGGCGGCGTCCGGGCCGGGCCCTGCACCGTGCCGCTCCCGCGAGTGATCGAGGATCACCTGCTGGTAGAGCTGCGCCATTGAACCGGTCATGCTGGCGCACCTCCCGTCATGGTCTCGACTCCAAAGAATTCTCTCACTCGCGCCAATTCGGCGCAGAACTGGTCGATCTCTGCGGTGGTCGTATGCAGCCCCACCGACGCACGCGCTGAGGACTGTGCGCCAAGCCTGCGATGCAGCGGCTGCGCACAGTGGTGCCCCACGCGCACGGCAATCCCGGCGTCGTCGAGCAACTGCCCCACATCGTGCGGGTGCACCCCGTCCACGGTGAACGCCACCACTCCGACGCGATCAGCAGGTTCCGTCGGTCCCAGCACCCGCACCCCGTCGATGTGGGTGATGCCACGCAGCAGGTGCGCGGTCAGGTCAGCCTCGTGGGCGGCCACGGCCTCCATGCCCAGCTCGGCCAGATACTCGGCGGCGGCATGTAGCCCCACGGTCTGAGCGACCATCTGTGTGCCGGCCTCAAACCGCTGCGGCGGTGCGGCGAACGTCGTCCCGGTCATGGTGACCGTCTCCACCATCGAACCGCCCGTCCCGAACGGGGGCATGGCGGCGAGCAGCTCCCGCCGTCCGTACAGTGCGCCAATTCCGGTAGGGCCGAGCATCTTGTGCCCGGAGAACACCGCGAAGTCCACGTCCAAGGCCCGAAAATCCACCGGCAGGTGCGGCACACTCTGGCAGGCATCGAGCACCACCAGAGGGCCAGCAGCCCCTGCCCCTGCGACCCTGCGAGCTGCCGCGACCACCTCGCCCACCGGCGAGATCGCTCCAGTCACATTCGAGACGTGCGTGAACGCCACCACGCGAGTGCGCTCGCCGATCACATCGAGTGAGTCGAGGTCGATCCGCCCAGAGTCGGTCACGCCAAGCCAGCGCAACGTGGCGCCAGTGCGTGCGCACAACTCCTGCCACGGCACCAGGTTCGCGTGGTGCTCCGCCTCGGTGACCACCACCTCATCCCCCGGTCCGAGCCGGAACCGCTCAGCCGCCAGCCCACCACGCCCCACCGAGGCATTGGAGAACGCGTAGGTGAGCAGGTTGATGCCTTCTGTGGCGTTCTTCGTCCAGACAAGCTCGTCGGCATCGACCCCCACGAGCCCTGAGACGGCCACGCGAGCCTGTTCGTACGCCTCGGTCGCTTCCTCAGCCAGCGCATGCGCTCCACGGTGCACCGCGGCGTTACGTCGCAGGTAGAAGTCCTGCTCGGCGTCGATCACGCACTCCGGCTTCTGACTGGTCGCCGCCGAATCGAGGTACACCAGCGGCTTACCGTCCCGCACCGTGCGCGTGAGCAGGGGGAAGTCAGCCCTGACGGCGGCCAGTTCAGTCGCCGTCAGAGCCGTGCGTCCCTGCCCCGTCACGCTCGCCGCCGAACTCAGGCCGGGGTGAGGAAACGGTCGTAGCCTTCGGCTTCGAGCCGCTCGGCCAGTTCCGGTCCGCCCTGCTCGGCGATCTTCCCGTTCACGAACACATGCACGTAGTCGGGAGTGATGTAGCGCAGGATGCGCGTGTAGTGGGTGATCAGCAGCACGCCCACGTCAGTGGACTCCTTGACGCGGTTCACGCCTTCGGAGACCACGCGCAGGGCGTCCACGTCGAGGCCGGAATCGGTCTCATCGAGCACGGCGATCTTCGGCTGGAGCAACTCGAGCTGGAGGATCTCGTGGCGCTTCTTCTCGCCGCCGGAGAATCCTTCGTTCACGTTCCGCTCGGCGAACGCCGGGTCCATCCGCAGGTTCTCCATCGCACCACGCACATCCGAGACCCACTGGCGCAGGGCCGGGGCCTTGCCGTCAATCGCGGTCTTCGCCGTCCGCAGGAAGTTCGAGACGGTCACGCCCGAGACCTCCACCGGGTACTGCATCGCGAGGAACATCCCAGCGCGTGCGCGCTCATCAACGCTCATCTCCAGGACGTTCTCGCCATCGAGCAGCAACTCGCCACTGGTGACCTCGTACTTGGGGTGCCCGGCAATGGCATAGGCCAGGGTGGACTTACCGGAGCCGTTCGGCCCCATGATCGCGTGGGTCTCGCCGCTGTTCACGGTGAGGTCCACGCCACGCAGAATCTCCTTGGGCCCGTCAGCGGTCTCAACATTGACGTGCAGGTCGCGAATCTCAAGGGTAGACATTCGATTCTTCTCTCTCAGTTCGTGGATTCAGTCGGTGTACTAGCGGCGACATCAATGTCCACAAGGACGTTGTCGCCGTCATAGCTGACCGGGTAGACGGGAACCGGCCGGATGGCCGGGAGGGACAGGGGGCGGCCGGTCTTCATATCGAATGTGGAACCATGCAACCAGCACTCAAGCGTGGTCCCTTCCACCTCACCCTCAGAGAGGGAGACCTGCCCGTGCGAGCACACGTCAGCAAGTGCGTAGTAGTCGCCATCCTCGGCTCGGGCGAGCGCCACTTCGACGAGCGAACCATCGGCGGCGTCGAGCTCAAGGCGCATCGCCTCCCCCGGCTCCAGATCGTCGCGAGCAGCGACGACCTGCGCGGTCACCGGCTCTCCTGAACCTGCTCAGCGTGCTCGAGAGCATCGATGATGCGTTGCGCAGCCGGATCAGTTCCGGTGAGCTCACCCAGCACGGCATCCAGTTCGGCATCGATCGCGGCCAGCAGGCGCTCTTCGACGGCGGGAACCCCGATCTTGGTGATCATCTCGGCGAAGAACCCGCGCACCACCAGACGCCGCGCAGCAGCCTCCGGGATACCTCGGGAACGCAGGTAGAACAACTGCTCGTCGTCGAACCGGCCTGTTGCCGAGGCGTGCCCGGCGCCTTCGATCTCGCCGGTCTCAATCTCCAGGTTCGGCACCGAATCGGCGCGTGCACCGTCGGTGAGTACCAGGTTCCGGTTCAATTCGTAGGTGTCGGTGCCCTCGGCTGCCTTGCGGATCAGCACGTCCCCGATCCACACGCTGCGTGCGTCCTGACCCTGCAGTGCGCCCTTGTAGGTGACACGAGACTTGCACTGCGGGACGGCATGGTCGACGAACAGCCGGTGCTCCTGGTGCTGTCCGGCGTCGGCGAAGTAGAGACCGTTCATCTCGACCTCGCCACCGGTGGCGGTGAATGCGGCCTCGGGTACCAGCCGGACGACGTCCCCACCGAGGGTGACCACCACGTGCTTCAGGGTGGCATCGCGCCCGATCTGCGCTCGGTGGGTGGCCGCATGCACGGCACCGGAGTCCCAGTCCTGCACCGAGACCACCCGTAGTGAGGCGCCGTCGTGGACGTGAATCTCCACGGTCTGGGCGAGCTCGGCGACGCCGCGGTGATCGAGCACCACGACGGCTTCGCTGTGGTGCTCGGCCACGATGGTGATGTGCTGAGCGGCTGGCTCATTACCCGTTCCGCGCACGGTGATCATGGTCTCGGTCGACGCGACGTGCTCAGCCGGAACCGTGACGACCAGCCCCTCAGCGAAGGACTCCCAGGCAACAGCGGCGATCCGGTCGCCCGGCGCCCCTGCCTTGCCGAGCCGGTCGTCAGACCGGTCCACGTGTTCCACGCGTACCCTGCTATCGGCGGAGACTTCCACCGACGGTGCCGCACCCGTCAGCACCCCAGCGGTCAGGCCCTGCAGCCGGTTCATCGGGGAGAACCGCCATACCTCCTCGCGGCCGTTCGGCACGCCGAAATCGGCGAGCGCGAACGAGGTGCTGCGGTCGGCGCGCGAGCCTTCCGGTGCGAGGCCGTGGCTGTGCGCCTCGTCCGCGGTGGCGCGGGTGTGGTCAGTCGACAGAGCGGATTCTTCAGTCGTGGTGGTCGACATCAGCCGACGGCCCCTTCCATCTGCAGTTCGATAAGCCGGTTGAGCTCGAGGGCGTACTCCATGGGCAGCTCACGGGCGATCGGCTCCACGAAGCCGCGCACGATCATGGCCATCGCTTCGGTCTCCTCCATCCCACGGGACATGAGGTAGAACAGCTGATCCTCACTCACCTTGGAGACGGTCGCCTCATGGCCCATCTCCACATCGTCCTCACGGACGTCGACGTAGGGGTAGGTATCCGAGCGGGAGATGGTGTCGACCAGCAGCGCGTCACAGAGCACGTTCGATTTCGACGCCGCAGCGCCGTCCATGACCTGCACGAGGCCGCGGTAGGAAGCTCGCCCACCCCCGCGTGCCACCGACTTGGAGACGATCGAGGAGGACGTGTGGGGCGCCATATGAACCATCTTGGAGCCGGTGTCCTGGTGCTGCCCTTCGCCGGCAAACGCGATCGAGAGCGTCTCACCGCGAGCGTGCTCGCCCATCAGGTAGACGGCCGGGTACTTCATGGTGACCTTGGAGCCGATGTTGCCATCGATCCACTCCATCGTGCCGCCTGTCTCGACCGTGGCGCGCTTGGTGACAAGGTTGTAGACGTTGTTCGACCAGTTCTGGATCGTCGTGTACCGCACGCGGGCGTCCTTCTTCACGATGATCTCGACGACGGCCGAGTGCAGCGAGTCCGACGTGTAGATCGGAGCCGTGCAGCCCTCGACGTAGTGCACGTAGGAGCCTTCGTCGGCGATGATCAGGGTCCGCTCGAACTGGCCCATGTTCTCGGTGTTGATCCGGAAGTAGGCCTGCAGCGGGATCTCCACGTGCACACCCGGCGGAACGTAGACGAAGGATCCGCCGGACCACACGGCCGTGTTCAGCGCGGCGAATTTATTGTCGCCGGCGGGGATCACCGTGCCGAAGTACTCCTCGAAGATCTCCGGGTGCTCGCGCAGCGCGGTGTCGGTGTCGAGGAACTGCACACCCTGCCGCTCGAGCTCCTCGTTGATCTGGTGGTAGACCACCTCGGACTCGTACTGCGCGGCGACACCGGCCACGAGACGCTGCTTCTCCGCCTCCGGGATGCCGAGCTTGTCGTAGGTCTCCTTGATCTCCTCGGGCAGGTCCTCCCAGGACTGGGCCTGCTTCTCGGTGGAGCGCACGAAGTACTTGATGTTGTCGAAGTCGATCCCGGTGAGGTCGGCACCCCAGTTCGGCATCGGCTTCTTCTCGAACAGGCGCAGACCCTTGAGACGGTTCTTGCGCATCCATTCCGACTCATCCTTCATATCGGAGATGTTGCGCACGACGTCTTCAGAGAGACCGCGCTTGGCGTTCGCACCGGCATCGTCGGCGTCGTGCCAGCCGTAGTTGTAGGTGCCGATCGAAGCGATCGTCTCGTCCTGCGTCAGCGCCGGTGCCTGCGTGGCATCGGTGGTCGGTGTGGTCTCAGTGGTCATGGGCGCACTCTCATTCCTTCTGCGCGAGTGGGAATCGTCACGGGGATGTGGGTGGTACAGACGTGCTCGCCACCGGCAAGGGTGGCCAGTCGTTGGACGTGCACGCCGAGTAGGTCGGAGAACGCCTGGGTCTCGGCTTCACACAACTGGGGAAACTGAGCGGCGATCTGTTGCACCGGGCAATGCCCCTGGCACAGTTGGACAGCGATCGTATCGGTCACACCGATCGGCCGCGAGGTGGCAGCGTACCCGTCCTGACTGAGCGCCGTAGCGAGAGCTTCGGCGCGCGCGTGCACGTCGTCCCCAGCCGCCTCAACGACGGCTCGGTAGCGAGCCGCAAGCTCGTCCGAACGCATCCGGGCGAACTCCTCGATGGCTTCGGGGCCCACCTCGGCTCCGAGCTGGGTCAGTGCCAGTACGGCGAGCCTGGCATAGGCCTCACCGGCCGGTGGATGTGCCGCAGGTGTTGCGATGTACCGTTTCGCCGGACGCCCACGGCCGCGAGGGGTCGATGTGGTGTCCTCGCGCACGGTGATCTGGCCAGCTCGCTCGAGCCCGGCCAAGTGACGGCGTACAGCCGCCGAGGTCAGGTCCAAGCGGTCGGCCATATCGGCCGCCGTGATCGGTCCGAACTCGATGATGAGCTCACGGACACGGTCGCGCGTGGTGGCCTCACTGTCTTCCATATGGTCCACAGGTACTCACCTCCGCCGCGATTCGAGCGGACGTTCTGCCACGTCCGATTTAGTGAACATTCTCGTTGCTCAATTGCCGATCCGCAAGCAAGGCGAGCCTTAGTGAATCGGACCACGCTCGTGATCGGAGCACGCGGGGATCGTCACCTGCAGCAGCGCGTACGCTTGACCGCCGTGACCTGCTGTGTCGAGCTGACGGACGTCCACAAGTCCTTCGGCACCACCCGCGCCCTCTCCGGACTGACCTTCCGTGCCCCGGCCGGGGCGATCACTGCCGTGCTCGGACCGAACGGCGCCGGGAAGACCACAGCGATGGAGATCTGCGAAGGGCTGCAGCACGCCGATTCCGGGACGGTACGCGTGCTCGGCCGACACCCGCACGTTGATGCGGGCGAACTTCGCCCCCGGGTCGGCGTGATGGTCCAGGACGGCGGTCTTCCGGTGATGTCCCGCGCCGTTGAGTTACTGCGTCACATCGCGCGGCTCTACGCGCAGCCGCGCGATGTCGATGAGTTGGTCGAGGTGCTCGGCCTCGCGCCCTTCGCTCGCACCTCGGTCCGTCGCCTCTCCGGCGGTCAACGCCAGCGCCTGGCCTTGGCGATCGCGCTGGTCGGGCGGCCAGAACTGGTGTTCCTGGACGAGCCGAGCGCGGGTCTGGACCCGCAGGCACGGTTGGCCGTCTGGGATCTCGTCCGCACCCTGCGCGCCGAGGGGGTGAGCGTCGTGCTCAGCACCCACCTGATGGACGAGGCCGCGCAGCTTGCCGATCACGTGGTCATCATCGACCACGGACGAGTGCTGACCGAAGGGACGGTGCCTGCGCTGACGGGGGATCCGGCATCTGGAGTTCCTGCGGTCGACAGATCCCCCCGGCCAGGGGTCATCCACCTCACCGGGACGCTCACGGCCGAGGCGAGGGCCGACGTCGAGGAGGTGGCGAGCCGGCACGGGCTCGGGCTGCAGCACGACGCGCCCGGCCGAACGGCCGCCCTCGGCGCGACCGGTGAGCGCACGTTGGAGGACGTCTTCCTCGACCTCACCGGACGGAGCCTGCGGTGAGTGCACCCGGCTCGACGGCGGCCCGCCCCGGTCCGCACACAGGCGCCAGCCCGTGGGTGGTCCGGGTCTTCTCCCACGCAGGTTTCGAGCTGCGCAACGTGCTCCGCAACGGTGAGCAGTTGCTCCTCACTCTGATCCTGCCCGCGCTGGTACTGGTGGTGCTCTCCCGGACGACGTTGGTGCGCCTGGACACCGGCGGGCTCGCCCCGATCGATGTGGCAGCTCCCGGGGTGCTCGCGCTGGCCGTGATGTCCACCGCCTTCACCTCGCAGGCGATCGCCACCGGGTTCGACCGGCGGGCCGGTGCGCTGCGGTTGCTCGCCACCACGCCCCTGGGCCGGACCGGCCTGCTCGGCGGAAAGGTGCTCGGAGTACTCGCCATGGAAGCCGTTCAGGTGGCTGTGCTCGGCACGCTGGCGTTCGCGCTCGGCTGGCAGCCGGTCCTGACGGGCAGCGGGCTGGCCCTGCTTGCCGTGCTTCTCGGCACCGCCTGTTTCACCTCTCTGGCCCTCCTGCTCGCCGGAACGCTTCGCGCAGAGGCAGTTCTCGCCGGGGCGAACCTGCTGTGGTTGTTGCTCGTGGTCGGCGGGGGTGTGCTGCTCCCGGCGGCCGGGCCCGCCAGGTACCTGCCCTCGGGCGCCCTGGGTGAAGCACTGCGCGACTCCCTCACTGGAGTGGCCTCGGCGAGCACGTGGCTGGCATTGGCGGTCCTGGCCGGGTGGACGGTGGTGTTCGCCGCCGCGACCGCCCGCTGGTTCCGGTGGCACTGATCACACTGGCGATACCCGTCCGGCGGCACTGGCGCACCGCCCGCGCGGATACCGTAAGGGAGTGCGCCCGCAGACCCTGAGTCGCCTCATCGGCATCGTCGTCGTGACGAATCTCCTCACCCAGATCGCCATCATCGTCACCGGCGGAGCCGTGCGGCTGACCGGTTCAGGACTGGGTTGTTCCTCCTGGCCGAACTGCGAGCCGGGTGAGTTCAGTCCCTCATTCCACCAAGCCACCTCCATCCATCCATACGTCGAGTTCGGCAACCGGGTCTTCGGCGCTGTCGTCGTGATCGTGGCCCTGGCGCTGGCACTGCTGGTGTGGTGGGCCGCCCGATCGGAGCATGGGCCTCGGCCGGCACCCACGGCTCGATACCGCCGACTCGCGGTGGTGCCCGTCGTACTCTCCGTGGCGCAGGCCGTCCTTGGCGGGATGACCGTCAGGTACGAACTCCACCCGGCGTTGGTGGGATCGCACTTTCTCATCTCGGCAGTGCTGGTGTGGATCTCGGCGTGGCTGGTGGCCGGCTGGTTCCGCCCCGGCAGCCCGCAGCCCCTCGTTCCGCAGCGCCTGCGAACTCTCGGCTGGCTACTGGCCGCGCTCGTCGGCGTTGTCGTGATTCTCGGCATGATTGTCACCGGTGCGGGACCGCACTCCGGAGACAGCGAGGTGGGGTACCGCTTTGCCGTCGATCCGGTGCTCGTGGCGCGTCTGCATGCGGGTTCGGTCTGGGTGTTCCTCGCGCTCGTGGCGGCCTTCGTGGTTCTCGTCCACCGGGCGAGGTCTGCCGCGTCCGATTCGCCCCACCTGCGGCGCCTTCGACGCTGGTCGCTGGTGCTCGTCGCCGTCACACTCGCGCAGGGCGGGATCGGATATGTGCAGTACTTCACCGGCTTGCCGGAGATCCTGGTGGGCCTGCACATGCTGGGTGCGGGCCTGCTCGTCGCGACCACGGCGTTCACCATCGCTGCGCTGTCCGCACGAGACGTGCGCTAGTTCGTGATGGCGCTCAGGCGTCCCGGTGCCACGCTGGAGTCCATGGAGCCTCAGCAGGTCTGAGTCGCGACCAGTCCTCAGCTCGCGCCGCATGCGTGGCAAGGATGCCTGTGACGGTACTCGGGTTGTGGATCCGGCCCGCCAAGGCCGCTGCCACCGCATCTGCGAGCGGCACCCAGCGCAGCTCCATCCCCAGTTCCTCGGCCTCACGATCATGGCGATGGGCCTCGGGAACCTCGGTGAGGTCGCGCGCCAGGAAGATGCGGATCCGTTCGTCACTCCCACCAGGTGAGGTGTAGAAGTCCACCAGCGTGTGCCACGTCGCGGCCCGCAGGTCCGCCTCCTCGGCCAGCTCCCGCGCAGCGGCTGTGCGCAGCGGCTCCCCGGGCACATCGAGCAGACCTGCCGGGACCTCCCACAGCGAGGAGCGGACCGGGTGCCGGTACTGGTGCAGCAGAGCCACACGGTCGTGGGCGTCCAGGGCCACCACGGCCACCGCACCGGGGTGGCGAATGAACTCCCGCCGGACCGTGCCCGCATCGCCGAGGTCCACGGACTCACCCACGAGGTCCATCACATACCCGGTGTGCAGCGTCTCCGTCTCGGACGTGGGCAACACCGTGCCTCGATCGTGAACAAGCTCCTGGTGCTCCCCGACTCCCCCGTTCTCAGGCACGCGAGGACGGCTCCACTTCGAGGAGGCGGGTCTCCCGCTGCCGGTCCAGCGCGGCAGAGACCAGCCCGATGAACAGTGGGTGCGCCCGCGTCGGACGGGACTTGAACTCCGGGTGCGCCTGGGTGGCCACGTAATAGGGATGCTTCTCGCGGTCCAATTCCACGAACTCCACGAGCGAGGAGTCCGGCGACCGGCCGCTGATCTGCAGGCCCGCCTCGGCGAGCGCATCCCGGTAGGTGTTGTTCACCTCATAGCGGTGCCGGTGCCTTTCACTGACCCGCTCGGTCCCATAGGTATCGGCTACCACAGACCCCGGGGTGAGCACGGCGTCGTAGGCGCCCAGGCGCATCGTGCCGCCGAGGTCACCTTCGCCGTCCACAAAGGCGAGCTGCTCGGCCATGGTGGCCACCACGGGATCGGGGGTGTCGATGTCGAACTCCGTCGAGGAGGCGCCCTCCAGGCCCAGCACAGTGCGCGCGTACTCGATCACCATGCACTGCAGGCCGAGGCAGATCCCGAGAGTGGGTACCTGATGCTCCCGCGCCCAGCGCAGGGCACCGAGCTTGCCCTCGATCCCCCGCACACCGAACCCGCCGGGCACGAGCACGCCGTCCACCCCGCCGAGCGTCTTACGAGCGCCCTCGGGAGTCTGGCAGGCGTCCGAAGCGACCCAGCGAATCCGCACTCGGGTGTCGGTGTGGAATCCACCGGCACGCAATGCCTCGGTCACCGAGAGATAGGCATCCGGCAGATCGATGTACTTCCCGACGAGAGCGATCTCGACCTCATCGGCGGGGTGGTGCACACGCTTGAGCAGCACGTTCCAGGTATGCCAGTCCACATCACGGAACGGGATCGCCAAGCGGCGGATCACATAGGCGTCCAGACCCTCGGAGTGGATCACCTTCGGAATGTCGTAGATGCTCGGAGCATCCACGCATGTGATCACAGCCTCACGGTCCACATCGCACATCGAGGCGATCTTCGCCTTCACGCCTTCGGGGATCTCCCGGTCTGCGCGGCACACGATCGCGTCCGGTTGGATCCCGATACTGCGCAGCGCCGCCACCGAGTGCTGGGTGGGCTTGGTCTTCAGTTCTCCGCTCGGGCCGAGGTAGGGGACGAGGGAGACATGGACGAAGAAGACGTTGTCCCGGCCGATGTCCTGGCGGACCTGACGGGCCGCCTCAAGGAAGGGTTGGGACTCGATGTCGCCGACCGTTCCGCCCACCTCGGTGATGATCACATCCGGTGCCTGTCCACCCGCAGGATTGGCCTGGGCGCGCATCCGGCGCTTGATCTCGTCGGTGATGTGCGGGATCACCTGCACGGTGTCACCCAGGTACTCACCGCGGCGCTCCTTGGCGATCACGTGGGAGTAGACGACGCCGGTGGTCACGTTGGCCCCGGCGTCCAGGTTCACGTCGAGGAACCGTTCGTAGTGGCCGATGTCCAAGTCGGTCTCGGCACCGTCCTCGGTGACGAAGACCTCACCGTGCTGGAACGGGTTCATCGTGCCCGGGTCGACGTTGAGGTACGGGTCCAACTTCTGCATCGCCACCCGCAGACCACGGCCGCGGAGAAGGTGGCCGAGGCTGGACGCCGTCAGGCCTTTCCCCAGTGAGGAGGCAACCCCACCCGTGACGAAGATGTGTCGTGGAACGTTGCCCTGCTGCCCGGAATTCGAAGAGATCACCACGGGCTTCAACGCTATCACCCGCCAGCTATGTCCGCGTAGATCTCGAGGACCTGAGCGGCCGCGTCGTCAGCGGTGGGCAGCTCTGCGGCCCGCCGGAGGGACCGTTGCCGCAGGTCATCGGCCAGCATGGAATCGGTGAGCACCCGCGTGATTGCTCCCGCCAGCGCGTCTGGGTCTGCATAGGGCACCAGGAGCGCGGCATCGCCGGTCACTTCCCGCGTGCCACCGACGTCGGTGGCAACGATCGGGGCACCCGCGGCGAGCGCCTCCTGCAGGTTGATCGGCTGCCCCTCCCAGGCACTTGTGCTCACCACCACATCCGCGGCGGCGAAAAGCGAGGGCACATCCGGGCGGTGCCCGAGGAGGGTCACCGGGAGCGCCTCGCCGAGCACCTGATCGGCCAGGTCGTCCATCAACGGCCCGTTGCCGGCCACCAGCCAGCGTGCATCGGGCGCGCGGTCCGCGAGTAGGGCGGCCGCGTCGGCGAGCAGTCCGAGTCCCTTCTGCGGCGCGAGCCGAGCGACGGTGAGCACCATCGGCCAGCCCGGGTACAGTCCCAGCGACCTGCGCTCGGTCTCCCCGAGCGCCTGCGCCGGCTCACGTCGTGGTGCGGGCACCAGCGCTCGCTCCGCGCGCCGAGCACCGTGCACCAGCGCGTCGGTCACCAGATCTCCGCTCACCCCGAGCACCACGTCCGCGCGGGCCGTGATCACCCGCAGCAGTCCGGCCGCCACGGACCGGACGCCCTGGCCGCCCACGGCAGCGTTGTGCAAGGTCACCACGAGCGCGGTCCGTTCCGGAGTGGGTGTGCTCAGCGCCAGCGCGGCCAGGGCACCGGCCCGCAACCCGTGCGCATGCAGCACGTCGGCGCCCCTTGCGATGGCGCGGATCCTGGCCAGCGCGCGCGCATCGTTCATCCGCGGGCGGTCCTGCACGTCGATCACCGTCGTGCGTACCCGCGAATCGGCACCGGCAATGACCTCTCGGGGCCCAGCCAGGATCACTCGGTTGTGCTCGGACAGCAGTGCAGAGAGCTCCCGGGCGTGCCGACCGACCCCGCCGTCACTCGACCCGGTCAGCTGCACGACGCGATGGTCAGGCACGGCTCCTCCTCAGCACTCTCACAATCCCGCGGTCGGCGAGTGCCACCGCACCGGCCACCGCCAGCATGGCCAGCATGCCACCGAGCGTGCCCGCGAGCACGGCGGCCACGGCCCCCGGGCCGGCAAGGTCAAGGATCGTCCCTGTCGCCCATCGCCCGAGGACGGCCCCCACAACTGCGCCCCCGCCAGCCACCACGCAGGTGCGCAGCAGCTCAGCGGGCACCCGGGTGTGCATGGCTGATGCGAGTAGCACGATCAGCGCACTACCGGCAACAGTCATCCCCGCCGTGTGCGCGACGCCGAGGATCAGCAGCGTCTGGGCCCCCTCGCCACCGTCCGGAGCGAACGCGGCCACCCCGAGCAGGGCCGTGGCTGTGACCACAAGCCAGCCGAGCGCGGTCGCCGACACGGCGGCACGGCTACGGTCCATGCTGTAGAGCGCCCGACTGATCAAGAAGATCATCGACAGCCCAATCACGCCCGGTGCCATGGCCGTGAGCGCCTGGGCCATCCCGGTCGTGTCATTGCACTGGCCCATCCCGTCACAGCGTGCGAACAGCTGCTGCACGGCGGGCGCCACCGCCACGAGCACCCCGGCGCCAAGGATCGCCACGGCCACGACGGCGCGAGTGGCGCTCCAGGTCGTGCGCCGGAACAAGCTCTGGTCGCTACTTGCCAGCTCTGCCAAGCGGGGGAACACCGCGGTGGCCACCGGTACGGCGAGGACGGCATAGGGCAGCAGGTAGACCGCCTGGGCCCACTGGAAGACGACGATCGTGCCAGCGCTTCCGCCCGCGCGAGAGACCCACAACACGGACAGCACGGACGCCTGCTGGGCCAGCAGGGAACCGAGCCCCGCCAGCGCCAGGGACCGGGCTCGCACCGCCACACCGGGCGGGAAGCGCACTGTCGGACGCAACCGCACTCCACATCGGTAGACCGGCACCAGAAGCGGGAGCGAGAGGGCGGCCACACCGGCCGTGGTGCCCCACGCGAGCCACGCGAACGCCGCATCGGGAAGTCCATCAGGTGCGTTCGTCAGGCCGTTCGCCAATGCGCCGAACACGAGGTAACTGACGATCACCACCAACGTGGAGGCGATCGGAGCGAGCACCGGCGCCAGGAACCGCCGATGGGCCTGCAAGACACCCGTGAGCACCACCCCGATGCCGTAGAGCACCACCTGGGGCGCGAAAATCTGGAGGAACCTGGTGGTGGCCTCGAGCTGAGCTGCCGGGTCCGCACCCGCTGCCTCCGGCAACAGCGCGGCCAGCGGGCGGGCGAACACGCTCAGCGCCACCGCCACCGGAGTCAGGCCGATGAACGCCCAGGTGAGCAAGGCGGACGAGATCTGGTCGGTGTCGGCGCGTACCGAGCGGGCGATAGGGCCCGCGAGCAGCGGGATCACCGCCCCGGCGAGCGCCCCGCCTGCGACCACCTCGTACAGCACATTCGGGACCAGGTTCGCCGAGGCGTAGGCATCGCCGACCGCACCGGACCCAACTGTCTCGGCCTGGACCAGCCATCGGCCGAAACCGAGCACTCGAGAGACGATGGTCAGCGCAGCGATCATCGTCGCCGCCCCGGCCACCGGACCGAGCAGGCGGCGCAATCTCACGGCAGACGACCCCAGGAATCAACCGCACGCAGCACCGGGGAATCGGCGATGACCGCAGAGAAACTCACCTTCTCGCTCGCCGCGATGAGGAACACCACGGCACCGAGACTGGCGATCCGGACGACGACGCGTGGGTGCACGGCGAGGGCCGAACCGACAAGTGCCCCGAGGGCGTTCGCACCGGTGTCACCGAGCATCGTCTCCTCCCCCAGGTCTGATCGCCAGGAGCCGGCAACCACCCCGGTGGCGGCTGCAGCCATGGTGCCGGTCCGTCCGCCGACGGCGGTGAGCGGCACAGCGATCATTGAGGTGGCCTTAAGCCCGCGACCAGGCCGTAAGTCGAACAGGTTCACCAGGTTCGCCGTCCCGGCGATGAGCGCGCCGGAGGTGAGCACGTCCAACGCGCGGAGCGCAACGGGCGGGCCGGGTCGGTCGCCTCGCCGCCCGGTGTCGGTGAGCAGCAGAGCCGCCACGACGGCGCAGCCTGAGATCCCGATCAACTTCAGTCCGCCCGTGGTCAGGCGCCCGGCTGCCAGAGCTCGCACATGGCCACGCAGACCGCGGGTTGATGCTGGATCCGGATCGAGATCGTCCACGGCGCCGAAAGCGCCGGCCGCAGCGGTGGCCAGTGTTGCACCGAGGGACGCTGATCCCCGTGCCGGACCGGTCAACGCGGCCCCCACTGCTCCCGCGGCCACGCTGGAGCATGCCGCAGCCAGCCCACCGAGCACGCTGACTGAACGGCCGCGGAAGTTCCGGCGGTCCCACCGTGTGGCCCCGCCAGGTGGGCGACGACGGAGGGCCGCCGATGCCGCAGCGCTCACCCCTGCCCCCAGCGCCGCGGCTGTGATCCGTCTCATCGGGCGTCCCCCGGCGTTCCTTCCTGGGCCCTCCTCATGCTCATTCGTCCGCCTCGATGGGGCCACGTGCGAACTGGAGCGGATCGGGTGCCGGCAGATCGTGACGGTCGGGCACCACAGCGTCGGCGGCCTCCGACAGACCGAAGTGCCCTCCGTCGTCGGCGATCGCAGCGGCGAGCGCAAGCGGAACGGTGACCTGCCCGGTGATGGTGCCCACCGAATCGACTGTGGTGACCTCTGCGGACGCCTCATCATCGGCGCGTAGCGCCGTCAGTAGCGTGCCCGGCCCGCCGTCGACGCCTGCGACCACGGACGCTTCACCTGTCTCGGCGAGCCCTTCGGCGAGGGTAATGGCGGACTCGTTGACGCTCGCCAACTCCTCGATCTCGGTAGCTGTGAGCGGGTCGTCGGGATCGAGTGGTCCGATCACGACGGTGGCGTAGGCGGGCCCATCCACTGATGCTTCTTCACCGATCAGCTCACCGGTGCGCAACAGTTCGAGGATCTGCTCAGCCTCGGCTGAGCGCTGCTGCGGGTCATCCGGATCGCGCAGGGTGAGCGCTTGTCCGAGTGCCTGCGCCAGCACCCGGTCGCCGCTGGCAGCATCGGCCGGGGCCGGGTTCATCGACGCCACCAGGTTCTCCGCGATTCCGGAGCGGAAGGCAACTTCGCTCGGATCGAACCACGCATCGGTCAGCGCAACTGTGCCGGTGACAGTCCCACCGGCCTGGTCCACCCTCGCCTGCACCGCACCAGAGACGTCCGGATCGACGCCAGGAAGCTCGACGATGACTACTGTGCGCCCGTCCAGCGCGCCGTCGAAGAGTTGCGGGGCGGCGTCGGTGAGGAACGTGCTCCGATCCTGAAGTGCAGCCTGGGTATCGTCGAGCTCGGTGCGGAGCGCGTCCTTCTCCTCCCGGAGCTGGTCAACCTGCCCGGAGAGCTCATCGGCGATGTAATCGCGCAACGGTCCGGCGCCCAGCACGATGCCGACGGCGAGCGCGAGGAACACCGAAATGATGGAGACGATGTGGTAGCGGAAGTCGATCACGGGAACGTCTTTCTCGTCGCGGGCGTCAGAAGAGCCCGGTGAACAGGTCCCGCAACGAGGACCAGATGTCGTCGAACCGGGCCATGACGATCCCGAAGAAGGCCTGCCCCGCGGGTGTGGCGGCTGCGGCTGCCGCGAGCGCGGCCAATCCGGCCAGGATCAGTGCCGTGACCTGCCAGTTGGAAATCCGGTGCCGGTAGAGGCGGGAGACTCCCTTGGCGTCGATCAGTTTGCCTCCCACGCGCAGCCGGGTGAGGAAGGTACTGGCCATCCCTGCCCGCCCCTTGTCGAGGAACTCCACGAGCGTCTCGTGCGTGCCCACGGCCACGATCAGGGAAGCCCCCTTCTCATCAGCAAGCAGCATGGCGACATCCTCGCTGGTCCCAGTCGCTGGAAACTCCACATGCTCCACGCCGAGGCGTTCCACGCGTTCCAGACCGGGTGCGCGGCCGTCGCGGTAGGCGTGCACCACGATCTCGGCACCGCTGCGTAACGTCTTGTCGGAGACGGAATCCATGTCTCCGACGATCATGTCCGGACGCAGCCCCTCCTCCACGATGGCATCCGCACCGCCGTCCACGCCGACCAGTAGCGGACGATACTCGCGTACGTAGGAGCGCAGCATGGCGAGGTCTTCTTTGTAGGAGTACCCGCGCACCACGATCAGCACGTGGCGCCCCTCGAACTCGGTACGGACCACGGGCACGCCCACACCATCCAGGAGTAGCTCACGCTCGCGCTTCATGTAATCCATGGTGTTGGCGGCGAACGCTTCGAGCTGGACCGAAAGCCCGGCCTTGGCCTCGTCCATGGCCATAGCCACCGATTCCTCGGTTTGCACCGTCCCTTCGGCGACGACGTCACCGCCGTCGGTAAAGACGGTGCCGTCATCAATACGCACGCGGGCGCCTTCGCGCAACTGCATCAGGTCCGGACCCAGATCGTCCACCAGCGGGATGCCGGCGTCGATGAGGATCTGGGGACCGAGGTTCGGGTACCGGCCAGAGATCGATGGAGCTGCGTTGAGCACGGCTGCCGGTTGGCATGCCACCAATGCCTCGGCGGAGACCCGATCCAGATCTTCGTGATCGATCACGGCAATCTCGTCGGGACGCAGCCGCTTGGTCAGCGATTTGGTGCGTGGGTCGACGCGGACGCGGGAGAGCGCGTCATCGGACGCGTCCTCATCCCGTGGACGCCGACGCAGGAGAGAGACCATCGGCCCTATCGTCCCACGACCGGTCGTTCCAGGAGCTCTGCGGCATGCCGCAAAGCAGTCTCGGAGAGAGGGTCCCCGGAGAGCATTCTGGCCAACTCTGCCTCCCGGTCTGGGCCCTCCACCCGCCGGATGTCGCTGTTGGTCACCGCGCCTTGGTGAGCTCCTGAGGTCTTCATGACCACAAGATGACGATCGGCGAAGGCTGCCACCTGGGCGAGGTGTGTGACCACGATCACTTGGGTATGACGGGCCAGCTCGGCGAGCCGGCGCCCCACTTCCACTGCTGCCTGTCCACCGACCCCGGCATCGACTTCATCGAAGACGAACGCGGGCAGCGTGCCACCGGGCGTGCTCGCCTGCTGACGTGCCATGGCGACCTCGAGGGCGAGCATCACCCGGGAGAGCTCCCCGCCGGAGGCTCCCTTGGCGAGCGGACGTGCCGGCGCTCCAGGGTGCGGCGTGAGACTGAACTCGACATCCTCAGCGCCCCACGGGCCGAGAGCGCTGCGCTCGTGCAGGGCGACGCTCAGATGCGCCCCGGACATCGCCAGTCCGGCCAGTTCCGCATCCACCGCCTCGGCCAGGAGACGGGCGGCGTGCCGTCGCCCCTGCGTGACGGAGGCAGCCGCGTCGCGCTCATCGCTCTCCAGTTGCTGCAGCTCGGTGTCCAGGGCGTCCCGGCCGGCGCCTGGGGCGGTGAGTGCTGCCACCCGGGCCCGAGCGTCCTCGGCGAAGGCAAGCAGCTCCACGAGCTCACCACCGTCGGTATAGGTGCGTGCAGCCTCGGTGAGTGCCGAGCGCCGCGTATGAACCTGGTCGAGCCGCTCAGGATCGGCTTCCAACCCGGTCACATAGCTGCCGATCTCGGTGAGCACATCGGACAGTTGGTAGGAAACAGTGTCCAGCCGCCCGCTCCAATCGGCGAGAGTCTCGTCGTGATCGGCGGCGGCTGCCAACGACCGGCGTGCGTGGTCGACCAGCGCCAGGGCACCCTCCGGAGCATCTGGATCCTCTGCCCCGCCCAGTGCTCGATGAGCGTGCTCTGCAGCAGCACGCAGGTCTTCTACATTGCCAAGCCGCTCCGCCTCGGCACGAAGCTCGGCGTCCTCGCCCGCTCGCGGTTCCAAGGCGTCGATCCGTTCCAGCGCACGCTGGAGCCGATCCAACTCCACCTCTCTCGCCTGGCTGTCGGCGTCCCAACGTTCAAGAGCACGCTGCGCATCCTGACGCTGCTGATGCAACCGGCCGTACAGCGCCAGGTTCTGCGCATGCTCCGGGCCGGCGAATACGTCCAATGCCTGGCGCTGAAGCGCCGGCGAACGGAGGCGAATCTGTTCACTCTGTCCGTGCACGGTCACCAGTTCGTGACCGAGTTCGGCGAGTAGACCCTGGGGTACCGACCGTCCGCCTAGATGAGCACGGGATCGGGTGGGCGCAAGCGTACGCACCACCAGGAGAACGCCATCGTCGAGCATGGCACCGGCGTCGGCAGCCACGCTCAGGGCAGTGTGATCCTGCGGCGGAGCGAACCGGCCCTCCACGGAGGCAATCTCGGCACCAGGTCGGATCGACCCGGGGTCTGCCTTGCCACCGAGCAGCAGGCCCAGACCTGTCAGGACCATCGTCTTGCCCGCACCGGTCTCACCGGTGATCACGGTCAATCCGCGGTCGAGCTCGATCGTGGCAGACTCGATCACGCCGAGATCGCGGATCTGGATCTCTTCGATCACAACGTCTCCTCTCCCCCGCGCCAACCGGCCACCGGGAGATTGAACTTCCCGACGAGCCGGTCAGTGAAGGGCGCGCGGTTGAAGCGTGCCAGTCGCACGCGTTCGGAGCCGCGAACTACGTCAATTCGTGACCCGGGCGGTGCATCGATCCGGCGCCGGCCATCACACCAGATCACAGCGGAAGTGAAACTGCGGCTGAGTATTTCGACAGCCATCCGCGAGTTGGGGCCAACCACAAGCGGTCGAGCGAACAGACTGTGCGCACTGATCGGCACCAGGAGCATGGCGTCGACGTCTGGCCATACGACCGGACCTCCGGCAGAGAACGCATACGCAGTCGATCCGGTCGGGGTAGCCATCACGACCCCGTCGCAGCCGAACGTGGACAGCCCCCGGTCGTCGATTCCGATGGCAACTTCGACCATTCGCTCCCGTTCGGCCTTTTCGACACTGACGTCGTTGATTGCCCACCCGTGCGCGGGCTCGCTCTCATCGGGCCGGGTCACGGCGACGTCCAGGGTGATCCGCTCTTCGACGAGGTAATCACGTGCAGCTGCGCGGGAGACCACGTGCGAGACGCGGTCCACTTCGGATTCGGCAAGGAAGCCGACGTGGCCGAGGTTGATTCCGACGAGTGGCGTCTCCCGGCCGCGCACCAACTCAGCCGCACGAAGAATGGTGCCGTCCCCGCCGAGAACGATCACCAGCTCGAGATCGATGCCGGGGGCTGCGGTCATGTCCTCCTCGGTGACCGGAGCCATTCCGTGTGCTCGCAACTCGGTGGCCACCTGCTCAGCGGCCCGCTGTGCCGCAGGTCGCGTCGGGTGGGTGAGGATCAGGACGTTTCGCGTCATCGACTGTCTCCTGCGGGGCCTGCTGTGATCGCATCTGCCACCATCGTCAGGACCGCCTCCTCGTCAGTTGCTACGCCGGCGCTCAGGTGGACGAAGTACTCCACATTGCCACTCGGGCCTGGTAACGGACTCGCGACCACTGCTCGCAGGGCGAGTCCATGTTCCGCGGCGGCGCGCACCACTGTGCGCACAGCCTCGGCGTGCAGCGCTGGGTCCCGGACCACGCCGCCGGCACCAAGGCGGTCCTTGCCCACCTCGAACTGAGGTTTGACCATCAGTAGCAGGTCCGCCTCGGGTGTGGCCACCGCAACGAGGGCGGGCAGCACCAGAGTGAGCGAGATGAACGACAGATCCCCCACGATCAGGTCCACCTGCGGCTGCACCGTTTCCGGGTCGATCGCACGAATGTTCGTACGGTCCATGACCGTCACCCGCTCATCGGTGCGTAGTTCCCAGGCGAGCTGCCCATACCCCACATCCACGGCCACGACGTGGGCAACGCCTCGTCGCAGTAGCACGTCGGTGAACCCACCGGTGGAGGCACCGGCGTCGAGCGCTCGGCGCCCGCTCACCTGCGGAGCGGCCGCACCCAGGGCATCGAGTGCACCGGCGAGTTTGTGCCCGCCGCGGGAGACATACTCCGGGGTGCCGTCGGAAGCGTCGAGAACCCGAACGGGGCGGGCAGGGTCGAGCTGCGTGGCAGGTTTGCTGGCCGGACTACCGTCGAGTAGGACACGGCCGCCGTCGATCAGTTCCGCAGCGTGCTGACGCGACCGAGCCAGGCCACGTCGCACAAGTTCGGCATCGAGCCGGGCACGACGAGCCATCAGTTCTCCGCCTGGGCGAGGCGGTCCTGGAGCAGATTGTGGACGTGTTCAAACGCGTCGACGTGCTCGGGAAGCGGTTGGTCGCCGCCGAGGCGCTCCAGTGCCGCAAGGGCCGCTGCGAGATCTCCGGTGGCATCGTCAGTGGTCGACACGGGCACTCCCTTCCTCCTGCAACGCTACCTGGCCGGGCGCCCGCTCAGTCGGAGATGAGCTGGACCGGCCGTTCGTCCTGAATCAACACAGTGTCCGTACCGGAGGCATCGCTGGCGTCCCACGCGGCCGCAGCGCCAGCTCGGAACTCGTCCATGCTCACGCGCGTGTCACCGAACGCCAACTCGGCTTCTCCCCGATGCAGCATCACCCGCCCGTCCCGGACGAGCGCAATCGCTCCACGACACGTCCACATGCTGCCCGTGCGGAGCGGCTGCGGGTGCGCCTCGGCAAGTCCGCGCAGATCACGAGCGAGGAAGTTCGGTCGCTCACACGGCGCCGCACGCAGGACCTCATTGATGCCGTCGACCCCGGTCAGCACGTGCAGACCAGGGAAACCGGCGGCAAGTGCGCCGGCAAGGTCGGTGTTCAAACGGTCGCCGACCACCAGCGGGCGCCGGGCGCCGGAGCGTTCGGCGGCCTGCTGAAAGATCTCTGGTTGTGGCTTGCCCGTAGAGCGAGGGCGTACACCCGTGGCATGGACAACTGCAGCCACGAGCGAGCCGTTCCCCGGGGCCATCCCCCGTTCGGTCGGCAACGTCGCATCGGTGTTGGACGCGATGAATGTGGCGCCGCCGTTGATCGCGTAGACCGCCTCGGCCAGGTCGGACCACCCGAGAGTCGGTGCGAATCCCTGGACCACCACCGTGGGGGCCTCACGGGCCGAATCGACAACCGTGAGCCCCTCGGCAAGCAGTGCTTCACGGAGCCCATCGCCGCCAATGGCCAGCACTCGTGTCTGCGCATCAGCCTCCGACGCGACGAGAGCAGCAGCAGCCTGTGCTGCGGTCGTCACCTCTTCGGGTCCGGTGGGCACCGCCAGGTCGGTCAAGTGCCGGGCTACCGTCTGAGGTGATCGCGCGGCGTTGTTCGTGACGAACATCGTGCCCATCCCGACCTCACGTGCTGTCGCGACAGCGTCAGCGGCATGGGGCACGTCCTGCGCGCCCCGATAGACCACACCGTCAAGGTCGAGCAGCGCAACATCGAACGCCTCCTGCAGGGGGCGTTCGCTTCCTATCAACGTCGCCCCGCTGGCCCCGTCCTCGGTCATGGTGAGCCCTCCTCCTGCTCGAACCCGTCGATCTCGCCGAAGACCACGTCGTCGTCCCCCACCTCCGGCTCAGGCAGGCTCGCCGCCAACTCATCCGCTTGCGCTGTTCGCCCGAGGGCGCGCAGCACGGCCACCTTGGCTTCTGCGACACGCATCCCGGTCTCGCCACCGGCGCTGGCCACAAGGGGCTGCTCGAGGAGCAATAGCGCTGCATCAGGTTGGTCGAGATCGAGGCGCGCGCCACTGGCAACGATGGCGAGCTCGATCCGATCGTCCGGCGTCATCGCCGCACTCGGCGGTGCGGACGCCAGCGCGAGCGCCCGCTCGGGCCTGCCCAGACCCCGTTCGCAGTCAGCCTCAATGGGCCGCATGCCGTCGACGCCGCTGAGCCGGCGAACAGTGCGAATCTCCCGCAGGGCCTCGGCGTATCGCCCCGTGGCGTACGCAGTCAGGGCAACCGCTTCGCGGACCACGTCCACGCGACCTGCTCGGCGGGAAGCGGCGTGCGCGTGAAGGTAGGCAGTTTCAGGATCTGAATCGAGCAGGCTACCGGCCATGATCAGATGCCGGGCAACTCGTTCGGCATTGTCCTTTGCCAGGGTGCGCAGCCTCCCGCGCGCGTCACGGTCGAGCTGGTCCCAGGTCACGGACTCCTCGAGCGGAGGATCCTGTGGCCGATCGTCCTGCGGCGGCCGGGACTCACCACGAGGTAGGGGGCGCCGCTGGTCACCGTCAGGCCGGGAACGATCACCAGCAGGGGACCTAGAACCGTCCCGACGCGGCCCGCCACCCCGCTGTGGAGCGTTCGGGCGCCCAGATTCATACGCCGCGCCACGACCGCGGCTCGCCCCGCCAGTGCGACTCGCGCCGCCCCTCGGCGCACTGCTACCGCGGTCCGGGCCGCCACGCGATGCAGCACTTCGACCACGGCCGTTGCCGGATCCATTCGCCTCGCGCCGACCGTGGGCTTCGCCCCGGCTATTCGAACCGTTACGCGCGGTACCGGAGCCTTCCCGGTCGGGCCGGCGACGTTCTTCGTCCTTCGGCTCCTGAGCCATGGGCGCTCCTCACTGTTCACGATGACGCCAGGAATACTACCCGGCCCAGGACGCAACAAGGGCCACCGGGTGTGCCCTCACGTTGTGTGGTGGGGGTGTCCCTGGTGGCCCTTGTTGGAATGGGTGTCCGGCGGTGTCCTACTCTCCCACACCCTCGCGAGTGCAGTACCATCGGCGCTGAGGGGCTTAGCTTCCGGGTTCGGAATGGGACCGGGCGTTTCCCGCCTCGCTATGGCCGCCGTAACTCTATGGAGATATCACACCCCACGGGTGTGGGGTGTTGCGGTGTCACCACCCTTTGGTGGTCCCTGTTCCCCGGATTGGTGTCCGGGGTTCTGGGACCAGGGGGTGGTGTGCCGGTATCTCGGGAACCGCACAGTGGACGCGCACATGAATTCTTTGATGTGTGTTGTGGTAAGTCATCGGCGTATTAGTACCGGTCAGCTTCACACCTTTCGGTGCTTCCACGTCCGGCCTATCAACCCAGTGGTCTAGCTGGGAGCCTCTCACACCTCGAGGGTGTATGGAAATCTCATCTTGAAGCAGGCTTCCCACTTAGATGCTTTCAGCGGTTATCCCTTCCCAACGTAGCTAACCAGCCGTGCTCCTGGCGGAACAACTGGCACACCAGAGGTTAGTCCGTCCCGGTCCTCTCGTACTAGGGACAGCCCTTCTCAAATTTCCAACGCGCGCAGCGGATAGGGACCGAACTGTCTCACGACGTTCTGAACCCAGCTCGCGTACCGCTTTAATGGGCGAACAGCCCAACCCTTGGGACCAACTCCAGCCCCAGGATGCGACGAGCCGACATCGAGGTGCCAAACCATGCCGTCGATATGGACTCTTGGGCAGGATCAGCCTGTTATCCCCGGGGTACCTTTTATCCGTTGAGCGACGGCGCTTCCACGAGCCACCGTCGGGTCACTAGTTCCGACTTTCGTCCCTGCTCGACATGTACGTCTCACAGTCAAGCTCCCTTGTGTACTTACACTCGCCACCTGATTGCCAACCAGGCTGAGGGAACCTTTGAGCGCCTCCGTTACTTTTTAGGAGGCAACCGCCCCAGTTAAACTACCCACCAGGCACTGTCCCTGATCCGGATCACGGACCGAGGTTAGGAATCCAGAACGACCAGAGTGGTATTTCAACGTTGACTCCACACCCGCTGGCGCGGGCGCTTCACAGTCTCCCACCTATCCTACACAAGCCGTACCGAACACCAATACCAAGCTATAGTAAAGGTCCCGGGGTCTTTCCGTCCTGCTGCGCGTAACGAGCATCTTTACTCGTAGTGCAATTTCGCCGAGTTCGCGGTTGAGACAGCAGAGAAGTCGTTACGCCATTCGTGCAGGTCGGAACTTACCCGACAAGGAATTTCGCTACCTTAGGATGGTTATAGTTACCACCGCCGTTTACTGGGGCTTAAATTCTGAGCTTCGCTCCGAAGAGCTAACCCGTCCTCTTAACCTTCCAGCACTGGGCAGGCGTCAGTCCGTATACATCGTCTTGCGACTTCGCACGGACCTGTGTTTTTGATAAACAGTCGCTTCTCTCTGGTCTCTGCGGCCATCCACGCATCCCCACCGCAAGGGTGGATCACGCTTCAGGCCCCCCTTCTCCCGAAGTTACGGGGGCATTTTGCCGAGTTCCTTAACCACGATTCACTCGATCGCCTTGGTATTCTCTACCTGACCACCTGAGTCGGTTTAGGGTACGGGCGGCTAGAACCTCGCGCCGAGGTTTTTCTAGGCAGCATAGGATCACCCAATCATCCAGCATACGCTGTCACCATCAGTTCTCAGGCTTCATGAGGTACGGATTTACCTATACCTCGCCCTACAACCTTGGACGTGCCAAGCCATAAGACACGCTGGGCTACCTTCCTGCGTCACCCCTGTTAATACGCTTACCTACTACCGGTTCGGGTCACGCGCTACGACTACACGTCCCCCGAAGGGGATCTAGCAGCTTTCGGGCGTTTAGCATCACCGGGCTCGGTATGGGCGGTTCTTCGCCGGTACGGGAATATCAACCCGTTGTCCATCGACTACGCCTGTCGGCCTCGCCTTAGGTCCCGACTTACCCAGGGCGGATTAACCTGGCCCTGGAACCCTTGGTCATTCGGCGGACGGGTTTCTCACCCGTCATTCGCTACTCATGCCTGCATTCTCACTCGTGTGGCGTCCACGGCTGGATCACTCCGCCGCTTCACTCGCCACACGACGCTCCCCTACCCATCCACACACCTGGACCTACCCCACAAGGGAGCAAGCCAAGTAACGCATGAATGCCACAGCTTCGGCGGTATGCTTGAGCCCCGCTACATTGTCGGCGCAGAATCACTTGACCAGTGAGCTATTACGCACTCTTTCAAGGGTGGCTGCTTCTAAGCCAACCTCCTGGTTGTCTGTGCAACTCCACATCCTTTCCCACTTAGCATACGCTTAGGGGCCTTAGCTGGTGGTCTGGGCTGTTTCCCTCTCGACTACGAAGCTTATCCCCCGCAGTCTCACTGCCACGCTCTCACTTACCGGCATTCGGAGTTTGGTTGACGTCAGTAACCTGGTGAGGCCCATCAGCCATCCAGTAGCTCTACCTCCGGTAAGAAACACGTGACGCTGCACCTAAATGCATTTCGGGGAGAACCAGCTATCACGAAGTTTGATTGGCCTTTCACCCCTATCCACAGCTCATCCCCCCAGTTTTCAACCTAGGTGGGTTCGGTCCTCCACGCGGTCTTACCCGCGCTTCAACCTGGCCATGGATAGATCACTTCGCTTCGGGTCTAGAGCACGCGACTAAGTCGCCCTATTCGGACTCGCTTTCGCTACGGCTTCCCCACACGGGTTAACCTCGCCACGTACCGCTAACTCGCAGGCTCATTCTTCAAAAGGCACGCTGTCACCCCAACTAGGGAGGCTCCAACGGATTGTAAGCATTCGGTTTCAGGTACTATTTCACTCCCCTCCCGGGGTACTTTTCACCTTTCCCTCACGGTACTTGTCCGCTATCGGTCACCAGGTAGTATTTAGGCTTACCAAGTGGTCTTGGCAGATTCACACGGGATTTCTCGGGCCCCGTGCTACTTGGGATACTCATTAAGAGGACACGCAATTTCGTCTACGGGAGTCACACCCTCTATGCTGGACCATTCAAGATCCTTCGACTATCACGCGACTTTGTAACTCTTCGCCAGTTCGGCAGAACCAGCCAATGAGTCCCACAACCCCACAAGTGCAACGCCTGCCGGCTATCACACACCCATGGTTTGGCCTGATCCGATTTCGCTCGCCACTACTCTCGGAATATCTTTTCCTGTGGGTACTGAGATGTTTCACTTCCCCACGTTCCCTCCACACACCCTATGTGTTCAGGTGCAGGTAACCGGGCATGACCCCGGCTGGGTTTCCCCATTCGGAAATCCTCGGATCAAAGTTCGTTTGCCAACTCCCCGAGGCTTATCGCAAGCTACTACGTCCTTCTTCGGCTCCTGGTGCCAAGGCATCCACCGAATGCTCTTAAAAACTTGACCACAAAAAATCAAAGATGCTCGCGTCCACTGTGCAGTTCTCAAGCTACCGACGATCCCCACCACCAACCAACCACACAGGTCAGCCAGCGCATAGGCCCGCAAAGGTTCCAAACCCCACCAACACGGGTTCGTTGCCTCAGACACCCAACAGTGTGTTCGCACCCACCAGCCAACGCCCCACAACCAGACCCCCACACAGGAGAACCCGGCCACGAAACAACCAGCAAGTACGCGATTGATGTTCCACCCATGAGCACCACCCCCGGAACACATGCCCGAGGCGTGGCCACTGCCCACCAACCACCCCCACCACAACGGGCGAGGCACAGCCAGCGAGAGTTGCTCCTTAGAAAGGAGGTGATCCAGCCGCACCTTCCGGTACGGCTACCTTGTTACGACTTCGTCCCAATCGCCAATCCCACCTTCGACAGCTCCCCCCACAAGGGTTGGGCCACCGGCTTCGGGTGTTACCGACTTTCATGACGTGACGGGCGGTGTGTACAAGGCCCGAGAACGTATTCACCGCAGCGTTGCTGATCTGCGATTACTAGCGACTCCGACTTCATGGGGTCGAGTTGCAGACCCCAATCCGAACTGAGACCGGCTTTCCGGGATTCGCTCCACCTCACGGTATCGCAGCCCTTTGTACCGGCCATTGTAGCATGCGTGAAGCCCAAGACATAAGGGGCATGATGATTTGACGTCATCCCCACCTTCCTCCGAGTTGACCCCGGCAGTCTCCTATGAGTCCCCACCATTACGTGCTGGCAACATAGGACGAGGGTTGCGCTCGTTGCGGGACTTAACCCAACATCTCACGACACGAGCTGACGACAACCATGCACCACCTGTATACGAGTGTCCAAAGAGGCTGCTATCTCTAGCAGATTCTCGTATATGTCAAGCCTTGGTAAGGTTCTTCGCGTTGCATCGAATTAATCCGCATGCTCCGCCGCTTGTGCGGGCCCCCGTCAATTCCTTTGAGTTTTAGCCTTGCGGCCGTACTCCCCAGGCGGGGCACTTAATGCGTTAGCTGCGGCACGGAACCCGTGGAATGGATCCCACACCTAGTGCCCAACGTTTACGGCATGGACTACCAGGGTATCTAATCCTGTTCGCTCCCCATGCTTTCGCTCCTCAGCGTCAGTAGTGGCCCAGAGACCTGCCTTCGCCATCGGTGTTCCTCCTGATATCTGCGCATTCCACCGCTACACCAGGAATTCCAGTCTCCCCTACCACACTCTAGTCTGCCCGTACCCACTGCAGGCGCGAGGTTGAGCCTCGCGTTTTCACAGCAGACGCGACAAACCGCCTACGAGCTCTTTACGCCCAATAATTCCGGACAACGCTTGCGCCCTACGTATTACCGCGGCTGCTGGCACGTAGTTAGCCGGCGCTTCTTCTGCAGGTACCGTCACCGCAAGCGGCTTCTTCCCTACTGAAAGAGGTTTACAACCCGAAGGCCGTCATCCCTCACGCGGCGTCGCTGCATCAGGCTTTCGCCCATTGTGCAATATTCCCACTGCTGCCTCCCGTAGGAGTCTGGGCCGTGTCTCAGTCCCAGTGTGGCCGGTCACCCTCTCAGGCCGGCTACCCGTCGTCGTCTTGGTAGGCCATTACCCCACCAACAAACTGATAGGCCGCGAGCCCATCCCTCACCAAAAAATCTTTCCAAACCCCACCATGCGGCAGGACCTGAATATCCAGTATTAGACGCCGTTTCCAGCGCTTATCCCAGAGAAAGGGGCAGGTTACTCACGTGTTACTCACCCGTTCGCCACTAATCCACGGTGCAAGCACCGCTTCATCGTTCGACTTGCATGTGTTAAGCACGCCGCCAGCGTTCGTCCTGAGCCAGGATCAAACTCTCCGTAAAAAGCTGAACAGACACCCCCAACCAACAAAGACCAAGGGCGCCAACAACCATACGAAAACAAATCCCAGCCAGATGCACACCCCCAACGGAGCAGAAGCGCACACCCAACCAATAAAAAACTGGCATCAATCACTACAAACACACTGTTGAGTTCTCAAACAACGAACGCGCACCGCCATGAACCCGATCCTGGATCCCTGCCCGGGGCAACCGCTCCACCCTACTCGGCCTGGGGCCTGCTCGTCAACACACCGACCAGATCAATCATCTGCATCTGGACGTTGAGCCGAGAACGGCCGAACCGTGTCGGATGTGATCGTCAGCCTAGCTGTCCGATCATGCTCCGCCGGGACCGTCCACCGTATCGGTGTCCGTTGCTCCCTGGCGGGGCGACGTGATGAAACATTACGGGCCCGTGAACGCGGGGTCAAATCCGAGTGGCGCTGCGGCAACCTGGTCGGTCGACCTCGTCTGTATGCCCGCTGACCTGCAACGATACGCGTTGCAGGACCGGATCCTGGCCCCGGCCGGCTGCTCCGTCGAGGCGGGACGTGACACGCCTCACTCTCGCTCCGCGAGGCGCCTTCGCCATGCCGGCCAGGTGCCCGAGATGAGCCCCGAGCCAGGCGCCGCTCGTATAGGTGAGGCGGTGCCTCGCCCGTGCCAGATCAACCGGAAATGACGGCCATGGATCGTCGTCCGCGGCGGACGAGCGCCACACCTCCGGGCAGAAGGTCCGCGTCGGCGATCACACGGTCCCCGTCGGTGACCTTTTCGTTGTTCAGGTATGCACCGCCGTCACCGACGACGCGACGTGCCGCATTGCGCCCCTTCTCCAGACCAGCCGCCACGAGGGCATCGACGATGGTGGTCTCCCCCACCGTGATCCGTCCGCGCGGCACCTCGGCCACAGCATCCGCCAGGGTGTCTGCATCCAACTGGCGAAGATCCTCGGCGTCACCACCCCCGAAGAGCGCAGCCGAGGCGGCCTCCACTCGTTCGGTCGCCTCCGGACCGTGAACCACTGTGGTCACCTCTCGGGCCAGCGTGCGCTGCGCCATCCGGGCGCTGGGGTTGCCCTCCACCTCGGCGGCCAGCTCCTCGATCCGCTCCCGGTCGAGAAAGGTGAACACCTTCAGGTAGCCGACCACGTCCGCGTCGGCCGTATTCACCCAGAACTGGAAGAAGGCGTACGGGCTCATCATGTCCGGAGCCAGCCAGACAGCTCCACCCTCGGTCTTACCGAACTTGGTGCCGTCGGCCTTCGTGATCAACGGGGTAGTGAGCGCATGGACCGAGACCCCGTCGGCCTTGTGCACCAGATCCACCCCGGACAGGAGGTTGCCCCACTGGTCACTACCGCCGGTCTGCAGGGTGCAGCCGTACCGCCGGTGCAACTCAAGGAAGTCCATCCCCTGCAGGATCTGGTAGCTGAACTCGGTGAAGCTGATGCCCTCGTCGCTGTTCAACCGGCGCGCCACCGTGTCCTTGGCGAGCATGGTTCCCAGCCGGTAGTGCTTGCCGACGTCGCGCAAGAAGTCGATCGCCGAGAGCGGTGCCGTCCAGTCCAGGTTGTTCACCATCTGCGCCGGGTTCTCCCCCTCGAAATCGAGGAACCGTGAGATCTGTGCGTGGAGTCGCTCGGTCCATTCGGCCACGACCTCTTTGGTGTTCAGAGTGCGCTCCCCGGACATCCGTGGATCGCCAATCATGCCAGTGGCTCCACCCACGAGCGCGATGGCCCGGTGCCCGGCGTTCTGCAGGTGCCGCAACAGCATGAGTTGCACGAGGTGCCCGTGATGCAGGCTCGGGCCGGTCGGATCGAAGCCCGCGTAATAGGTCACCGGTCCCGTCGAGAGCGCCTCGGCCAACGCCGAGAGGTCAGTGGACTGCGCGATCAGACCGCGCCAGCGCAACTCGTCGAGGATGTCGTTCACGGGGGCCTTCCTCATCTCATGGCCGGCCGAGCCGGTCTCGGCCGCACCCGCACCAGCCTAGAGCCCGCTGTTGAGTTCTCTCGACGTGCAGATGCCGCCTGGCGTACAGCCGCGAATCCTCACGCGGCACCGCCTAGCGCGCGCAGGTCAGCGAGTGCGTGGGCCTGCGCGGAATGGTGAGACATGCGGATCGCCGTCGATCCAGTAGCGCCATGGGTAGGCATCTGTTCCGGCGATCCCGGAGACCCCGACGCGTGGTCCGGTACGAGTCTGCCCCTGTTCCATCGTGGTCGTCAGCACCAGCTGCCCAGTGGCGTCGTCGGCGGTGGTCACGGGCAGCCCGGACGTGACCTGAAGGTCCAGTCCATCGTCAGCCAAGGTCAGCCCGAGCACGACGGCCAGCCGCGCCGGGCCACGAGCAAGGTCCTCCGAACGCCGGCACACACCCGAATCGAGTCGCCGCTGCCAGGCGAGTTCCTCACCTGCCACCACCTCACCGGCCCGCAGCAGCACCGCCGTCGCTGTCCCTTCCGGGGAACACACGACGTTCACGCAGTGGTGCAGGCCGAGGTGACGGTAGACATATACGTGCCCCGGCGGGCCGAACATCGTGGCGTTCCTAGCAGTGCGGCCACGGTAGGCGTGCGAACCGGGGTCGTCGCCGCCCCGATAGGCCTCCACCTCGACGATCCGCACCGCTACCCGATCCGCCCCGGTTCCGCGCGAGATCACAGCTCCGAGCAGCGCGGGGGCGACCGCAGTGGAGGGCGCACTCAGATCCAGCGGCTCGGGTGGGTCGGTCTGGGCAAGCCCCGTCATTGGCGCAACCGTCCGAACGCGTCGACATGCAGGTCAGCAATATCGGCCGTGCGTGCCTCAGCAAACAGGTCCGCCTCGTCCGCCATCCAGGCGCGCCAATGCGGTTCTGCGGCTGTCCCATCGCGCGCCAGGCCACGCGCGAGCCGCACATCGTCGGCCGCTTCGACCCACACGATCACACTGAAGAACGGGCGGGTGTTGGCGCGTACGCAGCCCACGCCTTCCACCACGACTGTGCCCTCGGCAGGGACGTCGCGCTCCTCTGCGAGTTCCTCGGCATGCCAGTCGTACCGCCGGTAGCGGCCCACACGGCCGAGCCACAGCCGAGCCAGGATCTCCCGCCGGAGCCGGTCCGCCGAGTCACGCAGCCCGGACCAACCGAGGTAGAGGTCGTCCATATGCACGACCGTCGCATCCAGCTCCGCTACGACGGCGCCCGCCAAAGTCGTCTTGCCCGATCCGGCAGGGCCGTCAATCGCCACGATGGTGGCATCGCCGCAACGAGGGCCGGCGGCGCGGGCCGCCGCAACGACGGCCTGCACCGTTTCGGCAGGAGGATTCACCTCAGTCACGGCGGAGGTCAGCGCAGCGCTGCCGCGCGTGCCTTCGCCGCTTCGAGTTGCTCGGCCACGCGGACCGGGGCAGTGCCACCGACGGCGTCCCGGGAGGCCAGCGATCCGTCCACGCTAAGCACCTCACGCACCGCCGGGGCCAGGTGCTCACTGATCCCAGCCAGGTCGGCATCGGTGAGGTCCCACAGCTCGATGTCTCGCTCCTCGCACACCCGCACACAGTGACCAGCGATCTCGTGTGCCTCGCGGAAGGGCACGCCTTGGCGGACCAGCCACTCGGCGATATCTGTGGCCAGGGCGAATCCCTGCGGTGCCAGCTCAGCGAGCCGGTCTGTGTGGAAGGTCAGCGTGGCGACCATGCCCGAGACTGCGGGGAGTAGCAGGGCGAGGGTGTCGACGGCGTCGAACACCGGCTCCTTGTCCTCCTGCAGATCCCGGTTGTAGGCCAGCGGCAGACCCTTGAGCGTGGCGAGCAGTCCGGTCAGGTCACCGATGAGGCGCCCGGCCTTCCCGCGGGCCAGCTCGGCCACATCCGGGTTCTTCTTCTGCGGCATGATCGAGGAGCCAGTCGAGTACGAGTCGTGCAAGGTGACGAAACCGAACTCCTTGGTGGCCCAGATGATCACCTCTTCGGAGATCCTGGAGAGGTCCACGCCAATCATGGCGGCCACGAACGCGAACTCGGCCACGAGGTCACGCGAGGCCGTGCCGTCGATGGAGTTCTCCACCGGCCCGTCGAAGCCCAGTTCCGCGGCCACCGCTGCCGGATCCAGTCCGAGCGAGGAGCCCGCCAGTGCACCGGACCCGTACGGGGAGTACGCGGCCCGCGCATCGAAATCGCGGAGCCGGTCCACATCGCGCAGCAGCGGCCACGCGTGGGCGAGCAGGTGATGGGCCAGCAGCACCGGCTGGGCGTGCTGCAGGTGCGTACGGCCGGGCATGGCGGCACCGAGGTGTGCCTGCGCCTGGGCACACAGCGCATCCACCACGTCCAGGACGCCGTCAGCGATCACCCGGGAATGCTCCCGCAGGTACATCCGCACCTGGGTGGCGATCTGATCGTTGCGAGACCGACCGGCACGCAGCTTGCCGCCGAGGGCGGGGCCGGCGCGCTCGATCAGTCCACGTTCGAGCGCGGAGTGCACATCCTCATCCTCCAGCGCAGCGACGAAAGCACCGGAGGCGACGTCCGCGTCGAGTTGGTCCAGCGCGGTCAGCATGGCGTCCAGCTCGGCCTCGTCCAGCAGCCGGGCGCCGTGCAGCACGCGGGCGTGCGCTCGGGAGCCGGCGATGTCATACCGGGCCAACCGCCAGTCGAAGTGGGTGGACTTACTCAATGCGGCCAGCGCATCGGCGGGGCCACCGCTAAACCGGCCGCCCCAGAGTGCCCCGGAACCGCTTGTGTGCTCGCTCATCAGTCCGACCCCGACTCCCAGGCTGCGTGCTCCAGCGCCGTCTCGTCGCCTGTGGCGGACGGGTTCGCCGAGATGGTCTCGGCCCCACCGGTCGGCAGCTCACCGAACAACGTGCCGTTTTCCACCAGCACCTGCCCCTGGTCGACTGGCTGCTGAGCGTACATCTCCAACTTGGCACGGGAGTCGGCGATGTCCAGGTTGCGCATGGTCAACTGCCCGATGCGGTCAGTCGGGCCGAACGCCGCGGACTCGGTGCGCTCCATCGAGAGCTTCTCCGGGTGGTAGGAGAAGTCCGGGCCCTCGGTGTTCAGGATCGTGTAGTCCTCGCCGCGACGAAGCCGCAGTGTGACCTCGCCGGTGACGACGGAGGCAATCCACCGCTGGATCGACTCGCGGATCATCAGCGCCTGCGGGTCCAGCCAGCGCCCCTCGTAGGACAACCGGCCCAGCCGCCGCCCCTCGGCGTGATAGTTGGCAATGGTGTCCTCGTTGTGAATGGCGGCCACGAGCCGCTCGTACGCGATGTGCAGCAGCGCCATCCCGGGGGCCTCATAGATGCCACGGGACTTCGCCTCGATGATGCGGTTCTCGATCTGGTCGGACATGCCGAGCCCGTGCCGGCCACCGATGGTGTTCGCCTCGTGCACGAGGGCGACCGCGTCGGAAAAGCGCGTGCCGTTGATGGCCACCGGCCGGCCGCCCTCAAACGAGATGGTCACGTCCTCGGCCTCGATCGCTACGTTCGGGTCCCAGAACTTCACACCCATGATCGGGTTCACCGTCTCGAGGGAGACGTCGAGGTGCTCCAGCGTCTTCGCCTCGTGTGTGGCCCCCCAGATGTTCGCGTCGGTGGAATAGGCCTTCTCGGCGCTGTCCCGGTACGGCAGGTTGTGCTCGACGAGCCATTCGCTCATCTCCGAGCGGCCGCCCAGTTCGCTCACGAACGCCGGGTCCAGCCACGGCTTGTAGATGCGCAGGTTGGGGTTGGCGAGCAGACCGTAGCGGTAGAACCGCTCGATGTCGTTGCCTTTGAAGGTGGAGCCATCGCCCCAGATCTCCACGCCGTCGGCCTGCATGGCGCGCACCAGCAGGGTGCCGGTGACGGCACGCCCGAGCGGGGTGGTGTTGAAGTAGGCGCGCCCTCCGCTGCGGATGTGGAACGCACCGCACGCGAGCGCCGCGAGACCTTCCTCGACCAGTGCGGCCTTGCAGTCGACCATGCGGGACAGTTCCGCGCCGTATTGGATGGCTCTGCCCGGCACCTTGTCGATCTCCGGCTCGTCGTACTGGCCGATGTCCGCGGTATAGGTGCACGGGATCGCCCCGTGGTGACGCATCCAAGCCACCGCGACCGAGGTGTCCAGACCGCCGGAGAAGGCGATCCCCACCCGTTCGCCGACCGGTAGTTCCGTCAGTACCTTGCTCACTGGTTCTCCTCAGGGGTGGTGGTGTCTCGATCGGGATCGCGGCCGCTGGCCAGATCCAGGAAAAGGTGGGCAACGGCGGTTCCGCCATCAGGTTCGGCGGCGATCACCAGCACTGTGTCATCTCCGGCGATCGTGCCGATCACCGGAGGCAGGACGGAGTGGTCGATCGCCGACGCTAAGAATTGTGCCGCGCCGGGCGGGGTGCGTAACACCACCAGGTTGCCTGACGCCTCGGCAGCAACCAACAGTTCGGTGCACAACCGGGCCAGGCGTGCGGCGAGTTGTTCGGTATCGGCAGCGCCGTACCCGAAAGGTCCTTCCGGCGGCAAGGCGTAGTGCTGGTTGCCGTCCGCGCCGCGCACCTTGTACGCACGCAGCTCATCCAGATCGCGGGACAAGGTGGCCTGGGTGGCAGTGACGCCCCGCTCGGCGAGCTGTGTCTGTAATTCTCCCTGGGACCGTACCGTTGCGGCGCTGATGACCTCGTGGATCAGCGCGTGCCGGGCAGCCTTGGTCGCGGGGATACTCATCGGCTCCTCGTGCTCATCGCTGTCCCAGCAGCCAGGTCAAGATCGCCTTCTGGGCATGCAAGCGGTTCTCCGCCTCGTCCCACACCCGGGAGGTCGGTCCCTCAAGAACCTCCTCGCTGATCTCCTTCCCGCGATAGGCGGGCAGGCAGTGCAACACGATGGCTGGATGATCTGCGGATCCGGCGAACGCGAGCAGGTCGGCATTCAGCTGGTATGGCACGAAGGGGCGCTCCCGGTCAGCCTTCTGTTGCTCCTGGCCCATCGAGACCCAGGTATCCGTGGCTACCACGTCTGCCCCGGTGACGGCGGCCGTCGCCTCGGCCACGACGGTCACCGAACCGCCAGTTCCGGCGGCGATCGCGGCGGCACGCTTCACCACGCCTGAGTCGGGCTGGTAACCCTCCGGTGCCCCGATCCGTACGTGCATCCCGGCGAGAGCCCCACCAAGCAGATAGGAGTGCGCCATGTTGTTCGCGCCGTCGCCGACATAGGCGAACGTCCGGCCGGCCAGGGCCGGGCCCTCGGGAGCAACGCCGCCGGTGTGCTCGGCGATGGTGAGCAGATCGGCCAGGATCTGGCACGGGTGATAGTCGTCGGTGAGGGCATTCACCACCGGGACTCCGGCGTGGGCAGCCATCTCCTCCAATGCCGACTGGGCGTAGGTGCGCCAGACGATCGCCGATGTCATCCGGCCGAGTACCCGAGCAGTATCCGGAACGGACTCGCGCACACCGACCTGGGCGAGAGTTCCGTCCACCAACATCGGGTAACCACCGAGCTCGGCGACACCGGCGGTGAATGAGGCCTGCGTGCGCAGCGTGGGCTTGTCAAAGATGATCGCCACGGACTGCGGGCCGGCGAGCGGCTTCACCGGGTACTCCCCCGCAGCGCGATCCGCCTTGAGCACAGCGGCCAGCTCGAGTACCTCGCGCTGTTCAGCCCAGGTGAGATCGTCGTCGGCCAGAAAATGCCGCAGTGTCGAGGGTTCGTCCGGCGAGGCGTTCGTGGACTCGGTCATGACTGCGTCACCTTCTCAAGGATCTGGGGCAGGGCATCGGTGAAGGTCTGCGCCTGCTCGGTGGTGAGGATCAGGGGTGGCGCCAGGCGCAGCGCGTCGGGGGCCACAGGGTTGATGATGAACCCCGCCTCCAGTGCGGCACGGGCAGCGGCCGGGGCCACGGCTTCAGTGAGCTGGATGGCGAGGAGCAACCCCTCGCCGCGGACCCCAGCGATCAGCGGGTGACCGAGCCCGGCGACCGTCTCGGCGAGCATGGTTCCGGTGGTGCGGACTCGTTCGAGGAGACCGTCGCGTTCGATCACATGGATGGTGGCCAGGGCGGCTGCGGCGGCCACGGGATTACCGCCGAAGGTGGTGCCGTGCTGGCCGGGGCCCAGCAGCGTGGCGGCCTGCTCAGTCAGCGCCACCAACGCACCGACAGGGAATCCACCGCCCAGGCCCTTCGCGAGGGTGATCACATCCGGGACCACACCACCACCGATGTGATCGTGGTGGTGGCCCATCCACTCTCCCGTGCGGCCCATCCCGGTCTGCACCTCGTCGAGGATCAACAGGGCGCCGTGGGCGTGCGTGATCTCGCGTGCCGCAGCCAGATACCCCGGCGGCAGTGGCCGCACACCCGCCTCGCCCTGCAGGGGTTCAAGCACCAGCGCCGCCACCTGGTCCCCCTCGACGGCGAACGCCTGCTCGAGTGCGGCAAGGTTTCCGAACGGCAGGTGCTCCACCCCGCCCGGTAGCGGCTCGAAAGGTTCTCGGTAGGACTGCTTCGCCGTCAACGCCAGGGCACCCATGGTCCGGCCGTGGAAGGCCCCCTCAAGGGCGAGGATGCGCGGCCGGCCGGTGCCGCCGTGGCGGCGTGCCAGCTTAAAGGCCCCCTCCAGCGCCTCGGTGCCGGAGTTGGTGAAGAAGGTGCGGGCCGCCGTCGGGCGTGGACCGGTGACCACCAGCTCGGCGAGGCGTTCCGCCAGGGCGACCTGCACCGGTGAGGCGAAGAAGTTCGAGATGTGCCCAAGCGTGCCGAGCTGGGCCGAGATCGCGCCGGTGAGGGTGGGGTGAGCGTGGCCCAGGCTGTTCACGGCGATGCCGGCGAGCAGGTCAAGATAGCGGTGGCCGTCCGCATCCCAGACGTAGCACCCCTCGCCCCGGGTGAGCACCCGCTGCGGGGCGCCGAAGGTGTTCATCAGCGCGCCGGTATAGCGGCCTGTCCACTCGGCCTGGGTGAGCGTGGCGTCGGGACGTCCGGCCCCCGGAATCTCAGTGAGGTCACTCATACGGGCGTCTCCTCGTGTGCGGTAGGGGTGACCATGGTGCCCACACCTGAGTCGGTGAAGATCTCCAGCAGCAGCGAGTGTGGCTGGCGCCCGTCGATCACGTGCGCACGCGGCACTCCACCGATGACGGCGCGAAGGCACGCCTCCATCTTGGGCACCATTCCCGAGGCGAGCGTGGGCAGCAGGGTACGCAGGCTCTCGGCGTCGATCTGGCGGATCAGGGAACTCGTGTCGGGCCAGTTCCCGTACAGCCCCTCCACATCAGTGAGCACGACGAGCTTCTGGGCACCCAGGGCGGTGGCCAGTGCGGCGGCGGCGGTGTCGGCGTTCACGTTGAGCACGTCCCCGGGGTTGTCCATATCCGGCGCGATCGTGGAGATTACGGGGATACGGCCGGCAGCCAACAAGTCCTGGACGGCCCGGGGGTGCACCTCGATCACATCACCCACGAGACCGACGTCTACCGGTTCGCCGTCCACCACGGCCTGGCGCTTACGGGCCGCGAACAGGCCGCCGTCCTCCCCGGAGATCCCGACGGCGAGGGGTTCAGTGGCGTTGAGGCTGCTCACCAGATCCCGTTGCACCTTGCCGGTGAGCACCATGCGGACCACGTCCATCGTCTCCCGGGTGGTCACTCGCAGCCCACCACGGAACTCGGACTCGATACCGAGCCGGGTCAGCATGGCCGAGATCTGCGGGCCTCCCCCGTGCACGACGACGGGCTTGAGCCCGGCATACCGGAAGAACCGGATGTCCTCAGCGAAGGCACGCTCCAGATCAGCATCGACCATCGCATTGCCGCCGAACTTGATCACCACGACGGCACCGGCGAAGCGCTCCAGCCAGGGCAACGCCTGGATCAGCACTTCGGCCTTCTGGTCCGGGCGCAGATCGGTCTCGGTGTTGAAGACGAAGGTCTCGGAGGTGGGGGTTGTCTCGCTCATGTGGAGTACGCGCTGTTCTCGTGGACGTAGTCGTGGGTGAGGTCGTTGGTCCACACCGTGGCGGACGCGGTACCGGCGTGCAGGTCGATCAGGATGCGTACCTCGCGCTCGGCGGCCAGATCCACCAGGGACCTCTCGGCGGCCGCCGCCCCTGCCTGGCAGATCGTCACGCCATTGATGGAGACGTCCACCTGGTCGGCCTCGAACGGTGCGATCTCGACCGGCACGGTGCCCACCTGAGCCAGGATCCGGCCCCAGTTCGGGTCGTTGCCGAAGACGGCGGCCTTGACCAGGTTCGAGCGGGTGACGGCACGTGCGACAGCAAGCGCGGCATCGGTGCTCGACGCCCCGGTGACCTCGACGGCGATGTCATGTGAGGCACCCTCGGCGTCGGCGACCAACTGCCTGGCCAGATCGGCACACGCTGCCGTCAACGCCTCGGCCAGCTCGTCCTCGCTCGGCGTCACGCCACTGGCACCGGAGGCGAGCAGCGCCACCGTGTCCGAGGTGGACATGCAGCCGTCGGAGTCCACCCGGTCGAAGGTGACCGAGGTGGCCGCGTGCAGCGCGCGTTGTGCGATCGCCGGATCGACTACGGCGTCAGTGGTGATGACGCTGAGCATCGTGGCCATCGCGGGGGCAAGCATCCCGGCCCCTTTGGCCATCCCGCCCACGCTCCACCCGTCGCGGACCACGTGGGTGGTCTTGGGGACCGTATCGGTGGTCATGATGGCGCGGGCGGCGTCCGGCCCCCCGTTCGCCGTGAGGGCGGCTGCGGCAGCGTCCACGCCCGGCAGCAGCTTGTCCATCGGGAGCCGCTCACCGATGAGACCGGTGGAGCAGACCAGCACATCGGCGGCGGAGACACCGAGAGCCTTCGCGGCGCGTTCGGCGCTGTGGTGGGTGTCGGCGAACCCTGCAGGCCCGGTGCACACGTTCGCACCACCCGAGTTGAGCAGCACGGCTTCGACCACACCGTCGGAGACGACCTGGCGCGACCACAGCACAGGCGCGCCCACCACACGGTTCGTGGTGAACACCGCCGCACCGACCTTGGCAGGTCCGTCATTGACGACGAGGGCCACATCCGGGCTGCCGGAGGACTTGAGCCCGGCCGTGACACCCGCGGCACGGAACCCGGCGGGGCTGGTGACACCGTGGGGGTTCCTCGCGGTCACGGAGTTTGTCGCCGCGCCCGACTCCGGTACCTCACTGCGGTACACCTCGTCCCTCGGCGTCCCTTCGTGGGGGTTCCTCGCGGTCACGGTGCCACTCCTTCAGTGGTCAGGCCCATCGCTTCGGGCAAGCCGAGAGCGAGGTTCATGGACTGGACGGCCCCGCCGGCGGTGCCCTTGACGAGGTTGTCGATGGCACAGATGGTCACCACCCTGCCTGCTCGCTCGTCGACGGCGACCTGCACCAGGGCGGTGTTCGCCCCCGCGGTGGCGGCCGTCGTCGGCCACTGCCCCTCCGGGAGGAGCTGAACGAAGGTCTCCCCGGCATAGGCCCGCTCCCAGGCGGCACGCACCTGGGCGGGCGTGGCGCCCGGGGCGAGGGGCGCCGTCGTGGTGGCGAGGATTCCGCGGGACATCGGGACCAGCACGGGAGTAAAGGAGAGACCCACCTGACTCGCACCAGCCAGACGGAGGTTCTGCTCGATCTCCGGGACGTGCCGATGCGTGCCGCCGACGGCGTAGGGCGCGGCCGAGCCGATCCCTTCTGCGGCCGTCAGGTGCGCCTTCATCGCCTTCCCGGCGCCCGAATAGCCGACCGAGAGGACGGCCACCACATCGCTGACATCGATCACGCCGGCGGCAACGCCCGGCTGAATGCCGAGTGTGACGGCGGTGACGTTACATCCCGGGACCGCCACGTGCGTTGCGGTGGCCAGCGCCTGCCGTTGCCGGGCCGGGCCGGTCTCGCCGGCGTGCAGGAGCTCGGGCATCCCGTAGGGCCAGCTTCCCACATGGTCACTTCCGTAGAAGGCCTTCCAGTCGGCGGCGTCGGTGAGGCGGTGATCTGCACCGAGATCGAGGATGAGGGCGTCCGAGCCGGCCTCTTCGAGCTCCGCAGCGATGGCTCCCGAGGCACCGTGCGGGAGACCGAGGACGACCACGTCGTGGCCGAGCAAGCGCTCGGCGGTGGTGGGCATGAAGGTCCGCTCGGCGACCGCACGCAGATGCGGATGGTGGGAACCGACCGGCTCACCGGCGTTCGAGTGCGCAGTGAGCGCGCCGATCTCCACCTCGGGGTGCGCGAGAAGCAGGCGGAGCGTCTCGCCGCCCGCGTACCCGCTGGCACCCGCGATCGCGACAGATACAGTCATATGAATAACTATACATGGAGCAGTGACGGCAAGCGCAACTGGACGCTCGATGTGCGGAAGAATGCTCGGCATGAACGAACGCAGCACCACCATCGTGCAGGGCTCCGAGATCGCCGACTATCCCGAGATCCCGCCGCAGGCTCGGCGTGGCCGCGCGCTGCGCGTGACCGAGATCGGCGAGGATGTGCTGCACCGCCGCTGCCGGGACGTGACTGACTTCGGCACCGACGAACTGACCACCCTGGTGGACGACATGTTCGCCACCATGCTGGTGGCCGAAGGCGTGGGCCTGGCCGCGAATCAGGTGGATGTGGATCTGCGTCTGTTCGTGTACGACCTCACGGACTCCGACGGCGTTCGGTACGTGGGTCATGTGGCCAACCCTGACGTGGAGGTACTCGACCTCGAGACGGAGGAGAACGAAGAGGGGTGCCTCTCGGTCCCGGGTCCGGGCGCCGATCTGTTCCGTGCCCTCCACGTGCGCCTGCGCGGGGTGGACATCGCCGGTGCACCCGTGGAGATGACGGCACATGGCTATCTGGCACGATGCTTCCAGCACGAGACCGACCACCTCAATGGTCGGTTGTACGTGGACCTGCTCAGCAAACGGGTGCGCAAGCGGGTGCTGCGGGACATGGAGGATATGCGCGAGGAGGTGCTCGACCGCCGGGACGAGGTCAGTGCCGTCCACGGCAAGGAACCGGCGATCTACTCCGGCCGCTGACCGAGGCCGCGCTCGGCCGCCCAGATCGCCAGTTCGACTCGATTCCGGGCGTCCAGCTTGGCCATCAGGCTCGCGATGTGGGTCTTCACCGTGCTCAGCGAGATATGCAGTTGGCCGGCAATCTCGGTATTGCCCAGACCGCGGGCAACGGCGGCCAGCACATCGTCCTCACGTGCGGTGAGCGGTGCTGTCGGAGCGTTCGCCGTGCTCGGCGACGGCGTACCGGTAGGCGGCCCGGCGAACCTGGAAATCAGGCGGACCGTCACAGCGGGATCGATGAGCGCATCACCCCGGGCCGCGGCATGGACCGCCTCGTTCAGCATCGCGGGGCCAGCATTCTTGAGCAGGAACCCGCGCGCACCATGGCGCAGCGCGGCGTAGACGTACTCATCGAGATCGAAGGTGGTGATGACCACGACCGGGATCGGGTCGACGACACCTGCCGCCGCCAACTCACGGGTGACCTGCAGGCCATCGGCTCGGGGCATGCGGATGTCCACCAAGCACACGTCCGGGTGTAGCTCGCGTGCCAGGGTCACGGCCTGGACACCGTCCTCGGCCTCGGCAATCACCTCGATTCCGGGCTGGGCGTCGAGGATCATGCGCAGCCCAGTGCGGACGATCTCCTGGTCGTCGGCCACCAGCACGCGTATGCTCATTCCGGCGATCCTGTCAGCGGGAGGGCGGCCGTGACGATCCAGCCGCCGGTCTGACCGGGACCTGCAATGCACCGACCGCCGAGCAGGGCGGCACGTTCGGTCATCCCGGCGATGCCGTAGCCCCGTGACGGCGGATCGTGGGTCAGCCGGCCGTCGTCGCTGATCTCCAGGTGCACCGCGAGAGCATCAATACGCAGCGTCAGCAGGGCTCGAGTCGCGCCCTGGGCGTGGCGGCGAATGTTCGTCAGAGCTTCTTGGGCGATGCGGTAGGTAGCGGCGCCTACGTGCGGTGAAACCGCCGCCTCGTTCCCGGTGATCGTGACCTCGACCGGCACGGTGGTGCCCGACCGAGCGAGCGTGCTCAGATCGGCGATTCCTGGTAGCGGCGCGAGCTCTGGTTCGTCCTCGCGGCGCAGGATCCGCACGATCGAGCGCATCTCGTCGAGAGCGCGGGACGCTTCTTCCTCGATCACCTGCAGGGCGTCGGTGGCCGCGGCAGGATCGCTGGCCGCGGCAGTGCGTCCCGCCTGGGCCCGGATCGCGATCGCCGAGACGTGGTGGGCGACCGTGTCGTGCAGATCGCGTGCCAGCCGCTCGCCTTCGAGGAGGCGTACCCGTTCCAGCTCGCGGGCACGGGAACTTGCCCGCCAACGGAAGGCCAGACCGAGGGTGCTGGTGGTGAGGACGACGGCTGCTGAGCCCCAGGCGTCGACCCAAGGGGCGGCCCCCACAGCACTTGGCGCGAGTACCGCGATAGCCAGCAACACGGCACCGGCGAGTACCGAGCGGACGCTCCCCCACCGCGGCACTGTATACACCAACACCAGCAGATACGCCGCGGAGACCAGGGCGAGGTCGGTCGAGATCAGTTGCCCGGCAACAATGCCTGCGCCGAGTGCCGTCGTGAGAACCGCCGTCGGATACCGACGCCGCCACAGGGTGGCGGGGAGCACGGCCACCAGCAGCACAGCCCACGGCCACTGCGATGGGATGTCGGTGCGCAGTAGTGTCTCGACCGCAACGAGGACTGGGACGATGGCCAGCAGTGCCCAGTCACGCCACACCCGCTGAGGCGGCCGGGGATCTGCAGCCGGCGCGTTCCACCACGAGCGGACCCCGCGCCTGTCCATGCCCCCATCATAGGGAGGCTTCACCTGCGTGCCGATCGCCGGATCACGATCTCGGCGATCACCATGTTGATGGCCCAGCCGGCTGTCATGAGCACGGTGGTCATGATGGTCCCGGGCATGCCGAGGGCGAGGGTCCACGGCAGGAATGTGAACACCTGGGTACCGGCGCCGAGGGCGATTGCGTACGCCCGGATCATCCACGCTCGATGCACACGGACGTTCCGCCGGCGGATTGCCAGTAGCCCGATCACGAGGCCGGCCACCATCAGCGCACCGACAATGACCCGGACGGCGGCGAGAGATGTCCCATTGCTTTCTGGCATCTCGTAGGTGATGGCCATCCATATACCCGAGAGCGCGGAGATCAGGCCCGCCGGAACGAGCACCCGGCCGGCGTACCGGTGCCAACGCTGCTGCCGCAGCGATGGGACGAACTGCGCGGCACCGAGAAGCAGGTACAGGGTGGACCCGACGATGTGCGCCACGATAGGGATAGGGGCATCGAAGAACCGGGCGTTCGCTGCGGTGACCGTGGCGCCAGATGCGAGTTCGCTCACGCGCAGCGCGCCATTGAGTACCGGGACCAGGGCCATGAAAAGAAGGCCAGCCGGAATCATCCATCCGGGCTGGCGGCGACGGTGAGGTGCGGGACGGTGAGCAGTCGACGTCGATGCTGGTGTGGGGGCCATATCTCGATCGTTGCGGTGCTCCAGCACCCGGCACATCGGTCATTCGGGTCGAACGAGGTCGGCCATTCGGCCGATCAGTGCCGCGCGGCCGTGACGGTCTCCACGGCAGCGCCGGCGACCCGTTCGGCGCAGCCGGGTGCAAATGGGGCGGGCATCGCGTAGTAGCGGTGTGCGTCGAGCACCTCGTAACCACCGTGGGCGTACTCGCCCGACGGCGGAAGGTAGCCGGGGACATCATCGGCGTAGCCGGCTATGAGTACCCGTTCGCCGACGCTCGCCTCGATCTGCGCCGCGGTCTCCAGGAACGGCTCACCAGGGAGGAACACGATGGGGACGCCGAGGTCGAGTGCGGTGATGTGCCCGGTCCAGGGTGCCGGATCATCCGGTACTCCGGCGATCGCCCAGTCGATCCACGCTTGTAGCACGCGCGCCAGGCCCGCTTCGGCTGTGCGCTGCTGCGCGCGCCAGCTGCGTACCTGCGCCGCTCGCTCAGCGGCATCCGGGCGAGCGAACGGAAGCAAGACCTGCCTGCGGACGCACCGGACGCCGTCGGCCCGCACCGGTTCCTCCTCTGCCGCGAGCGCCACGGCGGCCAGGTGACGGCCGATCCGGTCGGCTGCGCTCGGCGTTCGGTCCCCCGGTCCGGACTCCGCGTAGGAGGCCTCTGCAGGATCACCAGTGTTGACATCGCCTGCAGCGCCGGTGAGGAAGACGCACACACTGCCGGGGTGAGCCTGCTCCATCGCCGCCCGCAGCGCCCCGGGATAGTCCGCGGCGATGAGGCGGTTCGACGCGTCCAGGACGACGGGGTGGCACGGGTAGCTCACCAGATCGGCGATCACCAGGTCCCCTGCCCGCAGCGTCAGCCGCCACACCGGTGGATCGATCGCCCGGTCGGGATGGCGGCGGTTGCGGGCCACCTCAGCGCCATACCCTCGCGCGAGCCGCCCCTCGCACGGTCTCCGGGAGGAGGCTGCCTCCTCGACGGCGCGGATGGCGGCGACCACGAGGGCCTCATGCACCCGGGCATCGTGGCCACCGACCCGACCGAAGGCAACGCACGGGCCGGCGTGCGTATGTGTGGCCGTCACCACGCAGGTTCGCACCCAGCTACGGACGGCGGCCGTGATCTGCTCCGAGGTACGGGCATGGACGGCGCACACGTCCAGCGCAACGATCGCGACGTCGTCGATCACGAGCGCCCGCACCGAGGTGGGTTGGTGGACACCAAGACTCGGACCGGCTCGCCCGGCGTACCCGGACATGGGAGTTCCCGCCGGCACCGGGACAGTGCGTACTGACGCTCCCGCATGCACGCCGCTGACGTCCTCTCCGTGATGTGAGCCGCCCCAGAGGCGGTGTTGGCCAGAGGATACGCTGCGCCGCATGTCGAACACGATCGCTCGCGTCCCACTCGTTCTTGCTCCAGGTGCCACCGAGCTACTGACCGCGGGAGCGGCAGGATTCATACTCGCGCTCGCCGGCGGCGGGTACGAGAATCGCAGTGATCACGAGGGCTCGGGCACGGCCGAGTGGCTGACCGCGCAGGGCATCGCGGCCGGGCACCTGGACTACCCGGTGGCACCGGCCCGCTATCCAGACGCCCTCGACCAGGTGCTGCTCGCCCTCGCCGATCTGCGAGCCGGGATGTATGGCCAGGTCAGCGGTCCGATCGGCGTGATCGGGTACTCCGCCGGTGGCCATCTCGCCGGAACTGTCGCCACGGCCACGGACGCTGAACGAGCGGCGCTGGCGGTGCGCGAAGGAGTCACACCTGCCACGCTGGCCCGACCCGATCTGGTCACGATGGGCTACCCCGTGTTCTCCCTGGTGGGACGAGCCCACGTGGGTTCGCGGCTCAACCTGCTCGGTCCGGACCACGCCGAGGAACTTGCGTATGCGCTGAGTGTCGAGAACCGCGTGGATTCTGCCGCTCCCCCGGCGTTCGTGTGGCACACCGCAGACGACACCACCGTCCCCGTGGAGAACACGCTCGCCGCCGTCTCAGCATGGCGAGCGGCCCGGGTGGACGTGGAGGCGCACGTGTACCCGAACGGCGTGCACGGGGTCGGCCTGGCGCTCGGCGAAGCCGGATCCGTGGCAACCTGGTCGCAGCAGTGGCTGCGTTGGCTCAACGGTCAGGGCGTCCGACCGGCGGCCTGACCGGCTCGCCGGAGGCACCCTGAGTCCCCGGCGGTCAGGTTCCGGGTCTGGTCGGGGTGATCCCCGATGTGGCAGCCCTGTCCAACCGGTTGGCTGAGGGCATGGACGCCTTCCTCGCAGGTCTCGCCGATCAGTTCGGTCCGTTGATGCTCATCCTGGGCGGAGTGTTCGCGTTCGCCGAGTCCGCCCTCGGCCTGGGGATCGCGTTCCCCGGCGAGACGGCAGTACTTGCGTTGGGTGCAGCGACCACGACAGGAAGCGACGTGGCCTGGGCGCTGGGTGTGGTCGCCGTCGGGGCCTGCCTGGGCGACCATGTGGGCTATCTGATCGGACGGCGGCTCGGGCCCGCGCTGCGGGAGAGCGCCCTGGTGCGCCGCGTGGGGGTACGACACTGGGACTCCGGCACGCGCATGATGGGCACGTACGGCATGTGGGCGATCGCCGGATCGCGCCTCTTGCCCGGTGTGCGCACGGTCGTGCCAGCGGTCGCGGGTGCGGCGGGCCTGGGATACCGCAGCTTCGTCCTCGGCTCGGTACTCGGCGCGGCGAGCTGGTCCAGCCTCTGGGTGGGTGCGGGGGCGACCGCCCGCAACGCGCTCCCCGAGATGGCTCGCACACTCGGGACAGCCGGGTGGATCGCTGTCGGCGCCATCGCACTGGCCGCCGCGGTCGTGCTCCTGGTGGTGCGGCAGCGACGCCGCCGCGCGCGACGCCTAGCCGACGCCGTCACGCACCGGTGACCGGTGCACCGGTGCGGTCCGAGGCAGCCTCGCGCAACCAGGTCAGCACGGCCAGTACCCGCCGGTGATCGTCCGTGGACGGCGGGAGGTCAAGCTTGTCGAAGATCGACGACACATGCTTCTCCACGGCCTTTGCGGTGACCACCAGTTTCCGCGCGATCGCCGCGTTGGTCCGCCCCTCGGCCATCAGGCCGAGCACTTCCCGTTCCCGTGGGGAGAGCCGTTGCACGGGGAGCGGGCGCCTCGCCGCAAACAGCTGGGCCACAACGGTGGGGTCGAGCACGGTGCCGCCCGCGACCACCCGGTCCAGGGCGTCGGTGAGCTCGGCCAGGTCAGCGACCCGATCCTTGAGGAGATAACCCACCCCACCGCCGCTGACCAGCAGATCGTCCGCATAGGACCCCTCCACGTACTGGGAGAGCACGAGCACTGCCGTTCCCGGCGCCTCGGCGCGAACCGTCAGCGCCGCGCGGAGGCCCTCGTCGGTGTACGACGGGGGCATCCGGACGTCGAGGACGGCCACGTCCGGGCGGTACTCGCGGACAGCACGCACAAGCGAGTCGCCATCACCGACGGCGGCGACTACCTCACAGTCTGCCTCCTGTAGGAGTCGAACGAGTCCTTCCCGGAGTAGCACCGAATCTTCGGCCAGGGCGACTCGCATGCTGCGATCGTAGCCGGGACGTGGTGCACTCCGCGCTGGAGCACACCACGTCCGGACTCTCAGATGATGGCGACGACCCGAGTCCCCTCGCCGTCCGGGCTGATCACCTGCAGCCGCGCGTCGATACCGGCGAGCCGGTCCACCAGTCCCGCGAGCCCGTGACCCTTGCCCACGTGCGCACCGCCGACACCGTCGTCGCTGATCTGCACCACCAGCGCGCCCTCATCGGTGATCGAGACCGACACCCGCACGTGCGTGGCGCGGCTGTGCTTGGCTGCGTTGGCGAGTGCCTCCGTGGTCACGAAGTACGCAGCGGACTCGCGCGCCGCGGTGAGCCTCTGGTCCGGTTCGAGGGCGACGTCGAGCTCCACCGGGATCGGCGATTGCGCCGCGACCGCCGAGATCGCTGCACGCAGGCCGCGGTCGGCAAGCACTGGGGGCGCGATGCCACGGGAGAGTGCTCGCAATTCGTCCAGACTGGCCTGGACCTGTCCGATCGCCTCACCGATCAGCGCTCCGGCGGCGTCCGGATCTTGCTCAGCCAGCCGGCGGCGGGCGGACTGCAGGTCCATGCTCATCCGCACCAGTCGCTGCTGCGGACCATCGTGGATGTCCCGCTCGATCCGGCGCAGGGTGTCCGCCTCGGCTCCGACGACGGCAGCACGGGACTGGGTCAAGGACTCGATCTGTTCACGGAGCGCGGCGGTGGATGTTCCACCGAGGGTGATCCGCGCCAACGCTCGGTGCACGGCAACCAGACCGCGGATCACCCAGGGCGCGCTGACCAGCAGGAGTACGCCGGCCACGGTGTTCAGCACGATGTCTGCAGCGCGCCCGGGGAAGCCGAGCAGGTCAGCCAGCCCGCTGCTGCTCTCGGGCAGGAACCGCTCCCAGACGACGTACAGCGCCGTACCGGCACCCACCACCCACCACACCACGGCGATCACGAAGGTGGCGATCGAGACCGGAAAATGTAGCAGCCCGTAGAGGAGATCGAGCCAACTCTGCCCGTGCCTGAGCCGGGTCAGGATGCGGCGCACTCCACGTTCGGAGGTCTGGAACTCACGGGTGCGGGGTACCGGGTGCCCGAGCGCAGCAAGGCGGCGCCGTTCCACGTTGCCCAGCCCGTGGCTCGCGGCCAGCGCCACAGCCATCACCGGCAACCCCAGCAGGGTGACGAGCAGCCCTGCACTGATGGAGATCCCCGCGACGAAGACCACGAACCCGGCGATCGCCAGTGGCAGGCTGAGCAGCAGGTAGCCCGTCTCGCGACCGGCACGGCGCAGCAGGGAGGTTCGTGCCACACCATCGGCCTCGGCGGGCTTCTCGACGGCGCTCATGCGCTCAGCCTGCCGGTCCGCGCCTGCGATGACCAAGTCAATGGAGCTCCCAGCAGGAGCACCCCTGCAGCAATGGCCACCGTGGCCACGATCGGAGCCGCGAGATCCGGTCTGAACCCGTTCAGGGTGAGCCCGAGGAGCCCAAACGCCACGAGCAGCGACGCCCCAACGACTTGGGCGGGTGCAACAGGGGCCGAGGGCAGGACGAATCGCTCCACTCGGGCCGCGAGACGTACCAGCACAATCAGCATGACGGACAGCAGGGTCAACCACAGCGGCAGTTGTGTGAACCACATGCCACTGCCCGGCTCAGGGGTGTGCTGCCCGAAGCCCAGTACGGCCACACCGGCCACCAGCACGAGCGCCGGCGTGTGCCACAGGTAGATCGTCATCGCCGAGGAGGATGCGCGGCTCAGACCCCGGGCCACCGGACGTCGGGCCGCCCAGAGGGTAATCATCGGCCGCATCCAGAGGGCGAGACCGAGCTGCCCGGCCGCGAGGGCGAGCAGGACGGCTGCCGGTGGGTTCATATTGGACACTGCGTCCCCCGGCATGCCGATCATGGAGAGCGGGTACGGGCCGAAGGTGACCGCCAGGGCTGTTCCGGTGAATCCCGCTGCGGCGAGGGCGAGGGCACGCCTGCCGCGGACGGCTGTGAGCCTGCCGGAACCGTAGTGCACACCGAACTGGTGCACCGCTCCCCAGATGAGGATCACGTTCGCGTATCCCAGCCAGGACGCATCGGTGGAGAACCGGAGCACATCCACGACCACCGCGCCCAGGGCAAGCACCGCCACCTCCCGGCCGCGCCAGGTATCGGCGAGCCGGAGCATCAGAGGGCTGGCCATGGTGATCAGGACATAGGCGGCGAGGAACCAGAGCAGCGCCCCGACCAGGCGTGCGGCCGTGATCACCGGCTCGGCCGGCACACCGAGGGTGAGCAGGAGGTGTGGTCCGGGAAGCCACACCGCAGCGAGTCCGAGGACGGGCACGGCGAGTCGGCGGACCCGGTCCGCCACCCAACCGGAGTCGGAGACTGCGCCCTGGGCTCGGCGTCGGCGCAGGCTGATCGCGGCAGCGGCACCGCCGGCGAAGAAGATCAACGGCATCACCTGACTGATCCAGGTGATCATCCAGCCGAGATCGGCCGAGAGGGCGTTGCCGGTGTGCAGTTGCCCGTCCTTGTACGCGATCACGGGCATCAGCCAGTGCTGGAGGACGACGAGGACGATCGCGAACACGCGGAGGGTGTCGACGAAGCCGTCCCGGGAGACGGAGTGTTCCGGGGGGACCGATGTTCTCGGCCCGGTCAGGGTTGTGGTCATGCCTTCCAGCCTGCTGTCGCAGGATGCCTCGGGACACGGGTGCCTCCCGGTCTCTCACAGGTGGGGGTAGCCCCACCCGCCGTCTGCCGATCGCCACCGAACGGACGGACATGACGTCCGGCTCCGCAGCATGCGGTGAGGCGTGTGCCTTCCACCGTTGATTCCGGACATAGATTGGGGTGATGCATGCGATGGTGGCCCGCGAGCCGGGCGGACCCGAGACCCTGACCCTCGTCGATAGGACGGTGCCGGAGCCCGGACCTGGCCAGGTGCTAGTCCGCACTGAGGCGATTGGGATCAACTTCATCGACACCTATCACCGTTCGGGTGTGTATCCGATGGACTTCCCGCTGACCCCAGGCGGAGAAGGGTCCGGCGTGGTGAGTGCCCTGGGTCCCGGGGTGGACACGGTCGCCGTCGGAGATCGGGTGGCCTGGGCTGCCAGCGCTAGCGGGAGCTACGCCGAACAGGTGCTCGTGGACGCCGCCCAGACCCTTCCGGTGCCCGATGACCTGGACGCCGAGACGGCGGCCGCGATCCCACTGCAAGGGATGACGGCACACATGCTCGTTGACGGCGTCACCCGCCTGGGGCCCGGGCAGACCGTACTGCTCACCGCCGGTGCCGGCGGGGTGGGCCTGCTGCTCACCCAACTCGCCGTGGCACGTGGCGCACGGGTCATCACGACTGTCTCCTCCGGTTCCAAGGCTGAGCTGTCCCGTGCCGCCGGGGCGGCCGAGGTGATCCGCTACGACCAGTTCGACGACCTCCCCGCCGAGTTGCCCGCCCGGGTGCGCGAGCTCACCGACGGCGACGGCGTGCAGGTGGCCTATGACGGCGTCGGCAAAGACACTTTCGACGCCTGCCTGGCGAGCGTGCGCCGCCGGGGGATGCTGGTCCTGTTCGGCGGGGCGAGCGGTCAGGTGCCACCTTTCGACTTGCAACGGCTGAACCAGGCGGGCTCGCTATTCGCCACCCGCCCGAAACTGTTCGACTACATCGCCGACCCGGCCGAGCTGGCGTGGCGAGCAGGCGCCGTGTTCGACGCCGCCGCCACGGGCGCGCTGAACGTGCGGATCGGCGCCCGGTACCCACTCGCCGACGCCGCCGACGCCCACCGCGCCCTCGAAGGACGCCAAACCACGGGGAAGGTCCTGCTGATCCCGTGATGCTCGGTGAATAGGCAGCTTGGCGCCGGGTTAACCGTTGCGCTCGGCCTCCTCGTGCTGTGCTCCTTCGGTACCTGGTACTACGGCTACGGCGTGCTGATCGAGCCGATTGCACGGGAGACCGGCTGGAGCCAGACCACGCTCACCAGCGCCTATGGGGTGGCGCTGCTGCTGGTTGGGGTTGGTTCAGTCTTTGCCGGGCGGGCCAGTGACCGGTTCGGCCCGCACCTGGTGCTCGTGGTCGCGGCCGGGTGCACGCTGGCAGCCAGCGGGGTCGCCGCGTCAGCGAGCAGCCCGGCGGTGTTCTTGGCGGGTGCGATCCTCACCCAAGCGTGCGTGGGGGCAGTCGGCTATTACGCGTTAGCGCACGCGATCATTGCCCGTGTGGCCCCGAAAGGGCGCACGCGGGGGATCACCCGGAACACCCTCTTCGGGGCCTTCGCGAGCACCGTTTTTCTACCGGTGATGGCCTGGTCGGCCACCCAGTGGGGTTGGCGGCCCACGATGATGGCGGCCGGGTGTGTGGTTGCAGCCGCGATGCTGTGGACGGCTGCCCTGGTGCGCCACCTCGGTGGGGCGGACGGCTCCGGTGCCAGCCTGCTCGGTGGGCTCGCCTACGCGATCCGCGACGCGCGGTTGCGGCGGTTGCTCGCCCTCGGGGTGGTCGGCGGAGCGATGATGTCGGTGCTGCTGCTCTTCCAGGTGCCGGCGATGGTGGAGGCCGGGCTGACCCTCGCGATGGCGTCGGCGTTGGCTGGTGCCCGAGGAGCGTTCCAGATCGCCGGCCGGCTGCCACTGCCGTGGGTCCTCGACCGCGTTCCGCACCGGCTGGTGGTGCGGGTGTGCCTGCTGCTGTTCGGCTTGCCAGCGCTGCTGCTGCCGTTCTCGGATTCGATGACGGCGGCCATCGCCTTCGTGGTGTTGGCCGGGATCGGGGTGGGCACCTTCTCCACGATGGAAAGCGTGTACACGGTGGAGTTCGTGGACGCCCGGTCCGTCGGCCTGATGCTCGGTGCGTACGCGCTCGCACGCGGCGTCGGTTCGGCCGTCGGACCCACCCTGGCCGGGTGGACGGTGGATGCCTTCCAGACCCGGGTTCCGGTGCTGATCGCACTGGCCGTACTGGCCCTGCTGGCCGTGGTGCTGGTCCCCCGGCCGGTGGAGCGCTGATCACCTCCCATGAAGACCGCCTGACTCCCTGCCTTGACGCATTCCGATATGGGAATACGATTGGTCCATGGCACGCGCAGCAACGACATCGGACGTCTTCAACGCGATCGCCGAACCGCAACGCCGGGACATCCTCGTGCTGTTGCGGGCGGGTGAGCGGCCGGTGACCGAACTGGCCCAGGAGCTGGGCATCAGCCAGCCCGGGGCGTCCAAACACCTCCGGGTACTCCGGGAGGTCGGGCTCGTCCAGGACCGCAAGGCCGGCAAGCAACGCCTGTACGGCCTTGATGCCCGCGGGCTGCGACCAGTCCATGAGTGGACCGGCGGCTTCGAGCAGTTCTGGAACGAGAGCTTCGACCGCTTGGACGCGTACGTACAAGACCTGAAACAGCAGAGGCAGGAGTAGCAGATGAGCACATCCGGACAAGCAATGCCGGGTCCGTCGGCAACAGCCGACCGCGAGATCGTGATCGACCGGTTGATCGACGCACCACGAGAGCTGGTGTTCGAAGCGTTCACGCAGGTGCGGCACCTCTCCCAGTGGTGGGGCCCTGAGGGCTTCACCACCACCACGCGGGCGTTTGAGTTCCGCGTCGGCGGAGTGTGGGACTTCGTGATGCACGGACCGGACGGGACGGACTACCCCGAGTGGATCACCTGGACCGGGATCGCCGCGCCGGAGCGGATCGAGCTGCTCCACGGCGAATCGCGGGACGACCCGAACGCCTTCGAGACGGTGCTGACCTTCATGCCCGACGGCGCGGCGACCCGGATCGAGATGTGCACCGTGTTCCCCACCAAGGAACTGCGCGACGAGGCGATCGAGAAACACGGCGCGATCGAGGGTGGCCGGCAGACCCTGGGCAACCTGGCTTCCTATGTCGCAGAATTCGTTCACAAGGGAGCGCAGGGCTGATGGCCGCACAGGTGTTCTTCAGCGTGTCGATGTCACTGGACGGGTTCATCGCACCCGAGTCACCCGAGGAGCTGATGGGGCGGCAGTGGATGGAGCTGCAGCAGTGGGTGTTCCGGCAGCGGCACTTCCGCGAGAACCTCAAGCTCGGGAAGGGTGGTGAGGAAGGGCGCGACAATGACATCGTGCGGGAGGCCTATCGACGCACCGGCGCGAGCGTGATGGGCAAGCGCATGTTCGACGCCGGTGAGCACGCGTGGCCGGACGAGGCGCCGTTCCACACGCCGGTCTTCGTGGTGACCCGCGAGCAGCGGGACCCCTGGGAGCGCCCGGGTGGGACGACCTTCCATTTCGTCAACGACGGCATCGAGTCCGCGCTCGATCAGGCCCGCGAGGCGGCCGGCGACCGGGACGTCCGCATCGCGGGCGGCGGCGCCACGATCCTGGAGTACGTGAACGCCGGTCTGGTCGACGAGTTCTCGATCGCGCTGGCACCGGTGCTGTTCGGCGCCGGAATCCGCCTGTTCGAGGGCGTGGATGCGGCCCGCGTGGCCCTGGAGCAGGTCCGCGCGGAGCCATCGTCGAGGGTGACGCACCTGACCTACGCTGTCCGGGAGCGGTAGCTGTCTCGAACAGAACTCGGCGTTCCCCCGCCCGCCTGCCGCCTCCGCGAGGGGGACAGGCGGGCGGGGGTACCTCAGCTGCGCAGCTCGGCTCCGTGCCGCTGGCCCGCCAACGCCACGACGGCGTCCCGCACCTTCGCCGAGTCCTCCGCCTTGAGCGTGCGGTCAGGCGCGCGCAGGCGTAGCGAGAACGCCAGTGACACACGGCCCTCACCGAGGGAGGCACCGGCGTAGGAGTCGAACAGACGCACCTCCTCAGCCAATTCACCGGCACCCTCGCGGACGGTGGCGAGCAGGTCGGCCGCGGGAACGTCGTCGGAGACCACCAGGGCGATGTCCTCCTTGGCGGCTGGGAAGGTGGAGAGAGCCCGGAACTGATTCGGGTCCTGCGGCGCCGCATCAAGCAAAGCCGCGAGATCGATCTCGAGCGCCACGGTCCGGGGCGGAAGGTCGAGCCCTTGGGTCACCTTCGGGGCCAACTCGCCGGCCCACCCGACAACCGTGCCGTCAGTCAGGCCGAACCGGGCGCACCGGCCCGGATGCCAGGGAGCCGTATCAGCATCCGCGGTGACCGTCACCGGGACCCGGAGGAGCTCGGCCACCCGGCGGACCAGGTCGATGGCATCGGCATAGTCGGCCGGCCGGGCGCTCGTATGCACAGAGGCTGGTACCCGGTTCCCCGTAAGCACGGCAGCCAGGTGTAGCGGCTGGTCCGGGACGGCCGCCCGGACGGCATCCAGATCGGCATCGCTCGGGCGGACTCCCAGTGCCGGCAGCGGGGAGACGTGCCCACCGCCGTCGGGAAGGGTGACCAGGCCGAGTTCGTAGATGGCCAGGTCGGTCAGTCCGCGGCCGATATTCCGCACGGCGGCGTCCACGAGAGTCTCCAGCACCGTGGTCCGCATCAGCGGTTGCGCCTCGGAGAGCGGATTTGCCAGCCGCACGGAGCGGCGCCGGGCGTCATCGGCGGGAAGGCCGAACTCGTCGCGTCGCTCGGCAGCGACGAACGGGTAGGTGAGCACCTGCACCAGTCCGGCGTCAGCGAGCAGGTCGGCCACTCGCCGACGGGATCGTTGGCGCAGCGTGAGGCCGCGCCCTGGCGGCGCCGCGGGGAGCACGGAGGGCACCTGGTCATATCCCTGCAGCCGGATGACCTCCTCGACCAGGTCGGCGGGCACCTGCAGGTCGGGGCGCCAGGTCGGCGGGGTGACCTGGAGGGTCAGCGTGCGGCGCGCACGACGCCCCGTCTCGCCGTCTCCCTCGGCAGGGTCCTCACCGACCGTGACCTCGGCACCGAGACTACGCAGCGTGTCGGCCACGGTCTCGCTGCTGTACTCCACACCGGCGGTCCGGCCGGGCAGGGCCGCGTCCAGGGCGATTGGTTCCCGTGCGCTCGTCTCGTTCACGTCGGCCACGGCCGGATCCGCGGTGCCGCCGCCGAGCTCGATCAGCAGGTCCACCACAAGCTGCGCCGCGATGCCAGGCAGGGCCGGGTCCACGCCGCGTTCGAACCGCTTGGCGGCCTCACTGGGCAGCTTGTGCCGACGGGCAGTGCGAGCCACGGTGATCTGATCGAAGTGCGCGGCCTCCACGAGGATGTCCGTGGTGGACTCGCTCACCTCGGTTTCGGCGCCCCCCATCACCCCGGCAAGGCCGAGAATCCTCGAGCCCGGACCCGTGGGCGAGTCGGTGATGAGCAGGTCCTCGGGGTCCAGGGTGCGGGTGACGTCGTCGAGTGTGGTGAGCTTCTCCCCCGCCCGCGCGCGACGCACCACGATCGGGGCGGCCAGCGTGGCGAGGTCATAGGCGTGCAACGGCTGACCAAGATCGAGCATCACATAGTTGGTGATGTCCACGGCGAGGGAGATCGGGCGCATCCCGGCCTGCCGGAGGCGGGTGGCCATCCAGCCCGGGGTCGCCGCTGTGGGATCCACACCGCGCACGATCCGGGCCACGAACCGGTCACAGCCGGGCACGCCGTGGATCGGGGCGTCGTCGGCGAGGTTGATCGCGAAGCCGTCCTCGGTAGCGGCCGGCGGCGGGCTGGCCGACCCCACCGGGCCGACCAGGCCAGGGTCGGTGAACGGCGCACCGGTGGAGTGGGCGTACTCCCGCGCGATCCCGCGCATGGAGAAGCAGTACCCGCGGTCCGGGGTGACGTTGATCTCCAGGATCTCCTCCCCCAGTCCGAGCAGGGTGAGTGCGTCGGTGCCGGGTGCGGGCGGGTCGGTCAGAACGATGATGCCGTCGTGGTCCTCCCCCAGCCCGAGCTCGGCGGAGGAGCAGATCATCCCGTCGGAGATGTGCCCATACGTCTTCCGGGAGGCGATGGCGAAGTCACCGGGCAGCACGGCACCGGGCAGGGCGACCACGACGGAATCGCCGGGGGTGAAGTTGTGCGCACCGCAGACGATGCCGCGTGGCAGCACCTCTTCGGAGCCCTGCGCACCCTCGGGGGCGGAGTCCGGGGCGTGCTCGGCGCCGACGTCGACCAGGCACCAGTTGATCGTCTTGCCGTTCTTCTGCTCCTCGGGCGTCACCTGGAGCACACGGCCGACCACGAGTGGCCCGCTGACGCCGGAGGTGTGGATCGTCTCCTCCTCCAGGCCCACCCGGACCAGGTCGGCGGCAAGCTGCTCGGCGGTGGTCCCGGTGGGGACCTCGGTGTGTTCACGCAGCCAGGGCAGCGGAATGAGCGGCATCAGCGCACCCCTTCCTGGGAGAAGCGGATATCGCCCTCGATGATGTCGTGCATGTCCTCAATCCCGTGCCGGAGCATCAGTGCGCGTTCGATTCCCATCCCGAAGGCGAATCCGGAGTAGATGTCCGGGTCCACACCGCAGGCGCGCAGGACGTTGGGGTTGACCATGCCGCAGCCGCCCCATTCGATCCATCCCGGTCCGCCCTTCTTCGCGGGGAACCACAGGTCCATTTCGGCGCTGGGTTCGGTGAACGGGAAGAACGAGGGGCGCAGGCGGGTCTTCGCCTCGGGGCCGAACATGGCCCGGGCGAAGTGGTCCAGAACACCAGTGAGGTTCGCCATGGTCAGGCCCTTGTCGACGGCGAGCCCCTCCACCTGGTGGAAGACGGGGGTGTGCGTGGCGTCGAGCTCATCGGTGCGGAACACCTTGCCGGGGCAGGCGATGTAGACCGGGAGGTCCCGCTCGAGCAGGGTGCGTGCCTGCACCGGGGAGGTGTGGGTACGCAGCACCAGGTGGTCCGGTGCGGCAGCGTCCAGCACGCCGTCACTCCCGGCGTTGCCGGGCGCGACGAAGAAGGTGTCCTGCATCTGCCGGGCCGGATGGTCCGGGCCGAAGTTCAGCGCGTCGAAGTTGAACCACTCGTGCTCGAGTTCGGGACCTTCGGCGATCTCCCAGCCCATCCCGACGAAGAAGTCGGCCACCTCGTCCATGACCACGTCCAGGGGGTGGCGGGCACCGCGCGGGATCCGCTGCGGGGGGACGGTGACGTCGACGGCCTCGGTGCGCAGCACCTGGGCGTCGCGCTCGATCTCCAGCTCTTCCTGGCGGGTGGCAATGGCCTTGTTCAACCGGCCTCGGCTCTGCCCGAGCAGCTTGCCGGCGGTGGCCTTGTCTGCGGGCTCGAGGCTGCCGATCTCGCGGTTCGCGAGCGCCAGGGGGCTCTTGTCACCGGTGTGCGCGATGCGGGCAGCCTTCAGCGCGTCGAGATCGTCAGCGGCGGCGACGGCTGCCAATGCGGCATTGAGCGCTGCGCCGACGCCGTCGGGATCGAGCGGGGAGGGAACTTCAGGGGTGGACATGCCTGCCTTCCTCAAGGTGTGCGGACCACAGTGGAGTCTAGAGGGCGCGTCGTAGCGCCCGCGTGCCCGCTCAGGCAGCTCAGCGCGGCACGTGTGGTCGACTCAGTGCGCGTGCGTCAGCCCGGCGGGCTGGATAAATCGGCACGTGAGCATGCGAGCGAGTCTGCCACATCACCACCACCACGCCCACCGAAATTGCTCGTCGATAGGGCAGGTTCAGCAGCAGGCGAATCGGCGGCGGAGTCCCGGGCGGGCGGCGTGAGAGGCTCCGTCCACCAGGTCTATCGAGAGGATCGCCATGTCACGCAGACCGGATCCGGGCACCGTCGTCTCGGGCACAGTTGTCTGCTGTGGCCTGACCACGCTGGATGTCACCCAGGTCGTGAACCGGTTGCCGATGCCGAACGAGAAGATCGTGGCCTCTGAGGCGCGGCTCGCCGTCGGAGGACCGGCCGCGAACGCTGCGCTCACCGCCGCTGCGCTCGGTGCGCCAACCATCCTGGTGACCGCGCTCGGGTCCGGACCGCTGGCCGATATCGCTCGTGCCGAACTGATGGCGTGGGGCGTCATCGTCGAGGACGTGGGCGCCACCGGCCCGGGCGGCCGTGCCGCCACTGCCGGTCCCCCGATCTCCACGGTGCTGGTCACCGCCGGAACGGGCGAGCGCGCTGTGGTCTCCACGAACCTTCGCCGGCCGCCAGGCGGACCAGAGTTCGCCCCAGCACCCATGCCCGAGGCTCGACTCGGCGAGATCCTCGACGGCGCAGGGTCCGTGCTCGTGGACGGTCACCTGATCCCCACCTCGATCGAGCTCTGCGCGGCGGCCCGCGACCGCGGTATCCCCACGCTGGTGGACGGCGGGTCGCATAAGCCCGGGTTGGCCGAACTACTCGCGCAGGTGGACGCCGCATTGCTCTCCGACGACTTCACCTGGCCCGGCGAGCACGACCCTCTCGATGCGGTCGCCGCTCGCGGACCATCGCTCGTGGCGCAGAGCCGGGGCGGCGATCCGATCGTGGTGCACAGCACATCCGGTGGGCGGACCGAGGTCCCGGTGCCCCAGATCCTCGCGAACGAGATCGTGGACACCCTCGGCGCCGGGGACGTGCTGCACGGTGCCTGGGCGTATGCCGTGGCCACGGGACGGTGGGCAACCGGCACCGATGCGATCACCGACGCAGCCTCGGTGGCGAGCCGATCGGTCCGCTTTCCCGGCGCCCTCGGGTGGGCGGGGATCAACCGCTAGAACATCCGGTAGTCGTACGAGGCCGGGACGGGGTCCTCGGGGAACGCGGCCAGCCACAGGTCGGAGAGCTCCCGCTCCCCTTCCCGCAGATCCGGCACCTCGATCCCTTCGCGCAACAGGGACCGGGTGAGCGCGGCACCTGCGGCGCTCCCCTCGCTCCAGGCAGCCCGGGCTCGCAGCAGTCGCACCCGTCCCAGTGCGCGCACACGGCCGCTCGCCTGCTCGGCCACCTCCAGGGCCACAGCCGGCCGACCCGCAGCCAGGGCCGCCGTCATCGCCTCGATCAGCACCGTCCGCTCCGTCGCTGAGCCGAGCACCCCCTCGCTCTGCCAGGCACTGACGAACAGATCCAGGGCCTGATCGCGCTCGCCCCGCTCGGCCGCAAGCTGCGCCACGCCGCGCAGCGCCCACGCGGTGGGTGCGTGCTCGAGGGAGGACAGGTACCAGGACTCGGCCTCGTGCAGCGCGCCGCGACTATGGGCAAGGACGCCGAGGTGGTAGTCCCGCGCCCAGCAAGGTTCGACGTCGCCGAGTGCAACCTCCCAGTGCGCTCCGGACACGTACGAGGCAGGGGGCCGACCTGGGTCGGCGTCGGCAAGGGCGGGGCTGGCAGCGCTCGGGTCCTCCAGCATCGCGGCCCAGGGCGCGCTGTCACCATCGAGCATGTCGCGGGTGAATGGGGTGCCGGGTGCCACGGCGAGGTCGCGGCGGCCGTGCGCAGCGGCCATCACCTCGAGGGCGCCCCAGCCGGAGCCAATCCCGAGACGTTCCTGCGGTGCACAGTCGGCCACCGCCCGCGCCTCCGCGAGAGTCTGGTCTGGATCGGGAAGCAGCCGTGCGGCCGCCTGCCCCACATGCCCGACGGCGGCCGCCCAGTCTTCGCCGTGCGCCACCGACGCGTCGGCGTCAGCATCCCCGTAGACCTCCACCCAGTCCCACTGCGTGCCCGCAGGCATGGCCACGTGCTCGAACTGCGTCGGCAGCAGTCCGGCCTGGATCTCCAGGTACCGGCCACCGGTGGGGCTGAGCCAGTCCTGCCAGTGCGCGCCGCCGGTGGAGGCGCCCCAGCAAAACAACTTCCGCCCACGCAGCCGTTCGGAGGACACCTGGAGCAGGCCGTGCCCGTCCCCGGCGACGGCCGCGACCCAGGGCAGCTCGCCGTCGGCGATATCGAAGAAGTAGTCCGCGGCCTTGGGTGAACGGGCAGACCAGGTGACGTCCGCGCCGTCGTGCCTCGGGACGCTGACCCGGCGGACCGGACCCGCACCGGCTGTGGCGAATGCGGAATGGGCGGGGGCGAGTACCCGGACGTCCGCGGCCTCGGGAACGGCGGCGTTGGACCACCAGTACATCGGCACAGCGGTGGCGCCGGGGTTCTGGATCCGCACGTAGACGTGCAACCCGGCGCTGCCGCGCGGTAGCCACAGATCGACCTGGAACGCCACGCCCCGCAGGCGATCCCACTCCCACAGGCGAAGGCGAGGAACGCCGTCGGGGCCGGTGACCTGAGCAGCGTGCACCGGTGCCATGGTGTGCGCAGCGTGCCCCTTGGTGCCGATGTTCCATTCGACGCCGCCGGCGAACCAGGCGTTGCGCAGCGCCAAGTTCGCCGGCTGCAAGGCGCCGTTGGCGTAGAGCAGTTCCCGGCCGGTCCGCACCTCCTGCAGCGACCAAAGCCGCCCGCCCAGGCCGGGCACCACGGTGGCACGCAGCACCCCGTTGTCGAGCACCACGGTGTCCAGCGTCAGCTCCGTCCGGTCCCGGCCGTACCGGTCCTGCTGCAGCGAGGGGTGCACCGAGCGGGGCCGGTCCAGCCGGGCCCGCTCGTGCATCGCCGGTGGCAGATCGTCGGCGAGGGTGAAGCCGCCCTCGATCAGCTCGTTCGGGTGCGGGAGCGGGTCGGTGTGCGGGAGCGTTCCGGGCAGGGTGAGGGTGGATCGGCGCAGCGCGGGTTCTGACATCAGCACAGGCTAACGAGTGAGGCTGCGCACCTCACGTGCCGAGACGCCTCAGCAGCCCACGGGGCTTCGCAACTAGGCTGGGCGGCATGGCAACCGAACCCGCACCGATTTCCTTTGCCCGTGGCGCACCCTCGCTCGACATCATCGACGTCGAGGGCCTGCGCGCCGCCGCCGACCGTGCGTTCACGAATGACCCCGCAGGGTCGTTCGCCTACGGCACGTCGGTGGGTTACAAGCCGCTGCGTGCCTGGATCGCCGACCGGCACGGCGTCAGCGAGGACCAGGTGCTCGTCACCAACGGGTCCATGCAGGCCGATGCGTTCCTGTTCGAGACGCTCGTCTCGGCCGGGGACACGGTCGTGGTGGAGCGCCCCTCCTACGACCGTACGCTCCTGTCCTTGAAGGGCCGCGACGCGGACCTCAAGGCTGTCCCGCTGGACGAGGACGGGGTGGACGTGGCCGCGTTCGCCGAACTGCTCGAAGGCGGCGCGAACGTCTCCCTTGCGCACCTCATCCCGAACTTCCAGAACCCGGCCGGCTACTCGCTCTCCGGGGATAAGCGCAGGGCGTTGGTGGAGCTGGCGCGCACGCACTCGTTCACCATCTTCGAGGACGACCCGTACGTGGAGTTGCGGTTCTCGGGGCAGCCGCAGCCGACGATGCTCTCGTTGTCCACCTCCGGTGAGGTGGTCTACGCCTCCTCGTTCTCCAAGACCGTGTGCCCCGGCATCCGGGTGGGTTACCTGGTGGGCGATGCCGCGCTGATCGCGACAATTGCCAAGCTCGCCACCGGCACCTACATCTCGCCGAACATGGTGGCTCAGTCCATCGTGAACGAGTTCGTCCGCGGCGGTTCCTTCGAGACCTCCATCGAGACCGTGAAGACGGCGCTCGCCGAGCGCGCCCAGCGCCTGTGCGCGGGGCTGCGTGAGCATGTTCCGGATGCACAGTTCGTGGAGCCGGAGGGCGGCTACTTCCTCTGGGTGAACCTGCCCGAAGGGGTGGACGGCGACGCACTGCACGCCGCCGCCGCCGCGCGCGGTGTGCAGATCGTCAAGGGCAGTGACTTCCTGCTCGACGACTCGAAGAATGCGATCCGGCTCGCCTACTCCGGTGTGACCCCGGACGAGATCGACGAGGGCGCCCGCCGCCTCGGCGAGGCCTACCGCTCGCTCTGAGCACACCTCCTTGACGCCGAGTGCCCGGCTTTTCGCTCATCCTCTGAGATATTTGCGAGAAGTCGGGCACTCGTGTGTCATCGAGTGACCGATAGGGTCACCACCATGGCGTCGACAGCGCAGATGCTCACCGTCCCCTCCCCCGACGGCGACCGTGACGTTCGCATCTCCAGTCCCGATCGCGAGATCTGGCCGGGGATCACCAAATGGGACCTCGCCTCCTACGTGGCCGCCGTGGGCGAGCCGATCCTGCGGGCACTCGGTGACCGGCCGGTCACGCTGCAGCGGTTCCCGCAGGGGGTGGGTGGGGAGGAGTTCTTCTCGAAGAACCCGCCCCGCGGGGTGCCCGCGTACACCCGCACGGTGATGTGCACCTACCCGAGCGGGCGCAAGCACTCCCAGCTCGTGGTGGACGAGATCGCGACCGCCGTGTGGGCCGTGCAGATGAACACGATCACGTTCCACCCGTGGCCTGTGCGCACCGCGAACACGGACAACCCGGACGAATTGCGGATCGATCTGGACCCCCAGCCCGGTCGCACCTTCGCCGACATCATCACCGCCGCTCGGGCCCTGGCAGATCTGATGCGGGAGATCGGACTCACCCCGTGGGTGAAGACCTCCGGGAGCCGCGGGCTGCACGTGTACGCGCGGATCGCACCGGCCCGCGAGTTCCTGGACGTTCGCCACGGCGTGATCGCGATCGCGCGCGAGTTGGAGCGCCGCCTGCCGGAGTTGGTGACCACCGCCTGGTGGAAGGAGGAACGCGGGGAGAAGATCTTCGTCGACTTCAACCAGGCGAACCGGGACCGCACCATCGCCTCCGCCTACTCCCCCCGCCCACTGGAGGGCGCAACGGTCTCGATGCCGGTGCGCTGGGAGGACCTGGACGAGATCAGCACGGCGGACTTCACCGTGCTGACGGTGCCCGGGCTACTGGAGAGCCAGGGTGACGCCTGGGCGGGGCTGGATGACGCCGTCGGGGATCTCGGGCCGGCCCTGCAGATGTGGGAGCGGGACGTCGATAACGGGCTGGGCGAGCTGCCGTTCCCGCCGGAGTATCCGAAGATGCCGGGTGAGCCGCCGCGGGTGCAGCCGAGCAAGAAGGTTGCCGAGCACTGGGACTCCAGCGGGAACAGAGTCGAGGAGTAGGTGGCGAGCAACTGAGTTCGTCCGGACGGGGCGCTCGTCAACACTCAGGTCAGCGGGTGAGCACCTCTCCCAGGTCGTACGCCACGGCCCGGTCCACCTGGTCGAGCGTGCAGGAGGTCGCATCGCGGTCCGGGCGCCAGCGCAGGAACGTCACGGCATGGCGGAACCGGTGCCCTTCGAGCTGGTCGAACTTCACCTCCACCACACGCTCGGGCCGGAGGCGGACGAAGCTGACGTCCTTGTTGGAGCTGAACCGGGACCGGTCGGTCTCACCGCGCACCGCGTCGCCGTCGTCATCGCGTGCCACGAGGGGTTCGAGTTCCTCCACCAGCTCCAGGCGCCGGGCGTTGGTGAACGCGGCGATCCCGCCGACGTTGATGAGCTGCCCGTCGTCGGTGTACAGCCCGAGCAGGAGCGAGCCCACACCCTGGCCGGACTTGTGTACGCGATACCCGACGGCGACCGCTTCGGCGGTCCTCGAGTGCTTCACCTTGATCATGGTGCGCTTGCCGGGCTGGTAGGTGGAGCGGTTCGGCTTGGCGATCACACCGTCCAGGCCGGCGCCCTCAAACCGCTCGAACCAGTCGCGTGCCACCGCCTCGTCGTCGGTGACGCGGGTGAGGTGGATCGGTGCCGGGTCAGCGTGGCCGGCGAGATCCGCCAACACCTCCTCCAGCCGCGCGCGGCGCTGGTCGAAGGGTGCCTCCATGAGGTCCTCGTCACCGATGGCGAGCAGGTCGAAGGCGACGAACTCCGCCGGGGTCTCGGCAGCCAGCCGTTGCACCCGGGACTCGGCCGGGTGAATCCGTTGCGAAAGCGCCTCCCAGTCGAGGCGCTGTGCGCCCGGCTCCCCGGAACGCACCACGATCTCCCCGTCGATGGCGCACCGAGATGGCAGATGGTGACGGATCGCCTCAACCAGCTCCGGGAAGTACCGGGTGAGCGGCTTCGACCCTCGCGAGGCGATCTCCACCTCGTCGCCATCCCGCAGCAGGATGCCGCGGAACCCGTCCCATTTGGGCTCGTAGGTGTAGCCACCGTCGACGGCGCCAGAAGCGGGCACCTCTTTCGCGGCCTTGGCGAGCATCGGTGTGATGGGCAACTGGATGGGCAACGAGATCGGCACCTGAGTCAGTCTGCCCGCTCGGACCAGTGGGGGCTAGTGGCCGAGCTCGAGCGTGTCGATCACCTCGTAGCGCGGCGCACCACCCGCCCCCTCCCCCAGGTGTGAGGCCACGAGCGTGATCTCCTCTGCCATCCAGTCCGGACCCCGGTAGACGGCGAGCGCCCGGGCCGCCACGCGGACCGCCGAAGGTTCCTCGGCGGCATGTTCTCGCCGGCGACGCCCCCGGCGCTCCGGTGTGCCGCGACGCGAGGCTCGGGCGACGGTGAGGTGCGGCCGGGGTGAGCGAGCCGGCGGGCCGTCCTCGGCAGCCACGTACGGGGCACGGGCACAGGCCTGCATCAGATCGGTGAGAGCGGCCACCTCACCCCCGACGCCCACCCAGAGCGATCGGTCGCCGAAGGAACCGGACCCGGCCAGGTGCAGGTACACCGGCGCTGCGCCGGCTGCCTCCTCAGCAAGCGATGCGCGCACATCGGAGGCTGCGCCGTCGGGCACCGTTCCGTAGAAGGCCACGGTCACGTGCAGGTTCTCCTGCGGGGTGCGCCGCAAGGTCGGTGGACCGCCCGACGGCGATGGCTCGAGTACAGCTGCGAGCGCACCATTCAGGTGATCTAGCACCTCTGGCGGCGGCCAGAGCGCAGCGAAGAGCCTCATGGTCTGTTCCCTTCCCTGCGGCGCCGTGTGCTCTGCATGATCACCCAGACCAGGAGCCCGGCCAGCACCAGGGTGGCCGCGGCGCCGATGACGATCTGCCAGGCGGCGATGCCGGGCATCTCGTCGGGGCGTTCCACCTGAACGTGGGCGAGCGTGGCATCCAGCACGGTGGCGGCGGCGCTCACGCTGACGCTCCCGGTGCAGCCGCCGGACCCGTTGGGCACACACAAGCGCAGGGTGACGTCTGTGCTGACTGCCAGGTGCAGACCCACCGCGTGGGCGCTGTCTGTCGTCGTCTCGTCCCGGCCGGTGGCGACCACGCGGATCGACCCACCACCAGTCACCACGGCACCGACCAGATCAGCAACCGTGCCGAGAGCGGGAAACTGGCCTTCGAGTGCCTCGAGCACATCGGAACTGGTCAACTCCCGCGTGGTATCCACCTCCGGGTTCGCACCGACGTGCTGGCCAAACACCTCCAGGCCAGCAACATCCCGTTCGAGACGGGCTGGACCTTCCGGCGCCATGGCGATGGACGCCGTCACCGCCTGAATGTCGAGCACCGAGGTTCCGAACACCTGAACGCTGCCCCCTTCAACGGCGGACCGTGCGCTGAGCGCAGCGTCCTCGAGGCGCTCCGTATGGGCATTGACCTGCCGGAAGGTGGCCACACTGCCCACCTCGTACGGCCCGATTGCGTGGCCGTCGCTGCCTTGCGGGCTCTCCGGCGTGGTGGCCGAGACGCCGCTCACCTGCACGCCCTCGATGGCGGCCTCTCCGGCGACGATGTCGACGAGCCCGGAGAGCGCACCGGCGGCGCCCTCTGTGGTCACCTCCCACTCGAGATCACCCACCACAGCGTCCACCGCGTGGGCGTGCGCCGAACCGCCGGTGCTCGCCTGAGCGGGTTGCGCATCAGCGACGAGGAGACCTGCCGCGGCCAGGGCCGCCGTCAACACCCACCACCGGCGCCGTGGACCGCCCCTCCCGCGCTTCATCACACCGAGCCTACCCGGGGCGACTGTAGGCTGATCGGGTGCTCACGCGTGACGCTCGCCGCGCCACCTACCTCCGGCTGGGAACCGGCGAGTGGGCCGCGACCGTGGCGTTCACACTCGCCTACCTGATGCTGCGGGACACGCTCGCCCCTGGTGACCAGATCGCCCTCGCGGCAGCCCTCGTCCCGCTGCTCCTGATCCTCATGCAGGCAGGGTCTTACTGGCTCCTCGCGCGCCGCTGGGTGGGTGTGCGGGTGATGCCTCCCGGTGTGGCCGGTATGTATCGCGCGTTCCGGCTGGCGAACCCGATCGTGCTGGCGCCCGGTCTTGGCGTGGTGATCTGGGGTGCTTCCACGATCGGTGCCACCGTGCTCATCGCTGGCGTGTGGCTGTTCGCGGTGGTCGAGTACCTGAATTACTACGTGATCCGGCTGGCATACCCGGTGGCTCAGTGGGCGTCATTGGTCCGGCAACGTCGTACTCCACAACTGATGAAAGATGTGCGCGCGCGAGGCACGGCAGCTGGCGGCTGTTGAGCGCAGCGACTACCGCTCTTGCCAGGTGACCTGCACGTCGGCACGCGCGGCAGTGGATTCGATGAAATCGGCGTTGCGGGCATCGGATCCGTCAGTGAAGGCGAGGGCGCGTTCCATGGTCTTACCGTTTGCGAGGTGGCGCGCGAGCAGGCGCTCTCGCCGGCCGACCGGATCGGTGGCCAGGAACCAGGTCTCGTCCACGATTCGGGCGATCTCGTTCCATGGCGGACTCTCCGCGAGCAGATAGTTGCCCTCCGTGAGCACCACCCGCACCTCTCCCGAGACGGGGACAGCACTGCCGATCGACTCCTCGATCGCGCCGCGCACATATCGCGGCGCGTAGATCATCTCGTCCCCGGGCCGCTGGTCGCGTAACCGGCGCAGCAGCGCCACATACCCGGCGGCATCAAAAGTGTCGATGGCGCCTTTGCGATCGGCCCGGCCGAGGCGATCCAGTTCGGCCTGGGCAAGGTGGAAACCGTCCATGCCCACGACGGCGGAGGTCACCTTGTGCGCGGCGAGGGCCTCCTGCAGGGCGTCGGTGAGGGTGGACTTGCCGGCGCCCGGGGCGCCGATGATGCCGATGAGCACGCGTGCCTCACCGGCGCCGGCTCGGTCGAGGATGCGCTCGGTGAGGCTGCCGACCCGGCCCGGGGCGGCAGTGAGGTGCAGCGGCAAGGGGGCTCCCGTCGTCGATGGTTCAGCGCTGCGCGCGGGCGGAGGCGTACAGGCAGATCGTGGCTGCCATGGCCAGGTTCAGGGATTCGGCGTGGCCGTGGATCGGGATGCGCACGACGGCGTCTGCCATGTCTCGTTCGGTGGTGCCGAGACCGTGGGCCTCGTTGCCGAAGAGCCACAGGGTCGGCTGTGCGAGGGTGGGCACCGTCGACTCCGGCTCGCTATCGGCGTGACTCTCGGCACGGTCGGCCAAGTCGTCCAGGTCGAGGGCGCCGGCGCCGTCAGCGGCGAGCACCTGCATGCCGGCTGCCCGGGCGGCCTGGATCGTCGCAGCGAGGTCGGCGCCGGTGCCGGTGGGCAGGTGAAAGAGTGACCCGACGGTCGAGCGCACCACCTTGGGATTGTGGACGTCGACGCTGCCGTGGGTAAGGATGCAGGCGTCGGCTCCGGCGGCGTCGGCGGCGCGGATCACAGTGCCGGCGTTGCCAGGGTCGCGCACCTGGTGCAGCAGGGCGACCAGGCGGGGCGTTCGCGCCAGCAGGTGATCGGGCTCGATCGCCTTCTGCCGCTGCAGTACAGCGAGGACTCCTTGAGCGTCCTCACTCATCGCAGCGAGCGCCTCCGGAGTAGTCAGGTGCACATAGAGCCCGGCTTCTCGGGCCCCGCGGGCGATCTCCGGGTGGCGTTCGTCCGCGTCCGGGGTGAGATAGACGTCGCGGACCTGCTCGGCGGCGAACCGGACCGCCTCGCGGACACCCTGGGGCCCCTCAACGAGGAACTGGTCTCGACGTGATCGCACCGATGCCTGGGCGAGAGCGCGCACGGAACGCACCCGGTCCGACTTCGGGTTGGCCACATCGACACTCACACCAGTCAGTATCCCGCGCGATCGGAGCCGTTGACCAATCCGATCCACTCGGCTCAGACAGCGATATGTCCGATCCTCGGCAGATGAGCGACCCGCCACCTTGCCCCATCCGCCCCATGTTCGGCGAGCCACGAGCGGGCGCTCTCCAGCGGCGGGAGATGCGGACGGCACACGATCGACGGCGCCCCTCCCGAACGAATCGGAAGGGGCGCCGTCGTAGTGAGTCAGTCAGGCTGTTTCAGGTGCTTCAGGCAGCCGGGTTCTTCGGGGCGTTCACGTCCTCCGGCAGCGCCTTCTTCGCCGTCTCGACGAGGGCCTTGAAGGCCACTGCATCGTGTACGGCGAGCTCGGCGAGCAGGCGACGGTCCACCTCGACCTCAGCGGCCTTGAGACCCTGGATGAGGCGGTTGTAGGTCATGCCCTCGGCCCTGGCAGCGGCGTTGATCCGCTGGATCCAGAGGCGACGGAAGTCGCCCTTCTTCGCCCGCCGGTCCCGGTAGGAGTAGGCGAACGAGTGCGTCACCTGCTCCTTGGCCTTGCGGTAGAGCCGGGAGCGCTGCCCGCGGTAACCGCTGGCGCGCTCGAGTACTGTCCTGCGCTTCTTATGGGCGTTGACCGCCCGCTTGACGCGTGCCACGTCTTACTCCTTGCGTTCGGGGGCCGGCGTTACTTGCCGAGCAGCTTCTTGATCTTCTTCGCGTCGGCCGGGGCGACCTCGACGTCGTTCACGAGGCGGCGAGCGTTCCGGCTGCTGCGCTCCTGGAACTTGTGCACGTGGCGTGCGCGCTGGCGCATGACCTTCCCGGTCCCGGTGAGCCGGAAGCGCTTCTTGGCACCGGAGTTCGTCTTGTTCTTCGGCATAACTCTTCTCGTCCTTCTCGGTTCGGCCTCAGCCGGCGTCGGCAGTGCCCTGAGCGTCCCCGGAATCCCGGGAGGCGCGGCGGCGCTGTTCGTTGCGGGTCTCGGACTTCTTCTTGTTCGGGCCGAGCACCATGGTCATGTTGCGCCCATCCTGACGGGGCACGCTCTCCACATGGCCGAGTTCGGCCACATCGTCGGCCAAACGCTCCAGCAGGCGCATACCCATCTCCGGGCGGGACTGCTCCCGACCACGGAACATGATCATCACCTTGACCTTGTCTCCGCCCTTGAGGAACCGCTCGACGTGGCCCTTCTTGGTGCCGTAGTCGTGCGGGTCGATCTTCAGCCGGAACCGGATCTCCTTGAGGACCGTGTTCGCCTGGTTGCGCCGCGCGTCACGCGCCTTCATGTCGGACTCGTACTTGAACTTTCCGAAGTCCATGAGCTTGCACACGGGTGGGCGGGCTTCTGGCGCCACCTCGACGAGGTCGAGGTCGGCCTCCTGGGCCAGCCGGAGCGCATCCTCGACCCGAACGATGCCAACCTGCTCACCGTTCGGTCCGACCAGACGCACCTCGGCAACGCGGATCCGCTCATTGATACGGGGCTCGCTGATGTGGTGCTCCTCACCTGAGTTGAAGTCAAATCACCGCCGCCACGGAAAAAGCCTCCGGGCGAGATGCGCGCGGAGGCTCAGGTGGTGCGCCACACAGGGTGCGACGGAGAAGCACGAGTGCTTCTCGACCTGGACCCGGGCTCTGTCGCACTGGCGAACCAATGCTGTTGAGCAAGGGTGGGAGAGTCTCCACTTGCATATCGGCTTGGTCCGTCCTGCCCAGGCGAACCCGCGCATCACGTTCCAGACCGATCGGTCAGCCTCAAGGTTAGCACGCAAGTGCCGTCATGCTGGAGTGCGGATCAATGCGACGTGCATCACGAGCAGTGAGCGATTCCGGACTCCTCCTATGCCGCTGCACGCCCAGTCAGCCGGTCGGCCGGACCTGGAACTCCAGCGAGTCCACCCGATCAGCCACCTGCTCCTCGGCAGCCAGCAGCTGCCCTGCGCGCGAGACGATCCCGGAGACGTGCTCCCGGGCCAAGCCGGGTGCAATTCCCAGCACGACGCGTACTTCGGCACGCTCTCCCGGCTCCACACGCACTGCGGCAACCCCCTCGAGAGAGCGCATGGCACGTTGCACCGCCTCGGCGACCTCCGGGTCCTGTGCGGCCGGGATCCAGGGACGCTGCTGCGCGAGCGCCCAGACCGCGGGCCGGGGTAGCAGGATGGCCACGGGACCGCCGGGGTCCAGGACCAGCAGACCGTCAGCGTCGGACGCCGCGGCAAGGGCGGCACGCGGTCCCTCCACCGGGATCGGCCGAGCATCAGCGCGCCAGCGGGTGAGGGTGGCCATACTGCTGAAGACGGGGATGGCCGCACGCCCGTCCGGAGCCGCGACCGTCACCATCGCCGCAGACGCCGACTTCTCCCCCGCCACCGGGGCCCGCGTCTGCTCACTCGCCTCGTCCCGCTCCTCGAGCTGGGCCACCACCGGCACCAAGACGCGCACCTGCGCCAGCACGGCGACCACGGCGGGCAGGCGCTTTGCCGGATCGCCCATGGCCAAGGCAAGCGCCAGTGCCTCGGGCGCTGCGCCGTCGTCTCCGGCGAAGGGTGAGGTGGGTGGGAGCGAACGCCCGGCGCCCCCGGATTCAGGTACTGGCTCGATCACGGCCTCCCAGCGACGTCCAGCGCCTCGGGCAGCGTGAACGCCCCCGCGTAGAGGGCCTTACCCACGATCGCGCCTTCGACGCCGACGCCGGTCAAGGTCCGCAGCGCCTCCAGATCGGCCAGGCTGGACACCCCACCCGAGGCGACCACGGGCGCGTCCGTCGCCTCGCACACCTGGCGGAGCAGTTCGAGGTTCGGTCCCTTGAGCGTGCCGTCCTTGGTCACGTCCGTCACCACATAGCGCGAACAGCCGTCAGCGTCCAGGCGGGCGAGGACGTCCCACAGGTCACCGCCCTCGCGGGTCCAGCCGCGTGCAGCCAGTGTGGTGCCGCGCACGTCCAGCCCGACGGCGATCCGGTCACCGTGGCGTGCGATCGCACCTGCCGTCCACTCAGGGTTCTCCAGCGCGGCGGTGCCGAGGTTCACGCGGCGGCAGCCGGTGGCGAGCGCGCGCTCGAGAGAGTCATCGTCGCGGATGCCACCGGAGAGTTCCACGTCCACGTCGAGGCGCCCGACCACGTCAGCGAGCAACGCCGCATTGGATCCGCGACCGAAGGCAGCGTCCAGGTCCACCAGGTGGATCCATTCCGCACCACCGGACTGCCAGGCGAGGGCGGCGTCCATCGGGGCGCCGTAGGTGGTCTCGGAACCGGCTTCACCTTGAACGAGGCGGACGGCTTGACCGTCTGCCACATCGACGGCGGGGAGCAGTTGCAGGCGGGTGGTCACGCGGGTCCTCTCGGTGGGTGGTACTCAAGTCGGTGGTGCTCAATCGGCGGTGCTCAGCAACCCATCCGGTCAGCTCAACGTTCCGAGCCAGTTGCGCAGCAGCTCGGCACCGGCGTCGCCGGACTTCTCCGGGTGGAACTGGGTGGCGCACAACGGTCCGTTCTCGGCGGCGGCCACGAACCGGGTGTGGCCGTGCTGTGACCACGTCACCGAGACGAAATCCGGTGCGCTCCGGGCCGCGTAGGAATGCACGAAGTAGAAGCGCTCGTCCTCGATTCCGGCGAAGAGCGCACTTCCGGCTGGCGGTTCCACCGTGGACCAGCCCATGTGCGGGACCACTGGCGCCTCTAGGCGCTCCACCACACCGGACCACTCGTCCAGTCCGGCGCTGCCGTCCTCACCTTCGGTCCGGTGTTCGGCGCTGGAGGTGAACAGCACCTGCAGCCCGACGCAGATGCCCAGCACCGGCCGGCCACCGGCGAGCCGGCGGTCGATCATCCGTGGGGCGCCGACGCTGCGCAGCCCGTCCATCACGGCGGCGAACGCTCCCACGCCGGGAACCACGAGACCATCGGCCTCGGCGACCGCTGTCACGTCAGCTGTCAGCTCCACCTCGGCGCCGACTCGTTCCAGGGCGCGCACGGCGGAGCGCACGTTGCCCGATCCGTACTCGAGCACCACCACCCGGCGGGCGTTCACGGCCGCTTCTTCCGCGTGGCTTTGCCGAGCATGCGGGCCGCCTGCCAGCGGCCGAGCTCTTTCGGCGCCAACCGGCCCGGTGCGTCCTGCGGCTGGAGCATCCCGAGCAGGATCTGCTCGACCACATCGTCGGCGTGCGCGAGGATGAGCCCGGCGGCGACTTCATCGCCTGCCTCCCCAGCGGTGAACTGGCGGCCGCTGATGGTGCCGGTCAGACCCTCGTCACCCTGACCGAGTCGGGCGGTCAGGAGCACGACGCCTGCCTTGGCGGTCCGGGAGAGGGTGCCCGCTAGCTCCACGGCCTCGGCCGGATCTCCGCCGAGCAGTTCGCTCGGATCATCCGCAGCGGTCTCGATCACCCGCACGGCCAGTGCACCTGAGCGGGTGGGCACGATATCGGCGTCCAGTTTGGCGATCGCGCACAGTCCCGCGAGCGCAGGCGCGGAGGCGATGGGAGTGAGCACCACGGCGACGACACGGCGCGGAGCCGGCTGGTCTGCGGCAGGTTCCGCAGATTCATCCGATGTGCCGGAGTCCTCGGACTCAGATACACCGACACGAGCCTCACTCTCGCCAGAGGCCCCGTCAATGGCACCCTCATGGGCGGAACCCTCGGCGGAACTCCTGAAGGTGCGCTCCGGCTCCACCGCTTCCCCGAAGGCCTCAGCGAACGCAGCATCGAAGGCGCTGGAGTCGAAATCCTCCGGTTCGAACGCCTCGACCTCCTCGGGCATGCCGCCGTCCTGTGGCGCACCCTCCTGTGGCGAGCCGCCATCTTCGGGCGAGCCGGCGCCGTCGGGAATCTCTTCGCGTCCGGTCACAGCAGACCCTTCGTGGACGGGACCCCCGAGACCCGCGGGTCCACGGCAACGGCGGCACGCAGCGCACGCGCGAGCGCCTTGAACTGAGCTTCGACGATGTGGTGCGGATCGCGGCCGGCCAAGACCCGCACGTGCAGGCAGATCCCGGCGTGGAAGGCGAGCGCCTCGAACACGTGCCGGGTGAGCGCACCGGTGAAGTGGCCACCGATCAGGTGATACTCCTGCCCGGCGGGTTCGCCGGAGTGCACCAGGTAGGGGCGTCCGGAGACGTCCACGACGGCCTGGGCCAGCGCCTCATCCAACGGCACCAGGGCATCGCCGAACCGGGAAATCCCGGACTTGTCCCCCAGTGCCTCACGCAGGGCCTCACCGAGGCAGATCGCGGTGTCCTCCACGGTGTGGTGGGCGTCGATGTCCGTGTCCCCGGAGGCGCGCACGGTCAGGTCGATCAGGGAGTGCTTGCCCAGCGCGGTGAGCATGTGGTCGTAGAACGGCACGGTGGTGGACACGTCCACGGCTCCGGTGCCGTCGAGATCGAGTTCGACGACCACACTGGACTCGGACGTGGTGCGTTCGATCCGGGCCGTGCGGCGTGGCTGTTCGGACTGGCTCATCGGCCGGTCACCTCCTTCAGTGCGCCGCGGAATGCGGCCATGTCCTCAGCGGTCCCGATCGAGACCCGCAGGTACCCTTCCGGTCCAGTCTCCCGGATCAGCACACCCTTCTCGAGCAGACCCTGCCAGACGGCGTGGCGATCGTCGAATGTGCCGAACAGGACGAAGTTGGCGTCCGTGTCCGCCACGGTGAATCCCTGCTCGCGCAACCAGGTCACGCAGGCGTCCCGTTCCTCACGGAGCTGTGCCACCTGGGCCTGCAGGGCGCCGGTGTGGCGCAGGGCGGCCCGGGCCACCGCCTGGGTGACGGCGGAGAGGTGGTACGGCAACCGCACGATGCGCAGGCAGTCGATGAGCGCGGGAGCAGCGGCGAGGTAGCCGACCCGCGCCCCTGCGAGCGCGAAAGCCTTGGACATCGTGCGGGCCACGGCCAGGTGGGGGTACTCGTCCAGGACGGTCAGAGCGGAGGGAACACCACGGCGGCGGAACTCGGCATAGGCCTCATCGATGACCAGGATCGTGGCCGCCCCCTCGGGGCCGGTCTGGGCACAGGCGTCCGCGATCGCGCGCACGTCAGCCAGTGGGAGGGCCGTGCCTGTCGGGTTGTTCGGGCTGGCGAGGAGCACGACGGCGGGGCGCACCCTCTCGATGTGGGCGATCACCTCGGCCACATCGAGGGTGTGATCGGCCCGGCGGGCGCCTGCCACCCAGTTGGTGAGGCTGTCCCGGGCGTACTCGGGGTACATCGAATACGTCGGGGCGAACGACATGACCGTGCGCCCGGGCCCCCCGAAAGCCTGCAGCAGGTGCAGCATCACCTCGTTGGAGCCGTTCGCTGCCCAGATGTGCTGCGCGGTGAGGCCGCCGGCGGCGGACTCGGCAGCAAGGTAGGCGGCCAGGTCGGCGCGCAGGTCGAGGAAGTCCCGGTCCGGGTAGCGGTTCAGGGTGGCGGCGGCAGCGGCGACGGCCTCAGCGATCTCCCGTACGACCGCCTGCGGCGGCGCGTACGGGTTCTCGTTGACGTTCAGCAGATGTGCCACATCCAACTGCGGCGCGCCGTAGGGGTGCTCGCCGACCAGGTCGGCACGCAGGGGCAAGCGAGTCTCTAGGCGTTCGGGCACGGGCCAAGTTTAGGCGTCCCACAAGCCCGGCCGGTTCGGCGCCCATTGCACGGACCCGCCAGGAGACGGGCACACGGCGAGAGATCGGGGGCAGGACCTGGTTCAGAGAGTCTCGCGGCCGCCGAGCCGATCGATGAAGCGTTCGAGCGGGATGCTGCCGTTCTGCCACGGGGTGAGGATCCATGCGACGAGATATGCACCCACGCCCACCACGGGGAGCAGGAAGGAGAGCAGCACGAGAACGCGGACCACGGTCACGCTGATGCCGGCCTTGTCGGCCAGGCCGCCACAGATCCCGCCGACCAAGCGGCTGGGACCTCGCCGGAAGCCGGACTGACGGATGGAGTCGAAGAAACGTGTCATGGGACTCACGCTAGGCCTTCGTCGGGCAGTGCACATCCGGGACTGCCCTGAATCACACCCTGATTCCGGCTGAGGTGCGCTGAGAACGTGCAGCCGACGGTACTCAGTGGCATCTCCGGCCGGTGCGGCCTCAGGTCAGTGCTGCCTCCGGTCAGTGCTGCCTGCGCAGGCGCGCTGCTTCCCCGTGCGCCGGCAGGTCCTCCGCCTCGGCGAGGGTGATGAGCTGGTCGGTGACCTCGGTCAGCCCCTCCCTGTCGTACTCGATCACCTGCACGGACTTCAGGTAGGCCTGCACACCCAGTCCGCTGGCGAAGCGGGCCGTCCCACCGGTGGGGAGGACGTGGTTCGACCCGGCGATGTAGTCCCCCAGCGGCACCGGGGAGTACGGGCCCACGAAGATCGCGCCGGCGTTCTGGATCCGATCGGCAACAGCCGCGGCATCACGGGTGTGTATTTCCAGGTGCTCCGCCGCGTAGGCGTCCACTACGGCAATCCCGTGCTCGAGGTCGTCGACGAGCACCACGCCGGATTGCGGGCCGGTCAGGGCCGTCCGGATCCGCTGGTGGTGCTTGGCCACATCGGTCTGCAGCCCGATCGCTTCTGCGACGGCGGTCGCCAACTCCGGAGAGTCCGTCACCAGCACCGATCCGGCGGCCGGATCGTGTTCGGCCTGCGAGATCAGGTCGGCCGCGACAAGCTGCGGGTCGGCACTCTCATCCGCCAGGACGGCGATCTCGGTGGTGCCAGCCTCGGAATCGATGCCCACCACACCGAGGACGGCGCGCTTCGCGGCTGCCACGTAGATGTTGCCCGGGCCGGTCACCACATCCACCGGTGCGCAGGTGCTCAGCTCATCGGCCTCAGCGCCCGTGGCGCTCACACCATAAGCGAACATGCCGATGGCCTGTGCACCCCCCACGGCGTAGACCTCGTCCACGCCGAGCAGTGCACACGCCGCCAGGATCGTCGCATCCGGCAGGCCGTCGTTCTCCTTCTGCGGTGGGCTCGCCACCGCGATCGAGCGCACACCCGCCACCTGTGCGGGCACCACGTTCATCACCACCGAGGAGACCAATGCGGCGAGGCCGCCGGGCACGTACAGTCCCACGCGCCCGACCGGAACCCACCGCTGCCGCACCTCGGCCCCTGGGGCGAGGGACGTCGTCACCGGCTTGGGCACCTGGGCCTCATGGCCCAGCCGCGCACGGCGGATCGCCTCCTCCAGGGCCGCACGGACGGCCGGTTCCAGTTCCCGCAGCGCCTGCTCCAGCGCACTGCGCCGAACGCGCAACGTCTCGGGCCGAACACCATCGAACTGCTCCGAGAGGTCGGCCAACGCCGCGGCCCCTTCGGTGCGCACCCGATCCAGGATGGGGCGCACTCGCTCCGACGCCACCTCGATGTTGACCTCGGCACGTGGGAGCACGGCTCGGAGTTCGGCGGGAGCCATGGCCCGCCCACGGAGGTCGATGGTGCGCAACATGGGGCGAGTGTACGACCGCGCGATAATGGAGCGATGACACGCCCAGCACTCGAACCTGTCCCGATCGCCGATGCGATGATCCGCCTCGGTCAGCTGCTCAAGCTCGCCGGCGTCGCCGAGGACGGTGCTTCGGCTCGCCTGCTGCTCGGCGAGGACGCAGTGCGAGTCAACGGTGAGCCCGAGTCTCGTCGAGGGCGGCAGTTGGTCGTCGGGGACGAAGTCGATCTGGATCTGCCCACCGGAGCCCGGCGCTTGCAGGTCACCAGCCAGTCGTAGGTCGCGCCGATCACCTCGTCGAACGGCTCAGACGAGGCAGTTCGGGCCGAGCAGTGCCTTCAGATCACCGAACAGCGCCGGGGTGCGTTCCACTCGCAAGGCGTCTTCGAGGCGCATCACGGTCGCGCGCCCTGGTGAGACCAACCGCACGTGCACCTCGGTGACCCCCGGATGCGTGGAGAGCACGTTCTTCAACTGCAACAACACCGGCTCACTGCACCGCGACTCCGGGATCCGCACCGTCACCGGAGCCGACTCCCCCACGGTGACATCCGGCAACGAGACCTCCATGGCCTGCAGTGAGAGCGTCTCGTCGCGCCGCCGGATCCGTCCCTTGACCACCACCACCTGGTCCTGCGCGAGCACGGTGGAGTAGGCCAGGTAGGTCTCGCCGAAGAACATCACCTCAACCGAGCCCTCCATGTCCTCGATCGTGACGGCGGCCCACGGGTTGCCCTGTTTCGACATCTTCCGCTGCAGGGACGTGATCAACCCGGCGATGGTCACCGTGGAGCCGTCCGCTCGTGTCTCATCGGTGGTGAGAGTGGCAAGGGAGACGTCCGCAGCCTGGGTCAGCACGTGCTCGATCCCGGAGAGCGGATGGTCGGAGACGTACAGACCGAGCATCTCCCGCTCGAACGCCAGCTTCTGCTTCTTGTCCCATTCAGGAAGCTCAGGCACCTCCACCGCAAACCCGGATGACTCACCGTCGTCCCCGCCGAGTCCGGCGAACAGGTCGAACTGGCCTTCCGCCTCCTTGCGCTTGACCCCAATCACCGCGTCCACGGCCTGTTCGTGGATCATCAGCAGCGACCGGCGCGTGTGCCCGAGCGAGTCGAACGCACCCGCCTTGATCAGGGATTCGATGGTGCGCTTGTTGCACACCACAGCCGGCACCTTCTCCAGGAAATCGGTGAAGGAGGTGAAGTCGCCCTTGTCCTGACGCGCTTGCGCGATCGCGGCCACCACGTTCTGGCCCACATTCCGCACCGCTGCGAGCCCGAAGCGAATATCGAGGCCCACGGGTGTGAATGTGCCCGCCGAGGCATTCACGTCAGGCGGAAGCACGGTGATCCGCATCCGGCGGCACTCACCGAGGTAGAGCGCTGACTTGTCCTTATCGTCCCGGGTGGACGTCAGGAGCGCCGCCATGTACTCGGCCGGGTAGTGCGCCTTGAGGTAGGCGGTCCAGTACGAGATCACTCCGTACGCCGCCGAGTGCGCCTTGTTGAAGGCATAGTCGGAAAACGGCAGCAGGATCTCCCACAGCGTCTTCACCGCGTTCGCGGAGTAGCCGTTCGCCTTCATCCCGGCCTCGAAGTTGGAGTACTCGGCATCGAGGACCGACTTCTTCTTCTTGCCCATCGCGCGGCGCAGCAGGTCGGCTTGTCCGAGTGAGTACCCGGCCAGTTTCTGCGCGATCTCCATCACCTGCTCCTGATAGACGATCAGGCCGTAGGTGGTGCCGAGGACCGGGTCGAGCGGTTCGGCGAGTTCGGGGTGGATCGGGGTGATCGGCTGCTGGCCGTTCTTGCGCAGTGCGTAATTGGTGTGCGAGTTCGCCCCCATCGGACCTGGCCGGTACAGCGCGCCCACGGCGGAGATGTCCTCGAAGTTGTCCGGCCGCATCATCCGCAGCAGTGAACGCATTCCCCCGCCGTCAAGCTGGAAGAGGCCGAGCGTCTCCCCCCGCCCGAGCAGCTCGTACGTGGCGCGATCATCCAGGGTGAGCTCTTCGACTCGTACCGGCTCCTTACCGTTGACCACGATGTTCTCGAGCGCATCATCGAGGATGGTGAGGTTGCGCAGCCCGAGGAAGTCCATCTTCACCAGGCCGAGATCCTCCCCTGCCGGGAAGTCCACCTGCGTGATCACGGCGCCATCCTGCTCGCGGCGCATGATCGGGATGATGTCCAGCAGCGGCTCGCTCGCGATCACCACACCCGCGGCGTGGACTCCCCATTGCCGCTTGAGGTTCTCCAGGCCTCGCGCCGTCTCCAGCACTCGCTGGGCTTCGGGATCGGAGTTGACCACCGAGCGGAACTCGTCCGCCTCGGCGTAGCGCTTGTCCTCGGGATCGAACATGCCGGCGAGCGAGACGTCCTTACCCATCACGGCAGCCGGCATCGCCTTGGTGAGCTTCTCCCCCATCGCGAACGGGTATCCGAGCACGCGGGATGCGTCCTTGAGGGCCTGCTTGGCCTTGATCGTGCCGTACGTGACGATGTAGGTGACCTTGTCCTCGCCGTATTTGTCACTGACGTACTTGATCACCTCGCCGCGACGGCGCTCGTCGAAGTCGATATCGAAGTCCGGCATCGACTCGCGCTCCGGGTTGAGGAAGCGCTCGAAGATCAGCCCGTGCTCCAGCGGGTCGAGCTCGGTGATGCTCATCGCATACGCCGCGATCGACCCGGCGCCGGACCCACGCCCGGGGCCGACCCGGATGCCGTTCTCCTTGGCCCAGTTGATGAAGTCCGCGACCACGAGGTAGTACCCGGCGTATCCCTTGCCGGTGATCACCTCGATCTCATACTCGGCCTGTTTGCGGGAGGCGTCCGGCACGGCGCCGTTGTACCGCTCCTGAAGGCCCGTCTCCACCGCCTTCACGAAGGTGGATACCTCATCCTCACCCGCCGGAACCGGGTAGTGCGGCATGTACTTGCCGACCTCTTCGGTGAAGGTCACCTCACACTGTTCGGCCACCCGGAGGGTGTTGTCGCACGCCTGCGGGAACTCGGCGAACAGCTCGCGCATCTCGGCAGCGGACTTCAGGTAGTAGCCGCTGCCGCCGAAGGCGAACCGCTTGCCGCCCTGGTCATAGGTGGGCTCGGCGAGTGTGGATCCGGACTGCACGCACAGCAGCGCCTCGTGTGCGTGCGCGTCCTCATGTGTGGTGTAGTGCAGATCGTTGGTGGCCAGCAGCGGGGCATTGATCTCCTTGGCCAGCCGCAGGAGGTCCTTGGTGACCCGGCGCTCGATGTCGAGCCCGTGGTCCATCAGTTCGATGTAGTAGTTCTCCTTGCCGAAGATGTCCTGCAACTCCCCGGCTGCCCGGACCGCTTCCTCGTACTGCCCCAGACGCAGACGCACCTGCACCTCGCCGGAGGGGCAGCCGCTGGTCGCGATCAGACCTTTGCTGTACGTCTCCAGCAACTCGCGGTCCATCCGGGGCCACTTGCCGAGTTGTCCCTCGAGGGAGGCCAACGAACTCATCCGGAACAGGTTGTGCATCCCGGGCGTGTCCTTGGCCAGGATCGTCATGTGCGTGTACGCACCACGGGCGGAGACGTCGTCACCGGCCTGGTCGGCCTCACCCCATCGCACCCGGGTCTTGTCGAACCTGCTGGTGCCCGGGGTGACGTACGCCTCGACACCGATGATCGGCTTGATCCCGTACTTGCGGGCCTTGGACCAGAAGTCGTAGGCACCGAACAGATAGCCATGATCGGTGGTGGCAAGCGCCGTCTGCCCGAGCCGCTGTGCCTCGGCGAAAAGATCGTCCAACCTCGCCGCACCGTCGAGCATCGAATACTCGGTATGGACGTGCAGGTGGACGAAATCATCAGCCATGTCCCGAGTCTAAGCGCCCCCACCGTCAGTCCGGCGTACCCTCCGGGTGGCGGCACAGCCTACGATCGCAGACGAGGCTGGCGGCCCAGTGACGGGCCCAGGATGGCCGCCAGCTGCGACCGTGAGGACCGATGGATGACACAGTCAGGCCACACGCAGCAGCCGTGGCAGCGGGTCGCCCATGCGGCAGGCCTGCTCGCCGCGGACGGCACCACGCGGGCGACCATCTTCGCCGAGATGACGGCACTGGCCACGAAGACCGGGGCAGTGAACCTCGGTCAGGGCTTTCCGGATAGCGACGGCCCCCGCGCCGTCACCGATGCCGCTGCGGCAGCGATCCGCGACGGAATCAACCAGTACCCACCCGGCCCGGGGATCCCCGAGTTGCGTCAGGCGATCGCGGCACACCAGGAGCGGCACTACGACATCAGCCTCGATCCGGACCGCCAGGTGCTCGTCACCACCGGGGCTACTGAGGCGATCGCCGCCGCATTGCTTGCGCTCGCCAGCCCTGGGGATGATGTGCTCACCCTGGAGCCCTACTACGACTCCTATGCCGCCGTGATCGCACTCACCGGTGCCCGGCACACGCGCGCCCCCTTGGTGCCCGGCCCCACCGGGTTCCGCCTGGACCTCACGGCGCTGCGCCGCGCCGTCAACGACCGGACCCGGGTGATCCTTCTGAACACCCCGCACAACCCGACCGGTGCGGTGCTCAGTGCAGCCGAACTCGCCGAGGTGGCCCGCCTCGCCCAGGTGCACGACGCCGTCGTGGTCACCGACGAGGTGTACGAGCACCTCACCTACGACGACGTCCCGCACCTCCCGATCGCCACCATGCCCGGCGCGGCGGCGCGCACCCTGACGATCTCCTCCGCCGGGAAGTCCTTCTCCGTGACCGGTTGGAAGATCGGCTGGATCAGCGGACCAGCCGAACTCATCGAAGCCGTCCGTACGGTCAAACAATTCCTCACGTACACCAGCGGTGCGCCGTTCCAGCCGGCAGTCGCCCTCGCACTCGGCCTGGAGACATCCGACTCCCCAGACGCCGACTGGCTCCCCACCTTGCGCCGCTCACTCGCGCACCGCCGGGACCAACTCACGGACGGACTGCGGCACGCCGGACTGGCTCCCGTACCCGCGGCAGGTACCTACTTCGTCATGGCCGACGCTCAGCCGTTGCTGGCAGGCCCGCTGGCCGGTGCCGGAATCACCACGGCGGAGGAATTGTGCCGTCGCCTGCCCGAACTCGCCGGGGTGGTGGCTGTTCCCGCGACGGCGTTCACCACAGCCGGCTCACCCAGCACGGACGCCTTGCGCACCTGGGTGCGGTTCACGTTCGTGAAGTCGGAGGCCACCATCGCCGAGGCGCTACGCCGCCTGCAGACCCTCGCTGCCTGACCGGCAAGCCCTGCGCCGATCACAATCCGAACAACGCCTCCGGCAGCAGGTGCGGAATGCTCACCACTGCCCAGAACCGGCCGAACCGGCCCACGAGCGAGACGCCCGCGAACACCCACCAGCGCATGTGGAGCGATCCGGCAAGTACGGCGACCACCGCGTACGGCGGCAGGCCTGCAAAGGCGCTCACGAGCGTGAGAGCGGCCGCGCCCCATGCGTGGCGAGAGCACCATCGCTCCAGGGTGCGGATCCGCTCGGCCCAACGTGCACTGGGCTTCGCTCGTAGCCGGGCGACATCCAGGACTCCGCGGCCCACCAGGTAGGAGAGCATCTTGCCGGCCACCTGGCCGAGCGCCCCGGCCGCCGCCAACCACACGGGTGGCACATCGGCGACCACAGCCGCCCCGACCAGGTAGACCTCGGCGGGCAGCACCATCACGACGGCGGAGAGCGCGCAGTATCCGAATGCCGCCGCGAGCGCCCACAGGTCCATCGGTCAGGCGTCACCCACCTGCAGCGCACGCATCTCAGCCACTGCGCAATCGATCCACGGCATCCTGCAGGTCGGCCGGGTAGCTACTGCTCACCTCGACCCATGAGCCGGAACCGGGGTGGGTGAAGCCGAGCCGCATCGCGTGCAACCACTGCCGCTGCAGGCCAAGCGTGCGCGCCAGCACTGGGTCTGCGCCGTAGGTCAGATCCCCGGCACATGGGTGGCGCAGGGCGGACATGTGCACCCGAATCTGATGAGTGCGCCCTGTTTCCAGATGGATCTCGAGCAGGCTGGCGCTACGCATCGCCTCGAGAGTGGCGTAGTGGGTCACACTCGGGCGCCCCTGTGCGAGTACCGCCCACTTGTAATCGTGCTGCGGGTGCCTGCCAATGGGGGCATCCACAGTTCCGGCGCTCGGGTCGGGATGGCCCTGCACGACGGCGTGGTACACCTTCTCCACTGTGCGTTCCTTGAATGCACGCTTGAGCTGGGTGTAGGCACGTTCACTCTTGGCGACCACCATCAGACCGGACGTGCCCACGTCCAGACGGTGCACCACTCCCTGGCGTTCCGCCGCACCGGACGTCGCGATCCGGTAGCCGGCCGCGGCGAGCCCGCCGATCACCGTGGGTCCGGTCCAGCCCGGGCTCGGGTGGGCCGCGACCCCGACGGGTTTGTCCACCACGACCACGTCCTCGTCGTCGAGACGGATCGCCATCCCTGGCACCGGCTCAGGCGCCGCCAGCGGCTCCGACGTGAGGTCCGGCAGTGTCACCTCGAGCCAGCCACCACTGACCAGGCGATCCGACTTGCCGAGCTCACGACCGTCCAGCACCACATGGCCGGCGCTGGCGAGCTCGGCCGCTTTGGTCCGACTCATGCCGAGCATGCGGGCGAGTGCGGCGTCCACCCGTTCACCGGCGAGCCCATCCGGTACCGGTAGCGAACGGAGATCACCCATCGGATCGATCCCGGGTCCCACGGGTCTCTTCCGACAGGTCCCCGCTCGCCGACGCATCCACGTGCCCGGCGTGCTCGTCATCCTCGGCGAACGTGGTGCTGGCCGAATCGCTCTCGTCTCCGGCGGGTTCACGCTCGTCAGCGACGGGCTCGCCGCCACCACCCGCACGCGTACCGTCCAGTGCGACGCCGCGAAAGCTGAGCACGGCAATCGCGACGGCGGAAAGCACGATGGCGATGTCGGCAATGTTGCCAACGAAGTAGCCACCGTAGTTGATGAAGTCCACCACGTGCCCCACACCGAAACCTGGCTCCCGGAAGAGCCGGTCACCGAGATTACCGAGATTGCCGCCCAGTAGAGCTCCAAGAGCGATCGCCCAGGCGAGTGATCCCAATCGGCGCGAGATCCGCAGGATCACCACTGCGACGACCACCGCGGCGATGGTGAACAGCCAGGTGGCCCCTTCGGCGAATGAGAAGGCCGCGCCGGGGTTGAACACCAGGCTCAGCCCGAGCAGATCGCCGATCACTGGGTGGTACTCACCGGCGTCGAACTGGGCCAACACTGCGAACTTGGTGATCTGGTCCGCGGCGAGCACACCGAGCGTGAGCAGGACCACCACGCGCAGCAGGCGGCGACGGCGCCCCCGCACGCCGGCTCCGGTGCCGACCGGATCGCGGTCGCTCTTCTCGTGCGCGCCTGCCATGGCTGGCCCTTTCACTCATGACGACGGCGGGCCCCCTGCCGATGCGGGGACCCGCCGAACGCCTGCGGTATGCGTCAGTGCCTCACGGGCGGCGTGAATCGCTTTGCTCGCCGGAGGTGTACTGCGAGGCGATGCTTCCGCGGCCCTCGACATCGCTGAGCAGACCCTCGAGGTAGCTCTTCAACCGGGTCCGGTAATCCCGCTCGAAGACGCGCAGCTCGTCGATCTTGCGCTCGAGCAGCGAACGCTCGCTCTCAAGCTGGCTGAGCGTGCGGTTGCGCTGTTCGTCTGCTTCTCGCGTGAGGCGTTCACCCTCGGCCTGCGCCTCGGCGAGCAGTCGGTCCGCCTCGGCCTTGCCGTTGCTGACGTACTCGTCGTGGAGTCGCTGGGCCAACTGCAACATGCCTGTGGCGGACTCCGGCTCGTTTCCGCCGGTCGCAGCAGCCGTGGTGGCCTCGTCCACCTGCGGGGACACCTCGGCAGGCGCCTGTGCCGCGTCGCTGTCGGCTTCCGGTGCCGCAGCTTCTGCGGCAACGGTGTCCTGGCCGGCACCCACCGCGGAGAACTGCGTGGTCTGCTCGGCGGGTGTCTCGGCTGGCGCAGCCGCCGGAACGGTACCAGCGCCACCGGACAGTTCGGCGATTCGCCGCTCCGCCGCCTCGAGCTTCGCCTTCAGCTCCTCGTTCTCTCCGCCTACGACCCGCAGGGTGTTGACGACCTCGTCGAGGAAGTCATCTACCTCGTCCTGGTCGTACCCCTCACGGAACTTGGTGGGCTGGAACTTTTTGTTGAGGACGTCGTCTGCCGTCAGCAGAGCCATTCTCGTCACCTCGGTCTGTGTCGGTCGGGCCAACGGTTCTCGCTGACTCGGAAGATAAGGGTTCGGCGAAGATCACCGTAGCGGAAGATTTCACTCTACGCGTCACATGGTGGCCAGACGCGCCAAGACGCCGAGCAGGATCCAGCACGCCACGAGGACGATGAGGAACCCGACATCGAGCGCGATGCCACCTAGGCGCAGGGGTGGAATCAGACGCCGAAGCGCCTTCAAGGGTGGGTCGGTGGGCGTGTAAACAATCTCCGCCACGATGAGGGCGAGGCCGCGCGGCTTCCAGTCCCTCGCGAAATACGTCACCCAGTCGAAGCCCATCCGGACCAGAAGCGCCACCAGGTAGAGCAGGACGACCAGGTAGAGGAGCCCGAAGATCCAGCCCACGTCAGCTCTGGTTGAAGAATCGTGTCGTCGCCTCGGGCTCCTGACGCTCGCTGGCCACCTCGACGGTCGCAGGCGAGAGCAGGAAGACCTTGTTGGTGACCCGTTCGATGCTGCCATGCAGCCCGAAGATCAGACCCGCAGAGAAGTCCACGAGGCGCTTGGCCTCGGCGTCGGACATGTCGGTGAGGTTCATGATCACCGGGGTCCCGCCCCGGAACGCTTCGCCAATCGACTTGGCGTCGGTGTAGGTGCGCGGGTGCACCGTGGTGATCCGGCGCAGGTTATGACCGACGTGGGAGGCGGCCTGACTGATCGGTGTCACCTGGGCCTCCTGGGCGGGCTCGTCGTAGTCATCGTGGGCGAGTTCGGCGTAGCCGTCCTCATACTCGCCGTCCGCGTATCGCTCCTCGCGCTCCTGGTCGGCCTCGGAGAGGCCGAGATACAGCATCGTCTTGCGCAGTGCTCCCATGCCTGCTCCTTTTCTGATCCGGCGGAGCCGGGTAATGAACTGAATGATCTGGTGTTCTAGACGCTAGACCAGGCACGGCGTGCTCAGCGGGAGCAGGTGGCGGCGTGTCGTGTGCGCTGATCAGCGCACACGCCGGTGTTCACGGCAGCCGGCGTTCACGGCACTGCGCGCACCACACCGGCGAACCGACCCGTGACGCCGTCACGCCGGTAGGAGTAGAACCGGCGGTCCTCCCGGGTACAGATGGCGTGCTCGTGCACGTGGCGCACTCCTGCTGCCGCCAGTTGGGCTCGAACGCCAGCACGCAGGTCCAGTGCGGGCGTCCCCCACGTCGTCCACGAGGCAAGGGCGGGCTCCTGATCGCACGCCTGCTCGCGCAGTTGCGCTGGCACCTCGTAGCAGGTGCCACAGATGCCCGGGCCGATTGCCGCATGCGTCACTCCGTGGCCCGCACCGGCCATTGCCGCGGTCGTTGCCGGCACGATCCCTGCGAGTAGCCCGCGCCGTCCCGCATGGACGGCAGCAACTGCGCCAGACCGGGAAGCCAGGAGGACCGGGATACAGTCGGCCACCAGCACAGCGGCACCGACCTCAGCTGTGGTCAGCACCACAGCATCCGCCGTCGGTTCCTCACCAGGGGCGCTGACGCCCCGTACGTCGAGAAGCACCTGCGCGGAGTGCACTTGCCGCAGATACACCACCGGAGCGCCGAGCTCAGCAGCCACCACATCGCGATTGTGCGCAACATCGTCGCGGCGATCACCAACACCAGCCGCGAGGTTCATCTCGGAATACGGAGCGGCGCTCCGGCCGCCGAATCGAGTGGTGAACAGCCCCAGCGCTCCCGGACCCAGGTCGGCGGTCAACACCTCACTTGAGGAAATCGGGGACGTCGAGATCTTCCTCGCGCCGGTTGCGCGGCTCCTCGTCGAAGACGCGGGGCACTTCGAGCGGATTCGCTGCGCCGTGCTGCCCACCGTCTCCCACTGTCGTGGCCGGCTCAGGCACCGGTGCACTCTCCCGGGAATCCCGAGAACTGGAGCGCGACGGTGCCGGCTCGTCTGCGGGCTCGACGACGGGCTCCTGCCGCGCCGGGGCCGGTTCTGCGGCCCGCTCCGGCTGGGCGGCAGTGGTCGCGCGTGCACTCTGTGTGGTCGCCGTCGACGTCGGACCCCCTTGGTCGAAGCCGGCGGCGATCACCGTGACCCGCACCTCGTCGCCGAGCGCGTCATCGATCACCGCACCGAAGATGATGTTCGCTTCTGGGTGCGCCGCTTCCTGCACCAGGCGGGCCGCCTCGTGAATCTCGAACAGCCCGAGGTCGCTCCCACCCTGGATGGACAGCAGCACGCCGTGCGCTCCATCGATACTCGCCTCGAGTAGTGGCGAGGAGATTGCCAGCTCCGAGGCTTGGACGGCGCGGTCCTCCCCGCGCGCCGAGCCGATCCCCATCAGCGCACTCCCTGCGCCCTGCATGACTGACTTCACGTCCGCGAAGTCGAGGTTGATCAAGCCCGGTGTGGTGATCAGGTCGGTGATGCCCTGCACACCTGAGAGCAGAACCTGGTCAGCGGATTTGAAGGCGTCCAGCACCGAGACGTTGCGGTCGCTGATGGAAAGCAGCCGATCGTTCGGGATCGTGATGAGCGTGTCCACCTCTGAGCGGAGCGACTCGATCCCGGCGTCTGCCTGCACGCCACGACGGCGGCCCTCGAACGTGAACGGGCGGGTCACCACGCCGATGGTCAAGGCCCCGAGGGACCGGGCGATCTTCGCCACGACGGGAGCTCCTCCGGTTCCGGTGCCACCACCCTCGCCGGCGGTCACGAAGACCATGTCGGCCCCGCGCAAGACCTCCTCGATCTCCTCGGTGTGATCCTCTGCTGCCCTCTTGCCAACCTCGGGGTCGGCGCCTGCGCCCAACCCCCGGGTCAACTCCCGCCCGACGTCGAGTTTGACGTCGGCGTCGCTCATCAATAGGGCCTGCGCATCCGTGTTGACGGCGATGAACTCCACGCCCTTCAACCCGACGTCGATCATCCGGTTGACGGCGTTCACGCCGCCACCACCGATCCCGACCACCTTGATGACCGCCAGGTAATTCTGCGGTGCCGCCACGTCGATCCCTCTCGTCCGGTGCTCGTGCTCGGGTGACCCTGAAGTCCGACCCTCAACCCTCACCCTCAACCTGAGGGTAAGAGTTATGTCATTTTTCCAACACCACTGACGCTAGGTCTCCGACCGCAGGAGGGCAACGACATCGGGGGGTGTGTCGCCGACCGCGTTTCGGCACGGTCGATGGCACGCTCGCAACCCCGGCGATCACCGGCTGGGCGCTACTCGGTGGTGATCGGCGACCGCGGCGCGGAGAGGTCGTAGGTCGAGGCCTCCACCTGTCGCAGCGTGCGGAACACCTCGACCTTGAGTGTGTTCTCCTCCGCACTCCCCCACACCACCTCGTCACCATCGGTCAGTTCCAGCCGGACCTGGTAGGGCGTCTCCGCCCCGGCGCTTGACACCTCGGCCTGGATGTCCTCCGGAAGCGCCGCAAGCACGGTGAGCACCGCCGTCAGCGATTCCGCCGTGTCTGGATCGTCCAATGGCACCGTGACCTGCGGCACCCCGTCGACAGGCTCATCACGGCGGACCATCACGACCGCCTCGGCATCCAGGAGCGCGTAGCGGTCACCATCGGAGACTGTGGCCACCGGGACGCGCGGTTCCAGGGCGATCTCCAGGCCGTTCGGCCACGAACGCCGGATCTGGACGTCTCTGACCGCAGAGAGTTCTCGGATCTCCTCGGCCACACCGCCGGTGTCCACCCGTGCCACCGGCACCTCGTGCGCAACGGCGGCAATCTCCTGGATCTGCTCCTCCTCGATGTACTCCGACGTGCCGGTCACCACGACGTCCTCGGCATGGACCACCAACACGGGAGAGGCGAGAACCAACCAACTGAGGCCGGCCACCACCAGTACCGCCGCGAGGGCGGCAGCGATCCCGCGCCACCGTAGCCGTCGCACCGCAGAACGTCGTTCGGCGATCCGTTCGCTCAGTTGGGCGCCACGGTTCGCACCGGACGCACGCTGAGTGGCTCCCTGGAGAGCACCGTCGGCGGCTTCCGCGTGCCTGGAACGGCGTTGCGCTCGTCGCTGCTCGCGCTCCTCGCTGCGGTTGAGGCGCGCCTGCTCCTTCTCCGTGGCCCGCGCGCGTGTGACCGTCGAACTCCGGGCCCGCGCCGGCGCGCCGGTGCGCGCAGGCAGTTCCCTTCCCGCAGCTGCTGCAGGAGCGGACGGCGTGGTGGAGCGCGGTGTGCGCCGTCGGGGCTGTGCGGGGGCGCGCATCAGCCGGCTCGCTCTCGGAGGAGGTCCAGGATCACCTCGCCGAGGACGGTCACGTCCCCGGCGCCGATCGTCATCACCAGATCGCCGTCCCTGGCGAGCGCCGCGGCGGCACGTGCCGCCTCACGATGGTCTTCCACATACTGAGCGCCAGGGAGCCGGTCCCCGATCAGCGCCGAGGTCACTCCCGGTTGGGGCTCCTCCCGGGCCGGGTAGATCGCCGTCAGGATCACCTCATCGGCCCCGGCCAGCGCCTCGGCGAACTCGGCGGCGAATGCCGCGGTCCGGGAGTACAGGTGCGGTTGGAACAGCACGATCAGTCGACCATCACCGGCTGCTCCGCGCCCGGTGCGCACCGCGGCCGCGACCTTGGTGGGATTGTGCGCGTAGTCATCCACCACGCGCACACCCGCCGCCGCACCACGCAGTTCGAACCGCCGAGCGGTGCCGGTGAAGGCCGCGAGCGCGCTGATCATCTCGGCCGGATCGGCCCCGAGCGCGAGCCCAGCACACCATGCAGCGGCAGCGTTGAGCAGGTTGTGCGTGCCGGGCACAGCCAGGTCGAGCTCGAACTCTCCCTCGGCTGCAACGAGCCGGGCCGTGGCCGCGCCGGGAGTCAATTGCACGTCGGTGAGCCGCACATCCGCATCCACGCCCGTGCCGTAGGTGCGCACGGCGATGCCGCGAGCGCGAACCCTCTCGGTGAAGCGCCGGGCGCCCGCGTCGTCGGAGCAGGTGATCACCTGCCCGCCGGGAACCACTCGCTCGGCGAATGCGTCGAACGCCTGCTCGAATGCCTCCGCAGTGCCGTAGTGGTCCAGGTGGTCCGGTTCGATGTTCGTCACGACCGCGACCTGCGGTGCGTAGTTGAGGAAGGATCCGTCCGACTCATCGGCTTCGGCAACGAACACCGGCCCGGAACCGGCATTGGCTCCGCTGCCGAGCGAGAGCACTGCTCCACCGATCGCAAACGATGGATCCTGCCCAAGCTCACGGAGGGCGACGGCGAGCATCGCCGAGGTGGTGGTCTTCCCGTGCGCACCAGCCACGGCAACGAAATCCTTGCCGGCGGCGGCACGCATCAACGCCACCGAGCGGTGCACGACCTCGATGCCTGCGGCGCGGGCCGCCACCACCTCGGCGTTCCCCTCCGGGATCGCCGAGGAGACCACGACGAGATCGGCACCGGCCACGTGCGCGCCATCGTGCCCCACGTGCACGGTCGCACCACGGCGCGCCAGCCGCTGCAGCACCGCCGAATCCTGACGATCGGAACCGGAGACGACCACCCCGTCGGCGAGCATCAGTTCGGCGATCACCGACATCCCAGCACCGCCGATGGCCACGAAATGCACTCTCATCGGCGCTCACCCACGTGGCCCTCACCTGCGGTGGAGTCACCGGCAGCGGCCAGGATCAGGTCGGCCAGGCGCGCAGCACCGTCACGCACCCCCGCCTGGGCCGCAGCCGTTCCCATCGCGCGAAGGCGCTCGGGATCGGCGATCAGCGGCACCACATGATCGCGCAGCCACGGCGTGGTGAGATCCCCATCGGCCACCAGCAGTCCACCGCCGGCCTCGATCACGCCGGTGGCGTTGCGGCGCTGCTCGCCATTGCCCACGGGGAGCGGCACGTAGACCGCAGGTATCCCCAGGGCCGCAAGTTCGCTCACAGTACCGGCGCCGGACCGGCCAATCATGAGATCGGCGCAGGCCAAGGCCTCGTGCATCTCGCTCAGATACTCCCGCACGTGGTAGTGGTCCTGGACGTGGTCGGGCATCGCTTCCCGTGCCCGTCGCACCTGATCGGCCTTGCCGTTGCCGCTCACGTGCAACACCTGGGCCCCGGCCGCGATCAGTTCCGCAGCAACGGTGGGCACCTGGGTGTTCAGCCTGAGGGCACCCAGCGAGCCGCCGGTCACGAGAACTGTGCGTCGGTCCGGGTCCAGTCCACACGCCAGCGCCCCGGCTCGCGCGCGAGCGGCAGCGTCCTGCTCTCGCTCGGCCACCAGCGCGGCGATCTGCGGCCGCAGCGGCAGTCCGACCCACTGGGCTCCGGCAAGCGGGGTTCCTGCGAAGGTCACCCCGACGGCCCGGGCCCATCGAGCACCGAGGCGGTTCGCCAGCCCGGGAAGGGCGTTCTGCTCGTGGATCACGATCGGCACGCCGAGGCGGCGGGCCGCCAGGTAGGCCGGGGTGGCCACATAGCCACCGAATCCCACCACGGCGTCCGCCCCGTCGACGACGGCCCTCGCCGTGGCCAGTGCTCGTCGCCACCGCCCCGGGAACCGCAGCGCATCGCCGTTGGGGCGGCGCGGCATCGGCACCTTCTCGATCACGGTCAGCTCAAGTCCGGCGGCCGGAACAAGGTCGGCCTCCAGTCCCTCGGCGGTGCCGAGCACACTCAGGTGCACATCGGGCAGGCGTTCCTGAAGTTCGGCAGCCGTGGCCAGCAACGGGTTCACGTGTCCGGCCGAACCTCCACCCGCGAGCACGAGGTGTCGACTAACCACGCGCGCGTCCCGATCCGGGAGCGATCACGGACAGTGATCGGCGCATCGACCCGCGGCGCGCCGCGAGCGCCTCCTTCGCGCAGGGTTCATCGCGTGCGAACGCGAGCACAACGGCGAGCGCCCCGAGCGTCGTCACCAGGGCCGAACCACCCTTGGACAGCAGCGGCAAGGGCACGCCGATCACGGGTAGCACTCCGATCACCACACCGATGTTCACCAGCGCCTGGCCGAGGATCCAGCAGGCGATCGCTGCGGTGGTGATCTTCACGAACGGGTCCGGGTGCCGGGTGATGACCCGGCTGAAGCCGATTGCGAGGACCACGAACAGGGCAAGCACCAGGAGGCAACCGAGCAGGCCGAGTTCTTCGCCGATGATGGCGAAGATGAAGTCGTCCTCAGCGGCCGGCAACCACAGCCACTTCTCCCGCGAGGCGCCCAGGCCCACCCCGGAGATACCACCCGTACCCAATCCCTGGATCGCACGTAAGGGCTGATCACTCAGCGATTCATGGCCGCCCATGTTGAGGAAGGACAGGATCCGGCTCGTGCGGTTGTCGGAGGAGACCACGAACGCGGCGACGGCGGCGAGCACGATGCTCCCGGCCACCACGAACTTCGAGATTGGCACCCCGGCCACCCACAGCGCGCCCGCCACGAGGGCGATCATGATCATCGCCGTGCCTAGATCCTTGGAGTAGACCACGGTACCGAGGAAGATCGTGGCCACGACCACGGCTGGGAACAGCACGTGCGACCAGTGCCGGAGCAACCGGCCCTTCGTCGCCAGGACGGCGCCGAGCCAGAGCGCCAGCCCGAACTTCCCGAACTCCGAGGGCTGGAACACCGCCCCGGGAGCGAGTTGCACCCAGGCGGAGTTTCCCCCCTTACCCACGGCCAGCGGGGTGAACAGCAGCAACTGCAGCCCGAGGGCGCCGAGCATCGCGGGCCACGCGAGCCGTCGGATCCAGCGCACTGGGATGCGCGTGATCGCGAAAGCCACAGGCAGCGCGACCAACGCGTACAGCGCCTGGTTCTGGAACCCGCTCGTGATGGAGTCGCCGTCACGCAACGAGGGGATGGAGGAAGCGGAGAGCACCATGATCAGCCCGAAGGCGAGCAGCAGCAGCGTGGCGCCACCGATCAGGTAGTAGCTGGTCACCGGAGACTGCCAGGCGGCGCTCTCGGCCCACGGGAGCGAGCGCTTGGTGGCCGGCTTCCTCGGGGAACGTGATCCTGTGCGCGCACTCGGACGGCGTGAGGTCGTCGGCTTCCTGACGGTCCGGGTCGCAGCGCTCGCAGTCACTGCGCTCGGAGTGGCTCGCGGCCGGCCCGAGGCGGTGCCGCCGGTGCGTGGGCGCCGTGGCGGCGCGGGCGCACTCATGACTCCAGCTCCCGGACGGCGTCGGCAAACGCTTCACCGCGCGCCGCATAGGACCGGAACTGGTCCATGGAGGCGCATGCGGGTGCGAGCAGCACCACGTCGCCGGGCTGGGCGAATGCTCGCGCGGCGTCGACGGCGGTCCTCATGACCTCAGTGTCGCCACCGGGCACCACATGGCGCGGGAGGCCGGGCGCGTGTCGCTCAAGTGCCTCGAGTACGGGGCGCTGGTCCACACCGATCACGACGACGGCACGCACCTTGTCGCGATGTGCTGCCACCAGATCATCCAGCCGGGCACCTTTGGCCAGACCGCCGGCGATCCAGATGGTCCGGCCGGCCTCCATCGCACTCAGCGCTGCCGCAGCCGCGTGCGCGTTGGTGGCCTTCGAATCGTCGATGTATCGCACACCGTCCAGGGTGGCGATCGTCTGCATCCGGTGCTCTCCCGGGGAGTAGGCACGCAGCCCGCTCGCCACGTCAGCGGAGTCGACCCCCGCGGCCCGAGCGAGGGCAGCAGCAGCCAGGGCGTTCGCCACGATATGCGGCGGCACGTCACCGTCGCTACCGAGGTGTTCCAGATCCGTCAGAGATCCCAGCTCTGCGGCGTGCGTCTGCCGGTTCGCCACGAATGCCCGGTCGGCGAGCACATCCTCGACCATGCCGAGTTCACCCACGCTGGGGCTGCCGTGAGTGAATCCGACGGCCCGTGCTCCCTCGATGACGTCCGCCTCGGCCACCATCTCCCGGGTCCGCGGATCGGCCACGTTGTAGATGCAGGCCACCTTGGTGCTGTGGTGCACGCGCTCCTTGGCGGCCACGTAGGCGTCCATCGAGCCGTGCCAGTCCAGGTGATCGGCGTCCACGTTCAGGCAGGCCGAGGCGACCGCGGAGACCGAGTGGGTGTAGTGCAGTTGAAAGCTGGACAGTTCTACCGCGAGCGCGTCGATACCCGGTCCGTCACCAGCCCGCGCGCCAAGCACCGTGGCGGCGATCGGGGTGCCGACGTTCCCCACGGCCGGAGCATTCCACCCGTGCGCGGTGAGCATCGCCGCCAGCATGCCCACCGTCGTCGTCTTGCCGTTCGTCCCGGTGAGCGTGAGCCAGCGTACGTGCGCCGGGCAGACCTGCCAGGCCAGCTCCACCTCACTCCAGATCGGCACGTTGCTTGCCGTGGCATAGGTGAGCAGTGGCGCCGCGGGGGACCACCCCGGCGAGGCGACCACCAGGCTGGGTGAGAATTCCCACGCACGCTCGGCGAGCGCCGTCGGATCTGAGTCAGTGAGCACTCGCACACCGGAGGGCAGCTCCGTTGCAGGCGGTAGGACGTCCTGCATGTCCCGGCTGTCGACGGCCGTCACCTGCGCTCCGAGTTCGGTGAGTGCCTCCACGGCCGAGCGACCGGATGCGCCGAGGCCGGCGACGAGGACGGCTCGCCCGCGCAGTTCGTCGATCCCCGCACCTGGCAACAGGTGTGTCATCGGGTGCCTGCCTGGTCTGAGGGCTGCGATGCCTCGCTGCGGTAGACCTCGTCCCTCGACGTCCCTGCGCGGGCGCTCCTCGCACTCATCCAGTACCCACGGTGGTCTGAGCGCTGCGGCGCCTCGCTCCGGTACACCTCGTTCCTCGGCGGCCCTACGCGGGGGCTCCTCGCGCTCATCCGGTAAACCACTCGGCGTAGAAGACGCCCAGCCCCAGACACGCGCAGAGGGCAGCGATGATCCAGAACCGGATCACGATCGTCACCTCACCCCACCCCATCAATTCGAAGTGGTGATGCAGTGGAGCCATCTTGAAAACGCGCCTGCCAGTGGCTTTGAAGAACCCGATCTGGATCACGTCGGAGAGGATGATCAGCACGAACAACCCACCGATGATGGCTCCGAGGATTTCGGTGCGGGTGAGGATCGTCATCCCGGCCAGTGCTCCACCGAGGGCGAGCGCGCCGGTATCTCCCATGAAGATCTTCGCCGGGGAGGCGTTCCACCAGAGGAAGCCGAAACAGGCGCCCACGATGGCCGCGGCCACGATCGACAGGTCGCGGGGATCGCGCACCTCGTAACAACTGGGACCCGCGCTGGCCAGCAGCTGACAGCTCTGGTTCACCTGCCAGAACGTCACGAGCGTGTAGGCACCGAAGACGAACATCGAGGCTCCGGTGGCGAGCCCGTCCAGACCATCGGTCAAGTTCACGGCATTCGACCACGCGGTGATGAGGAAGTTCGCCCAGATGACGAACAGGATCAGGCCGACGGTCGCGCCGGCGAATGCGAGGTCGAGGCCGACATCACGGGTGAAGGAGATCTCCATGCTGGCGGGTGTGCGGAACCGGGCGTTCGGGAACTGCAGCACCAGCACCGAGAACGCCACACCGATCACACCCTGACCGACGATCTTCCAGGCCGGGCTCAGCCCGAGCGAGCGCTGCCTGCTGATCTTGATGAAGTCATCCAGGAACCCGACGACCCCGAGCCCGACCATGAGGAACAGCAGGAGCAGTCCGGAAGCACTCGGCATATTGCCGGTGACCATGTTGGCGAACACATACCCCACCAGAGTGGCCACGATGATGACCACGCCACCCATCGTGGGGGTGCCACGTTTGGTGAAATGGGCCGTTGGACCGTCTTGGCGGATGAACTGGCCGTAGTTGCGGCGCACCAGGAACCGGATGAACAGCGGCGTGCCCAGCAATGAGACGGTCAATGCCAGGGCCCCGGAGACGAGGATCGCGATCACGCGAGCTCCTCCGCATCCCCTGCGTCGGCCACGAGACGGTCGGCGAGCACCGCAAGCCCGGCCGAGTTGGACGACTTGATCAACACGACGTCCTCGGGCCCGAGATCGGTGACCACAAGTTCCTCTGCTTCCTTCACATCTGCCACAGTGCGTACCTGTGCCCCGGCGGATCGAGCTCCTCGGGCGATCCCGTCAGCGCCGGCACCGACCACCACGATCATGTCCGCGTGCTCGGCCGCGTACGCACCGATCTGCTCATGCGCCTGCTCAGCGATATCACCGAGTTCGAGCATCTCCCCGAGCACGGCCACAGTACGCCGTCCGGCCGCGATCGCGGTCAGGGCGTCCAGGGCGGCGCGCATGGAGTCCGGATTGGCGTTGTAGGCGTCATCGATGACGGTGCGCTCGCCCCATGTGCGCACATGCATGCGGTGCGGACTGAGTGCACCGGCGTGAGCGAGCCGCTGCGCCACCTCCTCCACCGACAGGCCCAGGGTGAGGCAGACGGCGGCGGCGGCGAGGGCATTGGTGACGTGGTGTCCCCCCACCAGGGCAACCTGCACCGGTGCACACACGCCGTCGATGCTTAGCGTGAACGCCGCTCGTCCGGTGGCGTCGACGGACACCTCCTCGGCACGCACCTCGGCGTCCGGGCCAGTGCCGAACGTGCGCACCTGCGCGCCCGCGGACAACGCTGACATCGCGGCCACCCGGACGTCGTCGGCGTTGAGCACGGCGACGCCGTCAGGGCGTAGGCCCTGCACCAGTTCCGCCTTCGCACGGGCGATGCCTTCGACGCTGCCGAACCCGCCCAGGTGGGCAGTACCCACCGCGAGTACGACGGCGATATCGGGCGGGGCGATCGAGGTCAGGTAGGTGAGGTTGCCCGGTGCATCAGCCCCCATCTCCAGCACCAGCACTCGTGTACTGGGCGTGGCCCGGAGCACGGTGAGCGGAAGCCCCAGCTCGTTGTTGAACGAGCCCGCCGGGGCAATCAGGCCACCCAGCGGGGTGAGCAACTGAGCGAGCAGGTCCTTGGTGGTGGTCTTACCCACCGAACCGGTGATCGCCACCACGGTCAACTCACCGGCTGAACGCAGCCGTGCGAGCACCTCTCGGGCCAGGACGCCCAGCGCGATCTGGGCGTCCGCCACGAGCACCATGGGGACGGGGCTGCCCGGCACATGGCGGGAGACCAGGGCAGCGACCGCTCCGCGATCAGCGGCCGCGTGCAGGTAGTCGTGCCCATCCACCCGCTCACCCGGCACAGCGACGAAAAGGTCACCGGCCCCGACATCGCGGGAGTCGATCACGGTCGCACCGGTGACCTGCACTGCGTCTGCGGAGGTCGCGCCGGCGGAGCGTCGTGCTTCTTCCTGAAGCGGCGGTGCCGTCGCCGCAGCGAGCACCTTGCCGCCGGTCGCAGCAGCGATCTCGGCGAGCGTGAGCGTGATCATCGAACCGACCCCTCGGCGAGCGCGGCGCGCACCTCTTCCCGATCGTCGAGATGATGTTCCACACCCGCAATCTCCTGGATGGTTTCGTGCCCACGGCCGGCGATGAGCACGGTGTCGGCCGGTCCGGCGAATTGCACGGCACGACGAATCGCCTTCGCGCGGGGAGCCACCTCGAAGACGTCGACCGTCCGCCCGGCTCGCTGCGCGGCCGGCAGTGCACGCACCGCACCCACCATCACCTCGCTGCGGATCTGTGCGGCATCTTCATCGTGCGGATCGTCATCGGTGATGACCACGACATCGGCGCCCGCGACAGCCACTTCGCCCATCAACGGGCGCTTGGCGGTATCGCGTTCGCCGGTCGCTCCGAAGACCACGAACAATCGGCCTTTGGTGGTGGGACGCAGTGCCTTGAGTGCCAGGTTCAGGGCTTCGGTGTTGTGGGCGAAGTCGACGATGCAGCGCGGGTGGTCGGCAACGCGCTCCATCCGGCCCGGCACGTTCCCGCGCAGACCATGGTGACCCAGCACGCGATGGAGGTCACCGATGCTGATCCCCGACTCGAGCGCCATCACCACCGCCATCGCGGCGTTGGTCACATTGAACCTGCCCGGCATCCACACCTCGGTGGACAGGCTGCGCCCGTCACGGTGAGTCACGGTGAATGTGGTGTGGTCGGGGCGGGCGGCCACGATGGTCAGCAACCAGTCCGTGTCGGGATCCGGCCGCGTGGGAGGCGTCTGCGTGCCGATCGTGACCACCGGAATCTCGGCCTCGGCCGCGAGGCGGCGACCCCAGCTGTCGTCGGCCAGGATGACGCCGCGACGGGCGCGAGCAGGCGTGAACAGCGAGGCCTTGGTGCGGTAGTACTCCTCCATTCCACCGTGGAAGTCCAGATGATCAGCGGTGAGGTGGGTGAAACCGACCATGTCGTAGACGATCGCGTCCACCCGGTGCAGAGCCAGTGCGTGCGAGGAGACCTCCATCACGAGATCTGTCACGCCGGCTGTCACCATCTGGGCGAGCAAGGCCTGCAGCTGCGGCGCCTCAGGTGTGGTCAGCCGTGCCGGAGTCTGCTCACCGGCCACCTTCAGCTCCACGGTTCCGATCAGACCTGTGGTCCGGCCGAGCCGGTCGAGGATCTGCTCCAGCAGGTAGGTGGTGGTGGTCTTGCCGTTCGTGCCCGTGATCCCGAAGCTGCGCAACCTGCGCGCGGGCTCGCCGTAGACGGCGGCACTGACATCGCCCAACACCGCCCGAATGTCCGGGGCCACCAGGACCGGCACCGATGAGCCTGCCAGTGATAGCCGCTGCGCGCCGGCAGCGTCGGTCAGGATCGCCACAGCCCCCGCCTCGACGGCGGCCACGGCGTGGTCGGCACCGTGAGTGCGTGCACCGGGCAGGGCGGCGAACAAGTCACCCGGGCGGACTTGGCGGTTGTCCAAGCTGACGCCAGTCACCTCGACCTCACCCGCCTGGATCACCTCGAGCCGGAAGGCGATGGCGAGGTCTGCCGTGGTTCGGGTGACCGGCGCGTCAGAGGCGTTCATGGGCACGAAATCTACCGCTCTCTCGGCTCGGTCACTGATCGTCGGGGCGCAGCGGGTACGGCGCGGCTTCCTCGCCGCTGGGTGGTACACCGAGTGATTGCAGGGCGAATGCGGTGATCTCGTGGAACACCGGGGCCGCGATCGTACCGCCGTAGATGCCGGTGTCTGGGTTGTACATCACCACGCCGACCGCGATCTGCGGGTCATCAGCCGGGGCGATGCCCACGAAGGACGCCGCGACCTCGGTGAGTTCGCCGTCGTCGCCGGGCATCTGCGCCGTACCGGTCTTTCCGGCGATCCGGTAGCCCTCGATCGCGGCGCTCTCACCGGTCCCGGCGTCGGTCACCACGCTCTCGAGCATCCGGATCATCTGATCCGAGGATTCCTCGGAGACCACCTGTACCGGCTCGCCGGGATCGATCTGCTCATAACCGTCCGCGCAGTCATAGCCGTCCACGATGCTCAACGGCATCCGAACCCCGCCGTTGGCGATGGTCGAGAACACCCCGGTGTTCTGCAGCAGGTTCACCGAGACCCCCTGGCCGAACATCGTGGTGTAGCGCTGGCGGCCATCCCAGTCTTCGTAGTGGTGCAGAATTCCGGCCGTCTCACCGGGCATCCCCATTCCCGTGCGCTCACCCCAGCCGAGCCGCTGCATGTACTCGAAGCGGGTCTGATCACTCATCCGCTCGCCGATGAGGACGGTGCCGGTGTTCGCGGACTCGGCGAGTACCCCGGTGGTGGTGAGGATCTGATCGGGATGCTCGGTGTGGTCGTGGAAGGTCTGCCCGTTCTCCGTGGTGAGCCGGTACGGATCTTCGATAGGGGTGGTCGGGGTGACGACCCCCTCCTCAAGTGCCGAGAGCACGGTGAGCACCTTGCCCGTGGACCCGGGGTCGAAGATGTCCTGAACGGCGTGCGATCCGGTGTACCGGGAGGCACCCGGATTGTTCGGATCGACCACATCGGAGTCGGCGAGGGCGAGAATGCGCCCGGTGTCGACGTCGATCACCACCGCGGCGCCCCACTCGGCGCCGTACTGGTCGACGGCGTCGTCCACCACGGTCTGCGCCTGCCAGTTCAGGTCAGCATCCACGGTCAGGTGCACGTCACACCCGGGCACCATCGGGGTGGAGGCGTTGTGACCGGTGGGGATCACCTGGCCGGACGCCCCGATCTCGACGGTGAACTCGCCGTCAGCACCGAGGAGCCGGGTGTTCATCGTGGACTCCAGGCCGGCCGCGCCATCACCCTCGTCGTTCACCCAGCCGACGATCTGACCCGCAGTGTTCCCGTTGGGATAGGCCCGTTCGAACGTCTCCTCCGCCGAGACCCCGGGGATGCCCAGGGCGGCAATCTCCCGCCACACCTCCGGCGCCACCTCGCGGGCGAGGATGTGGTAGCGATCCTGGCCGACGAGCTCGGCTCCGAGCGCATTCACGTCCCGATTCAGGAGTGGCGCCAGATCGCGAGCGGCAGCTGCTGCCCCGTATCCGGTCGGCTCACCCTCGGAGTCGGCGGTGAGATAGGCCGGGATCGCATCCTGATTGACCACCACGCGGTAGGTCTGCACCGATGTCGCCAGCACCGTACCGGAGGAGTCCACGATCGATCCGCGCAGGGCCGGCTCGGTGTAACTGTAACTGCGCTCGTTCGTCGCGGCCGCGGCCAACCCGGGTCCGGCGAAGACCTGGACGTAGACGAGCCGGCCCGCGAAGGCCAGCACCACCACGAGCAGCATCGCCAACAACACGATCTGCCGGCGTTCCGGCGTACCCACGGCAGTGAACGAGTTGCCTCCCGGCCTCGTCGCAGTCATCATCCGCCCCCTTCAGTTCTCGCTGACCAGTCCGTCACCCTCGCCCAGGATCGATTGATCCTCGAGCACCAGGTAACGCATGTCCTCGGCCGGTTCCATACCGATCCCCCGAGCGGCCTGCTCGAGTTGGATGGGAGAGGCGAGCCGGTCGGCCTCATGAGCGAGCGACTGCTGTGTCTCGGTGAGCTGGGCCAGTTCGATCCGCTGCTCGTGGATCTCGTACGAGGTGGCGGACATGACCGTATTCAGCAGCAGCACACCGAGAAGCGCGGCACCGAGGATGGTCAAGCAGCCGAAGATGAAGGGCACCCGGCTCCGGGCCGGCTGCGGTGCTCGAACGATCCTCAGGCCGCGCCGCCCATCCCGGGCGGGCCCGCGGGCGGGGGGTGCCTGGAAGGCGCGCAGCGGCAACGCGCTCATCGCACGCTCCCCTGGTTTGACTGTTGCGGTCGCTCGCTCCGAGACGGCTCGCAGGTCGGCGTCCCTGCGCGGGGGCTCCTCATCCTCATGCGGGGCTCCCTTCACGGAGACGTTCGGCCGCGCGAACCCGCACCGACGCCGATCGGGGATTGCGGGTGACCTCGTCCTCATCGGCACGTTCGGCACCACGGGTGAGCAGGCGCAGGGACGGTTCGTGTTCGGGCAAGGTGACCGGTAGCCCGACTGGGGCGCTCGAACGAGCCCCCGCAGCCAACGCCTGCTTGACCAGCCGGTCTTCGAGGGACTGGTAGGACTCCACGACGATCCGGCCCCCCACAGCGAGCGCATCAAGCGCCGCCGGCAACGCGCGAGCGAGCACGTCCAACTCGGCGTTGACGGCGATCCGCAACGCTTGGAATGTTCGCTTGGCCGGATTGCCACCGGTACGACGGGCAGCGTGCGGGATGTTCTCTCGCACCAGCTGCACCAGCTGACCGGAGCGGGTGATCGGCTCCTGGGCGCGAGCCCGGACGATCGCACCGGCGATCCGCGGCGCGAACTTCTCCTCGCCGTATTGGTACAGGATGCGCCGCAGATCCGCCTCCGACTCATGGGCGAGCAGGTCGGCGGCAGTCGGACCCGTGCTCTGGTCCATCCGCATGTCCAGCGGAGCGTCCTGAGCGTAGGAGAACCCGCGTTCGGCTTCGTCGAGCTGCATCGACGAGACGCCAAGGTCGAACAGGATCCCCTGCACACGGCCTGGCGCGTGAGCTGACGTGCCATAGGTGGCGGCGACGGCGGCGATCTCGTCGTAGACGGCGTGGACGGCGCAGAACCGATCGCCGAACTCGGCGAGCCGCACCTGCGCAGCCGCAATGGCCGCAGGATCGCGATCGATACCGATCACGCGCAACTGCTCGAACCGACGCAACGCGGCCTCGGCGTGTCCGCCGAGGCCGAGGGTGGCGTCGATGAGTACCGCACCAGGGCTGTTCACCGCGGGCTCGAGCAAGTCGAGGCATCGCTGCGCCAGCACGGGGAGGTGCCGATCATGCGATGTCATCACGCTCGTGCCTTCCTGGTTCTCGGGTTCTCATGTGCGGGTGTTCAGAGGTGGAGCGATGTGGAGACGTCGGTGGAGGAAAGTGGAGCGGGCCGCTGCGGTCGGTGAAAGATGGTCGGGTGGCCCTCCGCCACCCGACCAGGACTCCCCCCGCATGCTCTGGCGCCGGGGAAGTGCGTCAGAGTCGCGGTGAGAGACCAAGCAGGGCGGTGGGTAGGGAGATACGGGGTATGGGGGGAGCTAACGAGGTGGTGCGCCGAACCCACCCGTTGATCAGTGCCTAGAGTCCGGGCAGCACCTCCTCGCTGATGTCGGCGAATGCCTGTTCGTTCTCGTCGAGGTAGGTGTTCCACGACTCCAGGTCCCAGATCTCGACCTTCGTGCCTGCGCCGATCACCGCGAGTTCGCGGCTCAGTCCGGCGTAGTTGCGCAGGTTCGCCGTGATGGTCACGCGGCCCTGCTTGTCCGGAATCTCGTCCGAGGCCCCGGAGAGGAACACCCGCATGTAGTCACGGTTGCGCTTCGACGTGGTCGAAGCGTCCTGCATCCGCTCCAGGATTCGTTCGAATTCCACGCGCGGGTAGGCGTACAGGCATCGATCCTGACCGCGAGTGATCACGATCCCGCCCGCCATGGGCTCACGGAATTTCGCGGGCAGGATCAGGCGGCCCTTGTCGTCGAGTCGCGGCTCGTACGTACCGAGAAACAAGGTCCACCTCCTTCCCACTCACTCCGGATGCCCCCACATTACTCCACTTCCCTCCACATTCAATGGCGCATGACCCCTGTGGCGCGCCTCAAGGCCATAAAAGGGCAGGTCAGAGCGAGTGGAGCGAAGTGGAGGAGGTTCAGCGATCGGTCACGGCCTACGGTGGCGCGGTGGTGCCGATGCACCGAATAGAACGGTCACGCCCCGTAGGCTCGGACCCATGACCGAGCAGGGATACATCACCGGGGCCGCCCGCTCGATCGCTCGCCTGCAGGAGAACCTGCAGCAGGTGGTCCGAGGCCGACCCGAAGCCATCAGGACGACGATCGCCACGCTTCTCGCCGAGGGCCATCTGCTCCTCGAGGACGTCCCAGGTGTGGGAAAGACGACCCTCGCCAAGGCGCTGGCGCTCTCCGTGGAAGGGTCCGTCGGGCGCATCCAGTTCACACCGGATCTCTTGCCCGGCGACCTCACCGGCGTCACCGTCTACCGGCAGGAAACCGGTGCCTTCGACTTCCACCCCGGCCCGGTGTTCGCGACCGTGGTGATCGGCGACGAAATCAACCGCGCCTCCCCCAAAACCCAATCTGCGCTCCTGGAGTGCATGGCCGAACGTCAGGTCACGGTGGATGGCATCACACACGCGCTCCCCCGCCCGTTCATGGTCATTGCCACACAGAATCCGGTGGAGATGGAGGGCACCTATCGCCTGCCCGAAGCCCAACGAGACCGCTTCATGGCTCAGATCACCGTGGGCTACCCGCCGAAGCACGACGAGTTCGAACTGCTCGCCACCGGTGGCGCGATGGACCCCCTCGCGCAACTTTCACCCGTCGTCTCACTGGCAGACGTGCAGCACGCGATGGCCGCCGTCCGTGAGGTACACGTGGCCGACCCGGTGCTCGCCTACGTGCTCGACCTGGTGCATGCCACTCGCGAGCACCCTGCTCTCACGCTCGGCGCTTCTCCGCGAGCAGGTCTGCACCTGGTAGCGCTCGCTCGCGCCGTGGCCATGATGGCCGGTCGCCACCACGTCATCCCCGATGACGTCCAGTCGCTGATCCACCCCGTACTCGGGCACCGGATTGCCCTGACCCGCACTGCCCGGTTGGCTCACGCATCTGCGGCGGACGTGCTCACCGAGATCGCCCGCACAGTCCCAGCGCATCGCTGAGCGCCATGCGTCCCACCGTCCGAGGTATCGGCCTAATCCTGGCCGGACTCGCCCTGGCATTCCTGGCGACGGCGATGCGCTCACCCGTGATCGCGACGCTCGCCGGTCTGGCGCTAAGCGCGCCGTTGGTGAGCATGGTCTGGCTGATCGCGCGGTTCGTGCGCCACCCGAGAACGCACGTGCGCAGGCGGATCGATCCACTCCGCCCAAGCGCTGGGGAACAGGTACGGATCTCACTGGCAGTGGCGGCAGGGACACTCGATGCATGGACTCATCTGCGTGAACGGGTCCCCGCACACCTGCGCAGAGGTCACACTGACGCGACCGGATACACACTCCGACCGGACGTACGCGGCGTCTACCTGCTCGGACCGGCCACCGCGGTGCGGACCGACCCGCTGATCCTGGCACGTATCCGCAGCACCGTTCCCGGCACCGACGAACTGGTCGTCTGGCCCGAGGTGACCGACCTGACCGCGTTGGTCCGCGCCTGGGCTGATCACCAATCCGCGCATACGGAGACGGGTCAGCCGGAGCGCGCACCCGACGATCTCACCCTACGCGAGTACCAACCGGGAGACGATCTGCACCGTGTGCACTGGCGCGCCTCCGCGCGGCACGGTGAACTGCTCACTCGGCAGGATGAGCCGGCCCAGGACCACTCGGCGTCGGTCATTCTGGACCTCGGGCCCGACGAGGCCGCGCACCCGGACTCCACCACGGAGTGGCTCGTCAGCGCGACCGCATCGCTGACCGTGGCGATGATCGAAGTCGGTTATCGGCTCCGCCTCACGCTGACGTGGACACTGCCCGACGGGTACACCGGGCCCTCCGATCACGATCGCACGGGGACGGTATCACTCGGTGAGATCCCCGAAGCGCTCGACGTCCTCGCCCGGGCACGATCGGGCTCTCCTCGCCCCGAGCCGGCGCAGCGGGGGCTTGCCGTGGCAGCACTGCGCGCTCCCTCGGCGCAGACCGTGCACACGCTCTCCACCTGGACAGGACGCCGGCTCGCCCTCGTGGTCGATGCCTCAGCGGAGGCCGTGACCGAACTCACCGACGCTGGTTGGACCGTACAGACGCATCGCGAGGATGTATCGATGGAGGACACCTGGTCCGCGCTACTCGGGGGGGCGCCATGATCGCCGCAGCCCGCACGCTGGCCCAGGCGGCGTTGGTCCTGGCCAGCACCTGGTCCCTGGCCACGCTCGTGATTCCGGCGCTATGGGTACTCCCCACGGTCTGCACAATGGCCATCACGGGCGTCGTCCTGGTGATTCTGCGCCGCCTGATACGCGCTGCGCTGGTCCCGACCCTGGTGGCCGCCGTCGTGGCGGCGCTGTTTCTGCACGGCTGGTACACGGTCGACCTGGCCGCTATCCCGGGTGTACCGGACGGCCAGACGATCGCCTACCTGCGCACCCATGTCGAATCGGCGGTCGCACACATCCAGGTGGTCCTGCCGCCGATCATGGACCACCAGGGCGTCGGGCTCCTGGTGAGCAGCGGCGCTACGCTGGCGTTCTTGCTCGCCGAACTCGTCGGCGTCGGATCACGCGCCCCCGTGTGGTCAATGGTGCCGGTCCTCGCCCTGTGGACCATCCCCGTCGTGCTCGATGCCCGGGTCAGCACAGGGGTCCTGGTCGCTACCGGAGTCGCCTTCCTGAGCGTGCTCGCCACCTCCGCGGCACCGGAGGGCACCCGCACCGCACCGACTATCCCGCAGATTCCCGAACACGTGGGAGCACCGGGCCCTGTCCGGACCCGATCGACTGCGTGGTGGCCCGGGCTCGTCGGAACGAGCGCAGCATGCGTCGCACTCACCCTGATCGCAGGTCCCTCGATCCTGCACATCCCGAACCCGATCCGGATCCACACGCCGGCTGAGCTCGGTGTGGCGGACTCGACGCGACTCCAGCTGGGGCTCGACCTGCGCGATGATCTCGTGCGCTCCCAGGAGGAGACCGTGATCTCCTACACCGGCAGCACGCCGGAGCAGCTCGGCCCACTGCACGCGTACACACTCACCGACTTCGACGGGTCCAGCTGGGACCGCACCTCTGAGGCGGTCACGGAGTCCGTTGATGTGGACGATCAGATCCTCTGGCCGACCGACACTGCGGGCGGGCAGGCTCGCACAATCACTATCACTGTCCAGGACCTCCGCCAGGACCGACTCCTCCTTCCTGGCGAACCTCGATCCGTCCGCGTCCCAGACGGAACCGAGTACCTTCCGCGCGCTGACGAACTCGTGGTCGACCGGGCTCAGCCCGGGAACCCGCTCGAGTACCAGGTCACGACCTATCCGCGCGATCTCGACCCCGATCGGTTGCGCGGGCTCGACCCACGAGCGCAGGAGAGCGACCCCTCCTGGTTGGCCGTACCGGACACCGGCTACTCCGACGATATCGGCGCCATGGCCCGCGAGATCGTCGGCGATGCGAACGCCGAGACCGGGTACGACGAGGCTCTGGCACTGCAGAACTACCTGCGCGATCCCGACGAGTTCACCTACACCGAGTCAGTGACCGCCGTCCGCACCACCGATGCGGTGTGGGACTTTCTCGACGACCGGCGTGGCTACTGTGTCCAGTTCGCGACCACGATGGTGATACTGGCCCGCAGCCTCGATCTTCCAGCCCGGTTGGCCATCGGGTATCTGCCCGGTGAAGCGACTGACGATGGGGGTGAGATCGGGAGCCACTCGGCCCATGCGTGGCCCCAGATCCTGTTCCCGGAGGTGGGCTGGGTTCGTTTTGAGCCGACCCCGCAGCAACAAACCGGAACGAGCCCTGACTGGGCCCCGGAGGAGGACTCCGCCGAAGAACCGGACCAGCCGGATGAACCGGACGAGGAGCCGGACGAAACCTCGGAACCGGACGAAGATCCTGAACCCACTGACACGGCCACGGAGACTGAGGACGCGGACGTGAGCGAGCGCTCCACCACCGGCGGTCCTGAGCTGGCCGTCGTCGCCCTGGTCCTGCTGGTCTCGCTCGCAGCGGCGCTGAGCCTATGGTTGCGACGCCGCGAGCGCATGGGTGCTACCGGCCTGGAGCCTGCGTGGGCGCATGTCGTGCAGCGCTTGCGCCGAGCAGGTGTCCGCGTCCGACCTGACTCGACACCGCGCACGCTCGCTGCGGCGGGTGTTGAGCTGACCAGCGACGCCGGCGGAGCAGCCTTGCGCTCCTTGGCTCATGCCGTGGAGGAGTACCGCTACCGGGCCGGGGCAGCAGAACCGGAGCGGCAGGAGATTGCGAGGTGGGTGCGTGACATTGAGCATGGACTACGCCGTGGCCGGGGTCATCCGGACGACTGAGATTGACCCTGCAGCGATCAGACCAACACTCACAGTCAGATCAACTGGCTACTCGTCTCCTCTGGCGATCAGCCGTCGTCGCGGCGCTTGTCCCAGCGCTCTTCGAGCCTCGTCATGAACGAACCGTCAGACTTGCCCTCGGGCTTGCGACGCAACGGACGCACGTTGTCCGCCGTGCCGTCGCCGTGGGCTGGCGTACGGGGCCGCGAGATGGCAAGCATCACACCGGCGAACATCGCCAGGAAGCCGACGATGCCCAACACCACAATGTCCGCAGCAACGCCACCCACCAACATTCCCACGCCTGCCAGGCCGAGGAGCGTGCCGAGTACAACGTTCCGGGGCCGCCGCACCGCCGTGCCGGAGATCGCGTTGGCCAACTTGGGGTCGTCGGAGCGCAACTGCTGCTCCATCTGCTCCAGCACGCGCTGCTCGTACTCGGAGAGAGGCATGTCACCTCCCGATCGGGTCCAGGTCACCCCACCTGCGGGGTGCATTCCACTCAGGATAAGTCGCCGCGAGCATTCTCGGTAGTTGGAACGCGAACCAATGATGCTGCAGTCAGCGAGGTGGAGCCGTATCGCTGTCGAATCCGGTCCATCGCGACCTCCGCATCACGACGTTCCGGCCCAGAATCGTCCAGCCGGACCTGCACTGCCGTCCTGGCCGCATCGCTGAGTGATTCACATCGCACCCCAAGAAGTCGAACGCCGCCGGGCGGGATGACCACGCCGGACAGCAGCTGCCGCGAGGCGAGATAGATCTCGTGTGCAACGTCGGTCGGAGCGTCGAGCACGTGTGAGCGCGTGAGGGTGGTGAAGTCGCTGTATCGCACCTTGATCGAGACGCTCGCGGTGAACAACTCGCCGGCGCGCAGTCGCGCAGCACATCGGTGCGCCTGGTCGAGTAACACCGCGGCCAACTCGGCGGGCAGGGTGAGGTTCTCGGCGAAAGTCTGCTCGTGCCCGATGGACTTCTCCCGTCGCACAGGTTCGACAGCGCGCGGATCACGCCCCCACGCCAGATCCATCAACCGCCGACCTGCCGAATGGCCAATGGCTGCTTGCAGGGTATCCAGGGGCGTGTTCGCCAGCTCTTCCACCGTTCGAATCGCGAGGCGACCCAGATGTTCGGCGGTACGTTCCCCCACGCCCCAGAGTGCCCCAACCGGCAGAGAGTGCAGGAACGGGATCGTCGCTTCGGAGGGAATGAGCAGCAGCCCGTCCGGTTTGGCATGACTCGAGGCCAACTTCGCGACAAACTTCGTGGCCGCGATCCCCACCGACGCAGGCACACGCAACTCGGCGGCGATGCGTTCGCGCAATCGCGCTCCGATCACGCTTGGCGAGCCGAGCCGGCGGCGCGCACCGGAGACGTCCAGGAAGGCCTCGTCGATGCCGAGCGGTTCGATCACTGGGGTGACGTCACTGAGGATCCGCATGACTGCGCGAGAGACGTCGCGGTACCGCGTGTGGTCCGGCGAGATCACGATGGCCTGCGGGCACAGCACGCGGGCACGGGACATCGGCATCGCCGAGTGCACCCCGCTGGCACGCGCCTCATAGGTGGCCGCTAGGACCACACCGCGCTGCCGGCCACCGACGATCACCGGCTTGCCCCGCAGCTCCGGCCGGTCGATCAGCTCGACGGAGGCGAAGAAGGCGTCCATGTCGACGTGCAGGATCGGTGCGTGGGAGTCGTCCGATCCCCAGTCACGACGAGCCGACGCACTGCGCGGCGCGCGACTCATGAGGCGAGCGCTCCGGTCATCGGCAGAGATTCCTGTGCGGTGCGGGTCACGATGGCCACGAAATCGGCGGCGGCCGCGACGGCCTCCTCGACGCGGTCCGGCGTCAGTGTGACATCCCGATCAGTCTCGATCGCCGCGCGGATTGAGGCTCCTTGAGCGAAGTAGGCTGCCCACGATTCCCACTGCGTACCGCACTCGGCAAGCTGCTCCCACACGCTGCGCACCGATCGGCGCCGACGGCTGGGCAGTGGAGCCGGGTGCAGCGCAAGCACGGCTGCTCCGGCACGCAACGCTGCCATATGCGCGTGCACGAACGTCTCACGCGGATCGCCATCGGCTTCGATCTGGCCGAGCTCGAGTTCAGCACGACGCAGTTGCTGCGCTGCCGTGATACCCACCATCTGCCGACCTCCCATCAATGACGTTCTGGCTGAACCGATACATCCTCAGTATCGAACGGTTGTTCGATACTGTCAAGAGTGGCCTTCGGCTCGCGGTACCGTCGCTCCTATGGCCCGACGATCGTCCCCGCGCCGCACGGATCAGCGACCCCGCGGCGGACAATCGCTCCCCATCGGACCGCTGCCAACCACGTACACCACGGTAGAGCTGACCACTGACAGTGCGGATCCGAACGGAGTCATGCTGCTCCTGGACGGCGCCGAAAGCTCGCACCTGGATCTGGTGGACCCGCGACGGCTGCTGTTCGAGTACATGCAGCAGATGATGGCCGTCTTGGAGGAGATCTTCCCAGCCGATGCGCACCCGCGCGCGGTACACCTGGGCGCCGCGGGGTGCGCGTTGCCCCGCGCCATCGATGCCACCTGGCCCGGTGCACGACAGATCGCGGTCGAGATCGACCCTCGACTGGCCGAGTACGTTCGCGAGTGGTTTGACTTGCCCCGCTCCCCCGCACTCCGGATCCGCGTGGCGGATGCTCGTGAGGCCACCGAGAGCATCCATCCGGGCAGCAAGGATCTCCTTGTCCGCGATGTCTTCGCCCACCGGGTGGCGCCGCCGCACGTTCGCACCGTTGAGTTCACGCGAGCAGTAGCGATGACGTTGGCCCCAGATGGCATCTACCTGCTCAACACGGCGGACCGACCTCCGTTGGAGGATGCACGACGCGAAGTGGCCACGGTGGCACAGGTGTTCACCCATGTGGCCGTGATTGCGGAACCAGGCGTGCTGAAGGGCCGTCGCTACGGGAACGTCGTCGTGCTCGGATCGCAGGCTCCGCTGCCCACCCACGCCCTGGACCGGCGAATGCGCACGTTGCCGGTGCCGGCCACGTACCTCAGCGGCAGAGACGTCACGTCGTTCGTCGGCACCTTCGTCCCATTCGAGGATCCGCCCCGAGCGGTCGAACCCGCCGAACCCTCATAACCACCAGCCACCAATCGCCAGGCACCAGGCACCAGGCACCAGGCACCAGGCACCAGGCACCAGGCACCAGGCACCAGGATGAGATCGAGGAAGCAGCACGGCCCGCACCCCGCCGAGCGGGATACGGGCCGTGCGGTGAGCCTGAGATCAGACGGCGCGAACGCTCTCCGCCTGCGGGCCCTTGGGGCCCTGCGTGATCTCGAACTCGACCCGCTGCGCCTCATCGAGGCTGCGGTAGCCATCCGACTGAATGGCGGAGTAGTGGACGAAGACGTCGTCGCCGCCACCGTCCTGGGCGATGAAGCCGAAGCCCTTCTCCGCGTTGAACCACTTGACGGTTCCTTGTGCCATGTCGTGCATGTCCTTCCGGGGACTGTTGAGCGGACCCTGTGCCCGCTCGGGTCGTGCCGCAATGCTTCAGCCCACGCTGTGCGTCCGACCGGCGGAGGTCTCCGTCAGTCGTCCGTGAGACCTGCACCGGTATGTGCGTGCCCCGGGTTGTACGTAAGTGAAACGCCTGCAACGCAACAAGTCTGGCATGGCACCGGGCTCGAACGCCAGCATCTGTGGATGAAGAACGTCAGCCCGTGGTCGGGCCGTCCTCACGGCCCGCCAGGAATGCTTCGAACTGCGCGGCAAGCTCATCGGCGCTCGGCAGTTCATCAAGGACCTGCCCTTGCCCGATCGACTCGGCGCCGTCGGTGCCGCTGGCCTCGAGGAACGAGTCGTACTGACGTTCCAGGGCCTGCACCACGGCCGAGACCTCCTCCGACTCGGCGACCTGTCGATCCACCTCTGAGCGCACCTGCGTTCCCGAGGCCTCCAGATCTCCCACCGGCAGACTCATCCCCGACACTTTCGTGATCTGGCGGACGAGCTCGGCAGCGGCCTGTGGGTACTCGGTCTGAGCCAGATAGTGCGGCACATTGACGGCGAAGCCCATCGCATCACGGCCTTCCTGACCCAGTCGCAACTCGAGGAGAGCCGCGGCGCTACCTGGCACCTGGACGCGAGAGAAGTAGTTCGGGTAGGACTCGATCAGCTCGGCGCGGGTGGCGTGGGCGGTCACCGTGAGTGGGCGCGTGTGTGGCACCCCCATCGGGATTCCGTGGACTCCGATGGTGAGCTCTACGCCATAATCCTCGATCACCGTCTGGACCGCGCGGGTGAACTTCTCCCATTGCAGGTCTGGCTCGTGTCCGTGCATGAGAAGCAACGGCACGCCGTCGTCATCACGAACCAGGTCCACCACGAGCTCAGGCTTGTCGTACTCGACCCACGTGCCTTCGGCGAATGTCATCACAGGGCGGCGAGAACGATAATCCAGCAATGTGTCGAGATCGAACTCGAGCAGCCGACGGCTGGGCAACTTCTCCCTGAGATGGCGGGCAAGCAAGCTGCCCGCATGCCCGGCATCGATCGATCCGCTCAGGGCGTGCACGAGCACCGGCGCCTCGCCGTCGTGCAGTTCGGGCGCGTCGTCCACGATGCGGTACAGATCCCGCGGGTGATTCATCCTCATCCTCATCTCACCAGTCATCTTCCCGACACAACACTCACCGCCGCCTGAGAGATTCCCGCTTCTTCCGGGAGCGAAACCCCAGCCAGGCGAACGCACTCCACCCGAACGAGGTGGATAATAGATCTTCGCTTCTGACGTCGAGCACGTAGGGAGAGCCGATCAGTGGCCTCGAGCGATGTGGTGCCCGATTCTCGGGCGACACCTGATTCGGCAGTGGCCCACGAGCTCGAACAAGCATATCTGGACGCGGTCTACGCTCGGCTGGACGAGTTGCGTGCGCACACCCGCACCCGACTGACTGCAGTGCGCCGGACCGGGGCCACGGGCAGCCACCAGAACCGTTCTGAACGCGACGCCTTCGCCACCCTGTACGAAGATCGCCTGGCCCAGTTGAACGCCGTCGAGGAACGCCTGGTGTTCGGCCGATTGAATCTTCGCAGCGGAGAGCGCCGGTACGTGGGACGCCTCGGCCTTTCCGATGCCGAACACATCCCGATCCTCACTGACTGGCGTGCCCCGGCTGCTCGGGCCTTCTACCAGGCCACTGCCGCCCACCCAGGCGAGGTGGTCCTGCGCCGGCACCTGCAGACCAAGGATCGCCGCGTCGTCGGGATCGAGGACGACGTCTTCGATCTGGACGCCGTCTCCGACACCGACGTGGTGCTCTCCGGCGAAGGCGCGTTGCTCGCCGCACTGAACGCTCAGCGCACGGGCCGGATGAGCGACATCGTGGCCACGATCCAGGCGGAGCAGGACGCGGTGATTAGGTCCGACCTGGACGGCGTGCTGATCGTCGAGGGCGGACCCGGCACGGGGAAGACCGCCGTGGCTCTGCATCGTGCGGCATACCTGTTGTACGCGCATCGTGAGCGGATTGAGCGTTCCGGTGTGCTCGTGGTGGGTCCGAGCCGCGTGTTCCTCCGGTACATCGAGAAGGTGTTGCCTTCCCTCGGCGAGACCGGTGTGGTGGCCACCACGATCGGAGATCTGCTGCCCGGCATCGAGGCCACCGGTGTGGAGACTCCGCAGGTGGCGGAATTGAAGGGGCGCGAGATCTGGTCGCGAATTATCGCCTCGGCCGTCAAGGCACGCCAGCGCGTGTTGCCCGAGCAGGACCTCGTGGTCGGGTCGGTCCGGTTGCGCTTGCTCGCCAGCGATGTCCGTCAGGCACAGGAGCGAGCACGGCGTGGCCGCGCGCCTCACAACGTGGCCAGGGTGGCCTTCGTGCGGCATATGCTCAATGCCCTGGTGCGGCAGTACGCCGAGAAAGTGCCCGGCGTCGGTGAGGAGGATCGCGCCGACATCATCGACGATCTGCGCAATTCGAGGGATGTGCGAGTAGCGCTCAACCTGTGCTGGATGCCGCTGACAGCCACGGGCCTGCTCGAGGACCTCTACGCCAAACCGCATCGGTTGGCGGAGGTGGCCGGTCGCCTCACCCCTGCGGAGCGGGCATCGCTCTACCGTGAGCGGGGCGCGCCGTGGACGCCATCGGATGTCCCGATCCTGGACGAGGCCGCCGAACGCCTCGGAGAGGACGACGAAGCCGAGCGAGCCCGTTCGCAGTCTGAACTCGCACAGCGTGAATCCGAGGTGGCGTACGCCCGCGAGATGCTCGCCCAGTCCGGCCATGGCGGGGGCATGGTGGACGCCGAGATGGTCGCCGACCGGTTCGCCGGTTCCGGGCCACGACTCTCCACCGCCGACCAGGCACTGAATGACCGCGCCTGGACCTACGGGCACATCGTGGTGGATGAGGCTCAAGAACTGTCCGCAATGGCGTGGCGCGCACTACTTCGCCGCAACCCCACTCGGTCGATGACCGTGGTGGGCGATGTCTCCCAGACCTCCAGCCTCGCCGGTGCCACCAGTTGGGAGGCGATGCTGGACCGTCCGCTGCGGGGACGGCACCGCAAGGCAACGCTGACCGTGAACTACCGAACGCCGTCGACTGTGATGGCGGCCGCTCGCCGCATGGTGGAGGCGGTGGACCCTGCCCATCCCCCGACGCCGGTGACCTCAGCGCGCAACGTACCGGAGGCCGTCGTGACGATCGAGACGGACTCGATCGTGGAAGGTACTGTGGCCGCGGTGCAGCGTGAGCGCAGCATCGCCGACGGCGGACGGTTAGCCGTGATCGTGCCGGCAGACCTGCGCGAGGAGATCGCCCAGGCCGTCGGGGTCAGCGGTGCCGTGAACCTCACCGACGAGGTGGTCGTCCTTGATCCTGGCGGAAGCAAGGGTCTGGAATTCGACGTGGTGATCCTGGTCGAACCCGCCCGCATACTTGCCGACGCCCGGCGCCCTGGGGACCTGTACGTCGCGATGACGCGCCCGACACAGCGTTTGCATGTGGTGCACAGCCAGCCGCTGCCTCCGGGCTTCGAAGAGTCCAGCACCTGAGAGCGATTGTGAATCCCGGGCCGGCAGGAGGACGATGTCACTGTGGTCAAGGCACTCCTTCTCGAGAACATTCACTCACTCGGTAGCGATCTGCTCCGTAGCGCCGGAATCGAGGTCGACACCCGTTCGGGTGCCCTCGACGAAGACGAGCTGATCGACGCTCTGGCTGGCGTCCAGGTTCTCGGCCTGCGGTCCAAGACGCAGTTGACGGCACGGGTCATCGAGAATGCCCCGGATCTGCTCGCGGCGGGCGCCTTCTGCATCGGTACCAACCAGATCGATCTCGCCGCGGCCGCGAATGCTGGGGTAGCAACGTTCAATGCGCCCTTCTCGAACACCCGGTCCGTGGTGGAACTGGCGCTGGCCGAGATCATCGCGCTGACCAGACGGCTCACCGAGAAGGACAAGTCGCTCCATGCGGGCGTGTGGGACAAGTCGGCGAACGGGGCTCATGAGGTCCGCGGACGGACTCTGGGCATCGTGGGATACGGCAACATCGGCACGCAGCTGTCCGTGGTGGCAGAGGCACTGGGGATGCGCGTGGTGTTCTTCGACACTGCGGAGAAGCTGGCACTGGGCAACGCCAAACGGATGCCGAGCCTGAACGCACTCCTCGAAGAGTCGGACGTGGTGACCCTGCACGTGGACGGGCGCGAGGGTAATGCCGGCATGTTCGGTGCGCGCCAGTTCGCCCGGATGAAGGAGGGGGCGATCTTCCTGAACCTCTCCCGCGGCTTCTTGGTGGACTACGACGGGTTGCGTGAGGAGATCCTGGCCGGGCGATTGGCCGGCGCCGCCGTCGACGTCTTCGGCCAGGAGCCGAAGAGCCAAGGGGACCCGTTCGACTCCGAGTTGCGGGATCTACCGAACGTGATCCTCACACCGCACGTGGGCGGATCCACGGAAGAGGCACAGCAGGACATCGGCCGGTTCGTGGCCGCGAAGCTGCGGGACTACCTCGAGAACGGGGCGACCGCGCTGAGCGTGAACCTGCCCTCGCTCATCCTGGACCGGCCCAGTGACGGCGCCCATCGCGTCGCGCACCTGCACCACAACGTGCCCGGAGTTCTCGCCCACGTGAACCAGGCACTCTCTGACGCAGGTGTGAACATCGAGAGTCAGGTGCTCAGCACGTCCGGCTCGCTGGGATACGTGGTCACCGACATCGCGGGCGACCTGCCTCGGGAGACACTGCAGCAGATTGAGCAGATGGATGCCACGATCCGGGTACGGGCACTGAGCCCCGACTCGGGCGACTAGCTGCTGAGAGCGCGGCTCAACCTGTGCGGCCAATCGATCGGCTCGTCCACGCCATCGACGACGGCGTGACGATCGACGCCACTCACTCCAAGGGCCGGATCTGCTTCCATGTCAGGGACGACCCGCCGCGGACCCTGATCTGGACCACCGACGACGCCGAGCTGAACGCCATGACAGCGCAGTTGCGGCACCATGCGCGCAGCGCGTTCGGCAGCGGCAACCACGGCTGGGACCTCCTGATCGAACGCGTTCAGGAGGAGTTGCTGACCTTCACCGGCGTGCGAGGCGTCATCCGCGCCGAGCCCGATGGTCGGATCAGCACGGAGGACGCATAGGCCGCAACCGGCAGTGAAAATCTCGACTCAGACCGATTTGCGCCGGAAGACGCGACGTCCGCCTGGTCCGTCTACCTCAGACCCGTGCACCGCCCCGGTGTTGCGGTGACCGCGTGCGGTCGGGTGTTCCCGCTCAGACTTTCGCTCGAGCGCCTCACGCATCTTCGCCTTGGCATCAGCCATACCCTCGTTCTGGTCCGGCTCGTTCTGGTCCGGCTCGTTCGGCGACTGCGTCATCTTCGGCTCCTCAACTGACCCTTGTTCGGGGCCTTGTGGTCTGATTCGGCAGGTGCTGCCATCTGCGCAATACCCGCACACCGCCGCCTTTGGGCCAACTCTGCCCGGATCCTGCGGCAGGCGCCAGGCCTTTAGCATCGCAGGTATGACGATGCACTATCAGGCAGCCGATTCCCGCTACGACTCGATGGCCATGCGCCGAGCAGGGAGTTCCGGCCTCGATCTCCCGCTCGTCTCCCTCGGACTGTGGCAGAACTTCGGTTCCACCACACCGGCCCAGACCCAGCGCGATCTCGTGCTCGGCGCGTTCGACCGAGGGATCACCCACTTCGATCTCGCGAACAACTACGGCCCGCCGCGTGGGGCCGCCGAAGAAGCGTTCGGCCACCTGCTCGCCACCGACCTATCCGCATACCGGAACGAGTTGGTGATCACCACCAAGGCGGGCTACCGCATGTGGCCGGGTCCCTATGGTGAAGGTGGTTCTCGCAAGTACCTGCTGAGTTCCCTCGATGCCTCCCTGCGCCGGCTGGGTCTGGACGCCGTCGACATCTTCTACTCCCACCGGTTCGACCCGACCACACCGCTGCGGGAGACGATGGGCGCGCTCAAGACGGCGGTGGATTCCGGCCGTGCGCACTACGCCGGGATCTCCTCCTACTCGGCTCAGCGCACACGAGAGGCGGCCTCGATCGCCGCCGAGATCGGCCTGAATCTCATGGTGCACCAGCCCTCGTACTCCCTGATCAACCGATGGATCGAACAGCCCGACGAGTCCGGGGAGTCGCTGATGGACGTCCTGGGCGATCTGGGGATGGGAGCCGTGGTGTTCTCACCGCTGGCACAGGGAATGCTCACCGACCGGTACTTGGCGGGCGTCCCGGATGATTCGCGGGCGGCGAAAGACGGACCGCTCCGTCCCTCGTTCCTGTCCGAAGCGAATCTGCATCGGGTGCGGTCGCTGAACGCGATCGCCGCCGATCGCGGTCAGACTCTCGCGCAGATGGCCGTCGCGTGGGTGCTCCGCGATCCGCGTATCACCACGGCCCTGGTGGGCGCGTCCAGTGTGGACCAATTGGATGACACGCTCGGTGCCCTGGCGAACCTTGAATTCGACGATGACGAACTGGCGGCCATTGAGCAGCACGCTCGGGACGCCGGCGTCAACATCTGGGCTCATCGGTCCAGCGACCTGTGAGCACCTCGCGATCAGAAGGAACGGGCCGCCAGCACCGGTATGTCGCCGTCGGTGGTCCGGGCTTCCCCTCCCGGACCACCGACGGCCGCTTAGGTGAGGGACTTCGCCTCGTCCAACTCGGCGCGATCCTCCCGCAAGGCGGTGATCGCGGCCTCGAAGTCCTCCAGGGAGCAGAATCCTTGGTACACGCTCGCGAAGCGTAGGTAAGCAACCTCGTCTAAAGCACGGAGCGGACCAAGAATCGTCAGGCCGATCTCATGGGCATCCACTTCGGCGACTCCGGTGGCGCGCACTGCTTCCTCGACCTGTTGGGCAAGTAGCGCCAGGTCGTCCTCGGAGACGGGTCGTCCCTGACACGCTTTACGGACACCAGAGATGATCTTGTCTCGACTGAACGGTTCAACGGCTCCGGAGCGCTTCATCACACTGAGGCTGGTGGTCTCGACGGTGGTGAACCGTCGCGAGCAGTTGGGGCACTGACGGCGACGGCGGATGGACGCACCGTCCTCGGCCGTCCGCGAGTCCACGACACGCGAATCGCCGTGGCGGCAGAACGGACAATGCACTTCGGCGCCGATCCCTCTCGTCGAGTGATGCCACAAGCACCATATCTGCGGCAATCACATCGGTGTAACTACTAGATGTAGGGAAACCGTAGACACTGAGAGGCCTGCAGCGCAAGTGGAAAGTCACCGACGACTCCGACACGGCACGCGAGCACGGCTGCGAGGCGGAGGCGCTTAACTCCCAGCGGGCACCGTGAGCTGCTGTCCGGCGTGCACCGTCGCACCCGAGAGACCGTTCAGCGCCATGATCTGATCGATGACCACGCGCACATCCTGCCCCGGCTCGGCCACCTCACTCGCGATCACCCACAGGCTCTCCCCCGCAGCAACGGTGACGACACCGACCTCGGCGGGCGGTGCTTCATTCGCCGGGAAGGTGATACCCACCAGCGAACCGACCAGCACAGCGGCCAGCAGCGCAAGGACGGAGAGTACGACGCGACCGCGAGCGGTCAGTCGCAGCGGCCTCATCACCGAGGCGACCGCAGCACCAGGTGCCGGCGCAGGCTGAACGGTCGGATCCGAGGCCGCTGGTCGGCCGGGCACATCAGGAACCGTGTCGGGCACGGCAACAAGGTGACGGCGACGCACCGGGCTCGGGCGAAACTCCGGAACGGGAAGGGCCAAGGCGCTCATCTGAGCTCTCCTCTCGAAAGAACGTGCAGGTCTCGATGGGACGTGTGGGTCGAACACTCGTTCGTCGAACACCTGTTTTGACAGTAGCACGCATGTGCGACACTGTCGACACGCTGGTCGAACAGATGTTTTGACGTGGCGGCGCTTCGCTCTAGGCTGGGAGCACCACCACGTCAGAGCACACCACCGACCACTGACATTGGCGTCATATCAACGCCCGAGGCCCCTTGGAGGACACCATGAGCCGCGCGAAATCGACCGATCCGAAGGACCGCCCCGGTCCGGACGGACTCAGCCCGCGCCAGCGCCTGATCATGAAGTCGATCAAGCACAGCCTCGAGAAGAAGGGCTACCCGCCCACGATGCGCGAGATTGGCGCTGCCGTGGGGTTGGCGAGCCCGTCATCGGTGAAGTATCAGCTCAACCTGCTCGAGCAGAAGGGCTACCTGCGCCGCGACCCGGTGTCGACTCGTGCGATCGAGATCATCAACCCTGACGACGCTCAGGAGGTCACTGCCCAGCCGGGCACGTTCACCATGCATGACGGCGAGCAGTCCGACGTCTCAGCCACCTACGTCCCGGTGGTGGGTCGGATCGCGGCCGGTGGGCCGATCTTGGCAGAGCAGGTCGTCGAGGACGTGTTCCCACTGCCGCGCCAACTCGTCGGCGAGGGGGAGCTCTTCCTGCTCAAAGTGGTCGGTGACTCGATGATTGACGCTGCTATCTGTGACGGCGACTGGGTGGTCGTTCGTCAGCAGGCCGTCGCAGAGAACGGAGAGATCGTCGCGGCCATGATCGACGGCGAAGCGACAGTGAAGACGTTCAAGCGCACCGCCGACGCGCTATGGCTCCTTCCGGCCAATGATGCGTACTCCCCCATCGATGGAACGGACGCAGAGGTCCTGGGCCGCGTGGTCAGCGTGCTCCGCGCGCTCTGATCACCACCCCGATCAGAAGCCGAATCGGCGCGCTACCTCGCGAACCGATGCAGCGCTGTCCTGCAGCCCGGCGAGCTCGCGCTCAGTCAGCGGCACCGGGAGGTGGCGCGTGACCCCGCTGCGATCGAGGACGGTCGGCACCGAGAGGCAGACGTCGGAGATCCCCAGATAGTCGTTCAGGAGGCTGGACACCGGGAGCACCGCCCCTTCAGATCGCAGCACCGTCTGAATGATCCGTGCGCTGGCAAGGCCGATGGCGTAGTTGGTGGCACCTTTCCCGTTGATGATGCGGTAGGCGGAATCCACCACCTCGCGAGCGAGACGGTCACGCACCTGGGCGTCCAGAATCGCGAAGTCGGCCACGGGCGCGCCACCAATGGTCGCCGAACTCCAGATGGGCACCTCGGAATCCCCGTGCTCACCGAGCACATAGGCGTGCACATTGCGCACCGCCACCCCGCACTCGGACGCCACGAGGTAGCGCAAGCGGGACGAGTCGAGCACCGTCCCCGAACCGATCACCTGATGGTCAGGCAAACCGGAGATGCGCAGGGCCGCATAGGTGACGACGTCGACCGGGTTGGTCACCATGAGGTAGACGGCCCGCGGCGCCACCTGCACAAGTGCGGGCATGATGGTGCGCATCAGGTCGATGGTGTGCCCAGCGAGGTCGAGCCGGCTCTGGCCCGGGCGCTGTTTGGCCCCGGCGGTGACCGCCACCACATCAGCGTCGGCGCAGATGTCGATGTCATCCGAACCCTCCACGGAGCCCATCGGGACGAACTCGATACCGTGTGCGAGGTCGAGCGCCTCCGCCCTGACTTTCGCACCGTCAATGTCATAGAGCACCACCCGTCGCGCAACGCCGCGGATCAGCGCCGCGTAGGCGAGGGTCGCGCCCACCGCTCCGGCGCCGACCACCGCCAAGGTGTCCACGTGATGTGAGGGCATCCGATCTCCCATCGTGTGCAGATCGAGTCAGGCCGAGGTGGACTCGGTTGTCACGGCCAGCCTACGCAGGGCCGCGCGGACTACCTCACCGTCCGTGGTCGGCCACAGGGGCGGCAGACTCGCGGCGAGGAAGGTGCCGTAGCGCGCGGTCCGCAACCGCGGGTCGAGCACCGCGACCACTCCCCGGTCGGTCGTGGACCGGATCAATCGGCCGGCGCCCTGCGCCAGCAACAGCGCCGCATGCGTGGCGGAGATGGCCATGAACCCGTTCCCACCAGCTTTGCCAACCGCCTCGGTCCGCGCAGCCTTGATCGGATCATCGGGGCGTGGGAACGGAATACGATCAATCAGCACGAGCCGGCAGGACTGTCCAGGCACATCGACGCCCTGCCACAGGGAGAGGGTGCCGAAAAGTGAGGCGGTCGGATCGGCCGCGAACTCCCGCACCAACGTCGGCAGCACATCGTCGCCCTGCAGCAACACCGGAGTGTCCAATCGCTCCCGCATCGCCTCCGCGGCCGCCTGTGCGCCGCGCCGGGAGGAGAACAGGCCCAGGGTGCCACCCCCGGCGGCGCTCACGAGGTCGGCGATCTCGTCGAGCACTTGGTCGTCAGTCCCGTCCCGGCCTGGTGGAGGCAGGTGCTTGGCCACATAGAGGATTCCTTGCCGGCCGTAGTCGAAGGGTGAGGAGACGATCTCCGAGCGATAGGCGCCCGCAGCCAGGCCGAGCGCCCCGGCCGTGGCGTCGAAGGTGCCGCCGAGCGTGAGCGTCGCCGAGGTGAGAATGGCTGAGCGCCCAGCGAGCAACTCTCCGACGATCGGGCCGGCCACATTCAAGGGCGCCACCATCAATCGTGAACCTTCGCCAGGGCGGCGCCCGCGTTCGCACCAGAGCACGTCCACGTTCTCCTGCACGCGGTCCGAGAGCAGCCGATCGGCCACCTCGAAGAGCACCAGCAGGGCGCTCTTGGCCATCGTCATCCCGCCAGCCTCGCCGCCGGCCTTGTTCTCGCCCTTCATTGCGCTCATTCCCTCGCGGGCAGCGCCGGCGATGGTGCGGACCGCGGCGGTGAGTTCCTCGGGCAGCCCGGTCCGGAGCCGACCTTCGGGAACCTGCATGAGAAGGGTGCGCAGTTCGGCGGCCGCGTCATCCATCGCGGCCAGGCTGACACCACCGTGGCGGCGGGCGATCCGGGCGGTCCGTTCCACGACCGCGGCGGAGAGTTCCACCGTGGCCTGAGCGGTGACGCGGTCGGTCAGTTCGTGCGCCTCGTCCACCAGCAGGATCTCGTGCTCGGGGAGCACTTTCGGCGATCCGGAGGCGGCAATACCGAGCATGGCATGGTTGGTCACCACCAGGTCCGCCTCGCGCGCCGTGGCCCGGGCCCGTTCGGGATAGCACTCGGCTAGGAGCGGACACTTCTGGCCGAGGCATTCCATCGAGGTGATCGAGACCTGCCGCCAGGCGCGGTCGCTGACTCCAGGGACGAGATCGTCCCTGTCTCCGGTGTCGGTCTCTTCTGCCCATTCCCGCAGCCGCACCACCTGGGCGCCGAGGGATGCGTCGGCGGCCTGCTCGCCCGGGTGGTCCTCCGCCGCCGAGGGCGCAGCCTCGCTCGCGGAGAACAGCGTGCCTTCGTCGTCGGGCGGGTAGCCGCCGGCGACCTTGTGTTTGCACACATAGTTGTGCCATCCCTTGAGCAGGGCCACCTCGGGTGGACGAGGGAGGCGTTCGGCGAGGATGTCCGCCACCAGTGGAAGATCATGCCCGATCACCTGACGCTGCAGGGCGAGGGTGGCGGTGGAAACGATCGCTCGCTGCCCACGCGTGACGGCGTGCATGAGCGTGGGCACCAGGTACGCGAGCGACTTCCCCGTGCCAGTGCCGGCCTGCACCAGCAGGTGCGCTCCGTCGTCGAGGGTGTCGGCAACGGTCCGGGCCATCTGGTGCTGTCCCTCGCGGCGCGAGCCTCCCATCGAGGCCACCACGGCGTCGAGAACATCATCGATCGGATGGTCGGCCGCGTCGGTAGCGGGGGTGGCATCAGCAGGCACCAGACGACGTTAGCGCGTCCTCCACGGCGTCAGCGGCAGCGACCGGCCGGCCTGTGGACGTCTGGGGCACGATTCTGGACTCTTGCCGCGTCGAGGACGACCTGACGTCCGCCCTCACGCAGGACGGCGGGCTGGTCGTGCGGCAGGTCTCGACCGGTGTGGCAGATCTCGATCGAGTGCCCGCGGGCCCTTAACCGGATCGGCGGTGCTCCGTGGCGCCGAGGTCATTCGCGAGCGCCTCGTCCACGCGGGCCACGAGGTGGGTCCCCTCGTCCAGATGCTCGATGGTGATCACCTCGCCGGTGGTGTGTGCCCGGTGCAGCAGGTCTCCGCGGGAGTAGGGCACCATGAGGTCCACGTCGACAGCCGGGCGAGGGAGCAGATCGGCGATACGCGCCTGCAACTCGGCCACGCCTGCGCCAGTCTTCGCCGAGACGACGATCGCGCCCGGTTCGCGGGTGCGGAGCCGGGCGATCGTCTCGGCTTCGGCGAGGTCGGCCTTGTTCAGGGCGATGATCTCGGGGATGTCCTTGACTCCCTCGATCTCGCGCAGCACGTCCCGAACGGCGGTGAGCTGACCCTCGGGATCGGGATGGGACGCGTCCACGACATGCAGGAGCACATCGGACTCGCCCACCTCCTCGAGGGTGGATCGGAAGGCCTCGACCAGCTGAGTGGGAAGGTTGCGCACGAAACCGACCGTGTCGGCCAGGGTGTAAAGGCGTCCATCTTGGGTCTCAGCCCGGCGGACGGTGGGGTCCAGCGTGGCGAACAGAGCGTTCTGCACGAGCACGCCCGCGCCTGTGAGGCGGTTCAGCAGCGAGGACTTCCCGGCGTTGGTGTATCCGGCGATGGCCACGGACGGCACAGCACCGGTGCGGCGCGAACTGCGGCGGGCAGCACGGCCGGGAGCCATCTGGGAGATCTGACGGCGCAACTTGGCCATCCGGGTACGAATCCTGCGCCGGTCCAGCTCGATCTTGGTTTCACCGGGACCACGCGAGCCGATTCCCTCACCGCCGGCGGCGCGACCACCGGCTTGGCGGGACATCGACTCGCCCCAGCCGCGCAAACGCGGGAGCAGGTACTCGAGCTGGGCGAGCTCTACCTGTGCCTTGCCCTCGCGAGACTTGGCGTGCTGGGCGAAGATGTCCAGGATCAGCGCGGTCCGATCGATCACCTTGACCTTGATCACATCCTCCAGCGCGCGCCGCTGCGAAGGTGCGAGTTCGGAGTCCACGATCACCGTGTCCGCACCGGTGCTCTTCACCACATCGGCGAGCTCGGCAGCTTTACCGGAGCCGATGTAGGTGCCTGGGTCAGGGGCGGAGCGGCGCTGCAGCAGGCCGTCCAGTACCTCCGAACCGGCGGTTTCGGCGAGCGCGGCGAGTTCGCGGAGGGAGACTTCGGCGGTCTCAGCGGTGCCGCGGGTCCACAGGCCGACCAGCACGACCCGCTCGAGGCGCAACTGCCGGTACTCGACCTCAGTGACATCCTCAAGCTCGGTGGAGAGCCCGCCGACCCGGCGCAGCGCGGCCCGTTCGTCCAGGTCCAGTTGGTCGCCGTGGTGGCTGGCGTGTTCGTCATCTCCAGCCTGGATGGCCGTCCCCGCCCTCGCCAGGATTCGGGCGACGACGTCCTGTGCGCGATCCTCGGTGGAGGGCTCGGGCTCGTCGGGCGTCGTACGGGCGGAAGGTACGGTCATGGTGTCCTCTCGTGGGCGCAATGATGGTCTACGATCCCATGCGGCCGGGAGAGCGCCAAGGGATTTCACCCAGAGCACATGCCGCACTCGTGCCACGCCGAGTGCGCGGCATCTCGCCTATATCTCAGCAGGTGAGCGAGATACACCGCACTCGCGGGGTGGGGCTGGGGCTAGGGTGGGCGACCGTGAGTCACTACTTCTCCTCACCGGAGGGACCCGGGCGACGGCGGACACTCACCGTGACGCTTCGCGGCACGCCCGTCACTGTGCAGGTGGACCGTGGCGTGTTCTCGGGCGACCGCCTCGACCCCGGCACCACCGTGCTCCTCGACGCCGTGGGCGAGCCTCCGCCGTCGGGAAATCTGCTCGACCTGGGCTGCGGCTGGGGGCCGATCGCCTTGGCCCTCGCACAGGCCAGCTCCAGCGCCCGGGTGCTCGCAGTGGACGTGAACGAACGCGCCCTGGAGCTCACGCGCGAGAACGCGGCAGCAGCGGGACTGGATCACGTGGAGGCGTGGCAGCCGGCCGCGCTTCTGGCCGCGGAACCAGAGCTTCGGTTGGATGCCCTGTGGTCGAATCCGCCGATCCGGATCGGCAAGGCGGCCCTGCACGAGATTCTGCAGACCTGGCTACCGAGGGTGCGACCCGGCGCGCAGGCGCACGTGGTGGTGCAAAAGCACCTGGGGTCGGACTCGTTGCACCGTTGGATCGCCGAGACCCTAGAGCTGGACGTGGTGCGGCTGACCAGCGTGAAGGGCTACCGGGTGCTGCAGGTCACCGGCGCTTAGGACGTGTGGGCAGAGTGCCTGTGGGCAAAGTGGCCCGTCGTGGCGAGCATGCGCTGTCAGAGCAGCGTGACCTGACCCACCAGTTCAGCCGGACCGGCGAGTTCCACATGCTGTTCAGGCAGCATGCGCACCCGGAGCGCGCCCCCGGGCACCAGCACCTGCCACTCATCCGGCGCCCCGCTACCGAACCAGGTCCGCACGGCGAGCGCCGCCGCGCAGGCACCGGTCCCGCAGGAGAGCGTCTCCCCCACGCCCCGCTCGTGCACCCGCATCCGCACCACACCGATGCGGCGAGTGCCGAGGAGTGTGCCGTCAGTATCGATCTCTTCGATCTCCCGCTCGCCGAGCGGCATCACGAACTCCACATTGGTGCCGTGCTCGGGTGCCGGGTCGACCCCGGGCGGATGGGAGAGATCCAGTTCGTCGAGCTCCTCGGGGGCTTCCACCGCGACCACGGTGTGCGGGTTCGGCAGCTCCAGGCGCAGGCCCGGTCGTTGTTCGGACAGACCGTGCACCACCACAGAGACGTCGAAGCCTTCGCTGAGCGCCTCTGGCCCACCGGGTGCCGTCCACACGCCCATATCGACGGCGTAGTCCTCGCCTTCGCGGCGCACCTGCAGCACCCCGGCGCGGGTTGCCACCGGGATCGTGGCACCGTCGGGCAGGTCGATCAGGCCCTCCTGCCGCAAGAACGCAGTGAACACGCGGATGCCGTTACCGCACATCTCGGCGAGGGAGCCGTCAGCGTTGCGGTAGTCCATGAACCAGATGGCGCCGGCTTCGTCCGCGGCCTTAGCGAGTGACTCCTCGGCGTGAGTGGCGGGCACCGCGCGGATCACGCCGTCGGCGCCGATGCCGATGTGCCGGTCGGTGAGGGAGGCCACCTGCGCCTGCGTGAGGTCGTGCAAGCCATCGGGGTCAGCCCAGAGCAGGAAGTCGTTGCCGGTGCCGTGCCCCTTGATCAGAGTCGTCGGCAGGGTCGGCGCGGAGGCCTGGACGGCGCGCTCGGGCGGGGTGCTCATCTCGCTCACCCCACGAGCCTACGTGCCCGAGTGAGGAGGTCGGGCCCGTCGTCAGGATCGGACGCCGAGAGCCACGTGATGCGCGGGTCACGGCGGAACCATTTGCGCTGCCTGCGGGCGAGCTGCCGGGTGGCCAGTGCCGTACTCTCGATCGCCTCCGCCTCGGTGATCTCGTCGTGAATCCAGGCGATGGCTTGTGCGTATCCGACGGCGCGCGAGGCCGTGCGTCCATCCTCGAGGCCCTCCTCGAGCAGGAGCTCGGTCTCGGCTGCCAGACCGCCGGCGAACATCCGCCGCGCACGCTGATCGATCCGGGCATCCAGTTCCTCGTCAGCCAGATCAAGGCCGATCTGCACCGCCGGAATCGCATAGGTGTGGTCGGGCAGGTTGGCGGAAAACGGGCGGCCGGTGATCTCGATGACCTCGAGTGCACGGACGATGCGGCGGGTGTTGGCGCGGTCGATGCGGGCGGCGGCCTCCGGATCACGGCGGGTGAGCTCCTCGTGCAGAACGCCCGGCCCGTCCTCAGCGGCACGCTCCTCCCACGCGGTGCGCACCTCGGGATCGGTGCCGGGAAAGTCGATCCGGTCCAGGAGCGCGCGTACGTACAGTCCGGAGCCGCCGACCACCACCACGGCGTGGCCACGCTCGCGGCACGCCTCGATGTCAGCCCGGGCAAAGGCTTGGTAGGTCGCCACGCTCGCTTCTTCAGTCACCTCGAGCACATCGAGCTGGTGGTGCTCGATGCCTCGGCGCTCGTGCACCGGGAGCTTCGCGGTGCCGATGTCCATACCGCGGTAGAACTGCATGGCGTCGGCGTTGATGATCTCGGCGTTCAACTGCTCAGCGAGGTCGAGGGCGAGATCGGACTTACCGGTGGCCGTAGGTCCGACGACGGCCACTACCGGGGGTTGATCGGGCTCGCCTTCAGGCGTAGGCACAGCGGGCACCACTCAGCGCCGGAGCGAGGGCATACCGAGGGTGACCGGACTGCCTGCTGCAGCTGCGCCGTCGGCGGGGGTGGCATGGGAGTGGCCACCTTCGCGGCGGGCCTGCCAGGCGTCCCCCGCGCGGGTGCGACGGACGGCGAACGTACCGCCGTCGAGGCCGGAGTCGGCGATCAGGTGATACGGAGCGGAGCGGGTGATGGTGGCGGTGACCATGTCGCCCGGCCGGGGGCGCTCCGTCTCAGGAAGGGCTGCGATGTGCTCCGGCAGACCCACGTGGACAAGCCGGTTGTCTTCGGCTCGGCCGGATAGGCGCTGCGTGGTGGTGTCCTTACGCCCTTCGCTCTCGGCGATCAGCACATCGAGCGTGCGGCCCACCTGCGTCGCGTTCTCCTCTTCGGAGATGCGATCTTGGAGTGCGGCCAGCCGCGCGTACCGTTCGGCCACAACGTCCTGCGGCACCTGATCAGGCAGCTCGGCAGCCGGGGTGCCCGGGCGCGGGGAGTACTGGAACGTGAAGGCGCTGGAGAAGCGAGAGGCTTCGACCACGTCGAGGGTGGCCTGGAAGTCCTCCTCGGTCTCCCCCGGGAACCCGACGATGATGTCGGTGGTGATGGCGGCGTGCGGGATCTGCTCACGGACCCGATCGAGGATGCCGAGGAACTTCGCGCTGCGGTACGAACGGCGCATCGCACGCAGGATCCGATCGGATCCGGACTGTAGCGGCATGTGGAGTTGCGGCATCACGGACGGTGTTTGTGCCATCGCCTCGATCACGTCATCGGTGAACGCAGCGGGGTGCGGGGAGGTGAATCGGACGCGCTCCAGACCATCGATCCGGCCCGTGGCCCGGAGCAACTTGGCGAAGGCGCCGCGGTCGCCGAATCCCACCCCGTAGGAGTTCACGTTCTGGCCGAGCAGGGTCACCTCGATGGCGCCCTGCGCGACCACGGCCTCCACCTCAGCGAGGACCTCGCCGGGGCGGCGATCGCGTTCCTTACCGCGCAGGTGGGGCACGATGCAGAAGGTGCACGTGTTGTTGCAACCCACCGAGATGGACACCCACGCTGCGTAGGCACTCTCACGGCGGGTGGGCAACGTGGACGGGAAGACCTTGAGTGCCTCCTCGATCTCCACTTGCGCGGCATCGTTGTGCCGGGCGCGCTCCAGCATCGCGGGCAGCACATCGATGTTGTGCGTGCCGAAGACGACATCCACGAAGGGGGCACGGTCCACAATGCCGCCCTTGTCCTGCTGGGCCAGGCACCCCCCGACGGCGATCTGCAGGTTCGGGTTCTCCTTCTTCAGGCTGGCGAGTTGGCCCAGGTTTCCATAGAGGCGGTCCGAGGCGTTCTCCCGGACGGCGCAGGTGTTGATCACGACGACGTCGGCGCCCGCGGCTTCGGCCATCAGGGAGCCTGCGCCACGGGTCTGGGCTGCTACGTAACCGGCATCTTCGAGCAGGCCAGCCATCCGTTCGGAGTCGTGCACGTTCATCTGGCAGCCGAGCGTGCGCACCATGTAGGTGCGGGGTCCAGCGAAGTCGGTGCTCACGCAGGCAGATTCTACGGTGTGCATCCGTCAACCTCGCAGTTCGAGCGGGCCCGGGGCACAGTGAGCCCGGGTGGGGATGAGATGCCAGATGAACGGATCGTTTCCGTACTGTGACTCGACTGCCTCGCTCTGGAAACGCAGAAAGGTTAGGTTGCGTCTATGACCGACAGTTCCGTGACGCCCGTCACACCCGAGGGTGAGATCCCTGCGCACTCCGGCGAACCGCTCGTGGTGTTGGAGAACGTGAACAAGTACTTCGGCGATCTACACGTGCTGAAGGACATCAACGTGACCGTGCACCGGGGTGAAGTGCTGGTGGTGATCGGCCCCTCCGGTTCGGGGAAGTCCACCTTGTGCCGCGCCGTCAATCGTCTTGAGCCGATTGACTCCGGATCGATCACACTCGATGGTGTGCCGTTGCCGGACGAGGGCAAGACGCTGGCCCGGTTGCGCGCCGACGTCGGGATGGTGTTCCAGTCCTTCAACCTGTTCGCACACAAGTCGATCCTCGAGAACGTCACGCTTGGGCCGATCAAGGTGAAGGGGGTCAAGCCCGCCATAGCGAAGAAGCGCGCGATGGAACTCCTCGAACGCGTCGGAGTGGCGAACCAGGCCGCGAAGTTGCCCGCTCAGCTCTCCGGTGGTCAGCAGCAGCGGGTCGCAATCGCCCGCGCATTGGCGATGGAGCCCAAGGTGCTGCTGTTCGACGAGCCGACCTCCGCCCTGGACCCAGAGATGGTGAACGAGGTACTCGACACCATGGTCGCCCTCGCGAAGGAGGGGATGACCATGGTGGTGGTCACCCACGAGATGGGCTTCGCCCGCAAGGCCGCGGACCGGGTGATCTTCATGGCTGAAGGGCAGATCGTGGAGGAGGCCGACCCGGAGACGTTCTTCACCAACCCGCAGACCCACCGTGCCCAGGACTTCCTCGGAAAGATCCTGGCGCACTGATGTATACCGAGCCGTCGAGGAACCCTCACGGCCCGGCGAACCACTCCCGCACAACCCGAAGGAGAATCATGAAGAGCACACGAGTAGCGCTGGCGGCCTTTGCTGCCGTGGGGGCGCTCACCCTGACAGCCTGTAGCACAGCCGACCCCGGGGAGACAGACGACACTGGCAACACCGGCGGTGAGGAGATGACCGACGAAGGGGACGGTGGTGCCGACGCTGGCGAGGGCCTGCGGATCGGCATCAAGTTCGACCAGCCCGGTCTCGGCTTCCAGGACGGCGGCGACTACACCGGCTTCGACGTGGATGTCGCCCTCTATGTGACGGAACAGCTGGGCTACTCCGCCGACCAGATCGAGTTCGTGGAGGCACCGTCCGCGCAGCGCGAGACGATGCTCCAGAACGGTCAGGTGGATATGATCTTCGCGACCTATTCCATCACGGACGAGCGGGACGAGGCAGTCGACTTCGCTGGGCCGTACTTCGTGGCTGGTCAAGATCTGCTCATCCGATCCGAGGATGAGGGCACGATCACTGGTCCCGAATCGCTGGATGGGCTCGATCTGTGCTCCGTTTCAGGGTCCACATCCGCGCAGCGCGTCGTGGATGAGTACGCAGCCGGTGCCAACCTCATCGAGCAGCCCGGCTATTCAGAGTGCATCCAATTCCTCACCGGCGGTCAGGTGGACGCCGTGACCACCGACGACATCATCTTGGCCGGCCTTGCCGCTGCCGAAGGCAGTGGCGCGCTGCAAGTGGTGGGAAGTCCGTTCTCAGAGGAGAACTACGGTGTGGGCCTTCCTGACGGCTCCGACATGTGCGAGGACATCAACGCCGCGATCCAGGCGATGATCGACGACGGCTCGTGGGAAGCTGCTGTCGAGGCGAATACAGAAGGCACCGGGTACACGCCGAACGCCGAACTGAACCCGCCCGAGATGCGCGGCTGCGCCTCCTGATTTCGATGACGCGTGGTGGCGAGGTTGCGGCCTCGCCACCACGCCTCCGAGCAACGTTCTGATCGCCCTGCCGTGACGGGGCCGGAAGTGGTGAAGGTGGTGTGTCAGTGAGCGACTTCCTCGAGGTGCTCTCTAACTACGACATCGCGGGCGCTTACTGGGTCAACCTGAAACTGACCTTCTTCGCGGCGCTGTTTGCGTTCATGCTCGGGACCTTCCTGGCGATGATGCGTATCTCACCGATCGCATCATTACGGATGGCCGGTGCGGGCTACGTGAACCTCGTCCGGAACACTCCACTGACCATCGTCATGGCCTCAGGCATCCTCGTCCTGTGGCCACAGTTGGGTCTCCAGTTCTCGGATGACTTCGCAACGAACTTCTTCTGGCTGGCAGTCCTTGCGCTGACCATCTACCACGCATCGTTCGTGACCGAGTCGATCCGGTCGGGGGTGAACACTGTGCCGGTGGGCCAGGCCGAAGCGGCTCGGGCAATCGGGCTCTCGTTCTTACCCGCAGCGCGCCTGGTGATCCTGCCCCAGGCGTTCCGTGGTGCGATAGCCCCACTCGGCAATACACTCATCGCGCTGATCAAGAACAGTACCGTGGCGGCGGCGGCGTCGGTCCCCGAGGTCTCCGTGATGATGCGGACAATGATCGAGAACGACGCGAACTACGTCGTACCAATCTTCCTTACGATCGCCGTGGGTTTCGTGATCATCGTTGTCCCTGTCGGCCTGATCACTACCTACCTCTCCCGGCGTCTGGCGGTGTCCCGATGAGTGCACAAGCAGTTCTGTTCGATTCGCCGGGACCCAAGGGCCGTCGCAATATCGCCGTCGGAAACGTCGTCGGTACCGTCTTCGTCCTCGGCGTACTCGCCTGGGTGATCGTTCAGATGGCCGAGAAGGAGCAGTTCGACCCAGCCAAGTGGGCCGTCATGGTCGAGGCCGATACCTGGGAGTTCTATTTCCTACCCGGCCTTCAGAACACGCTGATTGCGGCCGCCTACGCGATCGTGCTCGCGATGATATTCGGCTTGCTGTTCGGTGTGGGACGGCTCGCGTCGAACGCGCTAATCCGAGGATTCTGCAGCGTCATCGTAGAGTTCTTCCGAGCCGTCCCCGTGCTCATCATGATGATCGCCGGGTGGTTCATAGCAGCGCTTGTCTTAAACGTCCCTCCAGAAGACGCGCCCCTCTTCGGTGTGATTGTGGGACTCACCTTGTACAATGGCTCCGTCATTGCCGAACTCGTTCGGTCCGGTGTGCATGGGTTGGCCAAGGGCCAGGGCGAAGCGGCACTCGCGATCGGGATGACCCGGGGCCAGTCACTGCGGTCGATCGAACTTCCCCAGGCGCTGATCGCCATGCTGCCCTCGCTGATCAGCCAATTCGTGGTGATCCTCAAGGACACCGCGCTCGGGTACATCATTACCTACCCCGAGCTTCTTCGCTCGGCTCGGTTGATCGGGTCGAACGCTCCGTTTCCCATCCTGCAGGCATTCTTCGTCGCAGCCGTGATGTTCATCGTGATCAATATCGTGTTGTCGTTCGCGGCTGGGCGTCTGGCCCGGCGGATCGGCGGTCGATCGGGCGCTGCCGGCAAGCAAGCACCCGGCGTCGGCATCACGACCGGAATGGCCGGTGTAGCGGATACCCGAGGTGAGGCAACGGGCAGCTGAGCCTTGTCTTGCACGTCCCGCGCCCAACCCCCAGTCACGGTGCATCCAAGAACTCTCCTGGACCGTCGGAGGACCGCGCATCGAGTTCGTCGAGGGCTGGAATCTCGCTATCCTCAGCCAGCACCTCGTCCACGGCGCTGAGCGCCACCCCCGGCCCGTACCCCTTCCGGGCGAGCATGCTCACCAGGCGTCGTCGCCGCTTCTGGTGCTCCAATCCCTGGGTGCTCCGGGCCTTACGCCTGACGAGTTCGCGCGCACGCTCGTGCTCGTCCTCGGGCTGCACGGCCTCCAGCGCGCCATCGGCCACGTCGCCCTCGATCCCCTTGCGGCGCAACTCCTGTGCCAGGGCTCGCCGGGCCAACCCACGCTCGTTGTGCTTGCTGCGCACCAGCATCTCGGCATAGGCCACGTCATCAACGAGCCCCACCTCGGTGAACCGGTCGAGCACTTTCTCGATGATCGGCTCCGGCACGTCTCGCTTCGCCATCGCCTCGGCCAGTTGCGCACGCGACTGCGGTGCGGCGTTCAGTTTGCGCAGCGCGATGGTGCGCGCCACCTGCTCCGGGTCCGGCTCGGCGTCCTCAGCAGCCGCACCCGTCTCAGGCGGCTCCTGCACGCGGGAGGGTCGCCGTCGAGCGCTCTTCATCGTTCTTCCACCTCACTCGCCTGCCTCGACCACCTCTGTGACAGGCGCAGCCTCGAAACGACCGCACCGCCGTCGGGATCCGACGGCGGTGCGGGTTGATGCAGCAGCCTGCCCGCCGGAGCGGCACCTCGGGACTTAGAAGTCGACTGCCTCCGCGGCCTCGCCAGCCTCCGGAACGGCCTCCAGCTTCACGCCGATGCCAAGCTTGGTCTTGATCTTCTCCTCGATCTCCACGGCCAACTCGGGGTTGTCCTTGAGGAACCGGCGAGAATTCTCCTTACCCTGTCCGAGCTGGTCACCTTCGTAGGTGTACCAGGCACCGGACTTGCGCACGATGCCGTTCTCCACACCAAGGTCGATCAGGCTGCCCTCGCGAGAGATTCCCACGCCGTAGATGATGTCGAACTCGGCCTGCTTGAACGGCGGGGCCATCTTGTTCTTCACGATCTTCGCGCGGGTGCGGTTACCCACCGAGTCGGTGCCCTCCTTGAGGGTCTCGATCCGGCGCACGTCGATACGTACCGAGGAGTAGAACTTGAGGGCCTTACCGCCCGTGGTCGTCTCCGGTGAGCCGAAGAACACACCGATCTTCTCGCGGAGCTGGTTGATGAAGATCGCCGTGGTGCCCGAGGAGCTCAACGCACCGGTGATCTTGCGCAATGCCTGCGACATCAACCGGGCCTGCAGGCCGACGTGGCTGTCGCCCATCTCGCCCTCGATCTCCGCCTTCGGCACGAGCGCCGCCACGGAGTCGATCACGACGATATCCAACGCGCCGGAACGGATCAGCATGTCCATGATCTCCAGGGCCTGCTCGCCGGTGTCCGGCTGGGAGACCAGCAGCGCGTCGGTGTCCACACCGAGCTTCTTCGCATACTCCGGGTCGAGCGCGTGCTCGGCGTCGATGAAGGCGGCGATCCCGCCGTTCTTCTGCGCATTCGCCACGGCATGCAGGGCCACCGTGGTCTTACCGGAGGATTCCGGTCCGTAGATCTCGATGACGCGTCCGCGCGGCAATCCGCCGACGCCGAGGGCAACGTCGAGCGCAATGGATCCCGTGGGGATGACCGCGACCGGAGGGCGCGTGTCGTCCCCGAGGCGCATCACCGAACCCTTGCCGAAGTTTCGATCGATCTGCGCAAGCGCGGCATCGAGTGCCTTGCTGCGATCTGCCACTGGAGCAGCCATGGTTCACCTTCTTCGTCTGGTAGGCGGTGATCCGCCTCGTTCTCGGATGGGGCCGGTCTTTTCAGGGACCCGCCCTCTCCGGGCGGCAACCTCGAACGCAGGCTATGTCCGACCACCGACATCCGGATTTTGCCTCGGCCACTGGGTGTGGACGACGGCGCACCGTCCTTACGTCTGTGTACAGAGTAGGCGAACAGTTGTTCTATGCCAGGACCGGCGCGCCCGACACGCCGAACGATTACGCCTAGTTCTTCGCGCAGTACTCCGCTACGCGTTGTAGTGTGCGAACAACAAACGGGGAATCACCTGGGAAGCGGGCGCGCTCCCCACCAACGAAGGGGCTCAGATGGACACCACACAACTGCTGAGAGGAGTGCTCGACGTCGCAGTGCTCGCCGTGATCTCTCGCGAAGACGGATACGGCTATGACGTGCTGAGGCGTCTACGCGCCAGTGGACTCACCGAGGTCGGTGACGCCTCGGTGTACGGCACACTACGGCGCCTCTATGCCTCGGGCGCGTTGACCAGTTACGTCGTTCCCTCTGAGGAGGGGCCGCATCGCAAGTACTACGGGATCACTGCTCAAGGACGAGCCTCATTGGAGCTTCAGTCCAAGCAGTGGCGTGAGTTCAACCGCACGATGACCGATCTTCTCGACCTGGCGGAGGCATCCTGATGTCCACGACCACCGACACCACTGAGACCGGGGCGACGAACGCCGTCGGGGCCTACGCCCGTGCGGTACGCGAGCACCTGAACGATCTCCAGCCGGAGATCCTCGATGAGCTCACCGGCGGCCTCGAGGCTGACCTGACCGACTCACTCGCCGACCGGTTGCCGCCTGAGGAGCTCGCGCGGCTGACACCGGCAGACATGGCTCGCCGGTTCGGCGATCCGGGCGCGTACGCCGCAGAGATGCGCGACGCGGCCGGTATCGCACCACCGGAGCCAAGCCGCTCAGGGCGTCGCACCCTCGCCCAGGCGATGGCCGAGGGCGTCCGCTCGCTCGGTGAGAGATGGTCGGGCTTCGTCTCACGCCACGGAGCCTTGAGGGTGATCGCACCGATGAGCCGTGATCTGCGGCCGGTGTGGTGGGTACTGCGCGGCTGGCTTGTGTACATGATCGCGAGTTTGCTGTTCGGTCAGGGGTGGGACGCGACGCCCGACGGTGCCTTCTGGTTCGTCTTGATCGGGTTGATCGTCCTCAGCGTGCAGTGGGGGCGTGGTGTGATCGGACAGGGGCGGCACTCACGTCGTTGGGGATATGCCATCAGTTTCTTGGTGCTGTTGTTCTTCGTTCCGATCGTGGTCGCAGTCTCAGCAGAAGCGTCCTACCGCGACGACGCTGCGCGGGCCGCCGGATACAGCGACGGATACCACGATGGCCTCAACTCCCGCGATACGACCGCCCCTGCGTCGGGGGTCTATGCCGACGGAACTCGTGTCGACAACCTCTTCGCCTATGACGCAGACGGTCAACCGCTGGAGAACGTGCGGCTGGTGGACTCCGAGGGAAATCCGATCATCCTCCAACCTGAGGGGGGTGACTGGGAGACCTGGCAGGACGATGAAGCCGGAACTCCGATCTCAGGCGTCCCCCTCGCGGCATTGCAGGACAGTGCCGCGCTGAACGTCTTCCCGTACAGCACGATCTCACCGTCACAACTCACCCTGGAGGCGGACGGCTCCTGGAGCTGGGACGAGAACGAAGTGAGGCAGCCGCAATGGCCCGCGCCCTCGCTCTTCCCGTTGCCGGAAGCCGGAGGAGAGCCGGAGAACGACTCCGGCGCGGTTCCGCAGACATCGGGCGACCCGGACGGCGGCTCCCAAGAGTCCGCGCCGTCGGACCAGGAGAGCTCTCCTGAAGAAACAGCCACCGACTGAGTCGGTCTACAAGCACCGGCGGCGGTGACGGGAGGGGTCATCGCCGCCGGTCTGAACAAGCAACACACCTCTCGTGCGCGGATGCCCTAGGTAGACCTGCCTCGCAACCCTGGGCGGGCACGCCCTGGCCACCGGTCACCTCGGCCCGGCCGAGATTGAGCCCACTCGCGCCTGAGAACGGGCGGCGCCCAGAGATCCACGTTCAGGTGAGTCTGAGCGATCTCGTACCTCCGGCGGTAGAGCCGGTCGCGGCCACAGGTGCGAACAGTAGGACACGCGACTCTGCCGCACCCCAGGTCGCGCAAGCCAGGGCCGAAGGACGCAGCGCATCAGAGCGGTCGATCGGTTCTGCGCCCACGCTGAGCGGGTACGGCCCGATTACCCCGACGACGGCCCGTGCGCTGGCAACAGGCGGCGTATGGCAGCGGGTGGTCACCGATCCGGTCACCGGAGCGGTCCTGGATGTGGGCCGAACCCGATATCGGCCCACATCAGCGATCGCAGAGCATGTGCGTGCCCGTGACCCCATGTGCGTACGACCGGGCTGCGGCCATCGATCCAGCTCGTGCCAGCGCGATCACACCAGGGAATGGCGTGACCCACAGCGACATGTCAGTGGAGGAAGCACGGGCGTGACCAACCTCGGATCGCTGTGCATCCGTGACCATCTGCTCAAAACTCACGGCAATTTCACCGTGGAGCAGGTGGAGCCGGGCATCTTCGAGTGGCGCACTCCCAGCGGACATCGGTACCGGCGTGAACGCGACGGCTCCACGGTCCTGCTCAGTCACTGCGGGCCTCCGAGGGCCACCATCCTGCCGGGGCCGACCGACCGTGGCCCACGGGAAAGCCAGACCGTGCGAAGGGATGCGCTGGAGACGGCGGCAACCGCTGCGCGAACGATCGGAGCGGGTGATGCCCCGATGGCAAGCATGGACGACTGCGATCCCGGTCCGCCGTTCTAAGCCGCAGGATCAGGTCCTGGCCCGGACAACGGCCGGACCGCTCAGCTGATCGACGAAACCAGTCACTGGGCTGAGCTGCGCGGTCGAAGCGCTCAACGCTTGTGCTCGGCCTGCCGGTGGTGCCACCGCACTGACTCGGGCAGCTCGTTCACCTCACAGATCGCCGCCCACACTGCACCGGGCGATTCCCCATCCGCGAGCGCCTGGTTTGCGGTCCGGCTGCCCAGCGGCGCCAGCACGAGGTCCTCAGCGAGCGAGGGGGCATACGCACCGAAGATGTCATCCATCGCGACTCGGAACTCGGAGTGCTTCACCCAACTACCCTACGGCGAGACCTGGGCACCACCTCGCACCTGACTCGCGGTTCACGTGCGCACCGGTCCGACCGATGTCAGTACGTCACGGCACAATGGCTGCGTGACCACATCGGCTGTACTCACACGGTTCAGCGAACCGACCCGCACCTGGTTCAGCCGTGCCTTCGAAGCACCCACCGACGCCCAGATCGGTGCATGGGAGGCAATCGCCTCCGGGGAGCACGCGCTCGTCGTGGCCCCCACCGGCTCAGGCAAGACCCTTGCCGCCTTCCTCTCCGCCTTGGACAGGCTGCTCACCGAGGAGCAGCCGAGCGAGCGGGCACGCCGATGTCGGGTGTTGTACGTCTCCCCACTGAAGGCGTTGGCGGCAGACGTCGAACGGAACCTGCGCTCCCCGCTCGTCGGCGTCACGCAGGCGGCGACGGCGTCCGGCACGTCGGTCAACGATGTGCAGGTGGGTGTTCGCACCGGTGACACCCCGGCCGCGGAACGCCGTTCGTTCGCGACCAAACCACCGGACATCCTGATTACCACGCCGGAGTCACTGTTCCTCATGCTCACCTCATCCGCGCGAGAGGGCCTGCGGGGCGTGGAGGCCGTGATCGTCGATGAGGTGCACGCTCTCGCGGGAAACAAGCGAGGTGCGCATCTGGCGCTCTCCTTGGAGCGCCTCGACGCACTCCTTGAGCGGCCAGCGCAGCGGATCGGGCTCTCAGCCACTGTCCGGCCCGCCGAAGCAGTAGCCACCTACTTGTGCGGTATGCGATCGATCGATGACGGCGGCCGGCCTGTTCGTACCGTCCAGCCTCGAGTAGCCAAACAGCTCCAGGTGGATGTGGTGGTCCCCGTACCAGATCTCGCCGACCTCCCTGGGTCCACTCGCGTCATCGGTGCTACCGGTACCGCAGCCACTGCGGGTGCTGCGGGTGCTTCCAGGGACGTCGGTGCTGAAGCTTCCGATGCTTTCAGCAGTACCGGCACCGACAGTTCCGGTGCCTCCGGAGGTGCCGGTGCGTCTGCTTCGGCCGGAACTGACGCACACTCCATCGAGCCCGACCTCAGCGGTGACGCGGCCGGGATGGTGCCCGAGGGACGCACCCGCCCGGCACCGTCAGGGGGCTCCGCAACGGACCGCGGATCGATCTGGCCGCATGTGACCGAACGCGTGGTGGACCTCATCACGAGCCACACCTCGACGATCGTGTTTACGAACTCTCGCCGCGGTGCCGAGCGCCTCGCAGCGCGGATCAACGAGTGCTACGCCGAACGCCTGGGCCTCGGCAGCGATCTCGATCCGGGATCGGCGTGGGCCGCAGAGATTCCCGCTCAATCCGGCACCTCACTGCCTCGGTCCCCGGAACTGCCCGCGGAGGCGATCATCGCCCGACCGCATCACGGGTCTATGAGCCGCGACGAACGCACAGCCACGGAGACGGCTCTGAAGAACGGGACGCTGCCGGCGGTGGTAGCCACCAGCTCTCTCGAACTCGGGATCGACATGGGCGCCGTCGACCTGGTGGTTCAGGTGGGTGCGCCACCGTCTGTGGCCAGCGCCCTGCAGCGGATCGGACGAGCCGGACACCATGTCGGAGCCCTTTCCCACGGTGTGGTGCTCCCCACCCATCGAGGTGACCTCCTCGCGGCGGCCACCACCGCGGTCCGCGCGCGGGCGGGAGCGATCGAAGCGGTGCACGTCCCCACTAACCCCTTGGACGTGCTCGCCCAGCAGATCGTGGCCATGTGTGCGCAGGAGACCTGGGACGTCCATGAACTCGCAGCCTTGGTGCGCCGGGCGGCGTCATTCGACGGCCTCTCCGAGCGTGTCCTGACGGCAGTGCTGGACATGCTCGCCGGCCGCTACCCCAGCGAGGAGTTTGCGGAGTTACGCCCCCGCCTGGTCTGGGACCGGGTGGCCGGCACAGTGACTGGACGACCCGGGACGCTCCGGCTTGCCGCGACGAGCGGCGGCACCATCCCGGATCGTGGCCTCTACGGGGTGTACGTGGTGGGCGAGCAGGCATCTGCGCGCGGTGGCAAACGAGTGGGTGAGCTCGACGAGGAGATGGTGTACGAATCCCGCGTGGGCGACACATTCACCCTCGGGTCCAGCACGTGGCGCATCGAGGACATCACGCCCGATCGCGTGCTCGTCTCCCCCGCCCCCGGCTTGCCCGGTCGGCTGCCGTTCTGGAAGGGAGACCGCCCCGGCCGCCCCGCCGAACTGGGCCAGGCGATCGGGGCGATGATGCGCGAACTCGCCGAGAGCGGACTGAGTGCCGAGTCCGTGGAGTCCTGGGGGTTGGACGACTGGGCCGCCGAGAATCTCCTCGCCTACCTGCGCGACCAAGAGAGAGCCACCGGACGACTCAGCACCGATCGCACACTCGTGGTGGAACGCTTCCGGGACGAGCTCGGCGACTGGCGGGTTGTGATCCACTCCCCCTATGGCGCCGAGGTGCATGCCCCCTGGGCTCTCATTCTCACGGCACGCCTGCGTGAGCAGTTCGGAATGGACGTCTCGGCGATGCACGCCGACGACGGCATTGTGCTGCGATTGCCGGACACTGACGCCGCCTGGGCTTGGGGCGGCGACCCGTACGGGCCCGCCGGTGGCGGCCAGCACGCCCCGGCGGACGGGGGGCCCGAGCAGCCACGCGCAGCCGGCGAGCTCACCCTCGAGGATCTGCTGCTCGACCCCGATCGGATCGAGGCCGACGCGATGGCGGCGTTGTCCGGTTCGGCGCATTTCGCTGCACGGTTCCGGGAGGCCGCCGCCCGCTCCCTCCTGCTCCCTCCGCGCCGCCCCGACCGGCGGCAACCGTTGTGGCAGCAACGTCAACGCAGTGCCCAACTGCTGGCCGTCGCGGCAGACTACGGTGACTTCCCCGTGGTGCTCGAAGCGGTGCGCGAGTGCCTGCAGGACGACTACGACGTGGGCGCGCTCATTGATCTGATGCGAAGAGTGCGAGGACGGGACATACACGTGGTGGAGGTGAGCACGCCGACACCGTCCCCATTCGCCCAGTCATTGCTGTTCGGGTACGTGGCGCAATTCCTCTACGGCGAGGACACTCCGCTCGCGGAGCGCCGGGCCGCGGCACTCACCCTCGACGCTGACCTCCTCGCCGACCTCCTCGGTGACGGTGCCGAGATCGCGGATCTCTTGGACCCGGAGGCTCTGGCCTCGGTGGAGGCAGAGGTCGGGTGGCGGACCGAATCCTCGCTCGCACGCGATCCGGAGAGCCTGCTGGAACTGATCCGCAGGCTCGGACCCCTCGATGACGAGGGCCTGACGCTCCGATCGATCGAGGCCAGCGCGGTACCGGCTTGGCTCTCCGAGTTGCACGAGCGCCGCCGGATTCTGCCGGTGCGAGTCTCAGGCGAACTCCGCTGGGCGGTGCTCGAAGATGCCGGGCGCCTGCGCGACGCCCTGGGCACAGCACTTCCCACCGGACTTCCCGAGGCGCTCACCGCACCGGTCCCGCGAGCACTGGAGGACCTGGTTCGACGGTATGCACGCGCGCACGGACCGTTTCGCGCCGGGCAACTCGCGCAGTGGTACGGACTCGGGGTAGCCACGGTGACACCCGTACTGACCGAGCTCGTTCGGCGCGGTGCGGTCACCGCTGGCACCCTGCGCCCCCAGGAGACTCATTCGGCAGCCAGCCTCGCCATGACCGGCCCCGACTACTGCGACGCCGACGTGCTGCGCCGCATCCGTCGCCGCTCGCTGGCCGCGCTACGCGCCGAAGTCGAAGCGGTACCCCCGGAGCGATTCGGAATCTACCTGCCACGCTGGCACCAGGTCCGCTCACTACGTGGAGTGGACGGTGTCTTGACCGCTATCGACCAACTCGCGGGGACGCCGGTGGCTGCGTCCGCATGGGAGTCCCTGGTGCTCCCCGCGCGAGTGTCCGACTACACCCCGGACATGCTCGACGAACTCACCACATCCGGTGAGGTGGTCTGGGTCGGAGCGGGCTCCGGGCCAGGCGCCGACGGTTTCGTCGCGCTCCTTCCTGTCGATACGGTCGCCGACCTCGCCCCGGCCACCGAGCACCCGGTGACGACGCCCGTGCACCAGGCCGTCCTGGATGTGCTCTCCCACGGCGGTGGGCTGTTCTTCCGCGACGTGGTAGCCGCGGTGCGCGAGGCCTGGACCGACCGCGAGCCGACGGCCCCGGCGGTCCAGATGGGTACGCCAGATACGGCAGCGCCGCCAGGAGCCGGGCACCCACCAGTGGCTTCCGAAGCACCGGGCGCCACAATCGAAACTGACGCCGCGGGTCCAGTGAACCGACCGGGCACAGCGGACCCACTGAGTCCAGTCCGTCGGGACGGCGCAGCGCCGTCGGCGGAGGACATCCTCACGGCTCTGTGGGAGTGTGTATGGGACGGCAGGGCCACGAACGACAGCCTCGCCCCACTTCGCGCTCGGCTGGGCGCCAAACCTCGGCCTGGGACTCGCACCACCAGACGCGCCAGGCCCCGGGGTAGGTCGTTGCGCACGATGCGGCCGGCTCTCCCGGTGCCCGACACAGCCGTGGGGCGCTGGTCGGCAGTGGTCGACCGATCCGACGCCGGCCGCCGCGCCACGTTCGCCGCGCTGGCGTTGCTCGACCGAGATGGATTGGTCACTCGTGGCAGTGCCGCCCTTGCCGTTCCTGGCGGGTTCGGTACTGCGTATCGAGCCTTGGCCACGCTGGAGGAGAACGGACAGGTGCGCCGCGGCTACTTCGTGGAAGGACTCGGTGCCGCACAGTTCGCGCTCGGCGACGCCGTGGAACGCCTCCGCGGCGCCGGGAGCGAGCCCGTTGGGCCCCACACCCACCCAGACACCGACACCACACTGCTCCTCGCGGCGACCGATCCAGCGAATCCATACGGCGCGGCACTCACCTGGCCCGAACCGGTGGGCCTGGCCGAAGCGTCCTCTGCGCATCGCCCAGGGCGAAAAGTCGGTGCCAGCGTGGTGCTCGTGGCCGGTGTGCCCGTGCTCTATCTGGAACGCGGAGCACGGTCAGTCCTCAGTTTCACCCGGGATCGCCGGCCACTGGATGCGGCAGCCGCCGAACTCGTGCGCGCGGCCATGGCTGGCACCCTCGGGCGCTTCACAGTGGCGAAGGTGGATGGCGGCGCTGCCCTCGGCTCGTCCTCACCGGCCGCCGAGGCGCTGCTGGCGGCTGGCTTTCTGGCGACGCCGAGCGGGTTACGCATCCGGAGGCGTTGAGCGATGCCCGAGGGAGATGTGCTGCTGCGGGTGGCACGCCGGCTCACTACCGCCCTAGCGGACGGGCCACTGGTCCGAGCCGACCTACGCTGGCCGGATGTCTCCGGGGCCGAACTCGTGGGGCGGCGCAGCCTCGGAACTGTCTGCTATGGCAAGCATCTGCTCACCAGGTTCGATGACGGTCGCACGATGCGCAGTCATTTGCGAATGGATGGTCGGTGGCTGGTGCGGCGCACGATGACTCCTCCGGAGCCGCTCCGACGTCCGATGACTCGTGCCGTGATCGCCACCAGCGCCTGGACCTGCGTGGGCGATCACCTCGGCATGCTGGATCTCCTACGGACGCGAGACGAGCCCACCCTGCTGCGCCACCTCGGCCCCAACCTGATGGCCGACGACGTCGACACCGGCACCGCGGCCGAGAACTGTCGTGCGCAGGGCGAACGAGCAATCGGTGCCGTGTTACTCGACCAGAGGGTGGCGGCAGGCATCGGCACCATCTACCTCGCCGAAACGCTGTGGCGGCACCAGATCAGCCCTTGGCGCCCCGCTCGGGCCGTGCCCGACCCGCAGGCCCTTTTCGTGACCGCAGCGGCGCTGATGCGGCGCTCCGCGGACGCGCCAACGCTGACCGCCACGGGTGCGCGCGATCAGCCCACCTACGTGCACGGGCGCGCCGGGCTGGTGTGTCTACGCTGCGGCGACGTGATCGCGGTCGCACCCGTTGAGGAAGCGCCCTATGACCGGCCGGCTTTCCACTGCCCTACATGTCAGGTGGACTGAGCCATGCGACGCGTGCCACACGCGACGACTCCTGGCCCGTGCCATGCGAAAGGGGCACCGCCGCTCCGACGGTGCCCCTTCGCATGGTGCTGATCAGCGGGTTCGCAGGACTCAGACGGTCGCGAGGTCCTCGTGGCCGAATTGACTGAGGAAGTCCGCTGGGATCGTGTCCGGAATCGCGACGCCCTCAGCGAGTGCCACGCGGTCCGAAACCTCACGCAGAACCACGGAGAGCGGAATGTTCAGGGCCTCACAGATGGAGAAGAGTAGCTCCGAAGAGGCTTCCTTCTGCCCGCGCTCCACCTCGGAGAGGTAGCCGAGGGAGACTCGCGCCGCCGACGACACCTCACGCAGGGTACGACCCTGCCCCTGACGGGCGCCCCGAAGGACATCACCGATCTCTCGTCGTAGAACCACCATGGTGCGTCCCTCCTCTCGCTCCGTCATCATCGCTACTGTCTTACCGTACCCCGGTGCACTGACACCGGCGTGCTCAGAGTGTCTCATCACCGGGTATAACGCCCACCGTCAGCGATCTGTTCCGTCGAGACCCACGGTGCAGCCGCCGCGGATTGTGGAACGCCTCACACTCGAGGCACCCGCTCCAGTACTCCCGCGAGTGCGGCTAGGGCCAACCCACAGGTGGCCTGGCGCACCATCGAGCGGGGCCCCGCAAGCTGGTACCCACGCACCTGGCTGTACTCGATGCCTGTCGCTGCGCCTCGCGAGGCGACGGCGGCCACGAACACGGTCCCGGCCGGTTGACCGTCGGCCGGCCCGGGTCCGGCCACACCGGTCGTGGCCACCCCAACGTCGGCCCCGAGCAAGCGGCGGACGCCGTCGGCCATCTGCAGGGCCACATCCGGATTCACGGGGCCACACTCGGCGAGTAGACCCCGGTCCACGCCCAAGACGTCCTCCTTCACAGCCGTCGCATACGCCACCACCCCACCGACGAGAACCATGGATGCGCCAGGCGGATCGGCCAGTCTCGCGGCCACCGCGCCAGCGGTGAGTGACTCCGCCACTGCCACCGTGAGCCCCGCCATACGGGCTCGGATGATCACCGACCGGGTCGCGATCGTGGAAGAAGACGCGGGCACGGCGTTGCGCCCTGAACTCATGGCCGCTGATCACGCACGATGCGCCACGCCCGCCAGCAATAGTCCAGGCCCGTCACCACCGTCACCGCGGCCGCCACGTACAGCACCACCAGCCCCGTCACGAGGACAATCTCTCCGAGCGGGGAGCCGAACAGGGCCGCCGCCGGAAGGAGGAGCAAACAGATGGCCACGATCTGCAGCACCGTCTTCAACTTGCCGCCGTTGGAGGCTGCCATCACCGAACGGCGCACCATCACAAACCGCAGAATGGTGATTCCCACTTCGCGAACGAGGATCACGATGGTCACCCACCACGGGATCACCCCGAGGACAGACAGCATCACGAACGCCGAACCGGTGAGGAGCTTGTCGGCGAACGGATCGGCGATCTTGCCGAAGTTGGTGACGATTCCGCGGCTGCGTGCGATCGAGCCGTCGAGCTTATCCGTGATCGCCGCGGCAATGAACACCCCGAGCGCCCCCACTTGGGTACCGGCGCTGTCCTGCCAGAGAAGCAGCACAAAGACAGGCACCAGCACCACCCGCAGCATGGTGAGCGCGTTCGGCAGGTTCCACACCTGCGATGGCGAGTGCGTCAGCGGCGATTCAGCGTTGCTCGTCACCCACCCAGACTAGGGGAATCGGCACCGATCGGCAGACCCACTCCGACGAGGTCTGGACACGCACGAAAGCGCCGAGCCGCGTCCACTACCCTCCTGCCATGTCACCACGCCGCCGGCGCACCTGGGTGCTGCCCGCCGTCCTCACTCTCGTCGTCCTGATCGCCCTGACTGCAGCGCTCGGCGCTGTGGTGCATCGGGCGAGCACGGAGGAGAACGCGGATCCGACGGGCACCGGCACAGTCACCGGAGAACCCAGTACTGAGCCCCCGACCGAGGATGCGACGCCCAGCCAGGAGCCCTCCGAGGACGCCGTCTTCACGATCGGCGCCGCCGGAGATGTGCTCCCGCATGACACTCCGATCCGGGTCGCTCGCACCGACTCTGGATACGACTTCACACCGATGCTCGAAGCCACACGGCCTTGGAGTGCTGGTGTGGACCTCGCCCTGTGCAATATGGAGGTGCCGCTCGCCCTCCCAGAGGAGGAGCCGAGTGGATATCCGCTCTTCGGAGCTCCTGGGGAACTCCCGGGGAATCTCGCCGATCTCGGATGGGATGGATGCTCCACCGGCACCAACCACTCCCTGGACCGCGGACCGGACAATCTCGCCTACACCCTGGACGTCTTCGATGACGTCGGCCTCGGCCACGCCGGCTCCGCCCGCAGTCAGGATGAGGCGGATACGCCGCAGCTCTACCGCCTCGACCGCGCCGGACAACAGATCACCGTGGCCCAGATCGGCGGCACGTACGGTACCAACGGTCTCCCGATCCCGGCCGATGCACCCTGGTCGGTCACGCTCTTGGATGCCGAATCTCTGATCAGCCAGGCACGGCAGGCGCGGGACGCCGGCGCCGACCTGGTGGTGGCCACCTTGCACTGGGGCGTCGAGTACCAGAACAGCCCGAACTCTGAGCAGACCGAGCTGGCGCAGGCGCTCGCCGAGTCCGGGCAGGTGGACCTGGTGATCGGAAACCATCCACACGTTCCGCAGCCGTTCGCCCTGCTCGACGGCGGCCCCGACGGTTCTGGCATGTGGGTCGCCTATTCGCTCGGAAACTTCATCTCCAACCAGGACGATGCCTGTTGCGTACCGCAGACGGCCACCGGGCTGTTCATGACAGCCACCGTCGTCAAGCCTGCGGACGGCCCCGCTCGAGTCACCGGAGTGGAATGGACGCCGACCACTGTCGATCGCGAAGGCGGACAGCGGGTGTACCCGCTCGCCGAACTCATCAGCGGTGACCAGCCCAGTGCTCTCACTCTCTCGGCCAACGAACTCCAGTCCCGTGCCGATGGTGTTCAGTCCGTGATGGCCGAGTCCACCGGCGCCGAGTTCGACGAGCGCGTCGAAGCCCCCGAACCGACAGGGCCGGAACCGGAAGTGGTGCCTCGATCGTGAGACCGATGCGGCGGGCTGGAACGATCGACGTCAGGAACGATCGGTGAGAGCCCAGGCATCCTCGGAATCACCGTCGTCCTCGGAATAGACCGCGCCGTAGTCATCGCTGTCCCCGAAAGCCCCTCGGGCGCTGCTGGCGCGAACGTCGTCGTACGCCACGTCCGCGCCTCCAGCGACCGGGTCCGGTTCTGCGTCACCAGCGGCGCTCGGCGGAGTCTCCCCGCGCAGGCCAGCCAGGGTCGCGGGCAGATCGTCCGGCTGTACGAGTACGTCTCGGGCCTTCGACCCCTCAGACGGGCCGACGATCTCCCGGGATTCGAGCAGGTCCATCAGCCTGCCCGCCTTGGCGAACCCGACGCGCAACTTGCGCTGCAGCATCGATGTCGAACCGAACTGCGTGGTCACCACGAGTTCGGCCGCCTGCAGGAGCAGGTCGAGATCGTCGCCAATGTCCTCATCCACCTGCTTCTTGACCTGCGGGACAACGACGTCCTCGCGGTAGTTCGGCTTGAGCTGCGCCTTGACGTGGTCCACCACTGCGTGGACCTCGGACTCAGTGACCCAGGCTCCTTGTACACGCATCGGCTTGGCCGCGCCCATGGGCAGGAACAGCGCGTCACCCTGACCGATCAGCTTCTCGGCCCCGGGTTGGTCCAGCACCACACGTGAGTCAGCCAGCGAAGAGGTGGCGAACGCCAGTCGCGAGGGGACGTTCGCCTTGATCAGACCCGTGACCACGTCCACGCTGGGTCGCTGCGTGGCGAGCACCAGGTGAATACCCGCCGCCCGAGCGAGCTGGGTGATCCGCTGAATCGACGCTTCCACATCCCGCGGCGCCACCATCATCAGATCAGCGAGTTCATCCACGATGACGAGCAGGTATGGGTAGGGGGTGATCGTTCGTTCGCTGCCCGGCAACGGTTTCACCTTGCCGCTGCGCACGCCCTGGTTGAAGTCGTCAATGTGCTTGTAGCCGAACGCGGCAAGGTCGTCATAGCGGGTGTCCATCTCCCGCACCACCCACTCCAGCGCTTCCGCGGCCTTCTTTGGGCTGGTGATGATCGGGGTGATCAGGTGCGGGATGCCCTCATAGATGGTCAGCTCAACCCGCTTGGGGTCCACCAGCACCATCCGCACTTCCTCGGGCGTGGCACGCATCATGATCGAGGTGATCATGGAGTTCACGAACGAGGACTTACCGGCACCGGTGGCACCGGCCACCAGCATGTGCGGCATCTTCGCCAAGTTGGCCACCACATAGCCGCCCTCAACGTCCTTGCCGACCCCCATCACCATCGGGTGCTCAGTGCGCCGCGCCGGGCCGGAGCGCAGCACGTCGCCCAGCGCCACCGTCTCGCGGTCCGCGTTCGGGATCTCGATGCCGATCGCCTTCTTGCCCGGGATCGGGGAGAGGATCCGCACATCGGCCGAGGCCACCGCATAGGCGATGTTCTTGCTCAGCGCAGTGACGCGCTCCACCTTCACACCCGCACCGAGCTCCACCTCGTACCGGGTCACCGTGGGGCCACGGGTGAATCCCGTCACCTCCGCGTTGACGCCGAAGTCCGTGAGCACTGCCGTGAGCGCCTCAACCACCCGGTCATTGGCCGCCGAGCGAGTCTTGTGCGGCGGGCCCTGCAGCAGTACCTCATCACCTGGGAGCGTGTACGTCAGGCCTGGATCGAGGACGAGCTGCTCGGCCCGCGCAGGCAAAGCCTCCGTCGGCGGGGCGGCCAGCTCCTCGGGCGCCGGTGAGGGAGCATCGGCGGTCGGTGCTGCCGACCGTGCGCCATGGCCGGATTCCTGCTTCGGCACGGCCGTATCGTCCGGTGCGAGCTCCGCGGCCTGCTCGAATGCCTCGTCTCCGTGGAAGGCACCCGGTTCGACGGCGGCTCCGGTCCCAGGCTCGGCCTTCCGGGCTCGCTTGCGGCGCTTGCTGACGGCGGTCGCGGCAAGATCGCCGCCGTCCGGTTCATCGTCCCCGCGAACTTCCTCACCGTCGGCATCGAGATCGGCATCGATGTCACGTCCGGTGATCCAGTCCAGTCCCTGGCGGAAGCGGCCCGGGATCGACGCGACGGGCGTGGCGGTCACCACCAGCAGTCCGAAGAAGCCGAGCAGGGCAAGGAGCGGGATGGTGACCCAGATTGTCAGGGCAGCCGAGAGCGGGTTGGCTGCGACCCAGCCGATCAGACCGCCGGCGCCAAAGACGTCGAACCAGTTCGGCGGAGCGGGCAATCCTGATGCCACGTGCACCAACCCACATACGGCCACCACGATCGCGCTGATGCCGATCGTGATGCGACCGTTCACCTCCCCACGATCCGGGTGACGCATCAACCGGATTGCGAGGAATATCAGGATGACAGGGATCACCACGGCGAGCACGCCGACCCCGCCGGCGGCGGCGGCATGTACCCAGTCCCCCGCATTACCTGAGAGGCCGAACCACTCCCGGACCGCGACGATCACGGCCAGCGCGAGCAGGAGGAACGCGAACCCGTCCCGCCGGTGGGCAGGGTCAAGTCCCTTGGCGCCAGATCCGATCGACCGCGCCGTACCACCGATCACATGCGCCGTACCCATCCACAGGCCACGCACGATCCTGATCGGCAGTGCGGGCCTTGCCGGTTGTTTCCTGGTTCCGCGCGGCCGCGACGCGGGCGCCTTGGCGGCACTCCCGCCCTTCTTGCGTCCTGGTGCGGCGGACCGTGCGGGGGAAGTCGTACGGGTCGCCATAGTGGTCTCGTTCCTCCTCAATCAGGCATGCCGAGACAGGCCTGTCGCAAGCCACTCAACCAGGTCCAGCGTGGAACGAGCGGAACTGACACGCAGTCAGGCACCGAAAAGTCGTTCGCCCTCCTTCAGCAGGCTCAATCTTGCTGACTGACGGCGTTCTCCCCGCCGATGTAGCTCTCGCACACCTGCTCGTCGAACTCACCGTCGTCGAACAGTTGCTCGAGCGTCGGCTGGTCAATCTGCTCGCAATATCCCCCTGACTCGGTGTCACTCCCACCCTCACCACCCCCGCCCGGGAACGTCACGATCTCACCACCGTCCGGGTGACGGCACGTCGACGAACGACCGGGATCCTGGCTCGAGGAGGAGTTGCACTCCCAGTTCTCGATCGCCAGATAGGCACCGCTTCCCTCCGGGATCGCGGGCGGGTCGTTGTAGTAGGTATCGAGAAGGTCCTCAGCGAACGCACAGTCACTGTCCCCCGCGACGATCTCCACCGTGAGCGTCTCACCGCTCGTGGAGGTGACCGTGCCACAGGTCTGCGGACCAGTCATCGGATCCACTGGCTCTGGCTCGGGCTCTGAAGACTGGACCGGCTCCTCGACCACGCCGCCGGACTCCTCGCCACTGGCGGACGGCGACGCCGACTCCGACTCCGTCATCGTCTCGTGGGCCTGATCGCCGGTACCGGTGTCCGGCGCACATGCGGCCAGCGTCAGCACCAGCAATGAGAACGCCACCACGCGACGCAACATGATCACTCCTGCCGGTGAATCGATCTCTGATCGTTGCACAACCGACCACCCTGTAGGAGCCCTGAAGCGGTGTTCATCGAATCGTGACCTCAGGCGAGCAGTCCGACGGCGAGGGTCACCAGCCCCGCGACCAGCGGTACCGCTCCGGCCACCAGCAGCCCCACCCACCGGTTCGGCGACGTGCGCCCTTCGCCTAGCGCGGAGAGGAAGAATCCGGCCGGCATCATGATGGCCGCCACCAGCACACCGGACCGGGCGAGCCAGAGCCAGAAGCCAGTGAGTGCCGTCGATTCCGCCAGCAAGAGACATACCAGACCGAACACGATCAGGATGCCCGCATGACCGTGACCGGCACGATAGAAGGACCGTTGAAACTCCGTGGCCGGAACACGACCGGAGGCGACGCGGGCGAGGAAGGCACCTCCGGAAGTCACGGTCACGGCGGCGAGCAGGACGATTCCGGCGGTGGTCTGGGCATCAGTCGACAGGGTCAGCACGGCAGGGCTCACTTCTCGTGATGGGAGTTCTCTAACAGCGTTAGCAAACAGTGTGACGAAACCTCTGTCAAGGCCGTACGCTCACCTGTGTGGCCAGACCTCGCCAATACGACGACGCCGTTCGACGGCGGCTCCTCGACCGCGCCTCGCACCTGATCTCCACCCACGGCGTGGGCGGACTCTCCCTGCGCCAGCTCGCCGCCGAGGCCGAGACGACAACGGCCGCCGTCTACACGTTGTTCGGCGCGCGGGACGACCTCGTCCGTGCCGTCGTCGATGAAGGCTTCAGCCGGTTCGCCGCGCACCTGCGGTCTGTGGAGCGCAGCGCGAATCCGGGGGCAGACCTCCTCGCATTGGGAATGGCCTACCGGCGCAGTGCACGTGCCGACCCGCACTTCTACCGGATCATGTTCGGGCCCGGTGAGTTCCGCTCTGGTGCCGACAGCATGGCCGAACCCACATTCGTGGTGCTGGCAGAGGCCGTCGCCCGGCTACACCCTGGGGTCGACCAGACCCGTACACAGGCGGAAGCACTCCGCCTCTGGGCACTCGCTCACGGACTGGTCAGCCTGGAACTCGCCGGCCTGCTGCCCGGTGACGAGCACGAACACGAGGCGCGCTACCGCGCCGCATTAGTCAGTGCACCAGGGGCGGTTGGCACCTCCGGTGTCAGGACTCCACAACCACCGGGATGATCATCGGCCGACGCCGCAGCCGGCTCGACGCGTAACGGCCCACCACGCGCCGCACCACCTGCTGCATCTGCCGGGCGTCCGCATTACCTCCGGCAGCAGCCTCCTTCAGCGCCTTGGTGATCTCGGGGACGATCTCGGCCAGCTTCTCCTCACCTTCGGCGACACCGCGCACGTGCAACTCGGGCCCGGCCACCACGGCGCCCGTGGAGGAGTCCACCACCACGAAGATTGAGATGAAGCCCTCTTCACCGAGAATGCGTCGATCCTTGAGCTCTGCTTCGGTGACGCCGCCGACGGAGGAACCATCCACGTAGACATATCCGCAGGGCACCGCCCCGGCGATCCTTGCCTTTCCGTCTTTGAGGTCGACCACGACGCCGTCCTCGGCGAGCACCACCCGCTCCGGCGGCACACCGGTCTTCACCGCGAGCGCGCCGTTCGCCACCAGGTGCCGGATCTCACCGTGCACCGGCATGACGTTCTTCGGTCGCACGATGTTGTAGCAGTAGAGCAGCTCGCCCGCCGAGGCGTGGCCGGAGACGTGTACACGGGCGTTGGCCTGGTGGACGACCTTCGCACCGAGCCGGATCAGACCGTTGATGATCCGGAACACCGCGTTCTCGTTGCCCGGGATCAACGACGAGGCGAAGATCACCGTGTCGCCCGGACCAACGGAGACACGGTGGTCGCGATTGGCGATCCGGGAGAGTGCCGCCATCGGCTCCCCCTGGGATCCGGTGCACATCAGCACCATCCGGTCGTCCGGGAGATCGTCGATCTTCTTGACGTCGATCAGCACTCCGTCCGGAACTGTGAGGTAGCCCAGTTCTGAAGCGATGGTCATGTTCCGCACCATGGAACGGCCCACCAGAGCGACCCGACGACCGTGCGCATGGGCCGCATCGAGCACTTGCTGGACACGGTGGACGTGGGAGGAGAAGGACGCAACCACGATCCGACCCTCGGCCTGAGCGAACACGCCGTCCAGCACTGGTCCGATATCGCGCTCGGGTGTGGTGAACCCGGGCACTTCGGCGTTGGTGGAGTCGGTCATGAACAGGTCCACCCCCTCCTCGCCGAGGCGAGCGAAGGCGCGCAGATCGGTGATGCGCGAGTCCAGCGGCAACTGGTCCATCTTGAAGTCACCGGTGTGCAGGACCATGCCGGCCGGAGTGCGCACTGCCACCGCGAGCGCATCGGGGATCGAGTGGTTCACCGCCACGAACTCGAGATCAAAGGCACCGAACTTCCGTCGTTGCCCCTCGGCCACTTCGCGCAGCACCGGCTTGATCCGGTGCTCCTTGAGTTTGGCGGCGATGAACGCGAGTGACAGCTTGGATCCGACGATCGGAATGTCCTGCCGCATCCGCAGCAGGTAAGGCACGGCACCGATGTGGTCCTCATGACCGTGCGTCAGCACGATTGCTTCGATCTGGTCCATCCGGTCTTCGATGTAACTGAAGTCCGGCAGGATCAGGTCGACGCCGGGCTGATGGTCCTCGGGAAAGAGCACACCGCAGTCGATCACCAGCAGACGACCCTCGAACTCGAACACCGTCATGTTCCGCCCGACCTCGCCGAGCCCGCCAAGCGGGACGATGCGCAGGGCACCCTGGGTGAGCGGAGCGGGGAGTTTCAGGTCGGGGTGCGGGTGACTCATCGATCGACATCCTCGAGTAGGTCGTGCAGGATCAGGGCGGTGCGCAGATCGGCCATCTCGGCCGCGTTGGCCTCAACCAGCGGTGAGCGCACCGAGCGGTGCGCGAGATGACCTTGCAACTGCAGGGCGGCCTTGGCCATGACGGCTCCCTGGCCGCCGGCCATGATGGCCTCGACGACGGGGGCCAGCTGGGCAGACAGGTCGCGGGCGGTGTACAGGTCGCCGGTGTCGACGGCCCGCACGAGATCGGCGTACCGGCCCGCCTCCAGGTGGCTGACCACCGAGACGAGCCCGGAGGCGCCGTGCACGAGCCAGGCCAGGTTGAGATTGTCGTCCCCGGAGTAGTACTCGAGCCCGGTCCGGCGCATCCTGTCGAAGCCCTGCGCGACGTTCCCGGTGGCGTCTTTGACCGCATGGATCTGCGGGTGTTCGGCGAGCCGGTCGAGGATCTCGTCCCCAATGGCCACGCCGGTCCGGCCGGGGATGTCGTACAGCATCGCCGGTAGGCTGGTGGACTCCACGATGGTGCGCAGGTGCCGGTAAACGCCCTCTTGTGACGGGCGGTTGTAGTACGGGGAGACGACGAGGATGCCGTGCACGCCCGTGCGCTCGGCAGCCTCGGCAATCCGCACGGCGTGCGCGGTGTCATTCGAACCCGCACCGCCGATGATCATCGCCTCGGCACCCACTTCATCGACCACCGCGGCGACGAATTCGTCCTTCTCCGGCTGATGCGTCGTCGGTGATTCACCCGTGGTCCCGTTCAGCACGAGACCGTCTGCACCGGAGTTCACCAGGTGCCGGGCCAGTCGACGCGAGGCCGAAATGTCGATGGTGCCGTCCGGCTTCATCGGCGTCACCATGGCGACGCTGACGGAACCGAAGGTGCGCGGCGGACGCGACGAACTGGACATGGGGATGACGTTACCGCCTCAGTGCCTACGCTGGAGTCATGGCACACCAGCACGGCCTCCAGGCCGACGTCTCCGTCCGGCCCTCTGTCACGGGCGATGCCGCAACGCTCGGCCTGGTGCATGTGCAGGCGTGGCGAGCGTCGTTGGCGGGGCTCGTGCCGCCGTCCGCGCTCGATGAGCTCGATCCGGAAACGTTCACGGCCGCGTGGCGTGCAGCGATCGCCGAACCACCGTCGGCGAAACACCGGATGCTCACGGCGTGCGCCGGGCCCCAGGTGGTCGGCTTCGCTGCACTCGCCCCCGCGCCGCAGACCCGGGAGACGGGCGAGATCGTCGCCCTCGAAGTGCACCCTGAACACGCCCGTGCCGGCCACGGTTCGCGTCTACTCGCCGCATGTACCGACATCCTGCGCAGTACCGGCGCCACCCATGTGCGCGCTTGGGCCGTTGAAGGCGACGAGGCCCGCGCCGCCTTCCTCACCTCGGCCGGCCTGGAACCCATCGGGGTGCGGCGGGTGCTCGAGGTGGCGGGCGCTACCGTGTACGAGACCGCATGGTCTGCCGTGTTCTGACTCACACCGGGACAGGCCTGTGACCTTGATAGGATCACGGTCGTCCGATCCAGAGCCGGGTCACGGAAGCCGGCGATGGATGGACGAGGCCGAGGACCGTTCCCGCCACGTCCTGCGAAAGTGGCCCCAGTGTCCGAACTCCCCGAGGCGGAAAACCCCGCCGGCCGGCATCCCGGCGCCTCCCCGCTGGGTTATCTGATCTTTCTCTCCCGCTGGTTGCAGGTCCCCCTCTACCTCGGGCTCATCGTGGCCCAGGCCGTCTATGTGTGGCAGTTCATGAAGGAGCTGTGGCACCTCATCGAGTACACCGTGCTCGGCGATGAGACGCACGTCCATGCCGACTACGCGGACATGACCAGCGAGGCACAGACGATGCTCTTCGTCCTCGGGCTGGTGGACGTGGTGATGATCTCGAACCTCTTGATCATGGTGATCATCGGCGGTTATGAGACGTTCGTCTCCCGGATCCGGCTGAACAACCACCCGGACCAGCCGGAGTGGCTCTCACACGTGAATGCCAATGTGCTCAAGACCAAGCTGGCGATGTCGATTATCGGGATCTCCTCGATCCACCTGTTGCGCACTTTCATCAACAGTGAGCATGTGACGCCGGAGACGATGATGTGGCAGACCCTGATCCATATCGCGTTCATCCTCTCCGCGATTGCTCTCGCCTGGATCGACAAGATGTCACTGAGTCAGTCCGAGCGGGCGGCGAAGGCTCGTGCGCAAGCGCAACCGGACGCCCACTCCCCCGCCTGAGGCCACGCGCGCCCGGACTGACCACGCGTGCCCGCAGGTCGCCTGGTGGCCGGCAGGTGGGGGCGACGTCAGCGCCGGTCGATCTCGGCGGGCAGAGCGAAGGTCGCGAAGAGCGTGGTGTCGAAGAACGCCACCACATGGGCGATCCGATCGCCGTCGAGATCGACGACGTGGAACTGGAACGGGCGATGCACGCCATCCTCCTCGCGCATATACAACCCGAAGGCCGGCTGCCCGTTGGCGCGGGTGGGCAACAGCACCATGTCGCCAGGACCCGTGGCCGGGCAGTGCCGGGCAATCAGGGCGCCAATGGTGTCCGCGCCCTGGTACCAGCCCTCAATCGGGGGCATCTCCCAGACGGTGCGATCAGTGAAGAGCTCAACGAGCCCATCGACGTCGTAGTTCTCGAAGCCCGCGACGAATTGCTCCAGCACGGCCCGTTCGTCGGCTGATTCGGGCTCGACCACCGTCTCCCGGGTGGGTGCAAGTTCGGCGATCGTGCGGCGGGCCCGCTGCAGCAGGCTGTTCACCGTTGCCTCCGTCACCCCCGTGGCCTCAGCCACCTCGGACGCACGCCAGGCCAGCACGTCCCGCAGGATGAGGACGGCTCGTTGGCGTGGCGGCAGGTGCTGCAAGGCGGCGACGAAAGCCAGCCGGACCGACTCTCGCCATTCGGCCAGCGAGCCCGGATCGCCACGTGAGTCCAACGCCGCGTCAGGTGCGGGCTCCAGCCACATCAGGTCGGCCTCGACCAGATCATCCGGCCCTGACGCCGGTGCGCCGAGCCCACTCGGCAATGGTCGCTTCTTCCGGGAATCCAGCGCCGTCAGGCACGTATTCGTGGCGATCCGGTGGATCCACGTCCGCACCGAGGAGGCGCCATTGAACCGGCCGTACCCCTTCCAGGCGCGCAGTAGCGTCTCCTGAGCCAGGTCCTCGGCCTCATGCACCGACCCCATCATGCGGTAACAATGCGAGAAGATCTCACGTCGATAGGGGGCGACGATCGCAGCGAAGTCGTCCTCGACTGTGGGCTCGAGCGTCATACCGCGATCGTAGTTCAGGCGCCGAGGTCGAGATACCCGTCCAGCCCCACGGTCAGCCCAGGGCGGGAACGCACCGTTCTGATCGCGAGCAGTACCCCAGGCATGAACGAGGAACGCTCGAAACTGTCGGTGCGGATCGTCAGCTGCTCCCCGGGATTGCCGAGCAGGATTTCTTCGTGCGCCACCAGGCCACGAAGGCGCACCGCATGCACGGGGATGCCGTCGACCAACGCGCCACGGGCGCCGTCCAGGCTCGTCTCGGTGGCGTCGGGGGCCGCCGGTAGTCCTTGCCGGGCGTGGGCCACGGCCTGAGCGGTGTGCACCGCGGTCCCGGACGGTGCGTCCACCTTGGCCGGGTGGTGCAGTTCGATGATCTCCACCGATTCGAAGTACCGGGCCGCCTGGGCGGCGAAGCGCATCGCCAGAACGGCCGAGAGTGCGAAGTTCGGGGCGATCAGCGCACCGACACCGGAGACCTCACCGAGATGGTCACGTACCCGCTGCAGAGCAGGTTCGTCCCACCCGGTGGTGCCCACCACCGGGTGGACACCTGCATCGATGAGCGCGTGCACGTTGGCCTCCGTGGCCGAGGGAACGGTGAAATCCACCGCCACATCGGCCTGGCCGGCGAGGGCGTGGATGTCATCGCCGAGGTCAAGGCGGGCCACCAGGTCCAGTCCGTCAGCTCCGGCGACGGCGTCGCACACGTGTGAGCCCATCCGACCGGCCGCGCCGAGCACCGCCACGCGGGTGCTCGTGCCAGGTTCAGGCATGCGGGACCCCCTTCTCAAACCGGGCCGCACCATCGGCGGCGTGCTCAGTAAACGGCCCGACGACGGTGAGATGGCGCGGTTGCGCGTGCAGTTCTGCGGCAAGGTCTCGGATCTGCTCCGGTGTCACGGCGCGGACCCGGTCCAGAGTCTCGGTGACGGTGAGCAGTTCACCGGTGCTGATCTCGGTACGGCCGAGCCGGGACATCCGCGAACCCGTGTCTTCCAATCCGAGCACGAGTTGGCCGCAGACCTGGCCGATCCCTCGCTGCAACTCGTCGATCTCCACCGGATTCGTGGCGAGTAGCAGCCACTGGTCCGCGAGGAGTTCCAACACCTGCTCCACCTTGTTCGGAGCGCAGCCCGCGTACAAGCCGAACATTCCGGCATCGGCGAACCCGGAGGAGAAGGAGAAGACGGCGTACGCGAGACCGCGCTTCTCCCGGATCTCCTGGAACAATCGCGAACTCATCGAACCGCCCAGGATGGCGTTGAGCACGGCCAACACGAAGCGGCGATCGTCCCCGGCAGGCAGGCCGAGGCCGCCGAGCAGCACGTTCGCCTGCTCGGTGGTCCGGTGCAGTACACGGGTGCTTGGTCCAGTGGCGAACCCGGCACCAGCGGTGGAATCGACCACCTGACGCCGGGGGGCCGGAGCTGCCTGGGCATCGAGCGGCCACCCGCCGGTCCGCACACCGTCGAGGACCTGAGCGCAGAGCGCATCATGGTCGACATTCCCGGCCGCCGTGACCACCAGCTCGCTGGGCCGGTAGGTGCGCCGGTAGTGCTCGTATACGGCATCGCGAGGGACCGCACGGATCGTCTCGGGGGTCCCGCCGATCGGACGACCGAGCGCATGGCTGCCGAACACCTGCGTGGCAAACCGTTCATGCGCCACATCGCCGGGATCATCCTCGTTCATCGCGATCTCTTCGAGGATCACCTCACGCTCAGCGTCGAACTCCTCGGGATCCAGGGTGGCCGAGGTGACCATGTCGAGGATCACCTCGCCCGCCATCGGCAGGTCGGCATCCAGGACGCGTGCGAAGTAGCAGGTGTGCTCCTTGCCGGTGGCGGCGTTCGCCTCACCGCCGACGGCGTCGAAAGCCGATGCGATGGCCATCGCATCCCGGCTGGGAGTCCCCTTGAACAACAGGTGTTCCAGGAAGTGGGTGGAGCCGTGATGACCGTCGGTCTCGTCACGCGAGCCGACGGCCACCCAGGCTCCCACGGTGACCGAACGCTGCCCGGGCATCGCCTCGGTCAGGACCCGGATCCCGCCGGGGAGCACCGACCGGCGCACCAGGGCGCCCGCGTCGGTCTCCACGGTCAGCTCCGGCATCCCTGCACCGTCACGTCAGCGGGACTCAGTTCGCGACGTCCGCGGACTGGCCTTCAACGGCCTCCGCGGACCCCTCGGTGTTGTGGTCCTCCTCGACAACCGCGTGCAGCGAGAGCTTGCCGCGATCGTCGATCTCGGCCAGCTCGACCTCGATCTTCTGGCCGACCGAGAGCACATCCTCCACACTCTCCACCCGCTTGCCGCCAACAAGTCGGCGCACCTGGGTGATGTGCAGCAGCCCATCCTTACCCGGGGAGAGCGAGACGAATGCGCCGAAGGACATGATCTTCACGATCGTGCCGATGAAGCGCTCCCCGACCTCAGGCATCTGCGGGTTCGCGATCGCATTGACCGCCTGCCGCGCGGCCTCGGCGGAGGGGCCGTCAACAGCACCGATGAACACGGTGCCGTCATCCTCGATCGAGATGTCGGCGCCGGTGTCCTCCTGGATCTGGTTGATCATCTTCCCCTTCGGGCCGATGACCTCACCGATCTTCGCCACTGGCACCTGCACGGTGATCACGCGCGGCGCTGTCGGTGCCATCTCGTCCGGGGTGTCGATCGCCTCGGCCATCACGTCCAGGATGTGCAGGCGTGCTTCCTTGGCCTGGGTGAGCGCCCCGGCGAGCACATGGGCGGGAATACCGTCCAGCTTGGTGTCCAGCTGGATCGCCGTCACGAACTCGCGCGTTCCGGCGACCTTGAAGTCCATGTCACCGAAGGCATCTTCGGCGCCGAGGATGTCGGTCAGCGCCGCGAAGCGCGTTTCCCCGTCGATGGTGTCCGAGACCAGGCCCATGGCGATACCGGCGACCGGGGCGCGCAGTGGCACACCGGCGTTCAGCAACGACAGAGTCGCGGCGCAGACCGAGCCCATCGAGGTGGATCCGTTCGAACCGAGCGCCTCCGAGACCTGCCGGATCGCGTACGGGAACTCCTCGCGGCTCGGCAGCACCGGCATGATGGCCCGCTCCGCGAGCGCACCGTGGCCGATCTCGCGGCGCTTCGGGCTACCCACCCGACCGGTCTCACCGGTCGAGTACGGCGGGAAGTTGTAGTTGTGCATGTACCGCTTGCGGGTCTGCGGGGAGAGCGTGTCGAGCTGCTGCTCCATCTTGAGCATGTTCAGCGTGGTGACACCCATGATCTGGGTCTCGCCGCGCTCGAACAGCGCCGAGCCGTGCACCCGGGGCAGCACCTCCACCTCGGCCGAGAGCGGGCGGATGTCGCGCAGGCCACGGCCGTCGATGCGGAAACCGTCGGTGATGATCCGCTTCCGGATGAGGGTCTTGGTGACCTGACGGAAGGCAGCGGAGAGCTCCTTCTCACGACCGTCGAAGCCGTCCTGCAGAGCGCCGAGCATGGCGTCCTTGATCTCGTCGATCCGTTCCTCACGCTCGGCCTTGCCTGCGATCTGGAGAGCGTCGGCGAGCTTGGCGCCCACCTCGGCCTCCACGGCCGCGAAGGCGTCCTGGGCGTACTCCGGGAACAACGGGAAGTCCTGGACTTCCTTGGCCGCCTGGCCGGCGAGGGCGATCTGCGCCTCGGCGAGCACCCGGATGAAGGACTTGGATGCCTCGAGGCCCTCGGCCACAACATCCTCAGTCGGTGCACCGACGCCCTGTTCGGTGATGAGCGTCCAGGCGTTGTCCGTGGCCTCGGCCTCGATCATTGCGATGGCGACATCCTGGGAGCCGTCCTCGGCGGTCACGATGCGGCCGGCCACCACCATGGAGAACACGGCGCGCTCGAGCTCGCTGTACCGCGGGAACGCGATCCACTGACCGTCCACGAGGGCGATCCGCGTGGCGCCCACCGGGCCGGAGAACGGCAGACCGGAGAGCTGGGTGGACAGCGAGGCAGCATTGATGGCGAGAACGTCGTACGCCTCGTCGGGATGGATGGCCAGAACGGTCTCCACCACCTGGACCTCGTTGCGCAGACCCTTGACGAACAAGGGGCGCAGCGGACGGTCGATCAGTCGGCAGGCCAGGATCGCCTCAGTGGACGGGCGGCCCTCACGCCGGAAGAACGAACCGGGGATCTTGCCGGCAGCGTACTGGCGCTCCTCGACATCCACGGTCAGCGGGAAGAAGTCGAAATGGTCCTTCGGGTGCTTGCCGGCCGTGGTGGTCGACAGCAGCATCGTGTCCTCGTCCAGGTAGGCCACGGCGGTGCCGGAGGCCTGCTTGGCGAGACGTCCGGTCTCGAACCGGACGGTGCGGGTGCCGAAGGAGCCATTGTCGATGACGGCTTCGGCGAACTGGATCTCGGGACCCTCCATGGGTGCCCTCCTTCATGTACGCAGGTGGCCCGGCGGTCATCGATCGAGGCTCACGGACCTGTGGTCCGGAAGCCACTACCGAGGACCAGCGAACCCGGGAATGGTTAGTCGGTATGCAGTTGTGAACGGGCGCTCGGGGAGACCTCACGCCCGGCACGTTCGTCCGGACGATCCTCGCCCGGACGAACGACCGGCCCGGGCCGTGTGGCCCGAGCCGGTGATGGTTCAGCGGCGAATGCCGAGGCGCTCGATCAGCGAACGGTAACGCTCGATGTCGACGCTGCGCAGGTAGCCCAGGAGCCGGCGGCGCTGGCCCACCAGGAGGAGCAGGCCACGACGCGAGTGGTGGTCGTGCTTGTGCTCCTTGAAGTGTTCGGTGAGGTCACTGATCCGGCGCGTGAGCAACGCGATCTGGACCTCAGGAGAGCCGGTGTCGCCCTCGTGTGTGGCGTAGTCGGTGATGATCTGCTTCTTGACGGCAACATCCAGGGCCAACGGTTCTCCTTCATTGTTCGTTGCGCGGAGCTCCGGGGCATGTCCACCCGGGCATGAGGCATCCGCGGCCGATCTGACGGCAGGACAAGCCTAGCATCCCGGCGGCCGGGAGCCCCCACTTCTGGGTCCGCTCCCGGTCTGCTGGAGCCGTACTGGTCGTCGACGAGCCCGTGCGCATCCGTCACTGCACGGCCGGCAGCACATCCGGTCGGGGAACGTCGAGCACATCGGCGGCATCGATGACGTCCTCGCGCATCTGCGCGACGAGCTCCTCGATCCCTTCGAAGCGCACCGTCGGGCGAAGCCGGCGCACGAACTCCACCACGATCTCCTCGCCATAGAGGTCCAGATCACGCCGGCCCAGAACGTGCGCCTCCACCTGACGTTTGGTGCCATCGAAGGTCGGGTTCGTCCCGATCGAGACTGCCGCCGGCCAGCGCATCGGCGCTCCGGGGGGCACAGCCTTCCGATCTCTGATCAGCCAGCCCGCATACACTCCGTCCGCCGGGACCGTGCCACTCGCAGACGCGGCAAGATTCGCCGTCGGAAATCCCAGCTCCCGGCCCCGGGCCTGCCCGTGCACCACGACGCCACGCATACGGTGCGCACGGCCCAGCACCGCGGTCGCACCGGCACAGTCACCGGCAGCGAGAAGTTCACGTACCCAGGTGGAGGACCACCGACGCCGATCAGGTGCGGTCACATCCTCGACCAGCCGTACGTCGAAGCCCAGCCGCTCCCCCAGTTGCGCCATCGTGGCCCGGTCGCCACTGTTGTCCTGCCCGAACCGGACGTCCTCACCGACGACCACGCACCGCACGCGCAGCGCCTCCACCAAGTAGTGCCGCACGAACTCTTCAGGAGACTGGACCGCAAAGCCGGGCGTGTACTCGATCACCACGCACGCGTCGATCCCCGTCTCCGCCATCAGGTCAAGCCGATCATCGAGCCCGGTGAGCAGCTCGGGCGCGGCATCGGGGCGGTGCACGGCGGCTGGGTGCGGATCGAAGGTGACGGCGACGGCACTCGCGCCGTAGGTGCGGGCAGTCGTGACCACATCGGAGAGCACGGTTCGGTGCCCCAGGTGCACACCGTCGAAGTTCCCGATCGTGACCACGCTGGCCGTCAGGTCACCAGGGATCTGGTCGATCCCGTACCACCGCTCCACTCGCGTCCTCATCCTCTAGGCAGGCGTTCCATGCCATCCGTGGGCACGGTGCCGGTCAACCACACGGGGCCTCCCCAAGCCTGCCACCCGGTCCAGCATTCGGTGAAACCGACGGCCCGTTCAGTCGGCCACAGCCTCGGGCGGCGGGCCCAGAGCGTCGATTTCAGCCCACAGCTCCTCGCTGACAACTACCTGACGGCGGAACTCAAGATCGGCGATCCGCTCTGGCCGGGAAATACCCACCACAGTCGAGTCCACCCACGGTGAGCGCAACGAGAACTGCAGGGCCGCCGTCGGGAGCTCGACGCCATGGCGCGCACAGATCTGCTCGAGCTGACGCACCCGCTCCAGCACCTGCGCCGGGGCCGACCGATAGGCGTACGTGGCTCCGCTGGCGGAGCCACGGGCCAATAGTGCTCCACCGAATGGCGCGGCGTTGAAGACGCCCATTCCGCGAGCCTTCGCGGCCTCGAGCAGCACCAGCGCGCGCCGTTCCAGCAACGTGTACCGGTTGTGGGTGAGCAGCACATCGAAGCAGTCACTCTCCACGTACCGGCTCACCACCGACACCTTGCCGGCGGCGATGCCGATCGCATCCACGGCACCGCTCTCCCGGAGCTCAAGCAAGCCGGAGACGGCGCCGCCGGTGCCCATCGCATCCTCGAAATCGATGCCATAGGGATCGTGCAGGTGCAACAGGCTCACCCGGTCCACACCGAGCCGGGACAGGCTCTCCTCGAAGGAGCGCAGCACACGGTCGCGATCGAACGCGCCCGTCTCCGGATCGGCGTCCACCTTGGTCACCACCTGCCGACCGGGCGCGGCACCGGTCTCGGCCAATGCCAACCCCAGGATCCGCTCGCTGTGCCCGCCGGCATAGACGTTCGAGGTGTCCACGATGGCGTACGGGCCATGCAACATCGCGGCCGCGAGACTCACCGCCTCAGGTTCGGCCGGGTCGCCCGCTGGCACGTCCCTGCCCAGGCCCGAGGCGCCGAGGGTGATCGGGCTGACGGCGAGGCCGGTACGGCCCAGGGCGCGCAGGTCTACGGGGGCGGCAGGAGATGTCGGCATGGCTGTCAGCCTACTGTCGCCGCAGGTGCGATCTACGCCGGGTCGAGCACCAGGATGGGCCGCGCACGAGCGTCCGCGTCCTGGAGGAGAGCGACACCGTGCCCGTCCGGTGCCAAGCCGGCCACCACTGCCTCAGTACCCGTGGCGCCGATGCGCCGGCCGAACCGGAGCTCTCTGGCCTCGTCCTCGGTAAGCGTTCGAACGGTGAAGGCCGCTCGCAGCACTGTGGCCACATCAACCACACTGAGGGTGAGCGTATTTTCGTCGAATGCGTTGGCGCGGGTGAGATCGAAGGGGCCGACCCGGGTCCGCCGTAGCGCCGTGAGATGCCCGCCGGTACCGAGCGCCGCACCGAGATCCCGGGCGAGAGCGCGGATGTACGTTCCGGAGGAGCACGTGACGCTCACGTCCACGTCGAGCACCGGGGTCCCGTCCGTCGCCACCGTCTCGCGGATGTCGGCAACGTCGAATGCGTGGACCGTCACCGGCCGCGCAGCGAGCTCGACCTGCTCTCCGCTGCGGACCCGCGCATAGGAGCGCTTTCCGTCCACCTTGATCGCACTGACCGCACTGGGCACCTGATCGATCTCCCCTGTGAGGGCGCAGACGGCCTCGCCGAGCCGGTTCCTGACCACGTCGGGCCCGCCTGCCTGATCGAGGCCACCGGTCGTGACGATCTCACCCTCGGCGTCATCGGTCACGGTGGCCTGTCCCAGCCGGATCGTCGCGGCGTAGTCCTTGTCCGCACCGACGAGGTACGTGAGCAGCCGGGTCGCGCGGTCCACCCCGAGCACCAACAGCCCGGTGGCCATCGGGTCGAGCGTGCCGGCGTGACCGACTTTGCGGGTGTGCAGGAGCCGACGGGACCGCGCGACCACGTCGTGACTGGTCCACCCTTGTGGTTTATCGATCAGGACCAACCCATCGCTCATCGGCCTTCGGTGCCCTCCTCGGCCTGGTCGGCAGCAGACTCCGGCACCTCGTCGAGACTGTCTTGCTCACCCGGCTTGCGGTATGGGTCAGCCTCGCCGGCGTACCGGGCGTTCTCTCGGATCCGAGCGAGCTCAGCATCACGCTCGGCGGCGCTGCGCAGCGCCTCCTCCAAGTGAGCGGCCGTCTCCGGGATGGCGTCCGGCACGAACTCCAGCGTGGGCGTCAGCCGCACGCCGGTCCCTCGGCCCACCTCGGACCTGATCATTCCCTTCGCCGAAGCGAGCGCTGCGGCCGTGCCGGCACGCTCCTCCTCATCGCCGAGGACGGTGTAGAAGATCGTCGCGTGCTGGAGGTCCCCCGTGACCCGGACATCCGTCACGGTGACGAATCCCAGCCGGGGATCCTTGATCCGGGTGTCCAGCATGGTCGCCACGATCTGCTGGATCGCATCGGCCAGCTTTCGTGCTCGCGCAGTGTCGGCCATGTCCTCGTCCTCGTACTCGTAGGGGTGCTCGTGCCCAGCATCTCACCCGGCACACGAGTGCACCGGCCCCCATCGCTGAGTGGGGTGAAACACGCGGGCCGGGTGGCAACTCTGGGCTGCCACCCGGCCGGTGTGCTGACGCCGCGTCAGTCCCGCGGCTTCTCGCGCATCTCGAAGGTCTCGATCACATCACCCTCGTTGATGTCCTTGGCGCCGAGCCCGATACCACACTCGAAGCCCTCGCGGACCTCCGTGACATCGTCCTTCTCCCGCCGTAGCGAGTCCACGGTGAGGTTGTCGGAGATGACAACCCCGTCGCGGAGCAGTCGCGCCTTGGAGTTGCGGCGGATGGTGCCGGACCGGACGATCGAACCGGCGATATTGCCGACCTTGGAGGATCGGAACACCTGGCGGATCTCCGCGGTGCCCAGCTGGACCTCCTCGTACTCCGGCTTGAGCATGCCCTTGAGCGCCGCCTCGACCTCGTCGATCGCCTGGTAGATGACCGAGTAGTACTTGATCTCGACACCCTCACGATCGGCCAGTTCGGTGACCCGCTCTGCGGGCCGCACGTTGAAGCCGATGATGACGGCGTTGTCCACCGTCGCCAGGTTCACATCGTTCTGCGTGATGGCACCCACACCGCGGTGGATGATCCGCAGCGCGACTTCCTCGCCCACGTCGATCTTGAGCAAGGCGTCTTCGAGTGCCTCGACGGCACCGGAGACGTCACCCTTGATGACCAGGTTGAGGTGGTCGACCTTGCCCTGCTCGAGAGCCTGGGTGAACTCCTCCAGCGACATGCGCTTGCGACGCTTGGCCAGCGTTGCCGCACGCTCGGCCGCTTCTCGCTTGTCAGCGATCTGACGGGCCGTGCGGTCATCGGGAGCCACCAGGAAGGTGTCACCGGCGCGCGGCACCGATGCCAGTCCCAAGACCTGCACCGGGTACGCCGGTCCGGCCTCGGTCACCGAGTTGCCATGCTCGTCGAACATGGCACGCACGCGCCCGTGGGCCGTACCCGCCACGATGGCGTCGCCCACGCGGAGCGTTCCGGACTGCACGAGCACAGTGGCGACCGCGCCGCGCCCCTTGTCCAGGTTGGCCTCGATGGCCACACCGCGTGCGTCCTTGTCCGCGTTGGCACGCAGTTCGAGAGCGGCGTCCGCGGTGAGCAGGACCGCCTCGAGCAGCTGGTCGATGCCCTTGCTCTGGATGGCGGAGACGTCCACGAACATGGTCTCGCCGCCGTACTCCTCGGCCACCAGGTCGTATTCGGTGAGCTGCTGGCGGATCTTGGCCGGGTTCGAGTCCGGCTTGTCCACCTTGTTCACCGCAACCACGACCGGCACGTTCGCGGCCTGTGCGTGGTTGAGCGCCTCGATGGTCTGCGGCATCACCCCGTCGTCGGCGGCCACCACGAGGATCGCGATGTCCGTGACGTCGGCACCGCGGGCACGCATGGCCGTGAATGCCTCGTGACCAGGGGTGTCGATGAAGGTGATGGCCCGCTCGACGTCCTCGTGCTGGGCATGCACCTGGTAGGCACCGATGTGCTGGGTGATTCCACCGGCTTCGCCACCCACGACGTCGGTACTGCGGATCGCATCCAGCAGCCGTGTCTTTCCGTGGTCGACGTGACCCATCACAGTCACGACCGGCGGGCGGGGGGAGAGGTCCTCGTCGGTCTCGGCTTCCTCTTCGGCCGCCAGATCGATGTCGAAAGACTCGAGCAGCTCGCGGTCTTCTTCCTCAGGCGAGACGATCTCGACGACGTAACCGAGTTCGGCGCCCAGCGCCTGGAAGGTGTCCTCGTCCAGGGATTGAGTGGCCGTTGCCATCTCACCAAGATGGAAGAGCACAGTCACCAGGCTCGCCGCGTCGGCATCGATACGGTCGGCGAAGTCCGCCAACGAGGCGCCCGCACGGATCCGGATGATGGTCTTACCGTCACCACGGGGAACCTGCACGCCGCCGATCGACGGCGCAGACTGCTGCTCGAACTCTTGGCGCTTGGCCCGCTTGGACTTCCGCCCTCGGACCGGACGACCTCCGGCGCGACCGAACGCGCCCTGCGTACCGCCGCGACCACCGCGACCACCGCCACCGGGACGACCGCCGAAACCGGGGCCACCACCAGGACGGCCGCCGAAACCGCCGGGACCACCAGCGCCGCCAGCGCCGCCGCCACCGCGGCCGCCGCGGCCACCACCACCGCCACCGCCACCGCGGGCAGGGGCGCCAGGACGGCCGACCGAACTACGACCGGGCATCATTCCCGGCGTGGGTCGCACGCCACCGGGGCGTGGGCCTGCCGCATGATCACTGCGCGGCGCACCGGAGCGTTCCCCGGTCCGACCGCTGGCCCCTCCGGGGCGCGGGCCGGCAGAACCGCCCGAACCACCCGGTCGAGGCATCCCCTGAGAGGGGGCGAACGGGTTGTTCCCCGGACGAGGAGTGCCGGATCCGCCGGAGCGGGCGCCGCCGCCACTACGGGAGTCGCTGCCGGAGCGTGAATCGCTGCCCGAGCGCTGCCCACCGGGCCGAGGCATCCCCTGCGAAGGGGCGAACGGGTTGTTCCCTGGCCGGGCGCCAGGCTTCGGTGCAGGGCGGCCGCCCGGTTTGGGTGCCGCCTTCTCCTCGGCCGCTGACTCGTCGGCGGCGGTCGGAGCCGGCGGTGCTGCATCAGCCGGGGTCGGCGTGGACGCAGGCTTCGGCGCACTGGGTGCCTCGGCAGGCTTGTCGGCCGTACTCGGGGCAGCAGGCTCCTCAGTCGGCGCCGCAGCCTCGGGGGCCGCCGCTGCCGGAGCAGCGGGCTTCGCCGCAGAGGCCGGGGTCGGCTTCTTGGCGGCAGGCTTGGCCGGTGCGTCGTCTCCGCCGCTTGCGGCGGCCGGGAAGACTTCTCGGAGCCGCCGCTGAACGGGCGGCTCAATGGTGGACGAGGCGGACTTCACGAACTCACCGAGTTCGTTCAGCTTCGCCAAGACGGTCTTACTGTCGACGCCGAGCTCTTTCGCGAGCTCGTGAACGCGGACTTTTGCCACAACTCTCCTGTCTCGGTCCGTCCCGAGGCAGGGGTCGGACCGTCGTTAGCGGTGCGTGTTCATCGCAGGGTGCTCATCGGGTGCCCATCGGCTTGTTGACCCGCTCTCTTGTTTCGATGATCAACGGTTCTTGTAGACGAACTGGTCGAACCAGGCCACCACGCGGGAGTAGTCGGCTGTGGCCGGTACTCGCAGGGCCCGAGCGATCGCTCGGCGTGTGATGGCACGGTTCAGGCAGTCCGGATGCGGATGCACCCAGGCTCCCCGGCCCGAGGCACTCGTTGAGGGATCCACGACCACCGACGTCACAGAGACTTCAGTAGTCGTAAGATCCGCCACCAGGCGCACCAGGCTGGACCGTGAGGCACGTTCCCGGCACCCAACACACGTGCGGACAGGACCATCGGAGGAGCTGATGATGCACTGCCCTCCGTGGGTTCTGCGACCGCACCTCACCGCGTTGGTGAGAGGAAAGATCGTCCGGGTTCGTGACCCAACAGAAAACTATACTACGGCGCTTCCGGCGTGGCAGTCGTGCCGGCGTCTCCGGAGTCCGGTGCCGTATCGGGCCGGATGTCGATTCGCCACCCCGTCAGGCGCGCCGCAAGCCGTGCGTTCTGGCCCTCTTTACCGATCGCCAGGGAGAGTTGGTAGTCCGGCACGATCACCCGCGCCGAGCGCGCGGCGGCGTCCACCACCTCCACGCTGCTCACCCGTGCCGGGGACAGGGCGTTGGCCACGAAGGTGGCCGGATCGTCGCTGTGGTCGACGATGTCGATCTTCTCCCCACGCAACTCCGCCATCACGGCGCGTACCCGCTGACCCATCGGCCCGATACACGCACCTTTGGCTCCCAGGCCCGCCACCGTGGAGCGGACGGCCATCTTGGTTCGGTGCCCGGACTCGCGCGCCAGCGCCGTGATCTCCACGCTCCCGTCTGCCACTTCGGGCACCTCGTGGGCGAAGAGGCGCTTGACGAGATTCGGATGCGTACGCGAGACCGTGATCGACGGACCTTTGAAACCGCGCGTGACCTCGAGCACATAGGCACGGATACGTTCACCGTGGACGTAACTCTCGGTGGGAACCTGCTCGTGTGCCGGGAGCACGGCCTCGATTCCGCCGATCTCGATCAGTACGGTGCGAGGATCACGCCCCTGCTGGATCACGCCCGCGACGACATCCCCCTCCTTGCCACGGAACTGACCGAGCACCTGGTCGTCCTCGGCATCACGCAGCCTCTGCATGATGACTTGGCGTGCCGTCGAGGTGGCGATCCGGCCGAAGTTGGCCGGTGTGTCGTCATACTCCGGGCCAAGTCGCGGACCCGGCGAGACGGCGACGGCTTCACCGGGTTCACCCGGTCCCTGTTCAGTCATCCCACTGTCAGACGGATCGGCATCGTCAGGGAGCACGTCCGCCTGCGGTGGGGGCAGCATCTCGCGCGCATAGACGCTGACGTGCCCGGTGCTGCGGTCGAGCTCCACCCGGGCATGCGCCATGGCGCCCTCGGTGCGGTGATACGCGGACAGCAGCGCCTGCTCAATCGCACCCACGAGGGTGTCGAGCGGGATGTCTCGTTCCCGCTCGATCATCCGCAGTGTTGCCATGTCGATGTCCATGAGGCGTTCCTCTCAGTCCTGCGCGTCGCCGGCGCGGTTCAGCTCCACGTCGATGCGTCCACGCACGACGTCCGACAGCGGCAGGCTGACGGTACCGGATTCGGTCGCCAACGTGAGTTCGTCGTCGGACACGCCGAGGACTCGGCCACTGACCTGATCATCTGCGGTCGCCACGGTGACGAGTCTGCCCTCCGCACGGCGGAAATGGCGCGGCTGCGTGAGCGGACGGCTCACTCCGGGCGTGGTGACCTCCAGCAGGTAGGACCCGCCGAGCAGGTCCTCGGCGGCATCCAGGCGGGCAGAGACGGCGTGGGAGACCTCCCCGAGTGAGTCCGACGTCACACCACCAGGACCGTCGGGCAGGTCCACCGTGACGCGGACCACGCGTCGCCTCGCGGCACCTGAGATCTGGACTCCTTCGAGGTACAGGCCGGCGCCGGCGACGACCGGTTCGAGGACGTCGTGCACCTGGGCGCTGAGGGCGTCCGGTCCGGGAGAGGGGCTCATCACGACACTCCTTGTGCAGTTGTGGTTCACGGCGAACACACAGCGTAGGCGCCCGTCATGGCACGATCAACGCGTGAACGTCCTCAGCCTCGCCCGGCACCTCTGCGAACCACCCCGCCGACCGCGGAGCCGAACCGCCACGGCACAGTCCGCTCGAGCGCTCACAGCGGTACTCCTGCTCACGCTGAGTGCAGCGTGCTCGGTGCGTGTGGATTCGCCACCGGCTCCGATCGCCAGCCCCTCGGCGGCCGAACAGATCCGCCAGGCCTCGGCGCTGGCCACGGCGGAGCTCGCCGTGCTGGCCAGCTCTGCGGCACCATCCGACGATGACATCGCCGCTGTGCTCGACGATGTGGCCGCAGACGCTGACGCTCAGTTGGAGCAGCTCGGAGGCGTCTGGGAGCCGCCGCCTCGCCCCGACGACGACGACAACGCCTCGACCGAGGCTCCCTCGACCGCCCCATCGAGGACGGCGGATGACGTGCTCACCGCCCTCAGCACCAGCTCTCGAGCGGCACAGGATGCCGTTTCCGACCCGGCCCTGGACGCCGATCTGGCGACGTTGCTCGCCGCGATCGTGGTGAACCGGGATGCCACCGCCGCTCAACTGGCTGATCTTCTCGACATGCCAGATCCAGCCCCGGACCCGCAGCCTCAGATGCCCGCAGTGCTGACCGAGAGTGCCGCCGGCCTGTGCCGGACTCTGGACGCGCTCGGGTATGCCGGCGAGTTCATCGCCGCTCGAAGCAGCGGCGATGCGCAAGAACGGGCGGCGGGTAGGGCCGTGCGGATGCGGGATCTGGCCGAACAGGTCGCGATCGCTGCCGACTTCGACGATACGGACAGTGACCCACGTGAGGCGACCTACGCCGTCGGCAATGCGGAGGAACTCGAGGAGACGATGGACACCTGGCAGGCGGACCTGGTGGCCGGATGGCTGGCGCAGATCGGCGCCGCTGACCCGGCCGATCGTGCCGGCCTCCTCGAGTACGCCAGAGCGGCCGCTCGCACGGCGCCAACCGCAGCCGCGGACCCGGTGCCGGGCTGGAGCGGCTGAGTTCCCTCAGCCAGCCCGGCTGAGCAGTTCCCGCAGGCGTGCCGGGGCGTCGGCGGGGGCCAGTTCTTCGCGCTCACCGGTGGCCCGGTGGCGCACCTCGACGACTCCGTCGGCCAGGCCACGGCCGACGACGAGCGCATACGGCACGCCGAGGAGTTCGGAATCGGCGAACTTCACTCCGGCGGAGACCTTGACGCGATCGTCGTAGAGCACCTCAACCCCGGTCGAGACCAGTTCCTCGGCGATCTGCTCGGCCGTGCTGAACACGCTCTCGTCTTTGCCGGTGGCGAGTACGTGCACCTGCGCCGGTGCGACGGTGACGGGCCAGGACAGGCCTTTCTCATCGCTCGTGGACTCGGCGATGGCGGCGAGCACACGGGTCACGCCGAGCCCATACGAGCCCATCGTCACCGTGACGGACTTCCCGTTCTGGTCGAGCACATTCAGTTCGAGAGCCTTGGCGTACTTCTGGCCGAGCGCGAAGATGTGCCCAATCTCGATCCCGCGGGCGATCTCCAACGCTCCGGATCCGTCCGGTGCCTGGTCCCCCTCGCGCACCTCGGCCACGTCGATCACACCGTCAGCGGTGAAGTCCCGTCCGGCGACGAGGTCGAAGACATGCCTGCCGAGCTCATTGGCTCCGGTGATCCAGGCGGTACCGGGCACGACGCGCGGGTCCACCAGATACCGCACCGGCGCCCGGCTGGGAGCGCCATCAGCACGATCAGTACGGTCAGCGCCGTTCGGGCCGAGCACCTGCGGACCGATGTAGCCGGGCACCAGTTCCGGATGCGCCGCGAAGTCCGCCTCGGTGGTCTGATCCACCGCGGCCGGGAACACAGCTGCCTCGAGCCGCTTGGCGTCCACCTGCCGGTCACCGGGCAGGCCCACCACCAGAAGTTCCCGCTCCCCCGTCGGCGAGACCAGCGCGACCACCACATTCTTCAAGGTGTCGGCCGCCGTCCACGCGCGATCACCGCGCGGGTGCTTCTCGTTGGCGACTGCCACGAGCGTGTCGATCGTGGGCGTGTCCGGAGTGTCCTCCACATGCGCCGGCCCGATCGTCGAAGAATCCTGCTCGGGCGGCACGGGTGTGGCCACCGCCTCCACATTCGCGGCGTAACCGCCCGACGATCGGACGAAGGTGTCCTCGCCGATCTCGCACGGGTGCAGGAACTCCTCCGAGCGTGATCCGCCCATCGGCCCGGCCTCTGCCGCGACGATCACATACTCCAGGCCCAGTCGGTCGAAGATGCGCTGGTAGGCCTCCCGGTGCGCCTGGTAGGAAGCATCGAGCCCGGCCTCGTCCACGTCAAAGGAGTAGGAGTCCTTCATGATGAACTCCCGGCCGCGGATCAGCCCGGCCCTGGGTCGCGCTTCATCGCGGTACTTGGTCTGCATCTGGTACAGGACCGCTGGCAGGTCCTTGTAGGAGGAGTACAGGTCCCGCACGAGCAGGGTGAACATCTCCTCGTGGGTGGGCGCGAGCAGATAATCGGCGTCTTTGCGATCCTTGAGCCGGAACAGATTCGGACCATACTCGGTCCACCGGCCGGTCGCCTCGTACGGCTCGCGCGGCAACAGCGCCGGGAAGTGCACCTCTTGCGCACCGATCGCATCCATCTCCTCGCGGACGACGGCCTCGATCTTGGCGAGCACCTTCAAACCCAGCGGCAACCAGGAGTAGATCCCCGGCGCGGCGCGCCTGATGTAGCCGGCGCGCACGAGCAGCTTGTGGCTGGCCACCTCGGCATCGGCCGGGTCCTCCCGAAGGGTCCGTAGGAACAACGTCGACATCCGCATCAGCACGCGGCTGAGTCTAACGGCCCCCGACGGCGGAGCTCGCCGTGCGAGGGTCGTGTGCACTCCGCCTGGTCTACTGCGGCCGGCTGAGCCAGACTGAGCCCATGCCCGAGATGCCCGAGGTGGCCGGACTGGCCTCGTTCCTCTCCGCCCGGATGGCCGGAAAGTCGATCACACGTGTGCACGTCGCCGGAATCCAGGCGCTGAAGACCTACGACCCACCGCCGCAGGCGCTCTCCGGGCGCACTGTGGCCGAGGTGCAACGGCATGGGAAGTGGTTAGACGTCGCCACCGCACCTGGCATCGGAGACGGCACCGGGAATGCGGTGGCCGATCGAGGCGAACTGCATCTGGTCTTCCACCTCTCCCGGGCCGGGTGGGTCCGTTGGTACGAACAGGCCCCGGCAACGCCCCCGAAACCAGGGAAGTCGCCCATCGCGCTGCGGGTGGAACTCTCCGACGGAGCGGCATTTGACCTGACCGAGGCAGGCACGCGGAAGCGGCTCGCCGTCTACGTGGTGCGTGCGCCCGAGGAGGTGCCGCAGGTGGCCTCGCTCGGGCCCGACCCACTCGGTGAGGAGTTCACGACGGCCGCGCTCGCGATGATCCTGGGCGAGCGGCGGCACCAGGTGAAGGGCGTTCTGCGAGACCAGTCGATCCTCGCCGGGATCGGCAATGCCTACAGCGACGAGATCCTGCATGTGGCCCGGATCAGCCCGTTCGCGATCAGTGCGAAGCTGGATGAGGACGAGGTAACGCGGCTGTACGAGGCGATCCGCACTGTGCTGACCGGGGCGATCGAGGTCGCATCCGGGAAGCCGGCTGCCCAGCTCAAAGACGCCAAACGCGCCGGGATGCGCGTGCACGGGCGAACCGGCCAGAACTGCCCGGAATGCGCAGACATCGTGCGTGAGGTGTCCTTCGCGGATTCTTCGCTGCAGTACTGCGCTACCTGTCAGACGGGCGGAAAGGTTCTCGCCGACCGGCGGATGTCGAAGTTGTTGCGTTGACGGCCATCACATCGAGACCAGCACCGTGACACCTAGAAAAGCACCGTGGCGTAGCTGCCGACCTGCTTGAAACCCACTGTGCGATAGGCGGCGAGCGCCGCCGTGTTGTACGAGTTCACGTAGAGCGAGACCACTGGTGCGAATTGCTCGCGTGCGTATCGCACGACGGCTGCCATACCGGCGGCCGCGTGGCCGCGTCCCCGGTGATCGGGATGGACCCACACGCCCTGGACCTGGGCCACGCCGAGGGCCACCGTGCCGATCTCGGCCTTGAAGATCACCTGCGGACCGCTATCGGTCTCGGCGATCCACGCAAGCGAGCGACCGCCGTCAACCAGGGTGGAGATCCGGCGCTCGTACCCACCTCCGGCGTGCAACGGGGAGTAGCCCACTTCCTCGGTGAACATCGCCACGCACGCCGGAAGCAGCACAGCCATGTCCTCGGCGGTACACAACCGCACCCGGTCCTCTGGCGGCACGAGCGGGTCATGGTCGATCATCATCGACGGTTGGTCCTCACGCACCTCCCGTGGGGTGGGAGCCGACGGCGCCAGTTCCGCCCACAACCCGAGCACGTCCTCGGCCGGCCCCACGATCGAGGAGTACTTGCGCCGGCTCCGACGAATGGAATCAGCGAGCGGGGCCAAGGCACGGGGGGTGACCCGGAACGGCACCACATTGCCTCCCGTCCAGCACAGCCCGTCCAATCCTGCGGACGTACGCACGCACAGCACCTGATCGCGGTAGAAGGCGTACCTTTCGAGCGCCTCCACATGTTCGCCGAGCAGGGCGGCGTCCACGGGGTCCTGCCGACAGAAGGCGGTGATCAGGCTGGGGTCGACCGACCGGGAGTCCGTCACGATGACGTCAACGTCGCCGGAGTCGCCAAGAATCCGCCGACCCCGGTCCATACGGGCGGAGTGCCAGGGCCAGGAGGGCATCGGGTGGGTGGGGCCGGGTCAGGAGACGGTGACGACGGGCTCCCCGGACCCGTCGGTCGCGCCCATGCTCTCAGCGATCCTGGTGGCTTCTGCGATGAGTGTTTCCACGATCTGATCCTCCGGGACGGTCTTGATCACCTCGCCCTTGACGAAGATCTGCCCCTTGCCGTTACCGGACGCCACTCCGAGGTCGGCCTCGCGCGCCTCGCCGGGACCGTTCACCACACAGCCCATGACGGCGACCCGCAGCGGCACGCTCATTCCCTCCAGGCCTGCGGTCACTGCATCGGCGAGCGTATAGACGTCGACCTGGGCACGCCCGCAGGAGGGGCACGAGACGATCTCCAGCTTGCGCTCACGCAGATTCAGCGACTGCAAGATCTGCAGCCCCACCTTGACCTCCTCCACCGGAGGAGCGGAGAGCGAGACGCGGATCGTGTCACCGATGCCCTGGCTGAGCAGCGCACCGAACGCGGTGGCGGACTTGATGGTGCCCTGGAACGCCGGCCCTGCCTCGGTGACCCCGAGGTGCAGCGGCCAGTCCCCCCGTGCCGAGAGCAACTCGTAAGCGCGCACCATGACCACCGGGTCGTTGTGCTTGACCGAGATCTTGAAGTCGTGGAAATCGTGCTCCTCGAACAGCGAGGCCTCCCAGACGGCGGATTCGACGAGCGCTTCCGGGGTCGGCTTGCCGTACTTTTCCAGCAGCCGCTTGTCCAGCGAGCCAGCATTGACCCCGATCCGCAGCGAGACGCCCGCATCGGCCGCGGCCTTGGCGATCTCGCCGACCTGGTCATCGAATTTGCGGATGTTGCCCGGGTTCACCCGGACGGCCGCGCAGCCGGCGTCGATCGCGGCGAAGACGTACTTGGGCTGGAAGTGGATGTCGGCGATCACGGGAATCTGCGACTTCTTCGCGATGATCGGCAGTGCCGCTGCATCATCGGCCGTCGGGACAGCCACACGGACGATGTCACAGCCGGACGCAGTCAACTCGGCGATCTGCTGCAGCGTGGCATTGATGTCCGTGGTGGGGGTGGTGGTCATGGATTGCACGGAGATGGGTGCGTCTCCGCCCACGTCCACCGAACCGACCCGGATCTTGCGGGTTGAACGACGCGGCGCCAGCACCGGAGGGGTTTCCTTCACGGCGGGCATGCCCAGATTGATCGGAACACTCACGCATCCAGTATCACACTCGGCGCCACCGCACGCTGCCCGCCAACTGGGCCGATGCCCGTTTGGTCAGAACAACGTGATCGGATTCACGATGTCCGCGATGGCGAGCAGGATGCTCATCCCAGCGAGGACCACCACCACCACGTAGGTGAGCGGCATCAACTTGGCCGTATCGGCCGGCCCGGGGTCCTGACGCCCGGTCAGCGCCGCGAATCGGCGCCGGATGCCCTCAAACAGTGCTCCCGCGATGTGTCCGCCGTCCAACGGCAGCAGCGGCACCATGTTGAAGACGAACAGAGCCATGTTCAGCGAGGCCAGGATCTCCAGCATGACAGCCGATCGTTCAGTGGTGGTCAACACCTCGGAGCTGGCCACCTCACCACCCATCCGGCCGACGCCGATCAGTCCCATCACTCCCGGGTCTCGCTCGGTGCCACCGAACGTGGACTGAGCAATCGAGACCAGGCGCTGCGGAAGGGTCAGGACCATGTGCACCGTGCCGGAGAACACCTGCCAGACGTAACCCGGCACGGCCGTGAGCGGTTCCGGTCGCAGTTCCCGGGCCGCACCGATCCCGACGAACGGCTGCTCGTCTAGGACCAGGTCCCCCTCGGCATCGGTGACGTACTGGCCGTCTTCGATCACAGGGCGCTCGGCAAGGGTCGGCGTGAGGGTGAGTGCCACCTGTGCACCATCACGCTCGACCACGACGTCGACCTCGGTGGCCCCTTCGGCGTCAATCGCGGTGGTGAGATCCTCCCAGTTCTCGATCGGCGCACCATCCCAGGAGATCACCCGGTCCCCGGCAAGCAGACCTGCCTCGGCCGCCGGGGCGGCCGGGTCGGAGGCGGTGCACTCACGGGACTCCCCCGCTGGTATCACGCACTCGGACACGGAGGCGAGCCGGTTGCTTGCCGTCGGGACACCCAGGCCGGAGAGCACGACCGCGAACAGCACCGCAGAGATGATCAGGTTCACCACCGGACCGCCGAACATCACGGCGAGCTTGCGCGGCATGGTCAGCTGATAGAACGCCTGACGCCCGTCACCGGGACGGAGCTCGTCGGTCACCTCGGCACCACTGGCCTCGCGGGTGTCCTCGACGATCGCATCGATCGTGCCGCGCAGTCCGCGCCGTCGCTGCCGCGCCTCGTACCGGGCGTCCTCGCTCATCTGCTGCTCGGCTGGAGGGAACATCCCGATCATCCGGACGTAGCCGCCAAGCGGAAGCACCTTCAGGCCATACTCGGTGTCGCCGCGACGAGTGGACCACAGGGTGCGGCCGAATCCCACGAAGTACTGGGTGACCTTCACCTTGAACAACTTGGCCGGCACGAGGTGACCCACCTCGTGCAACGCGACCGAGACGATCAGCCCGAACGCGATGACGAGCACACCCCACCAGAAGTCCATGACGGTCAGGGTACGTCCCGCACCTGCGAAATCCCCAGTCGGGCTCAGGTGTGAGCGAGCACCTCCCGTGCCCGCTCGCGAGCCCAGCCATCCGCTGCGAGTACGTCGGCCACCTCGAGCGCCGGGCCCGCGTCATGTTCATCCACGATCCGCGCCACGAGGTCCACGATGCCCGGGAACGGCAAAGCGCCCGCGTGGAAGGCCTCCACCGCCTCCTCGTTCGCAGCGTTGTACACCGCGGGGGCGGTGCCACCGGCACGGCCGACCTGCTGGGCGAGTTGCACTGCAGGGAACGCCTCGTGGTCCAGGGGCTCGAACTGCCATGAGCTCGCAGCGGACCAATCACACGGTGTGTCCACGTCCCTGAGGCGGTCCGGCCAGGACAGTCCCAGCGCGATCGGCACGAGCATCCGGGGCGGGCCCATCTGCGCGATCGTCGATCCGTCGTGGAACTCCACCATGGAATGGATCTGTTGCTGCGGGTGCACCACCACATCGATCGCATCGAAGGGAACCCCGAAGAGCAGGTGCGCCTCGATCACCTCAAGGCCCTTGTTCACCAGCGTGGCCGAGTTGGTGGTGATCACCCTGCCCATCGCGAAGTTCGGGTGCCGCAGCGCCTGCTCCGGAGTGACCCGGGTGAGATCAGCGCGGCTCCAGCCGCGGAACGGCCCGCCGCTGGCGGTGAGCATCAGGCGACGCACCTCCTCAGCCCGCCCGCCGCGTAGGCACTGAGCGATGGCACTGTGCTCGGAGTCCACCGGGACGATCTGCCCGGGTGCGGCAGCGGCCAGGACCAAGGGACCACCGATGATCAGCGACTCTTTGTTCGCCAGCGCCACCGTGGACCCTGCCGCCAGCGCAGCGAGCGTCGGTCGCAGGCCGATGCTGCCGGTGATGCCGTTGAGCACCACGTCAGCGCCGTGGCCGGCCACATCCACGATCGCGTCCTGTCCGACGGTGACCTCGGGGGCCCAGTCGGTCCGCCCCAGCTCTTCGGCGGCCGTGCGAAGGGCCTCACGTACCGCCGTCAGCGCTGCCTCATCTGCGATGGCGACGCGTTCAACACCGAGTTCGGCGGCCTGGCGGGCGAGGAGACCCGGGTCCGATCCTCCAGCAGCGAGCGCCGTGACCTGGAAGCGGTCCGGGTGGGCACGCACCACCTCAATGGCTTGGGTACCGATCGAGCCGGTTGAGCCCAGCAGGGTGACGGTCCTCATCGTCACTCGACAGCGAGCAGCACGTCGACCGCGCGGTCCAGGAAAGCGTCCACCGGGCCCTCGGCGTAGGCACGAGACCGAGCGGCCCGGGGGAACGTGATGTGCCGCAAATCAGCGGCGCTGAGCGTGTGCCCCTCGTCGAAGTAGGCAACCAGCTCCTCCATCACCTCGTCCACGGCGTCGGCCGCGTAGCCGCGCCCGCGTTCGGGTGGAGCAAAGCGCTCCCCGGCCGGTCGTACCAGGCGCGGGTACAACGTGGTGGCTCGTTCGGCCACCTGTTCCATCCAGGCTTCCTGCCCATGGGCGGAAATGAAGTCCGCTCGTTCGCGCTGGACGAAGGCCCCTTCCAGGCGGTCCAGGGCGGCATCGACCGCCGCCGGTTCGTATCCACCGCGAAGGAGGTCGAACGCCACACCACGCACGTCTTCGGCACCCATCGGTTCGCCGTCACCTTCGTAGGCGGCCCGGGCACGGGTGAAGAAGTCGTCCACTTCGTCGCGGTCGTACCCGTTGGCCCAGCCCTTGACGGTCGGGAAGATGCCCTCCATCGCCTGATCCTCTCTACCGAGCGTGCCGGTCAGTCCTGAGCGGCGAGCTGACCGCACGCACCGTCGATATCACTACCGCGGGTGTCCCGGACCGTCGTGGGGATCCCCGCCGAGCGCAAGCGTGCCACGAACTCGGCCTCCACATCCTTCTCGCTCGCCGTCCAGATCGAACCCGGTGTGGGATTGAGCGGAATCGGATTGACATGCACCCATCCCGTACCGCGGCGAAGGAGTTCGGAGGCCAGCAGATCGGCACGCCAGGCATGATCGTTCATATCCTTGATGAGTGCGTACTCGATGCTCACCCGGCGACCCGTCGCGTCGAAATAGGCCCGCGCCGCATCGAGGGCCTCTCCCACGGACCAGCGCGTATTGATCGGCACCAACTGCGAACGCAGTTCATCGTCCGGAGCGTGCAGCGACAGGGCGAGAGTCACCGGGATTGCCTCGTCGGTCAGTTTGCGGATCGCCGGGACCAACCCCACCGTGGAGACCGTGATGTGCCGGGCCGAGATGCCCAACCCCTCGGGGGAAGGCGCCACCATCCGCTTCACGGCGCCGATCACCGTCTTGTAGTTGGCGAGCGGTTCGCCCATCCCCATGAACACCACGTTCGTCAGGCGTCGCGGACCGTCGCCGAGTTCACCCTCCTGGCAGCTGACCGCCGCGCGACGGACCTGCTCGATGATCTCACCGGTGGAGAGGTTCCTGGTCAGGCCCTGCTGGCCCGTGGCACAGAACGGGCATGCCATTCCGCAGCCTGCCTGGCTGGACACACACAGCGTGGCCCGCTCGGAGTAGCCCATCAGCACCGACTCGACCTTGACGCCGTCGAAGAGACTCCACAGCGTCTTCACGGTAGCGCCACCATCCGCCGCCAGCCGGCGATGTTCGGTGAGCAGATCCGGCAACAGCAGATCAGCCATCTCGGCGCGCAGATCGGCCGGGATGTCGGTCATCCGGTCCGGATCACGGGTGAGCCGAGCGAAGTAGTGCGTGGAGAGCTGTTTGGCACGATAGGCAGGCTGCCCGATCTCCCGCAGCACCTCGCCGCGTTCGGCGAGGGTGAGATCGGCCAGGTGCCGGGGCGGCTTTCCACGCCGGGGGACGGCGAAGGAGAGTTGGGGGCGCTCGCCTGCGGCAGCGTCGTGACCGGGCAGAATCTGAGGTTGAGACGTCATGATGGGACCATCCTCCCAGACATCGCGTGCTATCCAGAGTTGGTCCGCCGCCGTAGCGGCCACCTGCTGACCAGCCAGGCGAGTGCCGCGAAGCCGGCTGTCAGGACGAGCGACCACATTGCCACTGCTCCGTAGCCCTGGACGCGTGGATCGGTGAACGGGTACGGGTACCAGTCCACGATCGGCCCGCGGACCAATGTGTAGATCAGGTACGCGCCCGGATAGATGAGCCACCACAGGGCCGTCCGTAACGGCACCCGGGTGCATGGCGGGTCAACGATCCAATCGAGGACGACGGCGATCGGCATCACCATGTGCAGGACGACATTCGCGAACATCACCTGTGTGTCGAGGGAATCCTCGAGACCCGCAAGTACGAGGTTGTACACCGCCCCGGTGATGGCCAGGTACAGGGTGGCGGCACCACGAATCATGTCCAGCGGCAGCCGCTCCGGTAGCCTCCCGCGCAGCGCACACACGCCGCTGACGGTGAAGACGACGCCACCGATGAGATTGGACTGGACGGTGTAGAAACTGAAGAAGTTGCTCAGTCGGAACGTCTCCAGGGTGAGGGAGAAGGTCAGCTGCGCTGCGAACGCCGCAGCAAGGAGCGCCACCAGCGCCAGTCGCAGGACACCGAGCTCGCGCTGCGGCGAACGATTGCTCATGGCCTCAACCTAGCGCTGTGCTTCACGCGTGGTCCGCCGCACCCGCCGTCAGGCCGGGGCGAACACGAGCAGCATCGCGAACACCACAGGAGCTGCCAACAGTGTTGAATCCACGCGGTCCAAGACACCACCGTGGCCGGGCAGAATCGTTCCCATATCCTTCACGCCGAGATCACGTTTGAGGAGCGACTCGGCCAGGTCTCCGATGACGGCGCCGCACACCGCGGCTACACCGAGAACCGCGCCGGTCCACCAGGACAGGTCGAACACGAGCGCGGCGAAGACGATCCCGACGGCGATCGCAACCACCAACGATCCTGCTGCGCCTTCCCACGACTTCTTCGGGCTGACCGTCGGCGCCATCGGGTGCCGACCGAACAGCACTCCGGCGGTGTATCCACCCACGTCGTTAGCCACCACCAGAGCCACCACCAGCAACACGCGCCAGGGGCCGTCGTCGGCGGACAGCATGATGGTGAGAAAACCTGCCAGGAACGGGATATACGCAGCGGCGAAGATGCCCGTGGTGGCCTCGCGAAGAGCCACCACTCCCCCACCATCCAGGACACGCCAGACCACGACACCCCCGGCGGTCAGCAGGAAGGCCACCAGCAACGCCTCGATACCTGCCGAATAGGCCGTGACGAGCATGCCGACGGTACCCACGAGGAGTGGCAGCAGTGGAAGGCGGATATCCCGGGTACGCAAGGCACGGTCGAGCTCCCAGAGCGCTGCAGCGCACGCGATGACCGCGAGTCCGAGGAAGATCTCCTTGCGGATGAACAACGAAAGCACCAGCACCGCACCCAGGCCCACGCCCACGCCGACGGCGACCGGGAGGTTACGGCCGGCGCGGGAGGGGTGCTCCGGGGATCCCGCTGCTGCCGCGGAGAGTAACTCGCGTGGTTCAGGTTCCTTGGCTGGCTGTGCCGGAAGTGCCACTGTGCCGATCGGCACCTGGCCGGTCACAGCCATCGCGCGTGCCCGCCGAGCCGAGGTGTGCGCCGCCAACTCTTCTTCCAGCTGTGCAGCTCGTTCGGCTCGGCGTTGGGCGCGCCTCGTCAGCGCCGGCTGCTCGCTCGGCGCATCGGGGTTCTCGAACTCAGGCACGATGTGCGATCAGACCTCGAGAAGTTCCTTCTCCTTGCCCGCGAGCAACGAGTCGACGATGTCGGTGTGCTTCTTGGTGAGGGCGTCGAGTTCACCTTGGGCACGGTTCACCTCGTCCTCGCCGGCCTCGCCATCCTTGGCGATCCGATCCAGTTCCTCCTTGGCGCGACGGCGGATGTTGCGCACAGCCACGCGGGCATCCTCACCCTTAGACTTGGCGAGTTTGACGTAGTCGCGCCGACGCTCCTCAGTGAGCTGAGGAAGGACCACGCGGATGACATTGCCGTCATTGCTCGGGTTGGCCCCGAGGTCGGACTCACGCAGCGCCTTCTCGACCGCCGCCATCGCGCTCTTGTCATACGGTCCGATGAGCACCGTCCGCGCCTCCGGGATCGTGATCGAGGCGAGTTGCTGCAAGGGCGTCGGCGCACCGTAATAGTCCACCTCGACCTTGCTGAACATCCCCGCATTGGCGCGTCCGGTCCGGATGCCGCCGAGATCATCGCGGGCGACCTCCACGGCCTTGTCCATCTTCTCCTCGGCCTCGAGGAGGGTGTCATCGATCACGCTGGCTCCTTGCTCTGCTGGGACGGGTCTTGATCGCGCTGGGACTGGTCGGGCTCGTTCGTCCGAGGCTGCGAGGTCACGATGGTCCCGATCTTCTCACCCTTGAGCGCGCCCGCCACGTTCCCCGGGGCATTCATACCGAATACCCGCATGGTCAGATCGTTGTCACGGCACAACGCCAACGCGGTCGAATCCACCACCCGCAGATCCTTCTGGATGGCTTCGTCAAAGGTCAGGTAGTCGATTCGGGTGGCGCTCGAGTCCACCCGGGGGTCGGCCGTGTAGACGCCGTCGACGCCGTTCTTGCCCACCAGTACCTCCCCGCAGTGAGTCTCCAGTGCACGCTGAATGGCCACAGTGTCCGTGGAGAAGTACGGCATCCCGGCACCTGCACCGAAGATCACGGCACGCCCCTTCTCCATGTGCCGAATAGCCCGCAACGGGATGTAGGGCTCAGCGACCTGCCCCATGGTGATGGCCGTCTGCACACGGGTGCTGACGCCCGCCTTCTCCAGGAAGTCCTGGAGGGCAAGGCAGTTCATCACCGTACCGAGCATGCCCATGTAGTCCGCGCGGGCGCGGTCCATTCCGCTCTGGGAGAGTTCGGCGCCACGGAAGAAATTGCCACCACCGACCACGATGGATACCTGCACTCCCTCGTGGACTGCATCCGCGATCTCCTCCGCGACGGCGGCAACGACGCCCGGATCGAGGCCGACCGCGCCGCCACCGAAGACCTCACCAGAGAGCTTGAGTAAGACGCGACGCGCGGGGACGGTGGTACTCATCGAGAGCTTCCTCCAACAGATCGTCGCCACCGACGCCGAGATGCGACGGTGGTCGGTGTGACGGATCCCCACGGCGTGGTGACCGCCACATGGTCCTCACCTGTGATGGTACGTGCGCAGCGCCCTGCCTCGCGCCGGGTACGGATGTGGCCCCGGCCCGCAGGGGGTCCGGGGCCACAATTCCCGCGCCTCAGGCGCCGACGCGGAACCGGGCGAAGCCGGTCACCGTGCCACCGGCTTCCGTGACGACCTGTCCGACCGTCTTCTTCGGGTCTTTGGCGAACGGCTGGTCGAGGAGGACGACCTCCTTGAAGTATCCGTTCAGGCGACCCTCGATGATCTTCGGGAGTGCCTGCTCGGGCTTGCCCTCGTTACGCGCAGTCTCCTCAGCGATCCGACGCTCGTCTGCGACCTTCTCGGCCGGGACGTCATCGCGGGTGAGGAATGTGGGCGAGAAGGCGGCGATGTGCATCGCCACGTCACGCGCCACCGACGCACCGGCCTCGTCGCTGGCCACCAGGACGCCGACCTGCGGCGGCAGATCCTTGTTCGTGCGGTGCAGATACTCGGTGACCTTGGTGCCCTCGACACGGGCGAGGCGACGGACGACCACCTTCTCACCGAGCGTGGCAGCAGTCTCGTCCACCAAAGCCGAGATGGAGCGACCATCCACCTCAGCGGCGCGCAGCTGCTCGACATCGGTAGCACCGACCTCAAGGGCGGCGGCGACCACCTGGTCGGCAAGGGCGACGAAAACGTCGTTCTTGGCCACGAAGTCTGTCTCAGAGTTCACCTCGACCAGGACGCCCACCTGGCCATCGGCGGCGTCAGCGATCGAGACGGCGACGAGCCCGTCGGATGCCGAGCGACCCTCGCGCTTGCTGACACCCTTGAGCCCCTTGACGCGGATGACTTCCTGCGCCTTGGTCAGGTCGCCATCTGCCTCGTCCAGGGCCTTCTTGACGTCGAGCATGCCAGCACCGGTGCGCTCACGGAGTGTCTTGATATCAGCGGCGGTGTAGTTCGCCATGAATGATCCTCTCGAAAGGTTCGGTGAAAGTCAGCTCTGGGCGTTGTCGCCGGCAGGCTCATCGGTCGGGGGCACATCTGCGGCCGCAGCCTCAGCAGATTCGGCAGCCGGAGCTTCCGTCTCAGCAGCCGTGGTCTCAGCGGAGGAGGTCTCGGCCTCAGCAGCCGGAACCTCAGTCGCCTCACCCTCCGATGGCGCAGCCTTCTCGGAGCTCTCCGACTCGTGCGCGGACAGGAGCTCACGCTCCCACTCGGCGAGCGGCTCGGCGTCGGCTGGGGCGTTCGAGTTGCCACCGCCGTGCCGAGCCACGAGGCCCTCCGCGGCACCATCGGCGATGACGCGGGTGAGCAGGGTCACGGCGCGGATGGCGTCGTCATTACCCGGAATCGGGAGGTCGACCTCATCCGGATCGCAGTTGGTGTCCAGGATCGCGACCACGGGGATGTTGAGCTTGCGTGCCTCGGCGACAGCGAGGTGCTCCTTCTTGGTGTCCACGATCCATACAGCCGAGGGGAGCTTGGCCATATCGCGAATACCGCCGAGCGTTCGGGCGAGCTTGTCCCGCTCGCGACGCTGCATGAGCAGTTCCTTCTTCGTGAAGGCGCTCGAGGCGACGTCGTCGAAGTCGACCTCTTCGAGTTCCTTCAGACGGGACAGGCGCTTGCTCACGGTGCCGAAGTTGGTGAGCATGCCACCCAGCCAGCGCTGGTTCACGTACGGCATGCCGACCCGGGTGGCCTGCTCGGCCACTGCTTCCTGGGCCTGCTTCTTGGTACCGACGAACAGAATCGTTCCGCCGTGTGCGACCGTCTCCTTGACGAAGTCGTAGGCGCGGTCGATGTCCTGCAGTGACTGCTGGAGATCGATGATGTAGATGCCATTGCGCTCGGTGAAGATGAAGCGCTTCATCTTGGGGTTCCAACGACGGGTCTGGTGCCCGAAGTGGACGCCGCTCTCCAAGAGCTGGCGCATGGTGACGACGGCCATGGCTCGTCCTTCCTGACGCAGGCTGAGCCCACGCATCTGGTGCCCGGCACGCCGGGCACGAACTCGGTTGTCTTTCGGGTGTGGGGTCCACACCTCGTCCTGGTGCTCACGGCCGCGGGCACCGGATCTCTCCGGACCTCGCACCGCGACCCCGACCTACGGCCGGCGAGTGAGCGCGCGATGTCAGGTGGCTTACCCGAGGGCGCACCACCTGCGGGACATATCGTACCCGATCGACAGGCAATGACGGATTCCCCGGGGAACGCCTCCGGTCGGGGTTCATCCACACGTGGGCGCCGATGTGACCGAGTCCACACCCCCTCCTCCTGAGACTGCGGCCGAGCGGGCGGTGGGGTGCACTGGGGTGATGCATCCAGAAGGTCACGTCAGCGGCCCCCGCCGGCACCGCAACTCCCGGCGGGGCGGCCGAGCGGGACTGGGGGCCCTCATGCTCAGTGTCGTGTTGTGCCTCGGTGCGGCCCTGCCCGGTTCCGCGATCTCCCTGACCGAGCGCACCGCGTCGACCTCGGATCAGCCCGTCATGGACGTGCACACGACCGGCAGCCCATGGATCAACGACCCGCGACCCGCCGACCCACGTGTGCCCGAACAGGGCGCCACTGAGCCGGGTCACACCTCGTTCCATCGCTGGCCACTCGATCCCATTCCCAGCGACCCGTGGGCGGCCATCAGCCGAGGATTCGAACGGCCGCCGGCGCCATGGGCGGCGGGGCACCGTGGGGTGGACATTCCCGCGCAGCCAGGCGATCCGGTCTTTGCGAGTGCGGCCGGCGTGGTGGCGTTCAGCGGCATCGTCGTGGACCGCCCGGTGCTATCCGTCGATCATCCGGGAGGTCTGCGCACCACCTACGAACCGGTCTCCTCACATCTGCAGGCCGGGGACGCCGTCGCGACCGGTGAACCTATCGGCGTGGTCGCCACCGGCGGGAGCTGCACCGAGTGCCTGCATTGGGGCGTACGCGCGGGAGCCGGGTACTACCTCGATCCGCTCATGCTCCTCGCGGTGCGCCCGGTCATCCGGCTCTATCCCTAGGCCCGGGGGTGCGCCTGACTGAACGCCGAGCGGAGCCGATCGGCGGAGATATGCGTGTAGCGCTGGGTCGTTGCCAGCGAGGCGTGGCCGAGCACCTCCTGGACCGAACGCAGGTCTGAACCGCCAGCGAGCAGATGCGTGGCGGTGGAATGGCGGAGGCCGTGCGGGGCGAGATCACGGACGCCGGCCACGGCAGTCATCCGATGCACGAGCTCACGCACCGCTCGCGCACCGAGCCGCCCACCGCGCCGTCCGAGGAAGAGCGCATCCCGGTGAGCCGGCGCAACCTGAGCCGGCCACGCCGCGCGCACCTGCAGCCAGTCGTCCAGGGCACGGTCGGCGGGAATCCCGAACGGGACCATCCGCTCCTTCCCACCCTTGCCGAGCACGCGGATCAGACGGTCGGTCCGATTCACGTCCCGCACATCGAGTCCGACCAGTTCGGCCACTCGCACACCCGTGGCGTACAGGAGCTCAAGGACACACCAGTCGCGAACAGTCGCAGGGTCCACGGCGGTGGCGCCCTCACCCTCCGCCGACTCGCCCCCGCTCTCCGGCACTGCGGTGAACGCGCGGGCGGCGTCAAGAACAGCAGCAGCCTCGGAGACCTCCAGCACGGCCGGGATCACCGAATCCGGCTTGGGGGCGAGCAACCGCAAGCCGGGATCGGCCGCAAGACGACCGGTGCGATGCGCCCAGCCTGTGAACGTCCGCGCTGCGGCGGCACGACGCGCCAGCGTGGCACGGGCCATGCCCTGGCCGGACTGTTCGGCCAACCAGCCGCGAAGGGCCGTCAGATCGAGCCGATTCAGATCGCTGGCAGGTTCCCCACTCGACGCGGCGGGAAGGGTGGCCAGGAGGGAGAGCACATCGGCGCGGTAGGCCCGGACCGTGTGGGCCGACAGACCCCGTTGCAGGTGGAGAAAGGACTCGAAGGCGTCAAGGAGCGCCTGGTCGCCCACCCGTGGCGCGGAACCTCTTCCACTGCTCACCATCCCCACAGCCTCGCACGCACCGTCGCAGATCCCTGTGCGGCACGCCTGGTGCCCCTCGAGGCGACCGCCCGACGAGCACGATCACTACGGTTGCGCCGATGTTGACGTTAACACTTGCGCGGGCTACCGTACCCACCAGGATGTGACACCGGTCACTCTCCTAGGAGTCCTGCACGTACCGATCGACGAACGGCGTCGATCGCCGACCACGAGGACGTGGGTTGATGCAACGAAACTCTCTCGCTCGCCCTCCACGGGGCGGGCCGGTGCTGAGTCGCCGGTCCTTACTTGCCGGCGCCGCCGGCCTGAGCGCTGCCAGCGTTCTCGGGGCGTGCGCGCCCGGAGCGACGTCCGGGGCGCTCCCACTGGCCTATTGGCACCTACTCTCTGGCCCCGACGGCGTCACGATGGGCTCCCTGGTGGATGAGTTCAACGCCGCGCACGGCGAGGTGGATGTCACTCAGACCGTCCTCGCCTGGGGTTCGCCCTACTACACCAAGCTCGCCATGGCATCGGCCGGAGGACGTGCCCCAGATGTGGCGATCATGCACGCCGCACGTGTGCCCGGATACGCCCCCGGCGGCCTTCTCGATCCCTGGGACGGTGACCTCCTCGCCGAACTCGGTGTGACCCAGGAGGACTTCCCTGAGCTGATCTGGGAAAAGAACGTCTTCGACGGCACCCTGACCGCCATCGCTCTCGATTCCCACCCGTTCGTGCTGTACTACAACACCGAGATTGCCGAGCGTGCCGGGGCCCTCGGTTCTGACGGGCAGCTCGTGGAGGTCAGCGAGCCCGAGGAGTTCCGCGACCTCGCCCGTGAGCTCGGTGCGGCGTCCGATGGCGGGCATGGGCTGGCGTTCGGCTACCTGGGTGACGGGTCGAATATGTGGCGGATGTTCTACACGTATTACACGCAGACGGGTGCCACGGTCGAACTCCCCGTCGGCGGGACGATGCAATACGACGAGGAGACCGCGATCGCCACGTTGGAGTGGATCCTCTCCCTCATCGACGGTGAGCTCGGAAATGCCAGCCATGACGGCGGCACCGCCATCTCCGAGTTCATCACCGGAAAGGCTGGGATGTTCTACGGCGGCGTGTGGGAGACCGGCAACTACCGCGCGGCCGGTGTGCCCTTCGACATGAAGGTGATCCCAGCCGTGTTCGGCCAGCCGAGCGCATACGCGGACTCACACGCGTTCATCCTCCCGCACCAGGCCAACCCGAACGAGGAGAAGCGGCGCTGGGTGCACCAGTTCGTTGCCGAGACTCTCCAGGCTTCCCTGGCATGGGCCGATGCCGGTCACATCCCCGCGTACTCCCCCGTGGTGGAAAGCCCCGAGTATGGCGACCTGGTGCCACAGTCGCACTACGCCGACGCCACGGACTTCCTCGTCTACGACCCACCGGCCTGGTTCTCCGGTTCCGGGGGCGACTTTCACAAGTACTTCGGCGAGTACATCCAGAATGTCTTCGCGCGCAGCGTCTCCCCGCTCGAGGGCTGGAACGGTTTCGTCGATCGCATCAACGCCCTGCTCGCCAAGCCGAGCCCGGTCTGAGGAGGACTCACCGATGAGCGCAACTCCCGTCCGAGCCCGAGGCTCGGCAACACCCGCACCGTCCGCGATGCGCGAGGGCCTCCGGCTGCGTCGCCGTGCGGAGAACCTGCGTGGCTGGCTCTACTGCAGCCCCTTTCTGTTCTTCTTCGTCCTGTTCCTGGTCTGGCCCACGATCTCCGGTCTCATCATGAGCTTCACCGGGCGGACCCTCACCGGCGCGAACACCGGCTGGGTGGGCGTGGAGAACTATGCCGAGGCGTTCGCCGATCCGGAGGTCTGGTCCTCGCTGGGCAACACCCTCTGGTTCACGGTGCTCTCCTCGATCCCCCTGGTGGTGATCGCGCTGGCCCTTGCGGTCCTGGTGAATGTGGGTCTTCCGGGCCAGTGGTTCTGGCGGCTCAGTTTCTTTCTGCCCTACCTGCTCGCCTCCACTGTGATCTCACTGTTCTGGACGTGGCTGTACAACCCACAGCTCGGTCTGCTCAACACGATGATCGGATGGGTCGGGATCGAACCGATCCAGTGGCTCAATGACGAGAACTGGGCGATGCACGGTGTGGTCATCGCCACCGTGTGGTGGACCATCGGGTTCAACTTCCTGCTCTACCTGGCGGCGCTGCAGGCGATCCCCGACCAGTTGTATGAAGCGGCATCACTGGACGGCGCGGGGACATGGCGCAAGTTCACCAGCATCACCCTGCCCCAGCTCGCGCCCACCACGGTGCTCGTGGTGGTGCTGCAGATCCTCGCCTCGTTGAAGATCTTCGACCAGATCTACCAGATGACCGGCGGTGGGCCGGCGGGCGCCACCCGGCCGATCCTGCAGTACGTCTACGAGGCAGGCTTCACCGGGTACCGCCTCGGCTACGCCTCCGCCATCAGCTACATCTTCTTCGCCATCATCATCGTCATCTCCGTGGTCTACACGGTGGCCATCTCGCGTCGGAGTGTGAAGCCATGACCAGCGCAACGATCCCCTCATCCGCGACCACCACGCGGGCTCGTGCTCAACAAACTCCCCAACCTGCCCGGCGTAGGCGCCCGATGACACCCGGCCGTATCGTCGCGCTCGTGATCTTGGCCATCCTGGCGGTGATGTGGCTGATCCCCGTGGTCTGGGCCGCCATCACGTCATTCAAGACCGAGGGCGAAGCGGCCGCGTTCCCGATCACCCTGCTGCCGGAGAACGGTTGGGTCCTCGATGCCTACATCACCACGCTCAGTGCCGGCCTGGTGCCGCGCTGGGCCTGGAACTCCCTGCTCACCGCTTCGGCCGTGACGATCATCACCGTGGTGATCTCGGCCCTGGCGGGATACGCCCTCTCCCGGTTCGACTTCGCCGGGAGCAAGGCGCTGCTGGCCGTGGTCATCGCCTCGATCATGATCCCGGGGCAGATCCTGATCGTGCCGCTGTTCCAGCAGATGCTCACTTTCAACATGGTGGATACCTACTGGGGGGTGATCCTGCCGCAGGTGATCGCGGCCCCGATGGTGTTCATCCTGAAGAAGTTCTTCGACCAGATCCCTCGCGCGCTGGAGGAGGCGGCGCTGGTGGACGGTGCGAGCCGTCTGCGCATCCTGATGCAGATCGTGCTGCCGCTCTCCCGGCCGATTCTGGGGGCCGTCTCGATCTTCGTGTTCATCGGGGCCTGGAACAACTTCCTCTGGCCGTTCATCGTGATCAACAGGTCCGAGCTGATGACGCTGCCAGTGGGACTGCAGACGGTGATCAGCGCCTACGGGATCCAGTACGCCGCGAACATGGCGCAGGCCGTGCTGGCCGCCCTGCCGTTGATCGTGCTGTTCATGTTCTTCCAACGCCAGATCATCAAGTCGATCTCGACCACCGGAATCGCCGGAACCTGATCGCGCGGCACTCGGTCGCGCCGCGCCCCGGGCTCAGGCCTTGGCGCGGCGCCACCGGGAGCCGTCACGGCGCACCCGACCGGCCAGCTCCAGGTAACCGAGGCAGCTGCGGATCCGGTGTTCGGCCACCCCGCTTGCGCGCACGAGCGCGGCCACGTCCGCAGACGCGCGGGCCGGGAGTGCATCGAGTACCTGCGCCTGTTCGGCGTCGAGATCGTCCAGCAGCCCAGGTGCCACCTCAGGGCTCAGATCTGGCACGGACCCGATCGGCGATACCAGTTGGATCACCTCCGCGGCGTCGGTCACACAGTCGGCACCTTCGCGCAGTAGCCGGTGGCAGCCGGCCGAGGCCACCGACGTCACGGGCCCGGGAACGGCCGCCACAGGTCGTCCGATTCCGAGCGCGTGGTGAGCGGTGCTCAACGCCCCGGACCGCCAGGATGCTTCCACCACAACGGTGGAGCCGGCGAGTGCGGCGATCAGCCGGTTCCGGGAGAGGAACCGTTGACGCATCGGTGACGTTCCCGGCGGCGCCTCGCTCACGACCACCCCCTGCCGCGCCACCCGGGCCAAGAGCTCGGCGTTGCCTGCCGGATAGAACCGGTCCAGACCCCCCGCCATCACCGCCACCGGCACACCCCCGACGGCGATCGTGGCGCGATGCGCCGCAGCATCGATCCCGAAGGCACCACCGGAGACGATCGCTCGCCCATGATCGACAAGGCCAGCCGCCAGCTCGGCGGCAACCTGGTCACCGTAGGAGGTGCTCGCCCGAGAACCCACTAACGCCACCGCATCCATCGACAGTGCGCCAGGATCACCGCGCACCCACAGGCAGTGCGGGGCCTCCGGGCCCAGGTCGTTCAGGGCGCAGGGCCAGTCCACATCACCGGGAACAAGCACCTGACCGCCAAGGCGGCTGATGACGCGCACCTCACGGCGTGGGTCCAGATCCACCAGTCTCGGGGCCCATCGGGCCACAGCCCCCGCCCAGTGCGCCGCGGTCAGCTCGGCATCGAGACCCAGCACCTGGGTAGCGGCAGACGGTGCGATACCAGCAGGTCCATTGGCCGGTCGCGACGCCCGCGCCACCCAGTCCAGCGCACCGGCGGCACCTCGGGCCGCCACCAGCACACCTGCGGCACGGTCGCGCGGCTCCGTGATCCTGCTCCATGCCGCGCGCGCCAGCACCTCGTCGGTACTGTCGAACATCCATGGCTCACCCATGCCGGCCCCTCGTACGCAAGGCCAGCGCAGCGCCGATCTCACCCTGGCCGGGGCCATCCCGACCGGCCAGGTCCGCCAATGTCCAGGCCACCCGGACGATCCGGTCCAGCCCTCGCAGGGTCAGCGCCCCACGCTCCAGCGCGCGTTCCACTGTGCCCAGCGCTCGGCGATCGGTGGCGCGCGTCGCCTCCCGCAGCACCCGGCCGGGCACCTCAGCGTTGGTGCGCCACCCACGCTCGCGCCAGCGATGCGCCTGGCGTTCCCGCGCACGTCGCACTCGTTGCGCGACCACCTCCGTACGCTCGCCCGCCTGGTCGCAGGACAGCTGCGCCCGGGTAACCGGACCCACGTCGAGCTGGATGTCGATCCGGTCCAGCAACGGTCCGGACAGTCGAGCGGCATACCGGCGCAGGGCGAGGGCGTTGCAGGTGCACTCGATGCCACGCCCCACAGCTCGTCCGCAGGGACACGGGTTGGCGGCGAGCACCAGCTGGAAGCGGGCCGGGAAGCGCGCCGTCCCACGAGCCCGTGATATCACCAACTCACCGTGTTCGAGCGGTTGGCGCAGGCTTTCCAGAACCCGCTGACCGAACTCGGGCGCCTCGTCGAGCAACAGGACCCCACGATGCGCCCGGGAGACCGCCCCCGGGCGTGGTGTCCCATTCCCACCACCCACGAGTGCCACCTGTGTGGTGGTGTGGTGCGGATCCTCGAACGGGGGGCGCCTGATCAGCCCGGCAGCTGGGTCGAACGTGCCCGCCACCGAGTGCACCGAGGTCACCTCGACAGCTTCAGCTTCGGTGAGGTCGGGCAACAGTCCCGGCAGTCGCGCGGCAAGCATCGTCTTACCGGCACCAGGAGGTCCGACCATCAGCAGGTGGTGCCCTCCGGCGGCCGCGACCTCAAGTGCGTGCCGTGCCTCCGGTTGTCCCAGCACATCGGCGAGATCCGGGGTCTGCGGCGTCACCACTCGGGACACTGCCGGCCGGGCATCCGGCAGCGGCGGAACGACGCAGCCGGTCGCACCGTAGCCCTGCGCCAGTTCCGCCAGGTGGGTGGCGGGCGTGATCACCGCTCCCGGCACCAGTCGAGCCTCGTCAGCGTTCGCTGCCGGAACGACGACCTCTGGATGGCCGTGGGCGACGGCCGCGGCCACCGCCGGCAGGATGCCATGCACCGGGTGCACGCGGCCATCGAGGCCGAGTTCGCCGAGGTGGACCCGTGACGACGTCTGCCGAGAGGTGATCACACCGGCCGAGGCCAGCGCCGCCACCGCGATCGCTAGATCATGCACCGAACCGGTCTTCGGAAGCGATGCCGGTCGCAGACTGATCACCAGCCGGCTCATCGGCCAGGTCATCCCGCTGGCCACCACGGCCGCCCGCACACGTTCGCGAGCCTCACCCAATGACGTATCGGGGAGTCCGATCACCTGCACCTGCGGAAGCCCTGCCGTCAGCATCGACTCCACCTCGACCAGGTGGCCCTCCAGGCCCACGAGCGCGACCGACACCGTCCGCCCCATTCCTCCGGTGCCCATCAGCCCACCCCCCGCAGATGCTGCACGCGGATGGGGGCGCCGTCAGGACGCCAGATTGCCACCACATCCAGGCGTATGCCCGCCGGACGCACCTCGTGCGCGGCCAGCCACTGGGCAGCGAGCCTGCGTAGTCGCCGGAGTTTAGCCGCCGTCACTGCCTCGGCGGGGTGCCCGAACGCGAGGGTGCGCCGGGTCTTCACCTCCACCACCACCAGATCGTGACCGTCCCGGGCCACGAGGTCGATCTCGCCTTCCCGGCACCGCCAGTTGCGGTCCAGGACATCAAGACCAGCTTGCGTCAACCAGTCCGCCGCCAGGTCTTCACCGAACCGTCCGAGCTCATCTTTCGCGGCCACCGCGACCACCTCCTGGGCAGCCATGGTGGTGCGGTCAGAGCGGCAGCGTGCAGCCGCAGGCGGGTGTTGTGGACATCCCCACATCGCCTGTGACGTTGTGGAGACCGCGAGCGGCGGTCAGGTGCGTCAGCCAGGGAGCTCGAGATCGGGCTTCGCGAGTTCTTCGACGTTAACGTCCTTGAAGGTCACCACGCGGACCGACTTCACGAACCGAGCCGAGCGGTACACGTCCCAGACCCAGGCGTCGGAGAGGGTCAGCTCGAAGAACACCTCACCGCCGGCAGAGCGCACCTGAAGATCCACGTGGTTGGCCAAGTAGAAGCGTCGTTCGGTCTCCACCACATACGAGAACAGCCCGACGACGTCGCGGTACTCGCGATAGAGCGCAAGCTCCAGGTCGGTCTCGTAGTTCTCCAGGTCCTCGCTGCTCATCGTTCCATCATGCCCTCTCCTGGCGCCCGGCACTCCCGAGGGCGGCGGGCACACTCTCGGCCTCAGGAACGAGCGCGTCGAACGGCAACTCATCCACGACCGGCCGGGGGCCCACGGGCAGGGCCCAACTTCGCCGGTGCATGGCACAGGCACCGTGCTCAGCCAGTGCCGCGAGGTGCTCCGGCGCCGAGTACCCCTTGTTACCGGCCCAGCCGTACATCGGGTAGGTCTCGTGGGCGGCCACCAACATCGCGTCGCGCTCACATTTGGCAAGCACACTCGCCGCAGCCACCACAGCGCATCGAAGGTCTGCCTTGACCTGGGTGCGCACCGGCGGCGTCGGTCGCTCCGGGCGGGGCAGGTGGGGCGGCGTGGTGAGCCAGTCATGGGATCCATCGAGGAGGACAACGCCCGGTTCGCAACCGTTCTCGGCCAGCGTGCTCAGGGCCCGCGTACCGGCGAGCCGGAGGGCGGCGATGATGCCGATCCGATCGATCTCGGCCGCGCTGGCGTGCCCCACAGCGCTGGCATGGGACCAACGGCGGATCGGCGCCTGGAGGCGTTCGCGGGCCATCGGGCGGAGCAACTTCGAATCACGCAGACCCGCCGGTATCCGCCCGGTGCTGGCATCGACCACGGCCACGCCGACGCTCACCGGCCCAGCCAAGGCACCGCGGCCCACCTCGTCCATCCCCGCCACCAGCGGGAACTGCGTGAGCAATTCACGCTCACTCTGCCGGCCCGGCGGGCGGGTGGTCACGCCGGATCGGGGACGTCGTCGAACGTCGTGGGGTCGGTCAGCCATGTGATGCGGTCCAGAGGCCAGGTGATCACGAATGCGGTCCCCACCACATTACGCACCGGAACGAACCCGCCGCCGACCGAACCGCCGTTGTACCGCGAGTCCTTCGAACGCGGTCGATTGTCTCCCAGCACCCACAGGTGCCCCGCGGGCACCGTGACGTCGAACTCCTGGTCACTCGGTGCAGCTCCATCAGCCACGTACGCCTCACTGATCGGAACGTCGTTGACGCTGATCAGCCCGTCATCGGTGCAACAGACCACGTGATCGCCCGGAAGTCCGACGATCCGTTTGATCACATGCTCGTCAGCGTGTTCGGGCAACACCCCGATCCAGGTGAGGACCTGCTGGAACGGGTTGAGTTCCTGCGATTCGACGGAGAGCCAACCACCCGGGTCCAGGAAGACGACGACGTCTCCTCGCTCGAGATCGACGATGCCCGGCGCGAGCTTGTTCACCACCAGTCGGTCGCCCACCTCCAGGGTGTGCTCCATCGATTCGCTGGGAATGTAGAAGGCCTGCGCGAGGAAGGACTTCACCACCAACGAGAGCACCAGCGCCGAGACGAGTACCACCACCGTCTCACGCAGGAACGCCATCGCCGGGTGCCGTCGAGGACGTCCCCGCTCACGCTGGTCTTGCGCGCCCTCGGTGAGGTTCTCCTCAGCGCCGCTCTCGCTACTCATCTGGCCCCTCCTCGAGCGGGCTGGCCCCGCGGTCACTCACCGAATCGGTTCAGGAGCTCCGCAGGTTCAGGACTCAGGCGGAGGGGGTGTCGCGGCGCTCGCGGATCTTGGCAGCCTTACCGTGCCGGTCACGCAGGTAGTAGAGCTTCGCACGGCGCACGATACCGCGGCTGGCAACTTCGATGTGGTCGATCACCGGCGAGTGCAGCGGGAAGGTCCGCTCCACACCGACTCCGAAGGAGACCTTGCGGATGATGAAGGTCTCACGCACTCCGGCGCCCGAGCGTGCGATCACAACGCCCTGGAAGACCTGGATACGGGACCGGTTTCCTTCGACGACCTTGACGTGCACCTTGAGGGTGTCACCGGCGCGGAAAGTGGGGATGTCGGTGCGCAAAGAGGCGGCGTCGACGGCGTCCAGGGTGTTCATGCTCATGCCTTCCCGCAGCTGCCACAGGTCACCCGCGCTGATCCGGGCGGCTCAGGCCGCCGAGTCTTGATGGGGGGCGTGTGTACGGCCCGGGTGATCGACACTCCCCTGTGGCAGAGTGTCGCAGGAGCCCACACGCGATTGTTCAGTGTGCCACAGGGCCTGGGCCCGGGAGAAATCTCACGAAGCGAGTGTGCGCTCCATCACGTAATCGGACTCCGTGCGTGAACCGACGGCGAACCGACGTGAGCCCACCCGGACGAACCCGTGTTTGCGGTAGAACCGTTGTGCACGCTCGTTCCCCTGGTTCACCCCGAGCCAGACGGAGTGGACCCCCCGACGCTGCGCCTCGCTGAGCGTGGCACGCATCAGCTCAGCCGCCACGGAACTGCGATGGTGTTCGGAGAGGACGTAGCACTTGCTCAGCTCGGCTCCGGCACGATCGGAGACCACCTCACGCACGTCCTCGGCCTCCGGTCGTCCCAGGGCGAGCATCGTGAAGCCCACCACGGCACCGGCCACCTCCGCCACGAGCAGCACACGATCACGGGAACGCAGCGCGCTGCGCAGGGCAACGGCGTTCAGGTGTTCGGCCACAAAGGCCTCGGCGTCATCCGCCGGCAGGTCCGGAGGGCACGCCAGCGCAAAGGTCCGCGCGGCCACATCGGCGATCGCCTCGGCATCGACGCCCTTGGCGAGGCGCACGTGCGGCGGAGCGTGCCGCGCCAGCAGATCGGGACGCCGTCGGGCGGTGCGTTCCACGGCGCGCGAGCGGCGCCAGGTGCCGATCCGCCCATGGTCTCCGGAGCGGAGCACCTCGGGAACGTCGAGACCCCGCCAGGACGGCGGCTTCGTGTAGACCGGGTATTCCAGGAGCCCTGCCGAACCATGGGACTCTTCCACCAGGGACTGCGGGTTGCCGATCACCCCGGGGAGCAGCCTCGCCACCGCCTCAGTGATGACCAGCGCAGCCACCTCGCCGCCGTTGAGCACGTAGTCACCAATGGAGACCTCACGGACGGCGATGTGCTCGTGCTCGGCGTAGTGCTCGGCAACCCGTGCGTCGATACCCTCGTAGCGTCCGCACGCGATGACCAGCTGGCCGCCGGCGCACACCAGCAGGGCGAGCTCCTCGGCCATCGACTGGGTGAAGCGTTCCCCGGCCGGGGTGGGCACGAGCACGGTGCGCCTGGCCGTCGTCTCATCGGCAGCGAGCACATCGTCCAGCGCCGCACCCCACACGTCTGGCCGCATCACCATCCCTGCACCGCCACCGAACGGCGTGTCGTCGACCGTGCGGTGCCGATCCGTCGCCCAGTCCCGCAGATCGTGCACCGCCACATCGAGCAGCCCGTCCTGACGCGCCTTCCCCACCAAAGACAGCTCGAGCGGATCGAGGTAGCCGGGAAAAATGGAGACGATGTCGATGCGACCGCTCACTGGTCGTCCTCCACCTGATCGGCAGCGAGCAGGCCGGGTGGGGGGTCGATGACCACGCGAGCACCTGAGACGTCCACTGTGGGGACGATCGCACTGACGAACGGCACGAGCGTGCGTGCCCCTGCGATTTCGCGGACGACCAGCACATCATGAGCGGGCAGATGCCGGATGCCCTCCACGATGCCGATGGCGCTCCCGTCCGGGCGCTCGGCTCGTAGCCCGGTGAGCTCGTGCGGGTACCACGCGTCATCCTCGCTCTCGGACGCCGGCGCGAACAGCTCCAGCCCACGCAGTGCCTCGGCGCCGGCTCGATCGCTCACCCCGTCGAAACGCACGTACCAATGCGGTTGCTGCCGACGGACGGCCGCCACCACGAGTTCGCGGGCGGGGGGACCTTCCGAACTGAGCCGTGATCCGACAGCGAGCCGGCCCTGCGGGTCATCGGTGTGCACCGCCACCCGGACATCCCCGCGAAGGCCATGTGGAGCACCGACGGTGGCGATCCGCACGAGTCGGGGCCCGCCGTCGGGCGCGTCATCGTTCACAGGTTCGGTCACCTTTCCATCTTGATGCACGACGGCGGCCCCGGGCTGGGCAACCGCGCCTCATCTCACGCTTCGGCGTTCGACGGCGTCCGCTCTGCCGGCCGCACGCCGGCCACTGTGGGTCGGGTCTGCGGTCGCAGAACGCCGCGCGCTCGGCTGGAAACGCCTCGGGCCCGCCTCGCTGATGCGAGGCGGGCCCGAGCGAAGTCCTCACCGGCGGTCGACGTCCACGACGTCCACACGCACGGGGCCATCGGGCGACAACGCCCCAATGACGGTACGCAGCGCCTTGGCCGTGCGACCGGACCGGCCGATGACGCGCCCGAGGTCACTGGGGTTCACCCGAACCTCGAGAAGTTCGCCACGCCGCAGACTCTTGGACGAGACCCGGACATCGTCCGGGTTATCCACAATGCCGCGGACGAGGTGCTCAAGCGAGTCAGCCAGCATGGTCGTGATCAGGCCTCGCTCGTGGAGCCATCCGCCTCGGCGGCCGGCTCCTCAGCAGCGGACTGCTCAGCGGAGGCCTCCTCGGCGGGGGTCTCCTCAGCAGCAGGCTCCTCGGACTTCTTGGCCTCGGCCTCCTTGGCTGCAGCTTCCTTGGCCTCGGCGGCCTTGGCCTTGCGCAACTCGGCGTCGGCCTCGGCAGCCTTCACGGCAGCAGCCGTATCAGCATCGGCGTCCTTGGTCAGCAGGGTGCCTTCGCCACCCGGCAGCCCCTTGTGGGTCTGCCAGTCGCCGGTCACCTTGAGCAGCGCGAGCACCTGCTCGGACGGCTGCGCGCCAACTCCGAGCCAGTAGCGGGCGCGTTCGCCGTCGATGTCAATCAGTGAGGGATGCTCGGTCGGGTGGTACTTACCGATCTCCTCGATCACGCGACCATCGCGCTTCTTGCGGGAATCAGCGACGACAACGCGGTAGTACGGCGCACGGACTTTGCCGAGGCGCTTGAGACGGATCTTGACGGCCACTGTGGTGGTCACTCCTGGTTCGTGTGGGATGAGCATGCCGACCGGCCCGTGGGGCGGGGTGATCAGCCTGACTCGGGACACGCGGACTGTTCGGTGAGAGGGCCGCACAGCCGCGGGTACAGCGGCCTATTCTGCCAGATCGAACCCGATGTTCTCTACGCTGGCCCGGACGGCGTGATCTCGGCGGCCGTGACGTCCCTCACCTTGAGGGCTGTCCTGGCGTCACCGCCAGCGGAAGAGCCGCACGGCCACCGCGTAGGTCACCACGGCGTAGCCGGCGAGGACGGCGAATTGCAACCATGGCACCTCCCCTGTGAACCACGCCTCATCCACGGCCTGGCTCATGGCCCCCAGCGGGGTCCAGGTGGCAACGGCCGCCACCGCATCCGGCATGATCGGCCCCGGCGTCCACAGACCCGCGAAGAACAGCATCGGGAAGTACACCAGCATTCCGATTCCCTGGGCAGTACTACCTTTCGCCACCCTCGCCGCGACGACGAGGCCGAGACCGAAGACGGCGACGGAGCCCAGCACGATCGCTACCACCGTCGCGACCGGGTGGCCGGGGACGGGGAATCCGAAGGCGCTCGCCCCCACGCCGAGAGCCACGGCAAGGGCCACCAGGAAGAGACTGACACCGATCGCCAGATGGACGCCAAGCACACCGGCCGGAGGCATCGGCGTGGTGGACAGACGCGTGAGGACGCCCTGTTCCCGATAGGTCACGATCACCACCGGCATGGCTGTCAAGGCCGGGGTGGCCACAGCCGTTGCGAGCACCGCCGGAAGCATGACGACGACCGTGGGGTAGCCCTGCAGGGGTCCTGGTTCGGTGATGATCTCGTTCATCCCGGGGATGGCGAATCCAACGCCGAGCAGGACCAGAACAGGAAAGGCAAGGGTGAAGAAGACCGACCCGGGATCGCGCAGGAAGATCCTGATCTCGGTGCGCAAGAGAGTTCCTATCCCCCGGGGGATACGTCGCATCGCCGGCGGGCGCGACTGAACGAGTGCAGACATCCTCATACCTCTTCGGGTGGGGTGGTGGTCAGCTCGACGAAGACATCCTCGAGCGAGCGGGTGAGCGTGCGAATCTCGTCCGGGACGATGTCGCGCTCGGCCAGCGCGAGCAGGACGGCTGGAAGTGCTCGGCGACTCCCGACCACCTCGATCTCGTCGCGAACCGAGGTGACGGCAACGACCTCGGACAGGTGGGCGAGCCGTTCGATGGTCGAGGCATCGCCGTCTCCCGGCGCCAACCGCATCCGGAATCGGCGCTGGCCATCAGGTGGTGCGGTGAGCTCGGCCGGACTCCCCTGCGCGACAATCCGTCCGGCGTCGATAATCGCCAGCCGGTCGGCGAGCCGCTCGGCCTCGTCCATGAAGTGAGTGACCAGGACGACCGTCACGCCGCGATCGCGGATCTCTTCGATCAGCGACCACGTCTCCCGGCGAGCCTGCGGGTCCAGACCCGTGGTGAGTTCATCCAAGATCGCGATCTCAGGATTGCCAACCAGCGCCAATGCGATCGACAGCCGCTGTTGCTGACCACCTGAGAGTGCGGCAAAGGTGACATCCGCCTTCTCAGTCAGCCCCAGCTGGTCCATCAGTTCGTGCGGATCAGCGGGATCGGCATAGAACGAGGCATACAGCTCCAGCGCCTCGAGGACTCGAACTTTGGCGGGCAACCGGGAGGCCTGCAGCTGGACGCCGAGTCGTTCGCGGATCGCGGCCGGATCCCGCTGCGGGTCCACGCCGAGCACGGTGATCGTGCCGCCATCGGCCTCGCGTAGGCCGGCGAGCAATTCGACAGTGGTGGTCTTACCGGCACCGTTCGGTCCGAGGATTCCGAAGATCTCGCCACGCCGGACGGTCAGACTCACACCGTCCACGGCCGCCGTCGGGCCGTAGCGCTTCGTGAGGTCATTGATCTCGATGACCGGATCCGCTGAGCTGATCTGGCCGGTACTCATGCCACTCCCATCGCGTTCATCGTGCGGACCGGAATCCGGCGGCCGATGCCAAAGCAGGCGATACCAGCTAGCACGATCGATACCGCGATCACCACGAGAGCAATCGGCGCGGAGTCCAGTGCCGTCGCCAGGATGGCTGGGGCACACGTGAGTGGGAGCGCGATGGTCGCCCAGGCGCCGACCCGGTGGTAGCTCAGGCCCACCAGGAGCCCGGAAATCCCGCCGGCGAAGGCGATGAGCGGATAGTGGCCCAGGCCCACCACGAGTTCGGGAAGAGCGGTCGCACTCGTGGACAGGTGCTGCCAACCGTTGCCGGCGTACACCCGTGCCTCGACGGCAACCGCCGCCGCCATGATCAGTCCGTTCGCGAGCGCGTAACCAGCCCAGGTGATCATCGTGGCGATCAGGAACGATCGACGGGTCTGCCCAGCAGCCACGTGCACCGTGAGCATCACAGCCACGATGACCAGCGCCGAGGAGAATGGATACCAGATCAGGCCGTACCGGATCAGCGAGATGATCGAGAAGGCGGGTCCGTCGGTGTAGCGGTCAAGCGTGATGATGGCGATCACGCCCAGAATGAGGCAGACGCCCCAGAACCACAGTGCGTTCGGGAGCAGACCGCGGATCATCCCTCGGGCGACGCGGGCCCATTGTGGGGAGCGGGCGGGCTCGGAGGTGGTCACTTCGACTCCTTGGCGGTGAGGTGGACGAACAGGTCTTGCATCGGCACAGCGCCGACGTCGAGGTCGGCCTCGCGAGCTGCCTGCAGCACTGCGGTATCAAGGTCGCCGTAGACCGTGACCTGTTTGGTCCGGCCCAACTCGCGAGTGGCGAGAACGGCGAGATCGCGGGTGACGGCGTCCACCGCGGCCGGTTCCCCGGTGAGGGTGGCCCCTCGGGAACGAAACAGGTCGGCATCCTCGGTCAGCAATACGTGGCCGCGATGCAGGATCACCACTCCCGCGAGGAGCTTCTCGATCTCATTGATGAGATGGCTGGACAACACGATGGTGCGGGGATGGGCGAGGTAATCGGCGAGCAGCGCGTCATAGAAGGCGTACCGGGTCGGGGCATCCATCCCCAGGTGTACCTCGTCGAACATGGTCAAGGGGGCACGGCTGGCCAGCCCGACGACGGCACCGAACGCCGAGAGCTGCCCCCGGGACAGGCTCGAGACCGTCTTCTTCCGATCGAGCCCGAACAGGTCCACGAGTTCCTCGGCGTACGCCGCATCCCAGGTGGGCCGGGTATCGGCGAAGTAGCGGAGGTTGTGGCGGATCTTGACCTCGGACTGCACATCTCCGGACTCGCGGATCAGGCAGACACCAGCCATCACACGTTCGTTCTCGAATGGATCCTCGCCGTCGACGAGGATCGATCCGCCGTGCGAGGGCCGCAGTGAGGCGATCGTGGAGAGCAGCGTGGTCTTACCCGATCCGTTTCGACCGAGGAGGCCATAGATGCCCCCAGCGTCGAGGTCGAACGTGGCATCCGCGATGGCGACCGTACGTCCGTAGCGGGCCTGCAGGTTGCACACGGAGACTGCGAAGCCACTCATTGCGCCCCTCCTTCTGAGGTTTCGGTGGTTGACGTGGTGCGGTCGAGGTACTGGATGAGTTCTGCTCGCGAGATGCCCAGGTAGCGGGCCTCCTCGAGCACGGGAGCGAGACGTTCGGAGTAGAACGCGTCCCGTCGGTCGGCCCGGAGACGCTCGCGAGCTCCGTCGGCCACGAACATGCCGACGCCGCGTTGCTTGTAGAGCACTCCCTCGTCCACGAGTTCGGTGAACGCCTTCGCGGCCGTTGCCGGATTGATCCGATACGTCTGGGCGTACTGGGTGGTGGACATGACCTGGTCCCTTTCGTGCAGTCGTCCTGCGACGACGTCGCTGCGGATCTGGTCGGCGATCTGCAGGTAGATCGGATCGCGTCCGTCGAACACGTCGACCTCCCGTTCATTGGTTCATTACTCGACTAATGAACCATAGAACCAGGATCAGGTCAAGAGGCGGGGGCACATGGGCCACAAGGCGCCGTGCATCCCGCTGCGGATGCCATCGCATCCTCGGGCACGCCACTCCTCGACGCGCCCGGTGATGGCGAACTCAGACGATGCGCCTGCCTGCGCGGATCACCGCACGGGGATGTGCGAGCACGTCGATGTCCACTCGGGGATCAGCTGGGTAGAGAACTACGTCGGCGGGCGCTCCTTCGACCAGACCGGGCCTGCCCAGGTAGTCACGCGCCGACCATGTCGCGGACGCCACCACATCAGCGGCGGGGATCCCCGCCGCCACGAGCGCGCGGGCCTCGTCGGCGATCCGGCCGTGCCCGATAGTTCCGCCAGCGTCAGTGCCCAGGAACACCTGCACCCCGGCGTCGTGCAGATCGCGCACGTGCTGCTCTCGGCGCGCAAACATCTGCCGCATCCGGGCCGCGAACTGCGGGAATTTCGACTCCCCCTGAGCCGCGATCGAGCCGAAGTTCGCCACCTGCAGCATCGTCGGCACCACCGGGATCCCCGCGGCGGCGGCGCGCTCGATGTGCTCAGCCGTCATCCCCGTGCCGTGCTCGATGCAGTCGACCCCTGCCGCGAACAGGTCGTTCATCGTCTCCGTGGCGAAGGTGTGCACGGTGACCCGGGCGCCACGTGCATGCGCCGCTGCCACCCCCGCCGCGAGCTCATCTCGCGGCCACAGTGGTTCGAGGTCGGCCTGCTCACCCCGGGCCCGGTCGATCCAGTCGCCGACGAGCTTGACCCAGCCGTCCCCGCGCGCGGCCTCCTGGCCCATCGCGTCTGGGAGCTCGGCCACGTCATCAAGTTCGCGAGCGTAGTTGCGCAGGTAGCGCTTGGGACGAGCCAGGTGCCGCCCAGCCCGAATGATGTGCGGCGCATCGGGGTTGCCGTCCAGCCACCGGGTATCGACGGGCGAGCCGGCATCGCGGACGAGGAGAGTTCCGGCGCGCAGATCCTGTGCGGCTTGCTCAGCCGCGACCTCGCGATCGACCGGCCCGCTCGACCCCAGCCCAATGTGACAGTGCATATCGACCAGACCGGGCAGTACCCAGCCCGCAAGTTTCTCGGCACCGCCGGGATCGGTGAACCGCAGTCGTCCGTGGTGCACCCACACTCGCCCGCACTCCTGCTCGGGGCCGGTCAGCACCGGGCCCGTGAGCTGGTAGGTCTGCGCAGCGCGGGTCATCGCAGATCGGCGCTGTCTCTCAGCGGCCCAGGAACTTCTCGAACCCTGGGGGCAGGTCCAGTGACGACGGATCCACCGGCTCGTCCTTCGTTGCGCCGCCCATACCGAAGGCGGAACCGCCCGCGTTCTGTTCCGGCTGCTTGGCGCCGCGCTGAGCCATCTCACGCTCCTGCTGGGCGCGCTTGGCGGGATTTCCGGACTTGCCCTTCTTCCGCTTTGGCGGCGGCGCCATCTTCCCGCGCGACTTCTTCCCGCCACCGGGCATGCCGCCCCTGCCCGGCAGACCACCCATCCCTGGCAGCCCGCCCCCGTTCTTGGCCATCGACCGCATCATCGTCTTCGCCTGCTCGAACCGCTCCAGCAGGCCGTTGATCTCAGAGACCGTGGTGCCCGAACCTCGAGCGATCCGGGAACGGCGGGAGCCGTTGATGATCTTCGGATTGGACCGCTCGGCAGGCGTCATCGACTGCACCATTGCTTCGATGCGGGTGACCTCGGACTCGTCGAAGTTCTCCAATTGCTCACGCATCTGCCCCATCCCGGGGAGCATCTCGAGCATCTTCTTCATCGGGCCGAGCTTCTTCAGCTGCTGCATCTGCTGGAGGAAGTCCTGCAGGGTGAAGTCGCCGTCACCGGCCATCTTGTTCGCGAGGTCGGCGGCCTGGTCTTCGTCGAAGGCCTTCTCTGCCTGCTCGATCAGGGTCAGCACATCACCCATGTCGAGGATGCGCGAGGCCATCCGGTCGGGGTGGAAGCGCTCGAAGTCACGCAACTGCTCACCGGTGGAGGCGAACAGCACCGGCGCTCCGGTGACCGTACGCACCGAGAGCGCTGCACCACCGCGGGCATCGCCGTCCAGCTTGGAGAGCACCACTCCGGTGAAGCCGACCCCGTCGGCAAACGCCTGGGCGGTCGTCACGGCATCCTGACCGATCATCGCGTCCAGCACGAACAGGATCTCGTCCGGGCTCACCGCGTCTCTGATGTCCGCGGCCTGCTGCATCATCTCCGCGTCCACACCCAGACGGCCGGCCGTGTCCACCACCACCACGTCGTACAGCTTCTCCCGGGCGTGCTCCACGCCGGAGCGGGCCACCTGCACCGGGTCGCCCACGCCGTTACCGCGTTCGGGTGCCCAGACCGACACGCCAGCCTGACCGCCGACCACCTCGAGTTGGTTCACGGCGTTCGGCCGTTGCAGGTCCGAGGCCACCAGGAGCGGAGCGTGGCCCTGCTCCTTCAACCAGGACCCCAGCTTCCCGGCCAGGGTGGTCTTACCAGCACCCTGCAGACCAGCCAGCATGATGACCGTCGGCGGGCGCTTGGCGAGGTTCAGCTCCCGAGCAGACCCACCGAGAATCTCGATGAGCTGCTCGTGCACGATCTTGACGATCTGCTGAGCAGGGTTGAGGGCCTGGGAGACCTCAGCAGAGGCTGCTCGCTCGCGCACGGCCGCTGTGAATGCGCGGACGGCCGGGACCGCGACGTCGGCGTCCAGGAGAGCTCGACGAATCTCGGAGACGGTCTTCTCGATATCCGCCTCAGAGAGCCGCCCCTTGCCGCGGAGCGAGGAAAGGGTGGCGGAGAGCCGATCGGAGAGACTTGCGAACACGCGGGATTCCTTAGGATGTGCGGATGAGCGATCTCCCTCGAGGATATCCGCTCACCTGGCCGGTCACGTCCCTTCGCACAAAGCCAGCACGTTCACCGTCAAGCTGTTGACCAACTGGGCCCGCCACGCCGTCCAGGCTTTGGGGCCGGCGGCACGCGCATCAGCCTCGGAGAGCTCTCGAAGCAACCGCACCAGGTCCGCGCGGCGCTCCAGGGTCTCGGCCACCATCATCGCCACATCGGGATCGTCGACGTCCTGGCTGGTAGCCGTCTCGGCGAGCAGGAGATGGTGCCGGATCAAGGTCAGCACGTCGCGCTGCTGTGACGGCGCGAGTCCGATCCTGCTCAGCAGACCTGCGGCGATCTGCGCGCCGGTCACGCTGTGGTCGGCGGCACCGGCCACTTTCCCGATGTCGTGGAAGATCGCGGCCCACAGCAAGCTGTCGCGCCCGGTCAGCCCCTTGGGCGCCCCGTGCGCGTTGGCAGCAGTCTGCACCAGATGCCGGTCCACCGTGTAGATGTGCACGGGGCTGCGCTGGGGGCGGTTTCGTACCGCGGCCCATTCCGGGAACCATCGGGTCACCACGCCGGCCAGATCGAGCGCCTCCCACAGAGGGACCTGCGCCTCTCCGGTCCGCAGGAGGGCAAGAAGATGCTCGCGAGCCGAGGCCGGCCACGGATGCGCCAGGTCGGGCGAGGACTGGAGCGAGGCCACGGTCACCGGAGAGAGCGGAAGTTTGCTCCTGGCGGCCGTCGCTGCGGCCCGGAGCGCCAGCTCCGGGTCCGACTCCGGTCGTGCATCCACCCCGAGCACCAGCTCGCCGTCGTGCTCCACGAGATTCTCCGCGACTTGCCGCAGCCGCGGGGGGCGCCGGCGCCCGCGCACCAGGGTGGGGCGCAGGCTCAACGACGGCCGCCGCAGCGCTTGGCGTGCATGCCGAACGGTGGTGTCCAGGGCGTGCGAGATCACCCGCCCGGACTGGGCGAGCCCGGCCAGCAGGTCATCGGGGTGCGCATACCCCAACCGCTCGGCCACGTCGTCGGCATGCACCCGCAGGAGCTTGTTGGTGTGGCGTGCGGTCACGAGTGCGAGCGCATCCCGGACGTCGAGAAGGTGCTCATAGGCGGAGTCCACGTTCCCGTGGGGGCGGTCCGTCAGCCACGTGGCAGCCAGGGCGCGAAGCACGACGGCGTCCCGGATCCCACCGCGCGCCTCCTTCAGGTCAGGCTCGATGAGATAGGCGAGCTCACCATGCCGCTCAGTTCGCTCCTTGGTCGAGGCAATCAACTCCGGCAGGCGGCGGCGGGCCGTCCCGCGCCAGTCGGCCAGCACAGCCGAGCGCGCCTGATGCTGGACTCCTGCGTCGCCCACCACGCAGCGCACATCGAGCAGCCCGACGGCGGCCGGTAGATCCGCCGAGGCCACGTGCCTGCACTCGGCCAAGGTTCGGACCGAGTGATCCAGGTCGAGCCCGGCGTCCCAGATCGGATACCAGAGCGCTTCGGCGAGGGCACTGATGGTCGTGGCGGAGTGGGTGCTTCCGTCGTGGACGAGCATCAGGTCGAGGTCGCTGGTCGGCCCGGCGTCGCGCCGGCCGTGCGATCCCACGGCAGTCAGCGCCACCCCTGCGGTGACGTCCATACCGGCTGCATCAGCGGCCCGGTGCCACAATTCCGTCAGCGCAGTGTCGGTGAGAGTGGCGAGGCGTTCTCGGTAAAGGTGCCCACCGCCGTCGGGCGGGATCTCCAGGCGGGCGGCGCGGAGGCCCCGCAGAATGGACTGCGGGGCCTCCTCGTGCCCGGTCGGCGTGCTGACCATGCGCGCTACAGGGCGTCCGGTCCGTTGGCTCCAGTGCGGACCCGGATCACGTCATCGACGGGCGCGATCCAGACTTTGCCGTCCCCGATCTTCCCGGACTGCGCCGCTTCCACGATCACTGCTGCCAGGGTGGCCGCGTCGCCGTCCTCGACGAGCACCTCCACCCGCACCTTAGGTACCAGGTCCACGGTGTACTCCGCACCCCGGTAGACCTCGGTGTGACCCTTCTGGCGGCCGTAGCCGGTGGCTTCACTGACCGTCAGGCCACGCACGCCGGCGGCGGAGAGTGCCGACTTGACGTCGTCCAGCTTGTGCGGCTGGATCACTGCGGTGATGAGTTTCATGAGTTGATCTCCTCGTAGGCACTCTCGGCGTGCTCGGACAGGTCGATACCGCGTACCTCATCCTCCTCCGCGACGCGCCAACCCATGGCGGCCTTCAGGATGAGTCCGAGGACGAGGGTGATGATGCCCGAGAAGACCACGGCCACTGCGGCGATGATGACCTGAACGATCAACAGGTTGATGCCATCGCCGAAGAACAGTCCACCATCGGTGGCCAGGAAGCCGATCAGGACGGTGCCGACGAGTCCGCCGACCAGGTGCACACCGACCACGTCGAGGGAGTCGTCGTAGCCCAGCTTGTGCTTGAGGCCCACGGCCAGGGCGCACAACACCCCGGCAACGGCGCCGAGCGCGATGGAGGTGACGGGCGTCAGAGCACCGGCGGCGGGGGTGATGGCGACCAGTCCGGCCACGACACCCGATGCGGCGCCGAGGGAGGTGGCCTTGCCGTACTTGATCTTCTCCGTCAGCAGCCAGCCCAGTACCGCAGCGGCTGCGGCCGTGGTGGTGTTCACCCAGGCGAGCCCGGCCACCTCATCGGCCCCGTAGGCGGATCCGGCATTGAACCCGAACCAGCCGAACCACAGCAGCGCCGCGCCCAGCATCACCAGCGGCAGATTGTGCGGGCGCATCGGGTCCTTACCGAAGCCTTTGCGCTTACCGACGATGAGAGCCAGGACAAGACCTGCGACTCCGGCGTTGATGTGCACGACCGTGCCCCCGGCGAAGTCGACCGGTGCGGCGATCCCGGCGAACGGCCCGTCGTCGGAGAGGAGACCGCCGCTCCAGACCATGTGCGCCATCGGGAAGAACGCGAGTGTGGTCCACAGGCCGGCAAAGACCATCCAGGTGGAGAACTTCACGCGGTCGGCGATCGCACCGGCGATGAGGGCGACGGTGATGATCGCGAACGTCGCCTGGAAGCCCACGTCGACCATGGTCGGCATCGACGCGCCGGTCTCCTCGTTCAGCACGGCGATCGGATCGAAGGACCCGCCGAGGCCGAACTGATCGAACGGGTTGCCGACGATTCCACCGATGGACTCGCCGTAGGACATCGACCAGCCCCACAGTGGGTAGATGACGCCGATCAGGGCGATCGCCCCGAAGCACATCATCATCATGTTCAGAACGGACTTGGATCGGGTCATCCCACCGTAGAACAGTGCGAGCCCGGGGGTCATCAGCAGCACGAGGGATGCCGATACGAGCATCCAGGCGGTGACACCCGTGTCGATAAAGGGTTCCATGCAGATCTCTCCCAGCACCGGCTCGGGCGGCCGGCCTTGGAGAAGACTGTGCTGGTCCCGCGTTACGTCGCGGCCCCATCGGTGTTACAGCCGCGTGACGGATCACTCGTCAGTGTGAACGTCATGTTTCACACCGCTCGCCATCTCGCATGGTGAGCGGAGAGCGTCCATGGGATCGGCCGGATCTCCTCAGGCGACCAACGCGTCGACGAAGGCCTCCGCCTCGAACGGAGCGAGGTCGTCGGGCCCCTCCCCCAGGCCCACGAACTTCACCGGCACGCCCAGGGTCCGCTGGACCGCGACCACGATCCCGCCCTTGGCCGTGCCGTCGAGCTTGGTGAGCACGATCCCGGTGACGTCGACCGCCTCCGCGAAGACCTGCGCCTGCCGCATCCCGTTCTGGCCGGTGGTGGCGTCCAGAACGAGCAGCACCTCCGAGACGGGCGCGTTCTTGGCAACCACCCGCCGGATCTTGCCGAGTTCGTCCATCAGGCCCGCCTTGTTCTGCAGACGGCCCGCCGTGTCGACCAGCACGACGTCGACGCCTGCCTCGCGGCCGCTCTTGACGGCCTCGAAGGCCACAGAGGCAGGATCGGCGCCCTCTCGGTCCGCACGGACGACCGGCACACCCACGCGTTCGCCCCAGGTGCTGAGTTGATCGGCCGCGGCTGCCCGGAACGTATCGGCCGCGCCCAGCATCACATCGCGATCTTCGGCCACGAGCAGGCGCGCGAGCTTCCCGACGGTCGTGGTCTTGCCGGTGCCGTTCACACCCACCATCAGGATCGTCGCAGGGTGCGGCTGGCCGTCATCGCCCGTGACTGGGCTCACGGCGAGCCGACGGTCCATGGCTGGGTCGACCAGCGTGAGCAGCTCTTCCCGAAGCAGGCCTCGGACCTGTTGCGGGTCGGTGGTGCCGAGCACCTTCACCCTGGTTCGCAGGGCCGCCATCAGCTCATCGGTAGGCCCGGAGCCGATATCGGCGAGCAGCAACGTCTCCTCGATCTCCTCCCAGTCCGATTCCGAGAGGTCCCCTCGGGAGAGGAGGCTGAGCAGGGTCTGGCCCAGACCGCCGGATCGCGCGAGCCGCTCGCGCAACCGCACCATCCGTCCAGCGGCCGATTCAGGGCGCTCAAGCACCGGGGCGGGCTCGGCTGCCGGGGCCACCTCCTCGGCAACGGATGCACCGGCACCGCTGTGCGGATCCGTGGTGGCCACATCCGGATCGGCCACCGCCGTGGAGGTTCCCCTGGGCACGCCGGGACCGGAGCCGGCCTCGGATCCGTCGGTCTCGATATCGTCGCTGCGGCGCCCGGAGCGCAGCCGTACCAACCCGACGAGGCCTCCGGCGACGGCGACGGCAGCAATGACGAGGTAGAGCCAGATGTCAGCGAGAAGTTCCACGTGCCCAGTCTGACCCACAGCTCCCGCGTGCGGCGAATTCTCCGGTCAGCGCTGACGGCCCCGGACGACGGCCCTCAGATCGACCGGGCGGTGGTACGCCGGTCCATCCTCACCGAGACCCATGAGGTCGCTGACGTGGATCGCGCCATCTGCGCTCTCGACGCTCGAACTGGCTGCTGTGACACGGCCCGCTCCAGAGTCACCGGCGCCGGCCTTGTCCTCTCGGGTGGTCGCGAAGGACTCCCGCAGCCATGACACCAGCCCCTCCTCGGGCATCCGGCGGCTCAGCAAGACGAGCAGCACGGCACCCGCGGCAGCAATGGCCGCGAAGAGGGCGATGAGAGGTCCGATCACTCTCTGAGTATGCGCACGCCGGGCCGCTGCCGGAGGCGACTCGCCGCAACTGGTATCCGATCGTGATAGTGATGTCAACCACAGTCGTTGCTCAGGTCATCTTCGTGCCATGGGACGGCCACTGCGGGCCCAAGAATCGACGTCGCCGCCCCGTGCGACCCCACGGTGGCCGGCTGCCCAGACCAGGAGGGCACAGAGAGCGAAAGTTGCGCCGAGGATGGCGCACCCAGCCCACCCGGCGGTGGCGTATACCGCCGTGGTGGCGGTGGCGCCGAGGGCCGACCCAAGCGAGTAGAAGAGCGTGTATCCGCCGATCGCGCTGCTCTTCTGGTGCCGATACGCGGCCGTAAGCAGGTGCTGATTGCTGACGTGCACTGCCTGGACGGCGAAGTCGAGGATGATCACGCCGGCGATACACAGCCAGAGGGACCAGGTCGCCTGCCCGGACGCCGACCACGACACGATCAGCAGGACGAGCGCGATACCGGTGACGCCCCGGGCCCGGCCAGCATCGGCCCAGCGACCCGCTCGCGCCGCACCGAGGGCACCGGCCAGGCCTGCGATGCCGAACAGGCCGATCTGAGCCGTGCTCAGATGCCATGGTTGCGCGGCGAGCGGCAGCGACAGGCCACTCCAGAGCGTGCCGAACGAGGCAAACAGGAAGAATGCGATCAATCCGCGCGAGACGAAGATGCGCTCACGAAACAGACGACCGAAAGAGCCCAGTGCGTCGCGATAACTGGCACTCGGTGAACGGCGATCGGCCGGCAGCACCTTGAGCACGAGAGCGCTCAGTGCCAGGAGGACCACGCCGATGGCCACATAGACACTCCGCCAGCCCCAGATGGCAGCGAGACCTCCTGCCAGTACACGAGAACCGAGGATTCCGATGATGACGCCGGAGGTGACGATCCCCAGCGTCCGCCCCCGATCAGCATGTGTCGAGAGGTCGGCCGCGAAGGCGACAGTCGTCTGCACAACGACAGCGAACAGACCCGCGACAGCCAGCCCAGCGAGCAGCATCCAGAACCGAGGCGCGACCGCTGCCACCGCCATGCCGATCGCAGTGAGGACCAGATGACCGACGATCAGCGTGCGCCGGTCGACAAGGTCTCCCAGCGGCACCAGGAGCGTGAGCCCAAGCAGGTAGCCGACATGCCCGGCTGTCACGATCCACCCCAGATCGGCTTCCGGCACGCCCATGTCTCGACCGATCTGGGCGAGGACGGGTTGCGCGAGGTAAATCGTGGCCACGGCAACCGCACAGATCGTTGCGAGCAGCATTCTCCGGCTCCACGTGAGACTCACCCTCGCTCCAGTCAGTAGCACATTGCAACTTTTCGGATCCTACGAGAGACTGGTCTTGATTCGCAACTGATCAGGAGAACGTATGGGATCGCTGACGCACCGCGCCGATCTAGGGTCCTGGACGGATCCCACCTGTCCCGTCGCGCGCGCGCTCGACCTGGTCGGAGACCGCTGGAGTCTGCTGATCATCCGCGATGCGATGGACGACGCTCGCTCGTTCACCGACTTCCAGCGCCGCACCGGGATCGCGCGCAACATCCTCACCGACCGGCTCCGGCGACTGATCGAACGCGGCATCCTGGAGCGGCAGACCGCATCGTCCGGGCGCCGTCAGCTCTACGTACTTACGGACGCAGGGCGTGACCTCTTCACTGTCATGGTGGCGCTGCGCCAGTGGGGTGAGCGGTACGCGTATGACTCCGATGAGGAGCACTCCGTTCTCCTCGACGCCGCAGGACTCCCACTCGCCGACCTACGCCCGGCCAGCTCCCACGGCGTCACAGCGACCGTCGAGACGACGACCGTCGTGCGGGCAACATCGCCGTAGCGTGATCAGGCGGTCTCCTCCGCGCGATCGTGAATGCGCTGGCTGATGAGCGTGGTGACCCCATCCCCTCGCATCGTGACGCCGTAGAGGGCATCGGCAATCTCCATCGTGCGCTTCTGATGGGTGACCACGATCAGCTGAGAATCACTGCGCAACTCGGTGAATATCTCCAGCAGCCGCCCGAGATTGACATCGTCGAGTGCGGCCTCCACCTCGTCCATCACGTAGAACGGACTCGGACGCGCCTTGAAGATCGCCACGAGCAGCGCGACCGCGGTCAGCGAGCGTTCTCCGCCGGAAAGGAGGGAGAGTCGTTTGACCTTCTTGCCCGGGGGGCGGGCTTCCACGTCGATGCCGGTGGTGAGCATATCGCCGGGGTCGGTGAGCACCAGGCGCCCCTCGCCACCGGGAAACAGGCGAGAGAACACCTCCTTGAACTGGATGGCCGTCTCCTCATACGCCGAGGTGAACACATGCTCGACCCGTTCATCGATCTGGGCGATGATATCGAGCAGATCAGCCCGGGACTTCTTCAGATCAGCCAGTTGCTCGGTGAGGAAGCGATGGCGTTCCTCCAGTGCGGCGTGCTCCTCGAGTGCCAACGGGTTGACCCTGCCCAGGAGCTTCAGTGCTCGTTCGGCGGCGCGTAACCGCTTCTCTTGCTCGGCTCGCACATACGGGCGAGCCTGCGGTGGCCGATCCTGCCCGTCGGCGTCGTGCTCCTCGGAACCCGGAGCGTGGACTGGCGGCACCAGCTGGTCCGGGCCGTATTCGGTGACGAGCACCTCCGGATCGATGCCGAGCTCCTCCACCGCCCGTTGCTCAAGCTGTTCGATGCGCAGCTTCTGCTGCGCCCGCGCCACCTCATCGCGATGGACCACGTCGGTCAGTTCAGAGTGCCGGGTCGCTAACGTGTCCAACTCCCCGCGTACCCGGGTGAGTGCCTCGTCGCGGTTCGCGCGCTCGTCCTCGGCGGCCTCGCGGCGCGTGGCGGCGAGGGCGAGGGAACTCTCGATCGCCGTCAGCGCCTGCTCCGCACCGGCTCGCACAGCCGCCGCCACCTCAGCCTGCTCGGCTCGGCGGCGAGCACGGCGTGCGGCCGCCTCACGGGCCTCGCGTTCAGCCCTGGCAGCACGCTCGAGAGACTCCGCACGCCCTGCGATGGCTCGCACGCGTTCTTCGACGGTACGTAGCACCAGGCGCGCGTCGGTCTCGCGGGCCCGGGCACTTGTGGCGGCCTCAGTGGCACGGTCGCGTTCTGTGGTGGCACCGGTGAGGTCAGTGGCCGCCTCATCCGGTTCCCGCTGCGCGAACTCCAGGCGCTCGGCGATCTCAGCGAGATCTGCGGCGTGCTCTCGGCGGGCCTGATCCGCTCGTTCGATCGCCGGTTTGATCCGCTCGATTTCCGCGGCGGCTGCCCGCATGGCTGCACCGTGTTGCCCGAGCTTTTCTGCCACGGCGGCGAGTTGCGCATCTGAATCGTGCAGCGCGTCCAGAGTGCGATCCACCTGCGTCTGCGCGCTCTGCAGCGCCTCCCGGGCCGGCCCCAGGGCGAACCGGGTCTGTTCTGCCCGCTGGACCGCCGCCGTCAGCTCACTCTGCGCCTCATCCCTGGCGGCATGCAGCTCCAGTACGCTCGGTCCGCCCGTACTCCCGCCCCGGGCGTGCGCCGGGCCGATCACATCGCCGTCCCTGGTGACGGTCACCAACCGGTCCGCCACTGGACCGCCCAGCACCTGGCCGCGGACCTTCCGGGCCGCGCTGAGGTCGTCCACCACGAGGACGCCGTCGAGGAGTAACTCGATGGCACCGCGCACAGATTCTGCCGGATGCACCAGCTCCACGGCCCATCGAGCGCCATCCGGGGCCGGTGGAGGATCCTGGCGTGGCGGCCCGTCGTGGGCAAGTAGCAGTCGGGCCTGCCCGGCGTCCTCGGTGCGCACGTGCCGCAGCGCGTCCACGGCCACGTCCACCGATTCCACGGCGGCAGCGTCCGCGAGTGGCCCCAGCGCGGCAGCGAGAGCGGTCTCATACCCCGGTTCCACGGTCAGCAGATCGGCGACCGGTCCAAGCACGCCGACGAGACCGGCCTCCAGGACAGTTCCCGTTCCGTCCTTGCGGGCGAGGGAGAGCTCGAGCGCATCGCGCCGCGCTGCGTGCGTGGCCTTGGCACCGTCGGCCTCGCGTTCGGCCTCGATGAGTTCGCTCACCCGGGCCTTCGCCGTGTCGAGTGCGGCCAGCGCCTTCTCGTGCGCCGCATCGAGGTCTTCCTCACCCTCGGTGGCACCGACGGCCTGCTGCTCCAGTGCAGCGAACTCCCGGCCCGCGGCTTCACTGCGCTCCTGCGCGGAGGCCAGATCGCGCCGCAGCCGCTCCAGTTCCTCCTCGGCGGCCTCCACCTTCCCGCGAGTGGCGGCCACCTGCCCGGTCAGTCGTGCCAGTCCTTCCCGGCGATCGGCCACCCCGCGGTGCACGGCAGCCAACGCCTTCTCTGCCTCGGCCGACTTCTGCTCGGCGTCCGTACGTTCGGCGACGGCGGCCTCGAGATCGTCCCTGGCCTTGCCTGCCTCGGTACCCAGCTCGGCCTCAGCTTCTCGAGCACGCGCAGCCTGGGCGTCTAGGTCGGCGGGATCGCGGTCGGTTCGCTGCTCGTCAGCAGCTGCCGGTGAGCCGAGCAGTCGGCAGCGTTCGGCAGCCAGCGTGTGCGTCCCCCGCAGCCGCTCACGCAGGGACGAGAGCCGGTACCACATCTCCGTGGCTTCAGACAGGGCTGGAGCGGCTGCAGCAGCGTCGGCCTCCAACCGGGTGAGCCGGGCGCGAGCCTCCTGCTGCGCGGCCTCCACCTGGTCCCGCTCCTGGCGCAGCGCCGTCTCGTCTGCGACCTCCTGCGCGAGCGTGGACGTGAGCTGGACCAGGTCGTCGGCGAGCAACCGAGCCTTGGCATCGCGCAGATCCACCTGAACGACATGGGCCCGGCGAGCCACATCGGCCTGTTTGGCGAGGGGCCCCAATTGACGGCGGATCTCGGAGGTCAGATCGCTCACCCGGGCGAGGTTGCCGGCCATCGCCTCCAGTTTGCGGAGGGACTTCTCTTTGCGCTTACGGTGCTTGAGGACCCCGGCGGCCTCCTCGATGAAGCCGCGGCGCTCTTCGGGAGTTGCCTGCAGGACGGCGTCGAGCCGGCCCTGGCCCACAATGACGTGCATCTCGCGGCCGAGCCCGGAATCGGAGAGCAGGTCCTGAATGTCGAGCAGCCGGCAGGAGGCGCCATTGATGGCGTACTCCGAGCCTCCATTGCGAAAGAGCGTGCGCGAAATGGTGACTTCGCTGTACTCGATCGGCAGGGCACCATCGGCGTTGTCGATGGTCAGCGACACCTCGGCTCGGCCGAGCGGCGGTCGTGACGAGGTGCCTGCAAAGATGACATCGGCCATCGCACCGCCGCGCAGCGACTTGACCCCCTGCTCGCCCATCACCCACGAGAGTGCGTCTACCACATTGGACTTCCCGGACCCGTTCGGGCCCACCACGCAGGTGATTCCTGGCTCGAGCCGGAGCGTGGTCGCCGACGCGAAGGACTTGAATCCTCGCAGCGTCAGCGTCTTGAGATGCACGCCGACAGCCTAGAGGGTGCAGGCGGTGTTCGTGGCTGACCCGCGCCACAACAGGCAAACCCCTGGTGCCCCGAGCATCGGCGCGGCTAGCATCGATTGCGGGGGAACGCCGCACGAGGAAGGAATTCCTCCGACCAGAGACGAGTCGTGGTCACGATCATCGATGATTCGAGGGACAGTCATGAGGAAGCGGCAGGCGGCAGCGATCACATCGGCGGTGGCGGCCTCGGCCCTGCTGCTCGGTGCGTGCAACGGCAACGGGGGCAATGGCTCCGACGGCACCGGTGACGGTGGCTCCGATGGGGCCCTCACCCTGACCATCACCACGAACGCGATCGCCGGTGGCAAGAATGCCGCCGAAGCGGAGTGGATCGAGTCCTGGGTGATCCCCGAGTTCGAAGCGATGATGGCCGAGCGGGATCAGGATGTCACCGTCGTCTTCGACCCCCAGGGCGTGGACGATGAGGATTACAAGACGAAAATCTCCCTGGATCTGCAGTCCGGCGGTGGTGCCGACATCATCGGCATGGACGGCATCTGGGTAGGTGAGTTTGCCGAGGCGGGCTACATCCAGCCGCTGGGCGCAGTTGGCGGCACCGCCGTGGACGAGTGGGACGGGTGGGAGCAGATCCCTGAGGCTGTGCAGGGTGCGCTGGCGTTCAACGGCGAGCGATACGGAGTCCCCCAGGGTGCCGATGGGCGGGTGCTCTACTACAACCGGGATCTGTTCGCCGAGGCAGGTTTGCCGCAGGACTGGCAGCCCACCAGTTGGGCGGAGCTACTCGATGCGGCCCGCGCTCTCGACGAACTGGACGGTGTTATCCCCCTCCAGCTCAACGCTGGGGTGGCCATGGGTGAGGCCACCACGATGCAGGGTGTCCTCCCGATGCTGGTGGGCACCGGCGCCCAGGTGCACGAGAACGACCAGTGGATCGGCGCCACGGAGGAGTTGCGTCAGGTGCTGGACCTGTACCGCACCATCTATGTCGACTCAGACCTTGGCGACCCGGTGCTCCAGGTGGAGGCGGCCGGCCGGGACTCCTCCTTCGCCGCGTTCGCGGCCGGTGAGATCGGCATCCTGCTCGAAGGTGACTACTTCTGGCGTTCGGTGATCAATCCCGCCGAAGGGGTGGGCACGGCACCGATGGAGAACCGGGACGAGGTGGTCGGATACGCGCTGATCCCGGCGATGACACCCGGGTCCGGTGTGAACGGTCAGGACTTCGTTTCCATGTCCGGCGGCACCGGCCGCGTGCTGAACCCGAACAGTGAGAACCCCGAGCTCGCCTGGGAGCTGCTCGCGTTCATGAACTCGGCACAGGCCTACCAGACGGCCAACGAGGGCAGCGTGCGGATCTCGCCCCGGGAGGACGTCAACGCCGAGGCACTCGCCGACGATCCGATGTTGACCTTCGTCTCGGAACAGGTGCTGCCGATCACGGCCTACCGGCCGGGCCTGTCGGCCTATCCGCAGGTGTCGGTGGCACTCCAGGAAGCCACGGACGCAGTGGTGGCTGGAGAACCCGTGGACGAGGCGCTGAGCACCTATGCGGACAACGTTGCCGACATCGTGGGTTCCGAGGCCGTACGGAATGACTGACCTGCGCACCCGGCGCGCCGACGATGTGGCCGGGTTGGGTCGCTGGCGCGCTGGTGCGTTCGTCGCGCCCGCCCTGGCCGTGATCGGCTTGTTCCTCGTGTTCCCGGCGGTGTGGACGCTCTACCTGGGGCTGACGAACTACCGGCTCACCGGGCTGGCGGCCGCAGAACCGGAGTTCGTGGGCCTGGACAACTACGCCTCTGCACTGGGCGATCCGGATTTCTGGCGCTCGCTGTGGCTCACCCTGATTTTCGTCCTGCTCAGCGGCGTGCTCGGGCAGACGATGCTCGGTTTCTCGATCGCATGGGCGTTGCGGCGCGCCCCGCGGTCGGTGCGCACCGTGGTGGAGACTCTCGTGCTCGCCGCCTGGGTGGTTCCGGCGTCGGTGGCGTCCTTCCTCTGGTTGGCGCTGCTGGACCGGCGCGGCGGGAGCTTGAACGCGATGCTCGGTACCGAGGGGGCTGCGTGGTTGATCGATCACCCGATGGCGAGCATCATCGTGTTCAACGTGTGGGTGGGGACGGCGTTCTCGATGCTGCTGTTCTCCTCGGCACTGGCGGCCGTACCGCCCTCGCAACTGGAGAGCGCCCGGATGGTGGGGGCTGGCGGCTGGGCGCAGTTGCGGGACGTGGTGCTGCCCAACATCCGCGGCCATCTGCTCACGAACACGCTGCTGATCACCCTGTGGACGTTCAACACCTTCACCCCGTACCTGCTCACGGCGGGAGGCCCACGCGGGGAGTCGGAGATCCTCGCCGTCTACATCTACACCACGGCAATCCCGGGCGGTCAGCTCGGGATGGGTGCCGCGATCTCGCTGATCATGCTGGCCATCAACCTGGTGATCGCGCTCGGCTACCTGCGGGTGGCCCGCGCGGCCGCCGGAGGCCAACGATGAGCCCCCGCGACGTCGACCCGAGGACGCTTCGCGTGCATCGGGTGCCGGCACCGGTGCGGCACTTCCTTTCCCGCGTACTGCTCGTGGTGGGTCTGGGGCTGGTGGTGGTCTTCTTCGCCGTGCCGATGCTCTGGTTGGTGACCGCCCCGTTCGATGCCGACCCGAGCCTGCGGGTGTCCTGGCCCGATTGGACGCTGGCGAACTTCGCCACCATCGCCGAGAACCGGTATGCGCTCGGTGCACTCGGCAACTCCATCCTGCTCGGAGCGGGCACGATGGCCCTGGTCCTCACCCTCGGCTCGTTGGCGGCGTACGCCCTCTCCCGGGTACGGATTCCGGGGCGCGACGGGTTGCTCTACGCCTTGTTGCTGCTGAGTTCGATCGTCACCGGAACCGCCGCCATGGTGCCGACCTTCCAGCTGATCACCCAGATCGGCCTGATCGATACCCATGTCGGAGTGATCCTGGTGATAGCCGGCGGGGTGCTGCCCACCGTGATCTTCATCCTCAAGGACTTCATGGACTCGATCCCGAAGTCCTATGAGGAGTCAGCTCGCCTGTACGGGGCGAGTCCGCTGCAGATCCTCTGGCACGTCGTGGTGCCGACAGCGCGCCCCGGACTGGCGTTCGTGGCCGTCTGGGCCGTGGTGCAGGTGTGGGGCAACTTCCTGGTGCCGTTCCTGTTGCTGCGCAGCCCGGACCTGCAACCAGCCGCGGTGTTGATGTACACCTTCTACACCGAGGGCGGGCAGCCGAACCTGCGGCTCCTCTCGGCCTTTGCGCTCGTGTTCTCCGTCCCGGTGATCGTCATGTATTTCCTCGTCAACCGCCGCTTCGGCTTCCGCTTCCACGGAGGGATCAAATCCTGATGGCAGCCATCACTTCAACCGCACTCGTCAAGGAATACCCCGGTGGGGTGCGAGGGGTGGACGGGGTGGACCTGGAGGTCCGTGACGGTGAGTTCTTCGCTCTCCTCGGCCCATCCGGGTGCGGGAAGACCACGCTACTGCGTTCGATCGCCGGTCTGGAGTCGATCACCGAAGGGAGCTTGGAGATCGGTGCGCGCGATGTCACCGACACAGAGCCGGGTGAGCGCGGGGTGGCGATGGTGTTCCAGGACTACGCCCTGTTTCCCCACATGGATGTGGCCGACAACATCGCCTACCCGCTGAAGATCCGCCGGGTGCGCCGTTCTGCCCGGCGGGACACGGCCGAAGAGGTCGGCGAAGGCCTGTCCTTGGACGGGTTGATGGGCCGTCGGCCCGGGCAGCTCTCCGGCGGTCAGCAGCAGCGGGTCGCACTCGCCCGCGCGGTGGCCACCCGGCCCGATGTGCTTCTCCTGGACGAGCCACTCTCCAATTTGGACGCCCGGCTACGCCTGGAGGCACGCACATTCCTGAAGGAACTCCAGCGCGACCTCAAGGTCACCACGGTGTTCGTGACCCACGACCAGGCCGAGGCACTCGCCCTGGCGGACCGGATCGCCGTCATGCGGGAGGGCAAACTCCAGCAGGTGGGCGCGCCCCGGGAGGTATTCCGCCGCCCGGCCACCACATTCGTGGCCTCGTTCATCGGCTCCACACCGATGAACCTGCTGCCGGGAACGATCGCCGACGGCGCCGTGCACCTGCGCGGAGCCGATCAGGCGGCCGTATCCCTCCCGCGGGGCGTCGAGGCAGCCGAAGGGACCGAAGTGATCTGGGGTGCACGCCCCGAGTACCTGGGCTGGTCCAGTGAGCCGCTCGCCGACGGCGCAGGGGTCGCCGCCGAGGTGACGGTCACCGAAAGCCTGGGGGCCACCACCCTGGTGACCACACACACCGGCGACCAGCGCATCCAGGTCGTGGTGGACGAGGACGACGAACCCGAGCCTGGTGCCCGTGGCTGGGTGGTGGTGCCGCCGCATCGCACGCTGCTGTTCGATGCGGAGTCCACGGCGCTGATCGAGGCGGTTGATGCGCCGGCCATCCGCGAACTGCCCGATCGGCGCGGCCGCTGACGTGGCGGCCAGACGCACCACTAGCGCCACGGGTCGAGGGCATGCTTACCGCGCGTACGGCCCATTTCCACGTCACAGAGGAGGGCCGGGCCCGCGCTCAGGCGATGAACTCGGGGAGTCCCCGGCGTGTAGACACCGTGCGCGATGAGCGTGTCGAGCTCGTCGAGCACCTCTCGGTAGATGGCGGGTACCGTGGCAGCCAACGCGCCGATGTGTAGCCCCTGAAGGTGCACCCGGTGGGAGAACACCAAATCGTGGGTGGTCACACTCGCATCTCCGGACGCTGCTCCGAGAACGATGACTCGTCCGGTGAACGGTCTGGTCACCGACAGACTGGCCTGGAACGTCGCCTTTCCCACAGACTCGAGAACCAGGTCGACCGCGCCGACGTGGCGGGTGATCTCCTCGGCCAGGTCGGGGCAGGCGCTGTCCAGGACGACATCCGCGCCAAGCGACATGACTGTGTCGTGCTTCGCCCGCGAGGCAGTGGCGATCACGCGGTCACCGTAGTGCTTGGCAAGTCGGATGGCCGCCTGCCCCACACCCCCAGCCGCAGCGTGAATCAGCACCACGTCACCGGTCGCGATCTCACCCAGGGTCCGCAGCGCTGCCAAGGCGGTGGCCCAGTTCAGCACCATTCCCAGGGCCGCCGCGTCACTCCACCCTGTCGGGACCGGGCGTACTCCCGCAGCCGGCATGGCCATGTACTCCGCGAACGAACCCCTGCCGGTCCCGATCACATGCGTGCCCACCGGGATCGGGTGATCGATCCCCGTACCGACAGCAATGATCTCGCCTGCGGCCTCGAAACCCGCGACGTAGGGAACCTGAGGTCCGCCTGCGTACGTTCCATGGGCCTGCATGACGTCGGCGAAGTTAACCCCTGCGACGCTCACCCGGATGAGGTACGCGCCCGGGCCCGCGGCGGTGGGTCGGGGGTGGTTCAGCGAAAGAGCCAGGCCACTCGGACCGCTGCGCTCTCGCTGGATCAAAGCCCGCATCGTTGCATGCTCAGCGTGTTGCTCGTTCAGGATTTCCATGCTCGGACGGTAGGACCCTCACATAGGCGTGAAGGTCAAGTCACGATCGTTGAACGCCGTCTCGCGTTTCCTCAAGAAAGGAATCGAGTGCTAGGCGTTGCGTGGTGAGCACGCCGATGCGATCGACGAGCCGGTCGCGATAGTCACCGATCGCTGCGCGCAACTCCGGGCGCAGGAGGGCAGCGCTCACCGTGGACCCCTCCGTGACGTACGGCAGCAACTGCCTGATCAGACTCACCGGCAGGCCCGATTCGAGCAGCGAGCGGATCAGGCGGACCCGGTCGATGGTGCCGGGGCAGAAGTCACGGTAGCTGTTGCTGCAACGACCGGGCACGATCAGACCTTCATCCTCGTAGAAGCGCAACGATCTGATGCTCACGCCGCTGGCCTGTGCCGCCTCACTGATCTTCACACCAGCGCGCAACATGGGCCGCATTTCCCCTATTCCAGTACACGTCGCGCTGGCACCTCGAGGGACCGGTCATGACCGGCCTCCCTCACCGAGCGGGACGTGCTCACGGCGCGTCGAGGTCGTCAGTACTCCTCATCCGGATCGCTCTCATCGCTGGGCAGGACCACCGCTTGATCGGCCACGTCCGCCTCATCCGCCGTTCCGGACAGATCCGGACGCGGTGTGTGCGGGTGGTAATCCTCACCGGTATCACTCGGCTCGCGCTCGTCCGCCTCTTGTACCAAGTCAGTGGGCCCCTCCGAGACCACTGGCTCAACGCGCTCGGCCTCGTCGACCTCCGGGGCGATCACGCCCGCGTCACGCCAGGATTCTGTTCCGGGTCGAGTGCTCATCGCTCCTCCTCCAGTGACGGGTGACTGAGTGCCTCCCTCACCATGGTGAACCCATCGGGGCAGTGATGCGACCGGTGCGCACGGGTCAGGCGGGTGCGCCGACCGTGAGCCGATAGGGGTCGGCTGCGTACACGCCGAGGATCGTCACCTCGCGGGTGAAGAACGCGAGTTCCTCGAGCGCGCGCCGCACCGGTTCGTCATCCGGGTGCCCATCCACCTCGGCCAGGAACTGGGTAGCAACGAACTCCCCACCCACCATGTAGCTTTCCAGTTTGGTCATGTTCACCCCGTTGGTGGCAAACCCGCCGAGGGCCTTGTAGAGCGCGGCCGGAAGGTTGCGGACCCGGAAGACAAATGTGGTCACGGTGGGGCCGTTTCCGGCCGCGACGCGCGCCGGCTCCGGGGAGAGCACCACGAACCGTGTGGTGTTGTGGTCCTCGTCCTCCACGTCGGCGGCGAGCACCTGCAACCCGTAGATCTCCGCGGCGAGCGGCGGGGCGATCGCGGCCTGTGTCAGGTCACCCGATTCGGCCACCTCCCGTGCGGCGCCGGCCGTGTCACCGGAAATGACTGGCTCGAGGCCGTGCTCGCGGATGATCCGGCGGCACTGGCCGAGCGCGTGCACGTGCGAGTGCACGGTGGCAAGGGAATCAAGGGTGCTGCCGGGCAGGCCCATCAGCATGAAGCGGATACGCAGGAAGTGCTCAGCGACGATGTGCAGGCCCGAGGTGGGCAGGAAGTGGTGAATGTCGGCTACTCGGCCCGCCAGCGAGTTGTCGATCGGGATCATCGCCAGCTCTGCGTCGCCACCTTCGACGGCCGCGAAGACGTCCTCGAACGAGGCGCACGGTACCGGCTGGGCGTCTGGGTACTGCTGTCTACAGACAATGTCAGAGTTGGCGCCGGGCTCTCCCTGGTACGCGATTCGTCGCACAGTCACGTCCGCCATCCTTCCACGCTCAACGAGGCGCGCTCCTCACACCATCACCCACAGGTGTGAGCGATCCTCGTCATGCCCCGGACACACCAAGTGACGCCGCACGAAACGTGACTCTCGTAGCGTGCTCGCTACCCAACCCGGGAGGAGCCGCCATGTACGTCAAGCCCCATGACCTGGTGACCACCATGATCGACGCCGGTGAGTCCAAGGTGTTCATGTCTACCCGAGACACGCTGGTCCGAGCAGCGATGGGTGGCGCGCTGCTGGCACTCGCCGCCGCGTTCGCCGTCACAGTGAGCGTGACCACGCAGATCCCGATTCTTGGTGCCGTCTTGTTCCCGGTCGGGTTCATCATGTTGTACCTGCTCGGTTACGACCTGCTCACCGGTGTGTTCGTCCTGGCGCCGCTCGCCTGGTTGGCCAAACGCCCCGGCGTGACGATCCGCGGGGTGCTGCGCAACTGGGGCCTGGTGTTCGCTGGGAACTTCGCAGGTGCTTTCTCGGTGGCGGTGATGATGGCCATCGTGGTCACCTTCGGGTTCGCCACCGCGCCGAATGAAGTGGGTGAGGCGATCGGGCACATCGGCGAGGGCAGGACTCTCGGCTACGCCGAGCACGGCGCCTCGGGAATGCTCACGCTGTTCGTGCGCGGCATGCTGTGCAACTGGATGGTGTCCCTCGGTGTGGCCGGCGCGATGATCGCCAAGGACGTGCCCGGGAAGGCACTCGCCATGTGGATGCCGATCATGCTGTTCTTCTTCATGGGCTTCGAACACTCGATCGTGAACATGTTCCTGTTCCCATCCGGCATCCTGCTCGGCGGCGACTTCACGGTGGCCGACTACCTGATCTGGAACGAGATCCCCACCGTTCTCGGCAACCTGGTGGGAGGCCTGATCTTCACGGCGATCCCGTTGTACGTCACGCACGCCCGGACTGCGGCGAGCCGCTCCGCCGTCGCGGCAGACCGCGAAGAGAAGGCCCCGCAACCCGCCTGACCCACCCCTCCCCTCCGCTCACGCCACCTCTCCGCTCACCCTGCCGCGAGTGCGGTGGATCTCGCTCATATCGTGAGATATGCGCGAGATGGGCCGCACTCGCGGCGTGGGGGTGGCGGGGTGTGGGGGGTGTGGGGGTGCCGGGGTCAGCGGGCGGCGGTCTCCCCACCGGGGGTGAAGCCATGCCGCTGGCCCAGGCGGGCGAGGATCTGCTGGGCGACCACCAGGTCCGCTCGGCCCTGCGGCGCTGCCGAGGAGGGCAGCTCACCCGCGGTGACGTACCGGTGGAAGGCGGTCAGCTCGTTCTCGAACGCCTCCTGCTGCGGGGTGCGGTGCTCGGCACGGACCTCACCGCCGTCCTCGCCACGGCTCGTGATCATCAGGACGGTGGGGGCGTTCAGGAGATACGGAACGGTGAAGACCAGACTCACACTGCCGCCGTCGTGGTGGAACGTGACCGTTTCGCGGTAGTCCGGGTGCTCGGGCAAGTAGTGCCAGCCCACGTGCAGCCGCGCGCCGCCGACGACCGTGCCGATCACTTCGACCGATCCCGGGTCCGCCCCCTGCGCTCCCCACGTGGCAGCGGATTCGACGGTCTCGATCGGATGCCCGAGGTGCCGCAGCAGCGAGATGTCGTGCACGATCGAGCCGATCAGCACACCTTCGTACAGCCGCCGCCAGCGGACGTCCAGGTCCGCGCCGACGGCCGCATCCAAGGCCGCCCCGGTGGGCGCAATCGCGGTGGCGAGGGCGTCGGGGCTCACATCGGTGGCCGGCGGTAGCAGCCGTGCGAACTCGAGCTGAGCCGTGCTGGAGGGATGCAGGATCTCCACGGTGATTGCCCGCACATTACGCCCGGCGAGGGCGCGCGCCGCACCGGCAGTGGCCGGGTCGTACTCCTTCATGTAGCCGAGCTGGACTCGGGCACCAGTGGCCTCGATCGCGTCCACCTCACTCTCAGCGAGGGCGAGCGGCTTCTCGCAGAACACCGCGATGCCGGCTTCGGCGAGAGCCACCACATCTGCGCCGTGGGTGCCACTGGTGGCCACCAGCACGGCATCCAGCGGGCAGGAGCCATCGGTGTGCGCAGCGAGGAGCTCGCCGCGGGAGGTGAACCGACCCGGCACCCCGTACCTGCCGGCCACGGTGGCTGTCCGCTCGGCGGAGAGGTCGGCCACAGCGGCGATCTCGTACAGATCCCAGCGGCGGGCGAGCAGCGGCAGGTGCACACTCTGCGTGACGGCGCCGAGGCCGAGCACGCCGATCCGGAGACGGCTCATGCCATGCCCTCCTTCGGGAACCACGGAGTCAGAGCGTCACGGTTGTGCAGCTGGTGCGCCTGCGGCTGGCCCGGGTCGTCACCGAGCTGGGGGATCACGTCCTGCTCCACCACGAGCCAGCCGTGGAAGCCGCTGGCGATAATCTGCTCCATCACACCCGCCACGTCCAGGTCTCCGGTGCCGAGCGGAACGAAGGCCCCCTCGGTCCACACCTGCCGCATCCCCGCCTTGCGGGCCACGACGTCACGCAGTACTGCGGTGCGCACGTCCTTGATGTGCAGGTGGTCGATCCGGCTCTGCCACCGGCGTAGCCCCTCGAGTGGATCGCCGCCGCCGATGATGAGGTGCCCGGTGTCGAAGGTGAGGCCGATCTCGGTGCGAGCCAGCAGTTCGTCGATCTCCGCAGGAGTCTCCACATGGGTGCACGCATGGTGATGGAACGTCGGCCGAAGGCCGTACTCTCCGGCGATCTCGACGGCGGTGCCCACGTTGCGTGCGAGCGTGTCCCACCCGCGGTCGTCCAGACTCAGGCCCGCTCCCCCGCCCGGGTTGGCCCGGCGGGCGTCCGAACCGGAGTCCGCGAGGGTGGGCCGGGGTGGGGTGTCCGGGTGCAGCTCGGCACCCTCGGCGAAGAACTCCATCGCGTCCCGGTAGCCGGGCAGCGCGGCCATGAACGCGTCGGCATCGGTGAGCGGCAGATCCACCCAGCCACCGGCGAGGGCCAGACCGTTCCGGCGCAGCCGGTCCCGCAACTCCTGGCCGCGACCGAGCATGCCGATGGGGCCGGAGTCGATGCCGGCGTATCCGGCAGTGGCGATCATCGTGGCGAGCTCGTCGGCACCGGGCAGTTGCACCCCGTCCTCGGCGTCCAGTTCGAACACGCCGTAGGAGACGGGGGCGTTGGCGAGGGTGATCATGACTGGTTCTCCGAGGGGAAGGCGAGGCTGGCCGCGGGGCGTGCCGCGCTGCTCGGCCAGCGGCTGGTGATGGCCTTGGCGCGGGTGTAGAAGTTGAGACCTTCGCGCCCGTAGATGTGGGTGTCGCCGAAGAGGGAGTCCTTGCGGCCGCCGAAGGAGAAGGATCCGGCCGGCACCGGGATCGGCACGTTGATGCCGACCATCCCGGACTGGACCTCGCGCTGGAAGCGCCGGGCAGCACCGCCGGAGCTGGTGAAGATGGCCGCGCCATTGCCGTATGGGTTGGCGTTGACGATCTCGAGCGCCTCGTCGAGATCGGCGGCGCGGAGCACCACCAACACCGGGCCGAAGATCTCCTCGGTGTAGGCGGTCGAGGTGACCGGCACGTTGTCGACCAGCGTGGGGCCGATGAAGTTGCCGCCTTCGTACCCGGGAACAGTCAGGTCGCGCCCATCGAGCACGATCTCCGCGCCCTCGCTCTCCGCCGTGGCGACGATGGAGCGGATCCGCTCCGCGGCCTGCGGGGTGATCACCGGACCCATCTCGGAGCGCGCGTCCGTGTACGGGCCGACCACGACCGAGCGACCCCGCTCGGCGATCGCCTTCACCAGCGGAGCCGTCTCCTCGGCGGTGCCCACCGTCACGACGGCGGAAATCGCCATGCATCGCTGGCCGGCGGAGCCGAAGCCGGCCGCCACCAGGTGATCGGCAGCCTCGGTGATGTCGGCGTCGGGCATGATCACGGCGTGGTTCTTCGCCCCGCCGAGGGCCTGGACGCGCTTGCCGTTGGCGCTGGCGCGCTGGTAGACGTGCTTGGCGATCGGGGTGGAGCCGACGAACGAGACGGCGGCAATACCGGGGTGGTCAAGGATGCCGTTGACCAGATCGGGACCGCCGTGCAGCACACTGAAGACACCGGCCGGCAGACCGGCCTCGGCCCACAGGTCGGCGAGCAGCAGTGACGCCGACGGGTCCCGCTCGGAGGGCTTGAGGATGAAGGCGTTCCCCGCAGCGATCGCGATCGGGGCCATCCACAGCGGCACCATCACGGGGAAGTTGAACGGCGTGATGCCGGCCACCACACCGAGAGCCTCACGGTAGGCGTAGACGTCCACCCCGGTGGAGACCTGATCGGCGTAGGAGCCCTGCAGGTGCTGCCCGATCCCGCAGGCGAAGTCGATGTTCTCCAGACCACGGGTGATCTCACCCTGCGCATCGTCCAGCGTCTTCCCGTGCTCGGCTGAGATGAGTTCGGCGAGCTCGGCCCGGCGGGTCGAGACGAGGTGCCGGAACGCGAACAGCACGGCGGAGCGCTTGGACAGCGACATCTGGGACCAGGACTCATGCGCCTGTGTAGCCGCGGCCACGGTCTCCTCGAGTTCGGCAGTGCCTGCGGCGTGAACCACAGCGATCACGCCGCCGGTCGCCGGATCGGTGATCTCGATGGCGGGACCGTCGGTACTGCGACGCTCCCCGCTGATGACGTGCTCGACGCTACGCGTGCTCATGCTTCCTCCCGGCCTCGACGGCGGTACGGTCCGGGCGTCGAACCGCACTCACGCCTTGCCCTATCGTCCCATCGTATGACCGGTTCTTGTCAAACTTTGTTAGGACAAACGACGTTTCACTGGGAGTTTGCCTGCCCCTTGGTCAGGTGGCCGGGAACCAGAGTCCGATCTCGCGTTCTGCGCTCTGTGGCGAGTCCGATCCGTGCACGAGGTTCTGCTGGACCTTGAGGCCCCAGTCACGGCCAAGGTCACCGCGAATGGTCCCCGGTAAGGCTGCCGTCGGATCGGTCGCACCGGCCAGGGCACGGAAGCCCTCGATCACGCGGTGCCCCTCGACTACGGCGGCGAGCACCGGCCCGGACTTCATGAAATCCACGAGCGGTGCGTAGAACGGCTTGCCCTCGTGTTCGGCATAGTGAGCGGCGAGCAGTTCGTCGTCCGCGGTGCGCAACTGCAGTGCCACCAGGGTGTACCCCTTGGCCTCGATACGGCGCAGGATCTCCCCACTCAGGCCGCGCTGGACGCCGTCCGGCTTGACGAGGATGAGGGTGCGTTCGATGTTCTCAGTCATACCCGCGAGCGTAACGTCCCCGCAGTGCCCCGATGGCGCCTACGACGGCCCCGCCGATGGCGAATCTGCCGCCTGACGCTGCGCACGTTCGCGGTCAATCTTGGTACCGAGCCACACGGCCGTGATCCAGACGACGATGAACACCCCTCCCACGAACCACATCGCGGGGATGACGAGCCCGCCGAGCAGGAAGATCACCTGCGCGATCGAGCCGAGCACCAGTCCGATCCGGGTGCGTTGCAACCGAGCCGCCACGGCACAGAGCACCGTCATCACCGCGCCAGCGGCGACGATCACGGCCGGGTCGGCCACCCGCAGGCCGAAGCCCACGAGCACCACGAACAGCACGAGCAGGACCTCAAGCCACAGCACGCTGGTGCAGAACAGCGGACGGGCCGGGCGCGGCGGCTTCGAGGGGGCCGCACCCGCGGCTGAGGAAGTCACCGGTCCAGGGTAGTGCCCGCCCCAGGAGCCCCCGGTCCGCCGGACCCGTCCCGATCCGCCGTATCGGCGCTGGAGGTGCCGGCGGGGGCGAGCGTTCCATCGGCGCCGGAGAGGCCGCCGTCGTGCGCTGCCTGTTCCATCACGGCTTCACCACGCGCGACCATCCCGGCCGTATCGGAGAGGGTGACTTCCCTGAGGAAGAGCGTGAGCAGGAAGCCTGCCGCCAGCAGCGGCACCAGGTACCAGAAGCTCGGGGCGAGGGCGTCGGCATAGGAATCCACCACGATCTGCTTGACGGCCGCGGGCATCTCGTTCACGGCCTGCGGAGTGAGGGAGTCCACGCCCAGATCACCACCCGCTCCTGGAGCAACACCGGCACCGGCAAAGCCGGCGCTGAGGTTGTCCACCAACCGCGAGGTGAAGATCGTGCTGAACAGCGCGGTCCCCACGGCAGCCCCGATCTCGCGGATGAAGTTGTTCGCACTGGTGGCGGTGCCGATCTCGCGGGGGTCCACGGAGTTCTGCACGGCGAGCACGATCGTCTGCATCACCAGACCCAGTCCGGCACCGAGCACGAAGATCATCGCGGAGAACACCAGCAGCGAGATGTCGCCGGTGAGCTGGGTCAGCCAGATCAGACCCAGGGTCGCGATGGCCATCCCGACGATCGGGAAGATCCGGTACTTGCCCATCCGCACGATCGCGAGCCCGGAGGCGATCGAGGTGAGCATCAGCCCGGCCATCATCGGCAGCATCAGCAGGCCGGACTGGGTCACGCCGGTGCCGGTGGCCATCTGCAGGAACGTCGGCAGGAAGCCAAGGGCAGCGAACATGCTCATCCCGATCACCAGGCCCACCCCACTGGCGATCGCGAACGTGCGGATTTTGAACAGGTGCAGCGGCAACAGCGGGTCCGAGGCGCGCCGCTCCACGGCGATGAAGCCGGCGATGACGGCCAGTGTGCCGATCACGAGGGCGAGCAATCCCGGGTCGGTCCAGTCATACCCGGCGTTTCCACTCCAGGATTCCCAGCTGGTGGCGAGCACGATGCCGGAGGTGCCGGAGCTGAGCAGGATGATTCCGGCCACGTCCACTCGCTTGGTGGAGCGATGGCTGGGCAGGCGCAGCGTGCGCCAGGCGATCACCATGGCGATCAGCCCGATCGGCACGTTCAGCCAGAAGCACCAGCGCCAGTCGGCGTGGTCGGTGAACAAACCGCCGAGCAGCGGGCCGAGCACGGCGGAGATCCCGAACAGTGCTCCCATCGGCCCCATGTACTTGCCGCGCTCCCGGGCCGGCACGATGTCGGCGATGATCGCCTGGGAGAGGATCATCAGGCCACCGCCGCCGAGTCCCTGCACGCCGCGCCAGAACACCAGCCACCCGAAACTCCCGGAAAACCCGGCACCCACTGAGGCGAGGGTGAACAGGCCGATGGCGATGAGGAAGGGCCAGCGCCGGCCCCAGAGGTCACCGAATTTGCCGTACAGCGGCATCGCGATCGCCACCGCGAGGATGTAGGCGGTGATGAGCCAGCCCTGGTGCTCCACCCCGTTGAGTTCACCCACGATCGTGGGCATCGCGGTGCCGAGGATGGACTGGTCCAGGGAGGCCATGAACATGCCCGCCATCAGGGCGGCGAAAATCAGCCAGACCGTGCGCTTGTTCAGCACGACCTTCTGCGATTCCGTGGGCGGCACGGTGGTGGTTGCCATGAGAGTTCCTCGATATTGGGCGAAGGGCAGGCGATGCTGCCCCCCGCAGAAGGTGGTGGATCCGATGAGTGCCCGACGGCGTCGGTCACGTGGCGTGGGCGCAGGTCAGGTGATCAGGGTGCGCAAGTCGGCGTAGGCACGGTCGATGTGATCGCGGGGGTGCCCCGCTCCCCCGGCGTCATGCCAGAGCGAGGTGGACCAGCGGGCGAGGTGGAACAGGTTCATCGCATACAGCTCCGGCAGCGAATCGCTCTCGGGCAGGCCGAGCCTGGTCCGGATGAGCCCCTCGACCTCCTTGCGCGCCGCCTCGAAGATCGCCATGTGGTGCGTCACAAGCGTGGGTTCACACTTGACGATCTCGATCACCGCTGCCATGCGCTGCTTCGACGGGAACGGGTGATCGAGAAGATGCGCGAGCAGCGTGCGGGTGTCGGCGGCGAAATCGCCCTGCGGTCCGCCCGCGGTGTAGCTCGCGGCCATCTCGGGATCGAGGCTCAGCGGTGCCGCCCCGAGCGCCGCGTGCATCTTGGACTCGAAGTAGTTGAAGAAGGTCCGCACCGAGACGCCGACCTGCTCACAGATCGCTTCGACCGTGACGTTCTCGAGTCCCTGCTCGCGGATCAGCTCATGGGTCGCGTCAATCAGTGCGTCGCGCCGCGCGATCTTCTTTCGCTCCCGGAGCCCGAGATCATTCTGCATGGCATGCATTTTTGCATAGCGTGCAATGTTTGATCCAGTGCGCGGCGCGATACGACCCGTGACGTGCCACACACACCCACGACGAAGGTGATCCCGGTGTCGCGATCACGGCCGATCACGACCAATCACGACACCGGGATCACCTCTCGTCACGGTGTTGAGGACTACTCCTCGCCGAAACCGGCCGCCACATCGGCTTCGATGGCATCCAACGCCTCAATCGCTTGCGGGCCGGTCGCCTCCACGCGCAGCTCAGCCCCGGCGGTCAGCCCCAGCCCCATGATCGCCAGAATGCTCGCTGCGTCGATCCCGTTGAGCCGTACCTCGGCATCGAACTCCCCCACCTTGCGGGCCAGCATCGCCGCCGGCCGCGCGTGCAACCCCAGTCGGTTGCGCAGCACGAGCGTGCGCGCGTGCTCGGCCGGACTTGATTCCGCAGGCTCGGCCGGCGCGGCACCGGATGCGGCGTCGCTGGCGTCTTCGCGGTCCGCGGGCCCGAAGGTGGTGCCCGCTTCCTCAGCGGCCGCGTGCACCGCCCTCCCGTCCGCGCCTCCCTGCGCCGTCACCGCGGCGGCCACAGCTCCCTCCACGAACGGGGCATCGGCGAGGAAGAGGCGGTCGTCGTCGGCCATCTCGAGCACCGACTCGGCGGTGAGCGCAGCAGATCCGAGGTCGGTGAGCAGCACCACCGCGCCGGCGCCCTCATCCAGTAGTCCGGTGACGGCCCGCTCCACGAGGTCGTAGCTGGTGCCGATCGGGCCGTCATCGGTTCCGCCCGCTGCGCGGATCGCCACATCGGGTGCCATCTGCGCGGCCACCTCGGCGGTACCGGCCGCGAGCGCCGCCGAGTGGGAGACCAGCACGAGAGCGGTGGTGGCCTCAGGCATCGCCGGCAACTTCGGCTGCGGCCTCGAGCAGCAGTGCACTGGACTCTGCCCCCGGGTCACGGTGACCCTGCGAACGCGCTCCCAGGTAACTGGCCCGGCCCTTGCGAGCAATCAACGGCTCCGTGGCCTGCGCACCGGCACGTGCAGCCCGCGCCGCCGCCGTCAGCGCCTCTCGTGCGGATCCGCCAGCGGTCGCCACCTCGCGAGCAGCGTCCGCTGCCGGTGACCAGGCGTCCACCATCGTCTTGTCCTCGAGTTCAGCCTTTCCTCGTGCCACGATTCCACCGAGCGCGGCCTCCAGCACCTCAGCCACGCCGGCGGCGTCCACCGTCTCGCCGGGCGCCGCCTTGGCGGCGCGGAGGTAGGCGGTGCCGTACAACGGTCCGGCAGCCCCGCCCACCGTGGACATGAGCGTCTTCGCCACGAGTGCGAAGACGTCACCCACGGTGCCGGTCTCGGCCGCTTCGAGTTTCGCCAGCGCCGCGGTGTACCCACGGTCCAGGTTCTCCCCGTGGTCGCCGTCCCCGATCGCCCGGTCCAGATCGTTCAGTGCCATCCGATTCGTGCCCACGACGGCGGCGCTCGCCTGTACCCAGGCACGCGCCCAGGCCACGTCCACCGTGTGTGCCACATCCGCCATCAGGCGCCCCACCGCAGCGCAGCGGTGTGCACCGGTGCGTCGTAGAGGTCGAGCAGTTCGTCATCGAGGCGCAGCACGGTCACCGAGGCTCCCTGCATCTCGAGTGAGGTGACGTAGTTGCCGACCAGGGACCGCGAGATGGTCACACCGCGCTGCTCGAGCAGCGCCCGCGCGTGCCGGTAGACGATGTAGAGCTCGGAGGCCGGAGTGCCACCCATGCCGTTGACCAACAGCACCACACGATCATCGGAGGCCACCTGCAGATCGTCAGCGACCGCCGTCAGGAGCCGTTCGGTGATCTCATCGGCCGACGCGGCCGGGATGCGTTCGCGGCCCGGCTCGCCGTGGATGCCGATACCGATTTCGATCTCGTCATCGCCGAGGTCGAAGGATGGCTTCCCGGCGTGCGGGACCGTACATGCGGTGAGCGCCACACCCATCGAGCGGACGTTGGCGTTCACCCGGGTGGCGATCGCAGCCACGGAGTCCAGGTCGTCCCCGCGCTCGGCGGCGGCCCCGGCGATCTTCTCCACGAGCACGGTGCCGGCCACTCCGCGCCGGCCGGCTGTGTAGAGGGAGTCCTGCACGGCCACGTCGTCATCGACCACCACCGTCTTGACGGAGATGTCGTCCAGTTCGGCGAGTTCGGCGGCGGTCTCGAAGTTCAACACGTCCCCGGTGTAGTTCTTCACGATGTGGAGAACACCTGCTCGCCCGTCAGCGGCCTTGGTGGCGGCCACGATGGGGTCCGGGGTGGGTGAGGTGAACATGGCGCCGGGCACGGCCGCATCGAGCATGCCGAGGCCAACGAAGCCGGCGTGCAGCGGTTCGTGACCGCTGCCTCCTCCACTCACCAGACCGACTTTCCCGGCAGCGGGCCCTCCGGCCCGGGAGACGAACAGCGCCCCCGGGTCTCCACTGGAGACCACCAGATCGGCGTGCGCGGCGACGAATCCCTCGACGCTCTCGGCGACGACAGTATGAGGATCGTTGATCAGCTTCTTCATTTTCGGGTGCTCCTTCGCTCGTGCCTCGATGCCGACCGACGGCGGTGGTGTTCATGCGACAGACCCTGCAGACCAACTGTGGACCTTCACGTGCCCGGTTGCCTAGTCCAGATCTGAATTGGTGCACCGAGCCGCCAGCCTGGGCTCCGATTGGCAGCGGAGGTGCTCCGTGTCAGTATCGCTGTATGACGCTGCTGGCACATCACAGGCTGGTCATCGACCAGGTCACGAACTTCATGAGCAACGATTTCGCGATCTCGGACCCGCAGGGTCAGCAAGTCGGTCACATCGAGACTGGCGGAAGCGCGCTGGGCCGGGCGCTGATGGGCAGTCGTGAGCTCACCGTCTTCGATGGGCCGGGCCAACCGTTGCTGCACGTGAAGGACACGGTGACCTTCGGTCGCGACCGGATGGAGATCTTCGACGGTCACGGTCAGCCGTTGGCGCACCTGGTCAAGCGGATCGCGTTCTTCCGGACCCGGGTCACCATCGAGCTCGACGGCACGCCGCTCGAGCTCACCGGGAACATCTGGGGATTCGACTTCACCCTGTCCGGCCCCCGCGGCCAGATGGCCACCGTGGCGCGCAGCTGGTCCGGCATCGGGAAGGCGCTACTCGGGCACAGTCGCTACGTCGTGGACCTCTCCCCCGAACTGGCACCACGCGAACGTCAGGCGGTCCTCGGCGCGGTGATCGCGCTGGACCTGATCCGGGAGAAGCAGCAGCGCAACAACTGATGCGGCCCTCGGTACCCGGTTACGACCGCCCGTAGGCCTCAAGGAGGCGCAACCACACCTCGCTGATCGTCGGGTAGGCCGGCACTGCGTGCCAGAGCCGATCGATCGGCACCTGGCCCACCACGGCAATCGTGGCCGCATGTAAGAGCTCTGCGACATCTGGGCCCACGAATGTGACCCCGAGTACCACCTGCCGCTCGGTGTCCACCACCATCCGCGCCTTGCCGGTGTAGGAATCCGCGTGCAGAGCCGCACCCGCGACCCCGCCGAGATCGTAGTCCACCACCTCGATCGGGTATCCGGCCTCCTCGGCCGCAGCGGCAGTGAGCCCCACGCTGGCCACCTCGGGATCGCTGAACGTCACCTGGGGTACGGCCTCATGATCGGCAGTCGCCGCATGCCGGCCCCACGCGTGCTCGGCTGGTGCACGCCCGGTGGCACGCGCCGCAATCACGTCACCGGCGGCCCGGGCCTGATACTTGCCCTGGTGGGTGAGCAGAGCGCGATGGTTCACATCGCCCACGGCGTACAGCCAGTCGTACCCGTTGACTCGCATTGTCTCGTCCACATCCAGCCACTGACCATCGCGCAGGCCGACGTTGGCCAGGCCTAGGTCGTCGGTGCGTGGGCGGCGCCCCGTCGCGGCGAGGACCTCATCGGCCTGGACCACCTGACCGTCGTCGCAGGTGAGGCGGACCGAACCAGTCTCGGCGTCCCGTGCCGCTGCCGTGACGCTCACCCCGGTCCGCACGTCCACCCCCGTCTCCCGCAACGTCTGGGCCACGAGCTCACCGGCGAACGGCTCGTTTCCTGCAAGCAGCTCGCCACGCACGAGCAGGGTGACCCGTGCACCCAGGTCGCGGTACGCCGTCGCCATCTCCACGCCGACCACTCCACCGCCGACAATCGCGAGATGATCGGGAATCTCCTCGGCGCTGGTGGCCTCGCGGGAGGTCCACGGGGATGCCTCGGCGAGCGACTGCGGCACCTGAGCGTCAGTGCCGGTGGAGATCACGACGGCGGAGCGTGCGCTCACCTCGACGACGCCGTCGGCGGTGGTCACCTCGACCGTGCGCTCTCCGGTCAGCCGCCCATGACCGCGGAGGAGCTCGATGCCGGAGTCCTCAAGCCAGCGCACTTGCCCAGCGTCATCCCACCCGCTGGTGAACGAATCCCGCCGAGCGAGCACTTCGTCGCGATCGACCATCGCCGAGCCCTCAGGCAGGTGAACGCCGGATCCGCGCACGTGAGCCGCCGCTCGACGCGCCGCGCCCGAGCGGAGCAGCGCCTTCGAGGGCATGCACGCCCAGTAGGAGCACTCGCCACCGACGAGCTCGGACTCGATGATCACCGCGCTCAGACCACCGGCGACGGCGCGTCCGGCCACGTTCTCTCCGGGCGGGCCGGCACCGATCACCACGACGTCCCATGTACTCATCCCAGACTCCTCTCGACCGCCATCCGGCAAACACTGAGCCGATGTCACCGGCTCAGACTACGCTCGTGGCCATGTCTGTGAGCAGCTGCGCGAGCGCACCCACCCGCCGGAACGCGACCTCGTGATCGAGTTCGAGAACGTCACGAAGAGGTTCGATGACGGGACCGTCGCGGTCAGCGGTGTGGACCTGGTGATCCCCTCCCACCAGGTCACGATCCTGGTGGGTTCCTCTGGATCGGGAAAGACCACATTGCTGCGGATGATCAACCGGATGGTGGAGCCTACCTCCGGGACAGTGCGTATCGACGACGAGAACGTCGCCGACCTGGACCCGGTGGCCCTGCGGCGGCGGATCGGATACGTGATGCAGAGCGCTGGCCTGCTCCCGCATCGAAGGGTGCTGGAGAACATCGTCACAGTGCCCCGGTTGAACGGCATGGGGCGTGCGGAGGCGGCCGAACTCGGGCTGTCCTTGATGGACACGGTCGGACTGGACCGAGGACTTGCCGGACGTTATCCCAGTCAGCTCTCCGGCGGTCAGCAACAGCGAGTCGGAGTGGCCCGCGGACTGGCCGTGGACCCGAACATCCTGCTCATGGATGAACCGTTCGGCGCCGTGGACCCGATCGTGCGCGCCGACCTACAGAACGAGCTGATCCGGCTGCAGGGCACTCTCGGCAAGACCGTCGTCTTCGTCACCCACGACATCGAAGAGGCCTTCTTACTCGGTGACCAGGTGGTCATCCTTGAGCAAGGTGGCGTGATTGCCCAACAGGGAAGTCCCACCGACATCCTGGCGGCGCCGGCGAGCGATTTCGTCGCCGACTTCATCGGATTCGGACGCGGGCGGCGCGCGCTGCGCGTGGAGGATCGCGACGGCGTCCGGGTAGTCGTGGACGAGAACGGGCGCCCGGCCGGGGTCCTCAGCGAGGATGCGGCGTCGTCGTGACCTGGCTCCGGGGCAATACCGACCTCATCCTCGATCTGACGGTCGAGCACATTCTGCTGAGTCTGCTGCCGATCGTCCTCGGGTTCGTGATCGCCATCCCTCTCGGGCAGCTCGCTTGGCGGCAGAAATGGCTGCGCGGTCCGATGCTCTCCCTGGTGGGGCTGCTCTACACGATCCCCTCGCTCGCGCTATTCGTGCTCCTCCCACCGCTGCTCGGTATCGGCTTCCTCAGCCGGGCGAATCTGATCGTGGCCCTGACGATCTACGCGGTCGCGCTGATGACCCGATTTGCCTCGGACGCGTTCGCCTCCGTCGATACCCAGGTACGCCAAGCCGCCGTGGCGATGGGGTACGACGGCTGGCGGCGCTTCTGGGCGGTGGACCTCCCGCTCGCGGGCCCGGTGTTGTTGGCCGGGTTGCGGGTGGTTGCCGTGAGCACCGTCAGCCTGGTGACGGTCGGTGTGCTGGTCGGTATCAGCTCCCTGGGTTTTCTGTTCACCGACGGTCTTCAGCGCAATATTCCGATCGAGATCTTCACGGGCATCGTGATGACAGTGGTGACGGCGCTCGTGCTGGACGGGTTACTCGTTTTGCTCGGCCGCTGGCTGATGCCGTGGTCGCGTAGCGGTGCCCGCGGATCGGACGCCGGACGGCGTGACGTGGTCGATACCGAGGTAGCGCGATGAACCCCTTTGCCGATGCGTTCGCGTGGCTCGTGGCCCCCGAACAGCATGAGGGTGCGAACGCTATCGCCGCCCGGCTCGCCGAGCACATGCTCTACTCCGCTGTCGCCGTCGCCATCTCCGCCGCGATAGCCATCCCGATCGGGTACGCCATCGGGCACACCGGGCGCGGTAAACAGATCGCCGTCGCCTTCTCGGGTGCCGCGCGCGCCCTCCCGTCTCTAGGGCTGTTGACCATCCTGACCCTAATCGTGGGTATCGGGCAGGCACCCGTCGCTGCGACCATCGTTTTCGTGGTGCTCGGTGTGCCCTCGGTGCTCGCCGGGGCGTACGCCGGCGTCGAGGCCGTGGACGATGACGTGGTCGACTCCGCCCGGTCCATGGGGATGACCGAATGGCAGATCCTGATTCGCGTGGAGGCCCCGATCGGACTTCCATTGCTCATCGGTGGTCTGCGCAGCGCCACCCTGCAGATCGTCTCGACGGCGGTGCTCGCCGCCTACGTGGGCCTCGGCGGGCTCGGCACATACATCCTGCGAGGGATCAGCCTGAACAGCTACGAGGAGATGCTCGGCGGAGCGCTCGTGATCGTGGCACTCGCCCTCCTGCTGGACGCAGCCTTCTCGTTGGCCGCGTGGCTCGCCGGGCGCACCTCCCGTCGGCCTGCGCGGAATGCGAGCATGCCGCCAGTTGTTGCCAGAACGCACCCCCAGGAAGGAACGTCATGACAACGCCCCCCTTGCGCCGTCGATTCGGACGCATCCACCCCCGCCGGTTCGCCGGCGCCGTCGCGGCAGCGTCCGCGCTGACACTGCTCGCCGCGTGCGGAGGATCCTCCGACCCCCTGGAGACCGGTGACGATGAGACACCAGCTGATGCCGACTCCTCCGTGGTGGTGGTCGGATCGCAGGCGTACTATTCCAACGAGATCATCGCCGAGATCTACGCTCAGGTGCTCGAGGGTGCCGGCTTCGAGGTAGAGCGGCAGTTCCAGATCGGCCAGCGGGACAGCTACCTCGCAGCGATGGAAGGCGACGAGGTGGACCTCATCCCGGAATACTCCGGGAATCTGCTCCAGTTCTACGACTCCGAAACCGAGGCACGCAGCCCGGAGGACGTGGCCGCAGCGCTGCCCGAGGCATTGCCCGAAGGGCTCGCCGTGCTGGACTACGCCGAGGCACAGGATGCCGACTCCTACAACGTGACCACGGAGTTCTCCGAGTCGAATCAGATCACCTCACTCGCCGACCTCGCCAACTACGACGGCGAGATCACCATCGGCGGCAACGCCGAGCTGGAGTCGCGCCCCTACGGCCCCGAGGGCCTGGCAGAGTTCTATGGTGTGGAGGCCGGTTTCCTCACCATCGGCGACAGTGGCGGCCCGCTGACCAAGGACGCCATCCGGGACGGCACCATCACCATGGGTGACATCTACACCGCTGATCCTGACCTTGCCTCGGGCGAGTTCGTGACACTCGAGGATCCGGAGAACATGATCCTTGCTCAGAACGTGATCCCGCTGGTGGACGCTGCGCTTGCCGAGGACCTCGCCGCGGAACTGGGCCCGGTGAACGAGGCACTCACCACCGAGGATCTGATCGCGATGAACGCCCGCAGCGTCGACGAACAACTCGACTCCGCCACGATCGCCACGGACTGGCTCGCTGAGGCAGGACTGGCCTGAGGCCCGGCGTGCGATGAGCAGTGTCAGTTCGATCCTGAGGGACGGATTCAGTCGGGTCACCGAGGAGTTGCACGCCGTCCTCGGTGACCCGCACCGCCTCACGCCGGAACACCTGGTGGCCCGGCTCGATCCAGACGCGAACACGATCGCCTGGCTCGCGTGGCACCTGACACGCGTGCAGGACGACCACGTCAGCGAGGTGGCCGGTCTCGAGCAGCAATGGACCGCTGGCGGCTGGGCTGATCGCTTCGACCTGCCGTTCGAGGTTGCCGACCACGGTTTCGGTCACAGCAGCGCCCAGGTGGCACAGGTGCGCGGGTTCAGCGCTGCCGACCTGCTCGGCTATCACGACGCCGTCAGCGCGGCCACGACAGGTATTCTGAGCCGGCTCGACGAGGCAGACCTGGACCGGGTGGTCGACGATGCCTGGGATCCACCGGTGACCTTGGGGGTGCGGCTGGTGAGCGTGCTGGCGGAGGGTCTCCAGCATGTCGGCCAGATCGCCTATATCGCCGGCGTCCTGGAACGGTCGGGGCCGGCCGGCTCACCGCAGGCCGAGTAGATCAGACGGCGTCCGGCCGCCCAGGCCGCCGCGGGGGCTTGTCTCTGCCGAATACCGCTCGGGCCTCGGCCGCGAGGATCACCGATCCTGCCACAACAACTCCCGTTCCTGAGGCGATTTGGTCCCGTTCGCCCTGCTCGGCGAGGTCCGCGGCGAGGGAGATCGCATTCGGCAGGCTCGCCTGCACGTGTACCTGATCAGGATCGAAGACGTCACGCGCAATCTCGGCGAGGTCGTCGGCGTCCATCGACCGCATCGAGGTGGACTGCGTGATCACCACCTCATCCAGTACCGGCTCGAGCATCGCGAGGATCCCCTCGGCATCCTTCTCCGCCATCACGCCCACGACTCCTACGAGTCGCGTGAACGCGAACGCCTCCTGCAGCGCCTGCACGAGCACGCTCGCACCGGCCGGGTTGTGCGCTGCGTCAACGAGTACTGCGGGACTCGAGCGCACCAGCTCCATCCGGCCGGGTGAGGTGGCATCGGCGAATGCTGCCTCGACTACGTCCGCGCCGAGCGCTCCTCCGCCGAGGAACTGTTCCACCGCCGTCAAGGCGATCAGGGCGTTCTGCGCCTGGTGCGCACCGTGCAGCGGGAGGAAGATGTCGGTGTACAAACCACCGGTCCCGCGCAGGTTCACCAGTTGGCCGCCAACGGCCACCGCTCGTTCAGCCACCTCGATGTCGTACCCCTGGGCCACCACCCTGGCTCCGCGATCGACGGCACGCCGGGCGATCACGGCGGCAACCTCGTCTTCCTGCTCGGCCGTCACCACCACGGCCGGCGGATCCAACGCCTTGATGATGCCGGACTTCACCTCAGCGATCTCCTCGATCGAGTGCCCGAGCCACCTCTCGTGATCGCGGGCAATGGGCGTCAGCACAGCGACATCGCCATCGATCACGTTGGTGGAGTCCCACTCCCCGCCAAGTCCCACCTCAACCACTGCCACGTCCACCGGGGCGTCCGCGAACGCGGCGAAGGCGAAGGCGGAAAGCACCTCGAAGAAATTCAGCCGCGGGTTACCCTCAGCCTCCAGCTGGGCATCCACGATCTGCACGAACGGCTCGATATCGTGCCAGACCTGCACGAATGCCGCGGCGGAGATCGGCTCACCATCGATCGCGATCCGCTCTCGCACATTGTGCAGGTGCGGCGACGTGAACCGGCCCGTGCGCAGCCCCATCTCGCGGAGCAGGCGCTCCACCATCCGCGCGGTCGAGGTCTTGCCGTTCGTTCCGGTCAGATGGATCGCCCGGTAGGCGCGCTCTGGGTGACCGAGCAGGTCCACCAGGGCCGCTACCCGATCAATCGTCGGCGTGATCTTGTGCTCCGGTGCCCGGGAGAGAATCTCGGCGTAGATCGCCTTGGCCTGCTCCTCTGCCTCGACGTCTGCTGCTCGCGCCGCCGCATCCGGACCGGGGGCGTCACCGGCAGCACCGCCGGTGCGGATCCCGGACGTGTCGGGCAACGACCTCCCCTGCTCGTCCTCGCTCATTGCTCCACCTTGCTGAGATCGATCCCGACCACCCGATCGTCCTCGCCCATCACCGGCGCTGCGTCCACGTGCACGTTCACCGCGAGGGTCTCCGCGGCGATGAAGTCCGTCCGATCCACCACCGCCTGCGCCCATTGGCCTGGCACCCCGAGCGCGAGGGTGATCCGGTCGGCCACGTGCAGCCCGGCGCTCTTGCGCGCGTCTTGGACCTGCCGCACCACATCGCGGGCGTACCCGTCACCGAGCAATTCATCATCCAGTTCGAGGTCGAGCACCACGAACCCACCACCGGGCAGCACGCCCGCGGCGATCGTGTCACCGAACCGGTCCTCGATCTCGGTGGTCAAAGTGAACTCGCCCTCCTCGAGCGCGATTCCGTCCACGCTGACCCGGCCCTCGGCGTCCTGCTGCCAGGCTCCACTGCGCGCCCCGGCGATCGCCCGCTGCACATCCTTGCCGAGGCGCGGCCCGGCCGCGCGGGCGTTCACCGTGAGCTTGGTGTACACGCCGTACTCTGCCGCTGCACCGTCGGAGAGGTCGAGCACGGCCACGTCCTTGACGTTGACCTCCTCGGCCACCAGATCGGTGAACGGGGCGAGAATCGTCGGGTCGGTCACGGCCGCCCGCACACTACGCAACGGCTGGCGCACCCGTAACTGGTTCGCCTTGCGCAACCCGTGCGTCACGGAGACGACGTCCCGCACGGCGTCCATCGCCGTCACCAGGTGCTCGTCTGCCACCAGGGCCGCCGCAGCGGGGTCGGCCTCGGCGGATGCACCAGGGACGGGCCAGTCGCTCAGGTGCACACTGCGCCCACCGGTCAGGCCACGCCAGACCTCCTCGGCGATCATCGGCGCGAGCGGGGCCAGCACTCGCAGCAGCACCTCGAGCGAGGCGTAGAGCGTGTGATATGCCCCCTCGTCCTCATCCCAGAACCGCTGCCGCGAGGTGCGCACGTACCAGTTGGTGAGCATGTCCAGGTGCTCGCGCAGCCTGCCCACTGCACCGGCGATCTCATAGGACTCCAGGTCGGCGCGAACGTTCTCGACCAGTGACCGGGTACGCGCCAGCACATACCTGTCCATCTCATCGAGGTCAGGCACCTCCTCGGGTCGCGGGGCGCGCGCGTCGATCCCGGTGCCGTCGTTACAGGTGTTCGCGTAGAGGCTGAAGAAGTACCAGGTGTTCCACAGCGGTAGCAGCACCTGGCGGACCTGATCGCGGATCGACTCCTCGGCCACCACGAGGTTCCCGCCGCGCAGCACCGGCGAGCCCATCAGCGAAAGTCGCACCGCGTCCGAACCATGCTGGTGGAACATGGCCATCGGATCGGGGAAGTTGCGCAGCGACTTGCTCGCCTTGCGGCCGTCATCGCCCAGGATGATGCCGTGCGAGACGCAGGTGCGGAACGCGGGCCGGTCGAACAGGGCGGTGGCCAGCACGTGCAGCGTGTAGAACCAGCCGCGGGTCTGCCCGATGTACTCCACGATGAAGTCACCCGGGTAGTGGTTCTCGAACCACTCGGAGTTCTCGAACGGGTAGTGCACCTGGGCGAACGGCATCGATCCGGAGTCGAACCACACGTCGAACACGTCCGGGATCCGGCGCATCGTGGCGTTCCCAGTCGGGTCATCCGGGTTGGCACGGGTGAGCTCGTCGATGAAGGGGCGGTGCAGGTCCCTCACCTGGACGCCGAAGTCGGCCTCCAGCTCGGCCAGGGAGCCGTACACGTCGATCCGCGGGTAGGCGGGGTCGTCGCTCACCCACACCGGGATCGGAGTGCCCCAGTACCTGTTCCGGGAGATGGACCAGTCACGGGCTCCTCCGAGCCATTTGCCGAACTGACCGTCCTTGATGTGCTCAGGAACCCAGGTGATCTGGTCGTTGAGTTCGACCATCCGGTCCCGGAACTCGGTCACCTTCACGAACCAGGAGGAGACCGCCCGGTAGATGAGGGGGTTCTTGCAGCGCCAGCAGTGCGGGTAGGAGTGGTCGTACGTCTCGTGCCGCAGCAGAACCGCACCCTGACCGGTGGCGCCGCCGGTGCCAGCCTTCAGGTCCTTGATGATCTGCGGGTTGGCGTCGAAGACGTTCATCCCGGCGTAGTCGGGCACCTCTGCGTCGAACTTCCCGGCGGAGTCCACCGGTGTGGCCGGCTCGATGCCTGCGGCATCGGTGACCACCTTGTCTTCTTCACCGTAGGCGGGAGCGATGTGCACGATGCCGGTGCCGTCATCGGTGGTGACGTAGTCGGCGAGGAGCACCTGGTGGGCATTCTCCCGGCCGGCGAAGTAGCTGAACGGCGGCGCGTAGCGCGTGCCGGCCAGGTCGGCGCCGCGGACGGTGGCGAGAACCTGCGGCTCCTCCCCCAGCTCCCGCGCATAGGCGGCCATTCGTGCCTGCGCCAGCACGAAACGGCGCCCATCCCCGCCGGCCACGAGCACGTAGTCCACCTCAGGGTGGACGGCGGTGGCGAGGTTCGAGGGAACTGTCCACGGGGTGGTGGTCCAGATCAGCAGGTGCGCCCCGGTGAGTTCGACACCAGCGGCTGCGGTCGCGGCGCGTTCGGACGGTTCGATGATCTGGAAGCCCACGGTGATCGCCGGATCCTGACGCATCTGGTAGACGTCGTCGTCCATCCGCAGTTCGTGGTTGGACAGCGGTGTCTCATCCCGCCAGCAGTAGGGCAGCACGCGGTAGCCCTCATAGGCCAGCCCCTTGTCGTAGAGGCTCTTGAACGCCCAGAGCACCGACTCCATGTAGGACAGATCGAGCGTCTTGTAGTCGTTCTCGAAGTCCACCCACCGAGCCTGCCGGGTGACGTACTCCTCCCACTCCTTGGTGTAGCGCAGTACGGATTCGCGGCATTCCTTGTTGAAGGCCTCGAGCCCCATCTCTTCGATCTGGGTCTTGTCGGTGATGCCGAGGATCCGCTCAGCCTCGAGCTCCGCAGGCAGGCCGTGCGTGTCCCAGCCGAACCGGCGCTCCACTCGCTTGCCGAGCATCGTCTGGAACCGGGGCACGACGTCCTTGACGTACCCGGTCAGCAGGTGCCCGTAGTGCGGCAGCCCGTTGGCGAACGGCGGTCCGTCATAGAAGACGAATTCGTTCTCACCGTTCTCACCGGCGGGGCGGTTCTCGATCGACGCGGCGAACGTACCGTCGTCCTTCCAGTACGCCAGCACGTGCTCTTCGACGGCGGGGAAGCTCGGGGAGGGCTGCACGGCCTCGGCCTCGGTGTGGCGCGGGTAGTGCAACTCGTGGCGCTCGGTGGTCATCTGCGCTGTCCTTCGACGGTTTCGATCCTCCTCGAGGACGATTCGCACCCGAACGGGTGCGACCGCGGTACCACCTCGTTTGCCACGGGCGCCGAGTCGACGCACGCAACCACTTCGTTCCGGGCTGTGACGGGCCTACCCGTCCGGTTCTACTGAGCCCCGCTGGTAGGTGGGGCCGTTCTTCCGGAAGGCTCACCGGTGATGGCCGGGTCAGTGCCTGTGCAGCCAGTCTAGCCTGAGCCGAGCCCTCTACCACTCCTTGAGCTCTCGCGGCGCCGCCGCGTCCCCGAGCTCGGCGCGGGCCCGCGCGTGCAGGTCCGCCAGGTCGACCTGCCCGGCAACCCGTGCATGCAGCACCTCGCCCAAACGGGTGTCCGCCACGGCGGTCACCTCGACGCGGTCGACACCGGGCTGCCGCTCCAGCCACGCAGCCACCTCCCTCAGGTTGACCCGGTGTCCGCCAACGATCACCGTTCCGTCTCCACGGCCGGCGAGAGTCAGTCGGCCGGCCGCATCGAGACGTCCCCGGTCCCCGGTGTGCGTCCAGGGGTGTTCTCCGGCGGCGCGCCACGGTGAGCACACCATGACCTGGCCCACCTCCCCACGAGGCAGGATCTGGCCGGTGACATCCTGGATCTCGAGTGTCACACCCGTCGCCGGGCGGCCGACAGTCGCCGGGTCTGCGGTGAGGTCTGCTGGGCGGGCGATGGTGACCGTCCCGGATTCAGTGGTGCCGTAGTAGTTGACGAGCACCTCACCCGCGATGGCCCGGACCTGCTCGACGAGAGCGGTGGAGGTCGGTGCCGATCCCACCACGATGCGTCGCAGCGGCAACCGGGGACTGTCCGGCCCTGACATCAAGTCGGCCAGTTGGGTGGGAAGACCGACCCAGGTTGCCACCCGATGGTCGACGATCGCGGCTCGACCGTGATCGCCATGGCGGGAGGCACCAAGCAGCACTGGCGCCCCCACCAGGAGACCGGCGGCGAGCGCGGAGAGGCCATGTCCATGGCTCAGCGGTGCGGCCACGAGCATCGGCTCACCCCGCCGGGCTCCCAGAGCCGCGGCGAGAGAGATGACCGTCGGCACCTGCGGCCAGCCGACGCTGCGCTCGGTACGCGAGTGCGGGGCGCCGGTGCTGCCAGAGCTGTGCACCACGAGCGCTGCGGCGGCGGGTCTCTTCCGTGGCCGCGGCACCACGCTGTCAGGGCGTAGCAGCGCCGCGCGCACGTCCACCGTGCGCCCCGTTGCGGTGACCGGCGCGTGAAGCGGGCCGTCGTGCAGAATCACCCCCACGTCGTCAGCCAGGGCTTGTCGTCGGGCCTGATCACCGGCTCGTGGGCTCAGCAACGTCAAATCGATCCCGAGGGCGCCGGCCGCGATGATCACGGCCACCAGGCCGCGATGGTCACCGAGGATGGCCACCGCACGCGGTGGCGGGTCCCCGATCGCGGCCATGATCCGCTGCACGGCAGTACCGAGCTCGGCCCCGGTGACGGCACCGTCGTCGTCGAACAGGAGGGGATGGTCCGCCGACCGGTGGACTGCCCACAGACCCACACCGGCGAGGGTGCTGCCGTGCCGGACCAGCGCCGCGAGGGCAGGGAGGTCACGTGGGCGTGGGCGTATCGCCCGCGCCAGAGCAGCGGCCTCGGGCACGAGATACCAGCGTGAGCGGGTGACTCGGGCGAGGGCAGCGTGCCGTGACCCTCGCCGCGCCCTGCGAGCCAGGCCCCGGGGCCGCGTCACCACCGCCCTCGCAGGATCGCCGAGCCAAACAACCGATCGGCGGCCGCCGGGGCCGCGGCACCGATCAGCCCGCCGGCACGCGCCCACCACGGGGAGATCAGCCGAGGCTTCTCCACGATCGCCCGGCACACCAGGGCAGCGGCACCGTCGGCAGTCAGACCTGGTGCGCGCGCATAGGCGGTGGTTGGCGCACTCATCGCCGTATGCACCAACGGGAGGTGGATGGAGGTGGCAGCAACTCCCTCGGCACTGAGTTCGGGGGCGAGTGCCCGCAACCACGCCTCGAATGCCGCTTTGCTCGCCGCGTAGGCCGAATAGCCAGGGCTGGGCACGTCAACGCTGGCGGAGGAGACCGAGATCAGGTGCCCCGACCGGGCGGCCGTCATCTCCCGGAGCAGCGGCAGCAGCAACGCGATCGGACCGAGTGCGTTCACACCCATGAGGCGCTGCACGTCGTGAAATCTGTCGAGGTACTGCGCAAGCGGGCGCCGGATACTGTGCCCGGCATTGGAGATCACGACGGCGGGGGTGCCGCATTCGGCAAGCATCAGTTCCGCTGTGGCACGGGCGGCAGCCGGGTCACGCAGGTCGATCCGGTAGGTCGACGCTGTGCCGCCGCTGGACCGAACCTGCTCGGCGGCGGCGTCCACACCATCACCGCGGGCTAGCAGCACTACGTGCGCGCCCACCGCACCGAGCCGGATCGCCACACGCTCCCCCACTCCGCGGGAAGCGCCGGTGACCACCACGACGCGGCCCTGCACGGCGGCACGTACCGCGTCGGGTCCTGGGCCGAACCCGGCCATGCCGAGGATGGCGCGTATGCCGATCGGCCATCCGGATCCTCCCGGCGCAGCCTCACCAGGCATCGCCTCGCTCATGCGCTCAGCAAATAGTCCTCGGCGTCCTCGTCCCAGCGCAGGTCCACCACTCCGGCGGAGGCGTCCTTGCAGAACTGCAGGAAGTTGCGATACCCCAGTGCCTTCTCGCTGAAGTCGGGGCGCCGCTTGCGCAGGCGGTTCTTCAGGCTGGAAAGTGCCACAGGCCCGTCGGATTCGGTGACGACGGCGCGCAGCAGCGCGAAGGCATCTTCCCGCTCTCCGTGTGCCGGTACCGAGACCTCGGGGTCACCCGCCGCAGGACCTGCGGACAACTCCACGAGGCCGCGTTCGGCGAGGTGGCGCAGCACGTCCCCGAACGTGCGGTACCCGTGGTCGGATTCGCTGAATGTCGGATCCTTGCGCAGTAGTGTGCGCTTGAGCACCGAGGCGGTGACGCTGCCGCCGGTGGATGATTGCAACCCTGCCAGAGTCTGCGCAACGAGCACCTCAAGCGAGCCTGCGTCCTCGGATCGGGGCGTCTCGTCCTCAGCCGCGGTCTCCGGCGGTGCACTCGGCACCGGCTCGTCCCCGGCAGCCGGCGGCGCGGTGGCGGCACGCTTTGCTGAGCCGCCACCGGATCCTTGGGCGCCACGGCGCCCTCGTCCACGGCGTTCGGTGGGTTCACCCTCTTCGGGTACCTCGACGCCCTCGAGGCGGTCGTAGAACAGGAACTCATCGCATGCTGCCGGCAGCAGCCGTGATGTCGACTGCTCCACCCCCACGCCGATCACTCGCTTGTTAAGTTCGCGCAACTTGTGCACGAGCGGGGAGAAGTCACTGTCGCCGGTGCACATCACGAACGTGGAGATGTACTCGCGTTCGAACGCCATCTCGATCGCGTCGACCACCATTTTGATATCGGCGGCGTTCTTGCGGGATGCGCCCATCCGCTGCGGCATCTCGATCAGCTCCACCTGGTGCCGGGTCAGGGAGCGCCTGTCCTCGTCGAAGAAGGACCAGTCCGCGTAGGCGCGGCGCACCACCACCCGACCTCGGATCGCGAGTGCATCGGCGATCGGTCCGAAGTCGAACGTCATCCCACCCAGGTGCTCGCGCGCCCCGAGCGCGAGGTTCTCGTAGTCGAGGAAGACGGCCAGTCGTTCTTCGGATTCCATGACCACCACTCTATGGGCGCGAGAGCATGCGCACCGTCAGGGTTCCTCCGTGACTTGCGCCCTGCGCCGTAGCACCGCTCGCGCCTGGGCGAGTAGCGGTTCGTCGATCATCTGGCGGCCGTGCCGGTGCACGCCACCGCCGTCGGGCGCAGCGGCGAGCACCTGCTCGGCCCACCGCACCCGGGCAGGGTCCGGCCGGTACGCCTCGCGCACCACGGACACCTGGTCGGGGTGCAGGCATGCGGTGGCGGCGAACCCGGACGCCGCCGCGTCTTCAGCTTCGGCGCGCAGACCCACGTGATCGTCCAGTTCGAGGTGGACGGCGTCGATCGCGGCCTTGCCGTGGGCGCCGGCGGACAGCAGGATCCGCGAGCGCGCGTGCCGGACCACCGGACGGTACGGCGCCGCCACGCCGGAGGTGGAGACGGAGAATCGGCTGGAGGTGCCACCCAGTGACGCCATCAGGTCCTCCGCGCCCCACATCAATGCCACCACAGCGTCCAATGCGGCGAGTTCGGGGGCAGCGAGCACTCCGCGTGCGGTCTCGCAGAGCACCACCACGTCGAGTCCGTCCAGCGCGGCAAGGTCGTCGGGACCGGACGCCTTCGCGAGCATCACCCGGGTGTAGCCGGCGCGGCGCACAGCGTGGACGTCGTCCTCGTGATCGGGTGTCCCGGCAGGGTTCACCCGCACCATCGTGCGCTCGGGGTCGAGCGGATGGGCGAGCACCCGATCACGAGCCGTGGCGCGCTCGGCGGCGGGGACCGCGTCCTCGAGATCGAGGATCACACCGTCGCCGCGTTCGGCCGCCTTGGTGTACCGATCGGGGCGGTTCGCGGGGCAGAACAGCAGGGCAGGGCCGGGTATCGAGGCCATCAGGCATCCTTTCGGTGGTGCCGGTCGCCGTCGGTCTGCGGCACGAGAGGCGTCTGCCTTGCATGTCCCTCGCTCGTCCACATCAGGGCCGCGCGCACGGCCACGGCCACCACTGCGCCGTCCTGGTTGCGGCCGGTGTGCTCCAGCCGGGCGATCCCCTGCCCCGGCCGGCTCGCCGACAGCCGGGTGCTCAACACCACCGTCTCCGCGTACAGCGTGTCTCCATGGAACATGGGGGCCGGGAAGCGCACCTCCTCGAAGCCGAGATTGGCGACTGTCGTGCTCTGGGTCAGGTGCCCCACGGAGAGGCCCACGAGCGTGGCGAGGGTGAACAGGGAGTTCACCACCGGCTTGCCGAACGGTTGGGTGGCACACCAGGCCGCGTCCAGGTGCAGCGCCTGCGGGTTCATCGTGGCCGTGGTGAAGAGCACATCGTCGGCCTCGGTGATGGTTCGCCCAGGGGCGTGCCGGTAGCGCACGTCCAGTTCGAGTTCGTCGAGATAGCGGCCGCGCTGGACCTCCTCACGCATCGGCTGCGCGGGCAGATCCCCCTGATCGGGTCGTGGTGAGGTCTGCATGCTGGCTCCTCATGGTCCTTGGTCTGTCTCGGCTCTCGCTCCGGCTCCGGCTCGTCTCAGGTCCGTCTCAGACCTGCGCCGGTGACGCCCAGTTCGCGCGCGATCACCCCGAGCTGAACCTCGGTGGTGCCTTCCCCGACCTCGAGGACCTTCGCGTCCCGGTAGTGCCGGGCCACGAGGTTCTCGTTGAGGAATCCGTAGCCACCGAAGATCTGGGATGCGTCATGGGCGTTGGCCACGGCGGACTCCGCGCCGAGCAGCTTGGCCAGCGAGGCGGCCATCTTGAACCGCTCCCCCACCTCCATCAGCCGCGCTGCCTCCACCCACGCCAGTCGGGCGGTGTGCACGCGCGCCTGCATCCGCGCCAAGGTGAACGCCACATGCTGGTTGGCACTCAGCGCACGGCCGAAGACCTCGCGTTCCTGACTGTGCCGCAGCGCCTCCTCGAGGCAGCCTTGAGCGGCTCCGGTGCACAGGGCGGCGAACGCGATCCGGCCCTCGTCCAGGCACGCGACGGCGTTGGCGTAACCGCGGCCACGTTCACCGAGCAGGTTCTCCTCCGGCACCCGCACGTCGGTGAACGTGAGCGGATGAGTATCCGAGGTGTGCCAGCCGACCTTGTCATACGCTGGGCCGACTTCCACTCCCTCCGCGGGCACCGGAACCAGGAACGCCGAGAGTTCCGGCGCTGTGGTGCCATCGGATCGGGTGCGTTCGCCGGTCACCGCGGTCACCGTGATCAGGGTGGTGATCGCGGTGCCGGAGTTGGTGATGAACTGTTTCGTACCGTTGATCACCCAGTGCCCGTCGATCAGTTCGGCGGTGGTGCGGGTTCCACTGGCGTCCGAGCCGGCATCAGCCTCGGTGAGCCCGAAGGCGGCGAGCGCCGCACCCCGGGCCAGGCTCGGCAACCAGGTGCGCTTCTGCTCCTCGGTACCGAACCGCAGCAGGGGCACCGCACTGAGCCCGATCCCGGCCTCGAGGGTCACCGCGAGGCTCTGGTCCACGCGGGCGATCTGCTCCACCGCGAGGCAGAAGGCGGTGTAATCCGGACCGGTGCCGCCGTACTCGGGCGGGAGGGCAAGCCCGAACAGGCCCATCGCGCCCATCTCGGCGATGATCTCGTACGGCAGTTCACGCCGTGTGTCGTACTCGTAGGCCACCGGCCGCACCACGGTATCGGCGAACGTGCGGACCTTCTCGGCCAGGGCGAGATGCTCGGGCGTGAATCCGTAGGGCATGAGCGTGACTCCTTCGTCAGATCTTGTGGATCGTTGCGCTCGGCCCGTCTGAGTCTTGTGGACTCTCGGGGCCGGTGACATGGCCAATCATCTGGTCTGCTCTGACCAGATGGCCGACGGCGACGTCAACGGTGATGATACCGGCGCACCTGGCCCGAATCTGGTGTTCCATCTTCATCGCTTCAATCGTGACCACCAGATCACCGGACTGCACCAGTTCGCCCGACTCCACGTGCACCGCCACCACGGTGCCCGGCATCGGAGTGCGCAGTTGTGGGCCGATGGGATCGGCCCGCGCTCCGGTGGAGACATGTCGGGGCCGGGCGGTCAGCACCGTCGTCCGGCCCGTCAACCGCACCCAGGTGTGGTCCTGAGCCTCGAGGATCCACACCTTCTCCATCAGCCCATCGATCTCGAGCCAATGACCGCACGGATCGACAACGTCGGGGATACCGCTGCCATCGATGGCAGCACGGCGCCCCGGGTCGTCGATAGATCCAGAGACCACCACCCGAGCATCGGTAGGAGGGCCGCTCACCTGAACCCGCGAGTTATCACCGGCGAACACATACTCCACCGGCTCGGCCGGGCCGAGCCGCCATCCGGATGGTCTGCGCCACAGATCGTCAGTCCAGGTGCGGGCGTGCCGGGTCAGGGCGGCGGCGATCAGCGCACCGGAATCCACCTCCGGTTCCGGGAGTTCGAGCCGGTCGAGGAACGTGGTGTCCGCCGTCCCTGCCGCGACCTCCTGCCTGGCGAGCACCGCACGTAGGTAGTCGGCGTTGGTGTGCACCCCGAGGATCACCGTCTCCGCGAGCGCCCGGTCCAGCCGCGCCAGCGCCTGGTCCCGGGTAGCGGCATGGGCGATCACCTTCGCCAGCATCGGGTCGTAGTCGGTGCCGACGGTGGTCCCCGGTTCGAGCGCGTCGTCCACCCGCACGCCATGCGGCCAGTGCACCACGTGCGCCGTCCCCGCCGCGGGGAGGAAGTCCGCCTCGGGGCGCTCGGCGTAGATGCGTGCCTCCATCGCCCATCCCTGGGCGGGCGAGCGCCCGAGGCCTGGGTCTAGCGGCTCCCCTGCGGCCACCCGAAGCTGCCACTCCACCAGGTCGACGCCGGTGATGGCCTCGGTGACGGGGTGCTCCACCTGCAGCCGCGTATTCATCTCCATGAAGGCGAAGTCATCGGGGCGCCCGGCCGGCAGCAGGAACTCCACTGTTCCAGCGCCCCGGTAGTCGACGCTGCGGGCCACCTCCCGGGCCGCGGCGCAGATTCGCTCGCGGGTCCCCTCATCGAGTAACGGCGAGGGCGCCTCCTCGATCACCTTCTGGTGCCGCCGCTGCAGCGAGCACTCCCGCTCCCCCAGCGAGACGACCGTGCCGTGCTGATCGGCGAGCACCTGCACCTCGATGTGCCGCGGCGATTCCACGAGCCGCTCCAGCAGGAGCCGATCGTCACCGAATGCAGCATGCGCGATCCTTCTCGCGGCAGCGAGCGCCTCCGGAAGATCGGCGAGGTCGCGCACCACGTGCATACCCTTCCCGCCACCGCCGGCAGAGGGCTTCACCAGCAACGGAACACCCAGGCCCGCGGCGGCAGCGAGCAGTTCGTGATCCCTGGTTGCACTGGCCGCCTCGATGGTCGTATCGCCGCCGGTGCTGACGGTGCCGTCCTCAGCTACGCCTCCGATCACCGGCACACCGGCAGCAGCCACCCGCTCCTTCGCGAGGATCTTGCTGCCCATCACCTCGAGGGCACCCGTGCCTGGGCCGATGAACACCAGCCCGGCATCCTCACAGGCCCGCGCCAGTTCAGTGCTCTCGCTGAGGAAGCCGTACCCGGGATGCACCGCCTCGCACGCCCCACGCCGGGCGGCGGAGATGATCGCCGCCACGTTCAGGTAGGACTCGCTCGCCTTCGCCGGCCCGATGCGATAGGCGGCGTCGGCAGCGCGAACATGCGGGGCGCCGTCGTCGGCATCGGAGTACACGCCCACTGCACGCACCCCCATCCGCGTCAGCGTGCGGGCGATCCGGACGGCGATCTCGCCCCGATTGGCGATCAGCACATGGGAGAACACGGCGCTCACATCCGGAACAGGCCGAAGCCCGGTTCGCCGAGTGGTGTGCGAGAGCAGACGTCCAGGGCGAGACCGAGCACAGTGCGGGTCTGCGCGGGGTCGATCACCCCGTCATCCCACAGCCGTGCCGTGGCGTAGTAGGGGTTGCCCTGGCGTTCGTACTGCTGCCGGATAGGCGCCGCGAACGCCTCCCGATCCTCGGCGGGCCACTCCTCGCCCTGGGCGGCGGCTTGGTCGGCGCGCACGGTGGTGAGCACCGCTGCCGCCTGGGAGCCGCCCATCACGGAGATCCGGGCACCGGGCCACATCCATAGGAACCTCGGCCCGTACGCTCGCCCGCACATGGAGTAGTTGCCGGCCCCGAACGATCCGCCGGTCACCACGGTGAGCTTCGGCACCCGGGTGGTGGCCACTGCGGTGACCATCTTCGCCCCATGTTTGGCGATACCGCCGGCCTCGGCATCCCGGCCGACCATGAATCCGGAGATGTTCTGCAGGAACAGCAGCGGGATGCCGCGCTGATCACACAATTCGATGAAGTGGGCGCCCTTGAGTGCGGACTCGCTGAACAGCACCCCGTCGTTGGCGAGGATTCCTACGGGATGGCCGTGGATGTGAGCGGTGCCGGTGACCAGCGTGGTGCCGTAGGCGGCCTTGAACTCGTGCAGTTCGGAGGCGTCGGTGATGCGGGCGATGATCTCGCGCGGGTCGGCCGGGGCCGCCGCGTCGGCGGGGACTGCGCCGTACAACGTGGCTTCATCAACCGCTGGGTCGCGTGGCTCGGTCACGTCCCATATCGGCGGCGGGGACGGCGGGAGGGTGGCCACGATGTCGCGCAGGATGGCCAGGGCGTGTGCGTCATTCTCGGCGAGGTGGTCCACCACGCCGGAGGTGCGGGCGTGCAGGTCGCCGCCGCCGAGTTCCTCGGCACTGACCTCCTCCCCGATCGCGGCCTTCACCAGGGGCGGGCCGCCCAGAAAGATCGTGCCCTGACCGCGCACGATCACGCTCTCGTCACTCATCGCGGGGACGTACGCGCCGCCGGCCGTGCAGGAGCCGAGCACGGCGGCCAGCTGCGGGATCCTGGCCGCGGACATCCGCGCCTGGTTGGCGAAGATGCGGCCGAAGTGCTGCTCATCTGGGAACACCTCGTCCTGCATGGGCAGGTAGGCGCCGCCGGAGTCGACCAGGTAGAGGCAGGGAAGGCGGTTCTCGAGGGCGATCTGCTGCGCACGCAGGTGCTTCTTCACCGTGAGCGGGTAGTAGGTGCCGCCCTTGACGGTGGCGTCATTGGCGATCACGAGCACGTGCCGCCCACCCACCATGCCGATGCCGGCGATCACCCCGGCGCCGGGGCAGGCATCGTCGTAGAGGCCCCACGCCGCCAGCGGAGCGATCTCGAGGAACGGGCTGCCGGGATCGAGCAGCGCCGTGATCCGCTCCCGCGGGAGCAGCTTGCCCCGGTCGATGTGCCGCTGCCGGGACCGTTCCGGGCCGCCACGGGCCACGGTGGCGAGCCGTTCTCTCAGTTCGGCTGCCAGGGCGCGCTGGGCTGCGTCATTGGTGGTGAACTCCGCGCTCGCCGGATCTGCGGCGGTGGTCAGAATCGTCATCGACTCTCCTTCTCCTGGTGCGGGGATCGCCCGCACGCTCAGGATGCCACGACCGTCCTCACCCCACCCTTTCGAACGCACGGGGAGTGCGGGGGTTGGGGGTCAGGGGAGATCGAGGAACGCCCTGACGGCGGCCAACCCGTCGTAGTGCACCTCACCCGGGTGCAGCTCCGGGTGGGCGATCCGATGTGCCTCCCAGTCCGCTCGGTTGAGCCGGTACGCGCGATGCTCCACGGCGTCCCCTTCGCGGACCTCGCGCATGCAGCCATTCTCGCGGTAGCCCAGGCGCCGCGAAACGGCATTCGAAGCGGCGTTGTCCACCCAGGCCGACGTGCGCGCGACCTGCGCCCCGAAGCCGTCGAAGGCCAGGTGCAGGACGAGTGCCCGCATCCGGGTGCCGATCCCCTGCCCCTGATACTCCCGGCCCAGCCATGATCCGGTGCCGAGCGTTCGCGTGGTCGGCACGTCCTTCCCGCCAACCGCCTGGATGCCCACCGGACGGCCCTGATGCAGCACAGCCAGTTCCAGCCCCCACGCGTGCGAACTCATTTCGGCCCGCACCTGCCACTGGTAGCGCAGCACGCCACGCGCGATCTCCTCGGGCGTGCCGCGAGTCCAGGGCACCATGAACGGCATGGCATCGGGTTGGTGCACGCCGCGGGAGGCGAGCTCGGCCAGCTCCACGAGCAGCGCGTCATCGAGATAGCGCAGTTCCAGATCACCGGTGCGTACCTGCAGTCCAGCCGGGGGCCAGAGGGCGATCAGGCGGTCAGCGGTGGTGGTGGCCGTGGCTTGATCCATCTACCCACGCTAGCGACGCTTGATCCTCCAGTCGCCGGATTTTCTGCGTGCTCGAGCACAGCGGCCCGTCGGGCCATGACTGTTCGTTCCGTGTTCACCCGAGCGGCACAGGAGGGGCCTAGCGTGGTCATCGCGGGCTGGCTCTCCGCCGCCCACCCACCAGGAAGGACACAGCGTGCAGATCTACGCCCATCGCGGGGCCAGTGCCGAGCGACCGGAGAACACCCTGGCAGCGTTCGCCCGTGCCCTCGAGCTCGGCGTGACGGGCCTCGAGCTGGATGTGCATCTGAGCGCCGACGGCGTCCCCGTGGTGATCCATGACGACACCCTGGACCGGACGACGTCGGGCACCGGACCGGTGGGCGCGCACACCGAGACCGAGCTGGCCCGGCTGGACGCCGGGTCCGGCGAACACGTTCCGACCCTCAGCGAGGTGCTGGAACTGGTGGGCGAGGCGGCGCAGGTGAACGTCGAGATCAAGGATCCGGCCGCCGTCGATGCCGTGGCCCTGGTGACGGCGCAGCACCCCCGGGTGCGCTGGTTTGCCTCCGGCGGACACTGGGAGGCACTCGCGCACCTGACCACCTTGGTGCCGGGTCTGGCGGCGTACCCGCTGAGCCTTGGCCACGTGGGCAACGAGTCCGCGCTGCTGGACCGCGTACGCGCCTCCAGCCCGGACGCCGAGCCCGCGGTGCGCACGATGCTGGAGCGGATCGGAAACCTGCAGGAGGCGATCTCCTTCGCGCAGGCCCACGGTCAGGGGGGTGTGTCCGTATGGGAGGAGAACCTCACCGCTGGCGATGTCGGCGCCATCCAGTCCCAGGGCCTGGCGGCGTGGGTGTGGACGGTCAACTCCCGCGAGCGTGCCCGTGAGTTGATGAGCCTCGGCGTTGATGCGCTGTGTACCGATGATCCCGCGATGGCGCTCGAGGTCGTGGCAGGCGGCTGAACACCGGCCGCCCCGAGGCCTGGGTCTCAGAGTCCTGCGTTCCGGGCGACCTGTGTATTCGAGGCCTGCGCCACCGGCCGGATCACCATGGAGTCGATGTTCACATGCCGTGGGCGGGTCAGCGTCCACGCGATCGCCTCGGCAATGTCATCGGCGGTGAGCGGGTTCTCCACCCCGTCGTAGACGGCGGCGGCCGCGCTCGCGTCACCGAGCCGGTTCAACGAGAACTCCTCAGTGCGCACCATCCCGGGGGCGATCTCGATCACCCGGATCGGTTCGCCGTTCAGCTCAAGCCGCAACGTGGTGGCGATGGCCCGTTCGGCGTGTTTGGCCGCCACGTACCCGCCCCCTCCGGGGTAGGTGTCGTGCGCGGCGGTGGAGGTGAGCACCAACACGTCCCCGCCACCGTCGGCTCGCAGCGCAGGGAGCAACGCCTGCGTCACTCGCAGGGTGGAGAGCACATTGATTCGGTACATCTCCTCCCAGTCATCGACGTCCCCACGCTCCACCGAGTCCGCTCCGCGCGCACCGCCGGCATTGTTGACCAGCGCAGTCAGCCCGCCACCGTCAGCCACATGCGCGGTGAGACGAGCAACGCCGTCGGGGTCGGTCAGATCGGCGGCCACCACCTCGCACCCGGTCTCCTCCGCCAGCGCCCGTAGGCGCTCCTCCCGGCGCGCCGTCGCCACGACGGCGAACCCTCGCTCCCGTAGCGCCCGCACCGTGGCGGCACCGATTCCCGTCGAAGCGCCGGTCACCACGGCGCGCGGCTGTGTGCTCATGCACTCATCGTGTCACGGTGCCAAGCACCCTCAGAGCGTGTCGCAGACGGTTCCCCAGTTGGTGTGGCCAATGGTCGTCTGACGCCAGAACGAGGCTGAGTAGTGGCCGTACCCGGCGTAGGCGGAGACGCTCCGGGTCTGGCCATTGGTGTACGAGGAGGACGATCCTGTCGCGATCGTGCTGCCCGTACCGCAACCTGAGGACGACGAGCGCTGGTAGATCCGGATGAAGCCTGTCCGACTCCCAGATCCGCGGTAGGTGAACGACGACGTCACATAACTTCCGGAACGACTGAGGCAGATCGTGCCGGGGCCTGACGTCGAGGCGCAGGCCGATGCCAAGGCCGCGAGATCAGCCGTTGTCGGGTTCTGTGCGGATTCCAGTTGTGTGGCCGGCATGCAGTCCTCCGATCGCTCAACGATCGGGATCGTGAGTCCCGCGGGAGCACCGTCACTCTCTGGCACAGTGGTGTACCTGATGTCGATCGAGACGAGTTCACAACCACGGGCGGCCGAGTCGGCCGCCCAATCTGTGCTGTGTGCTTCCTCGTCCAGGGCTTGTGCCCAGGCGGACCACTCGGCGTCACTGGAGGACGCCGTCGGGGCATCGGAGGCAGACTCCGACGGCGTGTGCTCTTCTGCAGAGGCCGGGTACGCCGGCCCGGCGAGGAGCGAGACTGCGGCCATCGCCAGGCACAGGGCTCCTGCAGCGGCAGCGCGGGATCGGAGAGGTGAGGAGGAGTGCATCAGAAGGCCTTCGGCTCGACGACGGGAGTTGCGGCCACGTCGCGTCCTGGGCCGCCGCACTGTGTGCTCCGATCGTGACACAAAACTTTTTTGTAATCACCCCCCGGGTGCCGGACATGTATAGGTGTAAGGGACGGGGAGGAGGTGGATGAAGGCCAGCCCGGAGGGGCGGTTCGAGGCTCTCTACTGGGAGCATCACCGTGAGTTGCTGGCCTTCATCCGCCGCCGCACAGAGGCAGAAGCCGAGGACATCGTGGCCGAGACGTTCGTGGTGGCATGGCGTCGTATCGACGATGTGCCCGAGAACGCCCGACCATGGCTCTTCGGCGTGGCGCGCAATGTGCTGCGTAACCAGTTGCGCGCGCAGAACCGTCAGATGCTGCTCAAGGTGCGAATCGAGGAGCAGCCTGCCGAGCCTCACAGTGACCTGGCCACCTCGATCGCCGACAGGCGTGACCTCGTGGCCGCGTGGAACCGGCTCACCCCCGCCGAACAAGAGGTCATCTCCCTCGTGGCGTGGGAGGAACTCAGCAACGATGAGGCCGCCACGGTGCTCGGCACCACGAAGTCGGCCTTCACGGTCCGGCTGTTCCGGGCCCGGCGTCGGCTCCTGCACCTGCTGAACCGCACGACGCGTAAGGAGGGACGTGATGGCTGAAGACTCCACGCTCCTGCGCGCCGTCAGCGCGCTGAAGCCGTCCGTCCCTCCCGTGGACGAGGCCGATTCGCGTGCGCTCCTGGATCAGGTGCACGCCCGGATCGCCGACAGCACAGCGACAGCGGAGGACACGGCGCGGCTCACCCCGAAACAACCACCGGTCGCCGCGCGTCGCGTCCTTGCCGGCGCCGCCGCCGCGATATTGCTAGCCGTCGGTGTCGTGACCGTGAACAACTATGAGGACACCCCCGCGTATGCGGACTGGTCACCAGTGCCGACCGAACTCCGACCTGCAGAGATGGACGAGATCACCACCATCTGCCCAGATCGGTTCCTCGGTGCCCTAGATGGTGAGGAACCACCCGAGGTGACGCCGGTCCTCGGCGAACGTCGCGGTGAGTTCCAGGTACTTCTCTCGGCCTCCGAGGAGGGTGCGTACCAGTTCTGCATGCTGCTGCCCGATCCCGAATTCGACTCGGGGTACCGCCCGCACATCGAAAGCTACGACCCTGGTCCGAGCGCCCAGATCTGGCCATCCGACGACGACGGCGTGTACACGGCGCATACGGGAGATCCGTGGCGCCCGTCGCCCGACCACGGCCCGATGACGGTCATCTTCGGCACCGTGGGCAATGACGTCGAGGAGGTCGAGATTCACACCGAGAACGGCAGCTTCGCCGAAGCCAGCGTGATGGACGGCTGGTTCCTGGTCTGGTTCCCGGACGCAGTCCAACTGAGTGACACGGCCACCGTCACCACGAACGATGGCGACGAGGTCGAGGTGACGATCGAGCGTCCGGGCGGCTGATCGCCGTCGGCAGGCACCGCGATAGACTGACCGCACGGACACCCCGGGGCCGATCTGCCCCGTGGTCGACCGGCCGGATCTGGCCGGAGGGTCCCGCGCACCATCTCCGTCTCAGGTGAACCTGGAGTTCTTCGTGCTGCTGACCCGTCGCGCCGCCATCGTGTGCGCCGTCCCGCTCGTTCTCGCCCTCACAGCCTGTGGATCTGCAGGTGAGGCATCCCCCTCACCCGGCGCAGACGGCTCCGCGGAGACATCCGGCGACGCTGCCGCCGCCTACCCGGTCACCGTGGACAACTGCGGCACCGAGGTCACGGTGACCGAGGCGCCGATGCGCATCGTGACGATCAAGTCCACCTCCACCGAGATGGTGCTCGCCCTCGGCCTCGGTGACCGGCTGGTGGGAACCGCGTTCTCCGACGGCCCGTTCCCGGAAGACCTCGCCGGTGCCGGGGCGGAGGCGCCGGTGCTCGCCGAACGGGCGCCGTCGGAAGAGGTGGTGCTGGAGACCGAACCGGACCTCGTGTTCGCTGGGTGGGAGTCCAACTTCTCCGCCGACGGAGCCGGCGAGCGCACCGACCTGCAGGAGCTGGGCATCGCCACCTACGTCTCCCCCGCCGCCTGCCAGGGTGAGGGATACCAGCCGGACCCGCTCACGTTCGACCACATCTTCGGCTCCATCGAGGAGGCGGGCGCGCTGCTCGGTGCCCCCGACGCCGCCACCGAGCTGATCGAGGCCCAGCAGGCCGAACTCGCCGAGGTCGACGCCTCCGATGCCGGCCTGAGTGCGCTGTGGTACTCCTCCGGCTCCGACACCCCCTTCGTCGGGGCCGGGATCGGCGCCCCACAACTGCTCATGGAGACCGTCGGGCTGGAGAACATCATGGCCGACACCGCCGAGACCTGGGCGTCCGTCTCCTGGGAGGCCGTGGCGGAGCAGAACCCGGACGTGATCGTGCTGGTGGACTCCGCCTGGAACACGGCCGAGCACAAGATCGAGGTGCTCGAGTCCACCCCCACCACCTCGGTGCTGCCCGCCGTGCAGGAGGGCCGCTACCTCATCGTGCCGTTCCCGGCCAGTGAGGCCGGGGTGCGCAGCGTGCCCGCCGCCACCGATCTCGCCGCCCAGCTGACCGAGCTGGAGGCATCTGTGCCGTGACCGCTTCCGCCGTGCGGCGCAACCAGCCAGCCCCCACCCGTGCGCCGATTCCCGACGACGGCCCCTCGCCCGCGCCGGACGGCGCACCCCGGCGTGGGGTACTCAGGCTGTGGCTCCCCGCTGGCGCACTGGTGCTGCTCGGCTCGATGCTGGTGGCGCTCACGCTCGGCCCGGCGGCGATCACCCCGGCCGACGTCCTCGGCAGCGCCTGGCACCACGCGCTCACCTGGCTGGCCGATCGAGGACTGCCGCTCACCCCGCCGGAGAACCCGCTCACGGTGATCCGGGACGCGATCGTCTGGCAGGGGCGCGCACCGCGGCTGATCACCGCCGTGTGTGTGGGCGCCGGGCTGGCGCTATGTGGCGCCGTGATGCAGGCGATCACCCGCAACCCCCTCGCCGACCCCTATCTGCTCGGCGTCTCCTCCGGTGCGGCACTCGGCGCCGTCGCGGTGCTGTTGCTCGGTGTGGCCATCGCACTGCCGGTGGCTGCGTTCGTCGGAGCGCTGCTGGCCCTCGGTGCCACGCTGTCCTTGGCCGGGATCGGCGGACGACTCACCCCCGGGCGAACCATCCTCGCCGGTATCGCCGTGGCCCAGGCCTGCTCGGCCCTCGTCTCATTCGTGATCTTCTCCACCGCCCAGGGTGACTCCTACCGGGAGATCATCAACTGGCTGATGGGATCCCTCGCCTCGGCCAACTGGTCGTCTGTGGCCATCGCAGGGGCCGCCGTCGTGATCATCGGTGTGGCGCTGCTGGCGTACGGGCGCAGCCTGGACGCATTCGCATTCGGGGACACCGCGGCCGCCTCCCTCGGAGTGCACGTGCCGCGCACCCGGTGGCTGCTGCTCACTCTCACCGCCCTGCTCACCGGCGCGCTGGTGAGCGTGAGCGGGTCGATCGGCTTCGTCGGCCTGGTGCTCCCGCACGTGGTGCGGCTGCTCGTGGGTGCCCGGCACGTGCAGCTGCTCCCGCTCGCGGCCATCGGCGGCGGGATCTTCCTGCTCTGGGCCGACACCGGCGCACGCACGATCTTCGACCCCTCCGAAGTGCCGGTGGGCATCCTCACCGCAGCCATCGGCGCCCCCGTCTTCGCCTGGCTGCTGCTGCGGAACCGGAGCGCCTCATGAGCCTGGAAACCGCGAATCTGACCGTGGCGGACCTGTCGGCCGAAGGGCTCGGCTACCGGGTGGACTCGGCTCAGTTGCTCCGCGGCGTCGGCCTGACCCTGCGCGCCGGCGAGGTGACCGGAGTGCTCGGCCCGAACGGCTCCGGCAAATCCACCCTGTTGCGGCTGATCATCGGTGCGCTGCCGCCCAGCGCCGGGCAGTTGTACCTCGACGGGCAGGATGCACACACAATCAGCCGCCGGCGGCGAGCCCGCACATTGGCCTTGGTGGAACAGGAAGCACACACCGAGATCCGGCTCACCGCGCGCGAGGTGGTGCTGCTCGGTCGGATCCCGCATCGCTCGGCCTTCGGGGGCGACTCCCCGGACGACCTGATGCTGGCAGAGGAGAGCCTGGAGCGCGCCGGTGCCACGCACCTGGCCGACCGGGACTTCGGCACCCTCTCCGGCGGGGAACGGCAGCGGGTGCAACTGGCGCGGGCGCTCGCCCAGCGGCCGCGCCTGTTGTTGCTGGACGAGCCCACGAACCATCTCGACGTCGCCGCACAGCTGGCCATGCTCCGCCTCGTCCGGGACGTCGCCACCCACGGCACGGGAGTGTTAATGGCGCTGCACGATCTGGCCCATGCGGCGCAGGCGTGCGATCAGGTACTGGTGCTCGATCACGGTGAGGTCGCCGCGGCCGGGCCACCCCGGGAGGTGCTGACCCCGGAGCTCATCGCCTCCGTATACGGGGTGCAGGCGGAGTGGGTCCAGGGCCAGACCGGCACAACCCTCATCCTCACCCCCCTCCCCTGACGCGAGTGCGGAGCTTCTCGCTCATATGGCGAGATATACCCATAATCGCGGGCACTCGGTGGTCATCGAGTGCCCGCACGGGCGGGGCGGGGCGGTGCTCAGGTCGTGACCTCACGGGGCCGCAGCCAGGTACGGTGGCGTCATGTCGAAGGTGGGTGAGGTGATCCGCCGTGGCCGCCGTGCGCTGGCATGGTGGCTCGCGATTGCGGCGGCGGTGCACGGGGCGGCGATCGCGATCGTGGTGGCGGTGGACCTGGTGCGTAAGCGACGTGACCCTCCTGGCGGAGAGTTCCCCCACACCCCGCCGCGCACGCTGAAGATCGCCGAGTCGGAGGTGACCGTCTACACGTTCGGCCAGCACGTGTACGACGCGATGCTCGCCTCGATCCGCTCGGCCGAGCGAGTGATCTATTTCGAGACGTTCATCTGGAAGTCGGACGAGATCGGCCAGTTGTTCAAGGACGAGCTGATCGCCGCGGCGGAGCGCGGAGTCGAGGTCTATCTCGTCGTCGATTCGTGGGGAAACCTGGTGGTGGACCCACGGTTCAAGGAGATGCCCGAGCTGCCCACCCTGCACGTGCGGTGGTTTCCGTTCTTCCGCCCTGGGCTGCTCACCATGAACGTGCGCAAGACAGGCCGGGACCACCGCAAACTGCTGATCGTGGACGGTGCGGTCGGGTACGTCGGTGGGTACAACATCGGCTCCTTGTACGCCACGCAGTGGCGCGACACGCACGCGCGCCTCGCTGGTGCCTCGGTCTGGGAGTTGGAAGACTCGTTCGTCGACTTCTGGAACGAGAACCGCAAACGCCACCAACCGCGCCTTCCCGATCGTGGCGCACGCGCCTGGGAAGCGCGCATCCGCGGCGCGGAGAACGCGCCGAGCCGGTTGCTGTTCCCGATCCGAGCGCTCTACCTGCAGGCGATGGACCGCGCCGAGCACCACATCTACATCACCCAGGCGTACTTCATCCCGGACCGAGAGATCCTGGCCGCCCTGATCAACGCCGCGCAGCGCGGGGTGACGGTGCGCGTACTGGTGCCTAAGGTCTCCAACCACGTGATCGCCGACTGGGCTGCCCGCACGTACTACACCCAGCTGCTCAAGGCAGGTGTCGAGCTGTGGTTGTTCCGCGGGGCCATGGTGCACGCCAAGACGATGACCGTGGACGGGCGCTGGTCGACCATCGGCACGGCCAATATCGACCGGATGTCGATGACCGGGAACTTCGAGGTGAACCTGGAGATCTACGATGACGCGCTCGCCGAGCACATGGAGCAGGTCTTCGCCACCGATCTCACCAACGCCAGCCAGCTCACCCTCGCTCAGTGGAGCAAACGCAGGCCCATCACACGCGCCCTGGAGCAGCTCATCAAACCGTTCGGCCCGCTCCTGTAACGCAGCGTCAACGGCGCTGCTGCGGATCCTTCGCCTTCTTGCGTACCCGATTCGTCCACGCCGCTGCGAACCGCCCGGATGCACCCTGTTTACCGCGGCCGAGATAGGTGAACTCCTCTTTATCCGGCCCGCCAGGCACCCGCTTCGGCAGTGAGACCGAGGCAACGATCCAGCGCGGCAGACTGAGCCGACGCAGGATGGCCTTCAGCCGCTCGGATTCACTGGTGCTCTCGCCCAGTTCCTCGGCCAGGATATCGGCGAGAGTCTCGTTGGTGGATTCGGTGACGGGGCTGATGATCGCATCCGGGTCGTCCACCTCGTCGGTGGTCTCGCACAACTCCAGCAACGTCTCGGCCATGTCCTCGTGGTCCGGCTCCTCGAAGCCCGTCATCACTGGCTCGCCGAACTCGTCCAGCACGATCGCGGCCTCATCGACGTCGTCGGGCGGGTCCGAGTCGTAGCGCAACCGCTCTTCGCTACCGCGCCAGGCAAGCAGCCGCAGCCGTTCCTCCCGGTCCACCTCCACGGCCAGGACCACTGCATCCAGTGCTGCTGCACTCTCTTGCGTCACCGTGTCGATCGTGCGCCGGTTCGATGCCACCGAGCCACGCGCGTTCGCCGCAATGGCCACCACCCAGCGCCCCTCCTGGGGTCCCACCCACCCGGTGAAGCCGAGTTCGCCGAGCACATCGAGCACCCGTTCGCGTGGCGCGGCGAGATAGAGCCCGCTATAGCTCTGCCGAATGGGCTCATCAGCGTCCGAGAGGCCGGCCACCCCTGCCGGAGGAATCATGCTCATCAGGCCATCCTCTCGCGAACACCCCGGCTCCCGCACCTGTGATCAAGTGCACAGAGTGCACAATTGCACTTAGTGCACTTTTGGTGTGACAGTGGAGCCATGACGCTGCCCGACTCCCCCGCCGAGATCGGTCTGCGCGAACGGAAGCGCGCTGAAACCCGTGCGCGGTTCGCCCGAGCCGCATTCGACCTTGCCCGCACTCGGGGCGTGGATGGCTTCACCATCGACGAACTCGCTGACGCGGTCGGCGTCGCCCGGCGCACGTTCTTCAACCACTTCACCTCCAAAGAGGAAGCAGTCAGTCACATCGTGGCGATGAAGGTCCACGAGGCGCTCGCATCCCTGGCACACCCCGGCGCCACGCTTGGGCTCGATGACTGCCGGGTGATCGAGTCCTTCGGTCGTACCGGCCTGCTCGGCACGATCGCACAGGTCACGCGCGCACTGCTGGCGCCCGACGTGATCACTCTGTTCCGCCAGTTCGGCGAACTCACGTTCACGCACCCAACCCTGATACCGCTGGCCCGCCAGGTCGAGGAAGAGGCCCGCCAGCGTGCAGCGGAGGTGCTCAGGAGCCCGGAGTTCGGGGCGCTGGACCCGCTCGCTGCGCGACTGGTGCCCGGCGTCGTGGTCTCCACCGTGGCCGCCGTGATCCAGCGGGAGATCGCTGTGACCGAACTCGACGGGCCGATCGAGGGAGCCATGACCATCGATGAACTCGTCGAGCAGATCCTCACCTTCCTCACCCAGGGCATCGGCACCACCGGTGTCCGCTCCCACCCAGACCACCCGACCGCCTGAACAACCGGCTGCCTGAACCGCGCATCATCCTCCGAAAGGGATCACCTGTGTCCACCCTGCTCTACCGCCTGGGACGCTTCGCCTACCGCGCGAAGTGGCGCGTGCTCGTCGTCTGGATCGCCGTGCTTGCGGCGGTCGGCGTGGCACTCGCCCTGAACCCGCCACAGACCTCCACCGAGTTCCGCATCGATGGCACGCCCGCCCAGGACGTGCTGGATCAGCTCGCCGAGGAGATGCCGGACGCCTCCGGCGCCTCGGCATCGATCGTGTTCACTGCCCCGGACGGCAACCGCATCGACGATCCGCAGGCCGCTGCCGCGATCGCCGACGCCGTGGCGCAGATCAATGCCAGCGACAGTGTCGTCACCGACGATGCCCCCTCGCAGAGCGACCCGAGCGAGATGTCGCAGGAGGAGGCCGCCGCGATGCAGGCGATGGCGGACGCCTTCAGCCCTGCTGGCGACCTCGAACTGATCCCGCTCCTCGACGGCGAGGCGCCTGTTCCCGGGGTGATCACCTCGGCCGATGGCAGCCTGGCGATGCTCACGGTCCAACTCACCGACCAGGTCATGGAGCTGCCCGAGGGCGCCACGGATGAGATCGTCGACGCCGCCGCGACGGCGGAGAGCGCGGGGCTCACCGTGCTCCCCTCGCAGAGCCTCACTCAGACGTTCGAGTCCCCGATCGGCAGCAACGAAATCGTCGGCCTCGTCGTGGCGGCAGTCGTGCTGATCATCACCCTCGGATCGCTCGTGGTCGCCGGTTTGCCGCTGATCACCGCCCTGATCGGGGTCGGCGTCGGTGTGGGGACGGCCTATGCGCTCTCCAGCATGATCGCGATGACCTCGGTCACCCCGGTGCTGGCGCTGATGATCGGTTTGGCGGTCGGGATCGACTACGCCCTGTTCATCCTGAACCGGGCTCGCCGGTTGGTCATCGACCAGGGCCTGAGCGCCTATGAGGCCACTGGCCGGGCGGTCGGTACGGCGGGCAGTGCCGTGTTCTTCGCCGGCCTCACCGTGATCGTCGCGCTCAGCGGACTGGCTGTGGTGGGCGTGGAATTCCTCACCATCATGGCCCTGATTGCCGCAGCCACTGTGGCGATCGCCGTCGTGGTGGCACTCACCCTGCTCCCGGCGATCCTCGGCTTCGTCGGCGAACGGCTCGTACCCACCAAGCAGCGCCGCGCCGCTGAGGCGGACACCGACGAGCTGGAGCGCCCGAAACTGGCCACCCGCTGGGCATCCGGCCTGGTCCGGCGCAAGGGATTGGTGACAATCGGCGTCGTCGCTCTCCTGGGCGTGATCGCCGTGCCATTCGCGAGTATGCAGCTGAACCTGCCCTCAGCGGGAACCGCCAACCTGGACACCGTGGAACGGCAGAGTTATGACGCGATCAGTGAGGGCTTCGGTGAGGGCTTCAATGCCCCACTGCTCGTGGTGGCCGAGTCCGCCGACGGCTTCGACCCCGAGGCGATCACCGCGCTCAAGGACGACCTGCTCGCCGCTGACGACGTCAACGCCGTGATCCCCTCGGGGCAGTCCGAGAACGGCGACCTGCTCACCCTCACCGTGGTGCCGGTCGACGGCCCCAATGCCGAATCCACCTCCGAACTCGTGGAAGAACTGCGTGAGCTCGACCTGGCGGGAATCGACCTTGGCGTCACGGGAGTCACGGCGATCAATATCGATATGTCCGAGGTGCTCTCCGATGCCCTGATCCCCTACCTGGCGGTGATCGTGGCGCTCTCCCTGATCATCCTGCTGCTGGTCTTCCGGTCGCTGTTCGTACCCCTGACGGCGACCCTCGGCTTCGTGCTGAGCATCGCCGCGACCCTCGGGGCCACCACGGCCGTCTTCCAGTGGGGCTGGGCGAAGGAACTCTTCGGCTTCGACACCCCGGGCCCGTTGCTCAGCTTCCTGCCGATCATCATCACCGGGATCCTGTACGGGCTCGCGATGGACTACCAGGTGTTCCTGGTCTCCTCGATGCGCGAATCGCACGTCCACGGCCACCCCGGCGTCAAGGGTGTCGTGCACGGGTACCAGCTCGCCGCCCGCGTGGTGGTGGCCGCCGCGATCATCATGGTCTCGGTGTTCGCCGGGTTCATCTTCGCCCACGATGCGATGATCAAGCAGATCGGCTTCGCCCTGGCGATCGGGATCCTGTTCGACGCCTTCGTGGTGCGGATGACCCTCATTCCCGCGGTGATGGCGATCGCCGGGGAGAAGGCCTGGTGGCTACCGCGGTGGCTGGAGAAGATCTTGCCGAACCTGGACGTGGAGGGCGACAAGCTGGTCCGCTCCCTCGCCGAGGCCGGCGGGGCTGAGGAGACGGCGACCCACAAGCCGAAGCACTCGATCGACGCCTGAGCGTGCTCCGCATCGGCAGTTCAGCTGCCGGTGCGGAACATGTCCTCCTCGGGCGGGCGAATGGCCACCTGGGCGCCGTCGCCGTCCTCTGCCGTGACCAGGTGGCTCAACCCACGCAGGACGGCGACCGGTCGCCCGCCCGTTTTCCCTCGCACCAGGTCCGCTGCCGCGGCGATTTCATCGGCGACGGCGATCACGGTGGCACGCAGCTCCCGCCCGTTGCCATCGCGCTGGCTGCGCAGATCCTGCAGCACGTCCAGACCGGCAGCGCCGATGCTGATATCGGCGATCCCGCGCCGCCAGGGCCGGCCCACCGAGTCGGTCACCAGCACCCCGGGGCGCATCCCGAGCCGGGCGTTCAGGCCCCGGCGCAGCCGGCGTGCGGACTCGTCGGGATCCTCGGGCAGCAACAGCACCGTCCCGGGGAGCACATTGGAGGAATCCACTCCTGCGGCGGCCATCACCAGACCTTGGCGGTTCTCCACGATCTTGAGCGTCGACCCATCGGGGTAGTTCCGGGTGGCCACCACGCGCACGGTCTCTTCGTCGATCACCGCGTCCCGGTCGGCGGCCTTGCGCAGTCGCCCCTCGGCCTTGGCCACCACCTTGGAGGCCACCACCACGATGTCGCCCTCGGCCAGGCCGCTCGTGCCGTCCGGCCAGGTGAGCGAGCCGAGCACCGGGGTGAGTGCGGCGGCCAGATCGGTCGAGGAGGTGACCTCGGGCACGCCGTCGGGGGCTTGGGCAAGCAACATCAATGGACCACCTTGGGAAGAACGTCGGTACCGAACACGCGCAGGAACTCGTCCTGATTGCGACCCACATTGTGCAGGTAGATGCGGCTGGCGCCCAGATCCACGTAGCGCTGGATCTCCCGCAGGTGGTCCTCGGTGTCCGCGGAGACCACCATCGCACCGGCGAAGTCGCCCGGGCGCACCAGTTTCGCAATCTGCGCCACCTCGAACGGTGAGCGCAGGTCCGCCTTGGAGAACTTCATCGCCCCGTTCGGCCACTCGGTCACGGCGTTGCGCACGGCCTCGGCCTCGGTACGCGCCCAGGAGAGGTGCAGGCGGATCACCCTGGGCATCGCCGTGGCGTCCTTGCCGGCGTCCTTGGCACCTGCGGCGAACCGGCCGAACAGCTGGCCCACCTTCTCGCTCGTGCCGCCCATCGTGATCAGACCGTCGGCGTGCCGACCAGCCCGGCGTGCGGTGACCGGCCCGGCCGTGGCCACGAGAATCTCCGGCGCTGTGGGCGGCATCGTCCACAGCCGCGTGGACTCCAGGGTGAAGTACTCCCCCGAGTGCTTGTGGTCCTTGCCTGCCAGCGAACTGGAGAACAGCTTGCTGATCATGTCGATCGCCTCGAACATGCGGTTGATCCGCTCCGGTGCCTCCGGCCAGTAGCGGCCCACCACGTGCTCATTGATCGCCTCGCCGGAGCCGATCCCGAGCCAGTGCCGTCCCGGGTACATCGCCGCCAGCGTGGCGCTCGCCTGGGCCAGCACGGCCGGGTGCCAACGGAACGTCGGTACGCTCACGCCAGGGCCGACGTCGCCAGCTGTCCGTTCGGCCACAGCGGCCAGCACGTTCCACACGAAGGCCGCCTGTCCTTGCGCGGGCACCCACGGCTGCATCACATCGGTGGCCATCACGCCGGTGAAGCCGCTGCGTTCGGCAGTCTGTGCCAGGTCGACGGCGTCCCTCGGGTGCAGCTGCTCCAGTGCAGCCGCGTAGCCGATCGTCACCATGCCAGCCACCTTAGACGCCAGATGGTCAGGCCTCGGAGAGCACGGCCGCGATGGTCGGGTGGGCGTCGATATAGGCGTCCACCACATCGCGCGCCACGGCCGCCGAGTCCACCAGCGGGTGCACGGCGAAGGCATGCCACGCCTCCTGCCGGGAGCCGGACCGGGAGGCCGAGATGATCCCGCGATCTGCGGCTTTCACGGCCGTGACCAGCGCGAGCTCGTCGAGGGTGAGCGCAGTGGGTGGCACCTCTGGGCGGATGCCATCGCGATCGACCGCGCACGGCACCTCGATCACCGCGTCATCCGGCAGCGTCGGGATGATCCCGTTGTTCGCCACATCGAGGATCATCCGATGCCGCTCCCCCGCGAGCAGGGCCGCCATCAGGTCCACCGCTACCTCGTGGTAGCCGCCACCTTCGAGGTCCTGGTCCTCCCTCTCCTGTTCCCGGGCCTCGGCCATGTAGGTGGCCTCACGTTCGGCGAGCGTGGCCGACCACACCGCACGAGGATCCTGCGTCTGGCCGGCGTCAAGGTAGAACTGGCGCTGTTGGGCATCGAGGAACTCGCCTCGGGTCTGCGCCGATTCCCTGATCCGGGCAACCGCCTCGCGGGTGTAGTCGTAGTAATAGAGGTACTCGTTCGGGAGCGCCCCGCGTGCCCGCACCCAGTCCAGGCCGAGAGTGCGGGCCTCCTCGATCTGCCCCAGCAGCCGGTCGTCGGCGAGGAGCTCGGGAAGCCGGTCCACGCCGCCGGTGCGCAAACCGTGCAACCAGCCGAGGTGGTTCAACCCCAGGTAGTCCACCTTGACGGACTCCGCGGCCGGGTCCACGCCGAGCACGCGAGCGACCCGGCGCACCAGGCCGATCGGGGTATCGCAGATGCCCACCACGCGCTCGCCCAGGTGAGTGCGCATGGCCTCGGTGATCAGCCCGGCAGGGTTCGTGAAGTTGATCGTCCATGCCTGAGGCGCGAGCTCGGCGATCCGCGACGCCACATGCTCCATTATCGGCAGTGTGCGCAGCGCGTACGCCAGCCCCCCGGGGCCGATGGTCTCCTGACCGAGCAGTCCGCGCTCCAACGCCACACGTTCGTCGAGGACGCGCCCGCGGGTGCCGCCCACCCGGATCGCGGCGAACACCACATCGGCGCCCGTAACAGCATCGTCGAGGTCGGTGGTGGCCCGGACCCGGAGGGGGTCAGCACCGTTACTCGCGGCCGCCTCACCCGAGCCGGGCCCGGTCAGCACCTCGTGCATCACGGCAAGTCGGCCGGGGTCGGCGTCGAAGAGCACCACCTCGGTGATCGGCACCCGGTGGCGGGCGGCGAGTACCGCAGAGTAGACGAGCGGGACGCGGAATCCGCCTCCACCGAGGATTACCAGCTTCATATGCGTCAACGTATCCCAGGTGGTGGCAGACTCAGGAACCACCATGACCCACCCAAGCGCCCCTGGATCTGCCGAGCCCGAGTTCGACGTCCTCCTCGCCGGCACCGTGTTCTTTGACATCGTATTCACCGGCTTCGACAAACCACCCTCCCCGGGCACTGAAGTGTGGACGCACGGGATGGGCTCCTCCCCGGGCGGGATCGCGAACCTCGCCGTCGCCACCGCACGCCTGGGTCTGTGCACCGGCCTGGCGGCCGGGTTCGGCGACGATCTGTACGGGGACTGGATGTGGCAGGTGCTGCGCGACCAGGAACGGGTGGACCTGAGCCGGTCCAGGCGCTTCCACGCCTGGCACACCCCGGTCACGGTCTCCCTCGCGATGAACGACGACCGCAGCATGGTCACCCACGGTCACCCGCCGCTTGAACACGTCGCCACGCTCCTCGACCCTCCCCCCACCACCCGCGCCGTACTCGCCGACCTCGGCGACCCGGAGGTACGCGCGGCGAGCTGGTGGCGGACGGCAGCCGCCGGCGGCGCCCTCGTCTTCGCCGATGCCGGGTGGGACCCTGCCGAGCAGTGGGACCGCCGCATTCTGACCGATCTGGAGGGGTGCCACGCCTTCACTCCGAACGCGCAGGAGGCGATGGGGTACACCCGTACCGATACTCCGCGCGCGGCCCTGCACGCGCTGGCCGATCATGTGCCCTTGGCTGTGGTGACCCGCGGACACGAGGGCGTCCTGGCGATCGACTCCGCCACCGGTGAGGAGGCCGAGGTGCCAGCCCTGGAAGTTGCCGCGATCGACCCGACCGGCGCCGGGGACGTGTTCGCCGCCGCTCTCGTGCTCGGCACGCTCCGCGGGTGGCCGCTGACGACGCGCCTGCGGTTCTCCGCATTGTGCTCCTCCCTCGCGGTGCAGCAGTTCGGCGGGTCACTCGCGGCCCCCGGGTGGGGCGATATCTCCGACTGGTGGCGCACCATGCGCGCTCGCTCCGCGGAGGGCGACCCACAGGCACAGGTCAGCACCGAGGCGTACGGTTTCCTCACCGATTGCCTGGCCGGCGTCACCACCCGCCGGGTCCGCCGCGCGGAAGCCACGATCGCACGGTTCTCCGATGCAGACCGCAGTAGTCCCGACCTCGAACCACCCACCACCACTCGTCAGGAAGAAGAACAGTCATGAAGTCACGACGTCGCGGTCTGCTGGCCGCCACGACGGTCACCCTGGCGACCACCCTCGCGCTCGCCGCCTGCGCCCCTGGCACCGGAACTGGAGACGAAACCGCCAGCCCCGGAGCCACCGACGCCGAGGTCAGCACCGATCTGGCCGCACTGGGCGAGGTGACCTTGACCGTCTGGGACCAGGAGACCCGGGGCGGACAGGACGAGCAGATGGCCCAACTGAACGCAGCCTTCGAAGAGGCGTACCCGAATATCTCGATCAACCGGAACTCCCAGTCCTTCGACGACCTGGAAACGACCCTGCGTGGCGCCCTGACCGGCAACGACGCCCCGGATGTGGTGCAGGCGAACAATTCCCGCGGCACCATGGGCGCTTTCGTCTCCGCCGGGCTGCTGCGCGACCTCGAACCGTACGCCGAGGCGTATGGCTGGGCCGACCGGTTCAGCGAGGATGTGCTCGCCGTCTCGCGCTACTCCCCCGACGGCGTCACGTTCGGTTCGGGGTCGCTGTACGGCCTCCCTCAGGTCGGTGAGGTTGTCGGGGTGTTCTATTCCCGCTCCGCCCTTGAGCCGATCGCCACGGAGGACGAGTTGCGCAGTGCCGATTGGGAGACGTTCACCGGGATGCTCGCCGATGCCGCCGACGCCGGCCTGACCCCGGTCCAGCTCGGCAATATCGAGGGGTGGCCGGCCGGTCACGTGTTCGGTCCGATCCAGGCACAGCATGTGCCCGCCGAAGACATCCGTGCCCTCGCGACGGGGAACGAGGGCGCCTCCTGGACCAGCGAGGGCAACATGGCCGCAGCCGCGGAGTTGATCGAGTGGTCCGAGGCGGGCTACTTCAACGAAGGCCCGAATGGCACCGACTACGACGCTGCCTGGTCCGCATTCGCCGAGGGCGACGGGGTCTTCCTGATCGGTGGTTCCTGGCTGGCGGCCGATCTGGAGGCGGCGATGGGTGACGATGTCGGCTTCGTGGTGCCGACCACCGCCGACGGCACCGCCGCGACGACCGGCGGCACCGGCCTGCCGTTCGCGGTGACCGAGCAGAGCCCGAATGCCGATGCCGCTGCCGGCTACATCGACTTCATCACCAGCGATGAGGCCATGGAGGTACTCGCCGAGACTGGCAACATGCCGGTGAACCGGACCGCCGAACTCGCTCCGGAGTCGGGCGTGAACGCCGACATCTATGCCGCCTTCGGAGCGGTCAGTGAGGAAGGCGAGTTGTTGCCGTACCTCGACTGGGCCACACCGACGATGGGCGACACCTTGGGCGCCACGTTGCAGGATCTGATCGGTGGCCAGGCCGACCCGGAACAGGCCATGTCGACCCTGGAAGAGGACTACTCAGCGTTCGTGTCCGAGGGCTGAGGTGACCAGCCCGACGACGCCCGCTCGCCGGGCTCCCAGTCAGCCACGGGGGCAGCGCCGTCGGCACCCGTGGTACCGCCCATGGTTGTACCTCGCCCCGGCCCTGGTGGTCTATGGCGGTTTCCTGCTGTTCCCGTTGGTGCGGTCGGCGCAATTCTCCCTCTTCGCCTGGGACGGGCTGGGCGCGTCGGAGTTCGTGGGGCTGGCCCACTACGCCGACCTGGTGGCCGATCCGGACCTGCGGGCCGCATTCGGCCATGCGCTCGTCCTGATCGGGTTCTTCGCGCTGGTGCCCCTCGTGCTCGGGCTGATCACCGCCGCAGTGTTACGCAGGGGCCGGGTACGCGGCCTGAGCCTGTTCCGCACCGTGGTGTTCGTGCCACAGGTGATCGCCATGGTGGTGGTGGCCGTGGCATGGCGGCAGATCTACGCACCGGACGGGCCGTTGAATGCGGTACTGGACGCCGTCGGACTGGACGCGCTCACGCGCGCCTGGCTGGGTGACTACACCTGGACCCTGCCCGCCGTGGGCGTGGTGGGCACCTGGGTGCAAACCGGCCTGGTGACGGTGTTGCTGCTGGCTGGGATGAGCCGGGTCCCGAACGAACTGTACGAGGCGGCCCGCCTGGATGGCGCGAACGCCGTCCGGGAGTTCTTCGCGATCACACTGCCCAGCGTGCGAGGTGAGGTCGCGGTGGCGCTCACGCTGACCATCGTGGCCGCGCTGAAGACGTTCGATCTGGTGTACGTGACCACCAGCGGTGGGCCAGGCAACTCCACCACGGTGCCCGCCTACGAGGTCTTCCAACGGGCGTTCCGCACGGGTGAGGTCGGCTCAGCGGCGGCAATCGCCGTCACCCTGACCGCCTTGGTGTTCGCGATCAACCTCGTGGTGAACCGCATCGGTGGGCGGGAGGGGCACCGATGATCGTCTCCCGGGCCGAACGGGCCATGAACTACGCGGTACTCACCGTGGCTGCGCTGGCGGCACTGGCACCGATCGCCATCATCGTGATCACCTCACTGCAACCAGGCAGCGGCCAGAGTGGACTGCAGCTGTCGAACTACACGCAGGCGTGGGTCGAAGGCGAGTTCTCGCACTACCTGCGGACCTCCATGCTCGTCTCCGGCACGGTACTCGCAATCGCGCTGCCGTGTTCGGTACTCGCCGGCTACGCACTCGGCACCATCCGGTTCCGTGGATCCTCACTGCTCTTCGGGGTGTTCCTGCTTGGGATCATGGTGCCCGCCGAGGCGATCGTGGTGCCCTTGTTCTACGACCTGCGCACCCTCGGTCTGACGAACACGCTCTGGGCGGTCGCCCTGCCGCAAGCCGCGCAGTCGATCGCCTTCGGTACCTACTGGATGCGCACCTACTTCCGCACCGCGCCACGGTCGCTGATCGAAGCGGCCACGCTGGATGGTGCCAGCGAGCGCCGGGTGCTGTGGTCGATCCTGGTACCGATCGGGCGCCCGGCGATCGTGACGATGACCGTGCTGGTGTTCCTGTGGACCTGGAATGAGTTCCTCATCCCGCTGGTGATGAGCCCGAACGGGTCATTCCGCACCGCACCGTTGGCGCTCGCCCTCTTCCAGGGCCAGCACGTTCAGGCGACGTCGTTGCTCGCAGCAGCCGCTGTGCTCGTGGCCCTGCCGGTGGTGATCGTGTACCTGGTGCTGCAACGGCATGTGATCGCGGGAATGCTTGAGGGCTCGGTGCGCGAATAGGACCGCGGCGACTGCGCCGAGGGGGCCCGAATGGATTCGCACGCAGGTCTGCCGATCTGGGATGATCGGGCATCATGAGCGAGCACACCCCGAACCGAGCCAGCGCCCCGATCGAGCCCATCCGCCCGATCGCGCAGGTACCGGAGCGTCCCTCGCTCGACGGCGTGGAGGACCGCTGGTCAGCTGCGTGGGCCACCAACGGCACGTACGCCTTCGATCGTGACCGGCCGCGCGAGCAGGTCTTCTCCATTGACACCCCGCCCCCGACGGCGTCCGGTTCGCTGCACATCGGCCACGTCTTCTCCTACACCCACACCGATTGCCTGGCCCGCTACCAGCGGATGCGTGGCCGTGAGGTGTTCTACCCGATGGGCTGGGACGACAACGGGCTGCCGACCGAACGGCGCGTGCAGAACTACTACGGCGTCCAGGTGGATACGAGCCTGGCCTATGAAGCCGGCTTCACGCCCCCATTCACCGGGGACGTTCCGAAGAACCACCGGCCCACGCCGATCTCGCGGCAGAACTTCGTGGAGTTGTGCCTGACGCTGGCTGCCGAGGACGAGAAGAGTTTCGAGCAGGTCTTCCGTTACCTGGGCCTGAGCGTGGACTGGGCACAGACGTATCAGACCATCGGCCCGGCTGCGCAGCAGGCATCCCAGCGCGCATTCCTGCGCCAGCTCGCGCGCGGGGAGGCGTACCAGATCGAGGCCCCGACGCTCTGGGACGTCACCTTCCAGACCGCCGTCGCCCAGGCCGAGTTGGAGGACCGGGAGCGAGAGGGCGCGTATCACCGCATCTCCTTCCATGGGGCCGGCGGTGCGCAGGACAAGGTCGTCATCGAGACCACCCGCCCCGAGCTGCTCGCCGCCTGTGTGGCGCTCGTGGCCCACCCCGACGATGAGCGGTATCAGCCGTTGTTCGGCACCGAGGTCACCTCACCGGTGTTCGGGGTGCAGGTGCCGGTGCTCGCGCACTCCCTCGCCGACCCGGACAAGGGCGCCGGCATCGCGATGATCTGCACCTTCGGTGACACCACCGACGTGACGTGGTGGCGTGAGTTGAATCTGCCCACCCGCACGATCATCGGCCGCGACGGCCGGATCCTGCCCGATCCGCCTGAGGTCATCACCTCCGAGAGCGGACGCGCCGCGTACGCCGAACTGGTTGGCCTGACCGTGTTCTCAGCGCAGAAGAAGATGGTCGAACTGCTGACCGCCTCGGGCGACCTGCACGGTGAACCACGCAAGATCTCCCACCCGGTGAAGTTCTTCGAGAAGGGTGACAAGCCGCTGGAGATCGTCTCCTCACGCCAGTGGTACGCCCGCAACGGTGGCCGTGACGCCGACCTGCGCGAGGCCCTGATCAAGCGTGGCAAGGAGATCGAGTGGCACCCGGGCTACATGCAGTCCCGCTACGAGAACTGGGTGGACGGCCTGGCCGGTGACTGGCTGCTCTCCCGGCAGCGGTTCTTCGGGGTGCCATTTCCGCTCTGGTACCGCCTCGACGAGGCCGGTGAGGTGCGCTACGACGATCTCCTGGTGCCCGCGGAGGGCCGGCTTCCGATCGATCCGGCCACCGATGTACCCGAGGGGTACACCGAGGATCAGCGCGGGAAGCCAGGTGGCTTCGCCGGCGACCCGGACGTCCTCGACACCTGGGCCACGTCGTCGCTGACTCCGCAGCTCGCGGGCAGGTGGGAACGCGACCCGGAGTTCTTCGCCAAGGTCTTCCCCTACGACGTGCGCCCGCAGGGTCACGACATCATCCGCACGTGGTTGTTCTCCACGGTGGTGCGCGCGAACGCCGAGCACGATTCGCTACCGTGGCGGCGCGCCGCGATCTCTGGCTGGATCCTGGACCCGGACCGCAAGAAGATGAGCAAATCCAAGGGCAACGTCGTCACGCCGCTTGGCCTGCTGGAGCAGCATGGGTCCGACGCCGTGCGCTACTGGGCCGCTTCGGCCCGCCTCGGGGCCGATACCGCCTTCGACGAGGGGCAGATGAAGATCGGCCGGCGGTTGGCGATCAAGCTGCTGAACGCGAGCAAGTTCGCCCTCTCCTTCGCCGGAGATGCTCAGGTGACCTTGGACCCGGCGGCGGTGACCGAGCCGATCGACCGTGCCGTTCTCGCCGAGTTGGCAACCGTGGTGGAGACGGCCACCACCGGGTTCGAGGCGTTTGATCACGCCCGCGCACTGGAGGCAGCGGAGTCGTTCTTCTGGACGTTCTGCGATGACTACCTCGAGTTGGTCAAGGATCGCGCCTACGGTGGGGAGACGACCTCGGCATCACCAGAGGCCGTGGCCAGTGCGCGCGCAGCGCTGTGGCTGTCCCTGGACACACTGCTGCGCCTGTTCGCACCGTTCCTCCCGTTCGCCACGGAGGAGGTCTGGTCCTGGTGGCGGGAGGGGTCCGTGCACCGCGGGGCCTGGCCGACGTCTGAGGTGCTTCGCGAGGCCGCCGGCGACGGCGATCCGGCGCTCGTCCGGGTGGCCGGGTCCACGCTGGCTGCATTGCGGAAGGTGAAGTCGGAGGCGAAGGTCTCCCAGAAGGCCACGTTCGTCTCAGCCGAGTTGCACCTGAACGCCGCCGACCACGACCGGGTAGGCGCGGTGCTCAGTGACCTACGCGCGGCCGGGCGAGTGAGCGGTGAACTCACTGTGACCGCTGCAGATGCGTCCGACGGTGTGCACGTGGTCGGCGAGCTCGTGCCGCCCGAACCGAAACAGTCCCGGTAGAGAACGGAACACTCATGCGAGCCCTGCAACATCACACCTACGGTGGACCGGACGTGCTCGCCCTGGGTGAGGCCGAGGAGCCGCACGCAGGCCCGGGCGAAGTACGGATCGCCACCCGGGCGGTAGCGGTGAACCCGATCGATGCGAAGCTACGTTCCGGAGCGTTCGCCCCCGAGGGCCGGCGCCTACGGGCGCCGCGCATCCCGGGGCTGGACGCCGCAGGGGTGGTGGACGAGGTCGGCGAGGGCGTGCAGGGGTATGCCGAGGGGGACCGGGTGTTCGGCGCCGGAACGTCCGTGACGGCGGAGCGGAGCACGCTGACGGCGTTCGCGCACCTTCCCGATGAGGTCACCTTCGAGCAGGGGGCGGCCGTGGTGACCGTGGCCGAGACCGCGATGCGGATCCTGGACCGGCTCGACGCCCGGGACGGGCAGGTGCTCGTGGTCGATGGGGCCTCCGGTGGGGTCGGCACCACACTGGTCCAGCTGGCCATGCTGCGCGGCCTGACCGTCGTGGGGACGGCGTCGGAAGCCAAGCACGACCTGCTGCGCCGGCTCGGCGCACTGCCGACTACCTATGGGCCAGGGCTGGCCCAGCGGGTGCGAGAGCTGCTGGCTGGCCAGGGCGCGGAGCTGGTGGCGGCGGACCTGGCCGGGAAGGGCTCGGTAGCGGAGCTCATCGAACTCACCGGCGATCCCACCCGGGTGGTGACGATCGCGGACTTCTCGGGTGAAACCGATGCGGTCGTGTCCGAAGGGTCACAGGGGCGGGCCTGGCACGCACTCGGCGAGGTGGCGGCACTGGTGGCTGACGGGCGCTTCGAGGTGATTATCGACCAGGTTCTGCCGTGGACCGAAGCAGCGGCGGCGCACACCGCGATCGAGTCCGGCCACACCACCGGCAAGATCGTGCTGACGGTGGACTGAATCGTGCCGACGCTGAATTGAGGAGTCAGGACTGTCCGCTGCTGTCATCCGCGGCGGGCGTCACACCCGCCACACTTGAGAATGCTCCCCGGAGAATTCTCATACTCCACGGTAACGATCGAGCACGATCTCCACGAGCTCTGCCGCGGGGGGTTCGGTCTCGATGAGCAACGGGGGCGTGACCACGTCAGCACCGTAGGAGGCCGCCAAGTCGGCAAAATATCCGGGGGCGAGCAGATACGTGGCCACCACGACCCGGCCCCCACGGGAGGTGAGGCGGCTGCGGGCCTGGGCTACGCCGTCGGGAAGGCGCGGCTGTGCCGCGGAGAGAAACGCTGTGGTGACCCGACGACCCAAGGCCGCTCCGAGCTCATCCCCCACCTGACGACAGTCGGCCACCGCACTCACGTTGGACGATCCTGCGGCCGCGAGCACCACCACATCGTCCTCGCGCAGCCCTGCCTCGCGTAGGCGCCGCACCAGCAACCGCACGATCCGCGAGTCCGGTCCCAGTGCGCCGGTGACCTGCGCATGCTCGCGCCCATCGACGGCTTCAGCAAGATCTACGTGCACGTGGTACCCGGCCGAGAGCAACAGCGGCACCACGCGAACGGGAGTCTCGCCCAGTGCGTCCAGGGATGACGGCACGTCGGGGTCCTGCACGTCGACGAACGCAGCGGCGACGTGCAGATCAGGGCGCTGGTGGGCAACCACGTCCACGAGTGCGGCGATCGAGCGCTGACCGATCGGAGAGGACGTTCCGTGCGAACATGCCAACAGCACGGGGCTGCCCGAAGTGGGGGGCGTCGCAGTCATCGGGTCCTCGCTCTTCTCGTGCCGTACCGTGCGTGGCTCACCGTAAGGTCGCAACGTTTCCACAACCGTTCGCCCGCATGACGCCCAGGTCACAGGCGTCTCACCGAGTGAGTCAGCCGGCCGCCCGCAACCGCGGCGCCAGGTCGCGCTCGAACAGCTCAAGGAATCGCCGCTGGTCATGCCCCGGAGCGTGGAACACCAGGTGATTAAACCCGGCCTGGCGGTAAGCGAGCACCTGCTCCACGGCATCGTCGGGATCCGAGGCGACGATCCAGCGCTTGGCGATCTGCTCGATCGGCAAGGCATCAGCGGCGCGTTCCATCTCGATCGGGTCGTTGATGGAGTGCTTCTGCTCGGCGCTCAACGAGAGTGGCGACCAGAATCGGGTGTTCTCCAGCGCCAGATCGGGGTCGGTGTCGTAGGAGATCTTGATCTCGATCATCCGGTCGATCTGCTCGGCGTCGCGCTCGGCCTTGGCGGCCCCCTCGGCTACGGACGGGATCAACTTCTCGGTGTAGAGGTCCATCCCCTTACCGGAGGTGCAGATGAAGCCGTCGCCGGCCCGCCCGGCATACCGGGCCACCATCGGACCGCCGGCCGCGATGTAGACGGGGATCCCGCCGTCGAGCTTGTCGTAGATGCTGGCCCCGTGGGTGGAGTAGTACTCGCCCTCGAAGTCCACCCGGTCCCCCGCCCAGAGGGCACGCATCAGCCGCACGGCCTCACGGAGCCGGGCAAAACGCTCCTTGAACTCCGGCCACTCCTGCTCGCCGGCACCGGCGAAGCCGGTGGCGATCTCATTCAGCGCCTCACCGGAGCCCACGCCGAGCATGATCCGCCCGGGATAGAGCACCCCCATCGTGGCGAACGCCTGAGCGAGCACGGCGGGGTTGTACCGGAATGTCGGCGTCATCACCGACGTACCGATCCTGATCCGTTCGGTCCGTTCACCCACCGCCGCCATCCACGCGAGCGAGAACGGTGCGTGGCCACCGTCATGGCGCCAGGGCTGGAAGTGGTCGCTCACCGCCACCGACTCCATCCCGTGCGCCTCGGCCGCCACGGCCAGTTCCACGAGCTCTCGGGGGGCAAACTGCTCAGCGGATGCCTTGTAGCCAAGGGTCAGGGGGAGCATCGAGGCGTCCTTTCGGTGGGGTACATGCAATCTAACGCCGACGGCGGCCCGCACCTTCCCGCGCCAGCCCGCCACGTCAGAATGCGACAGTTGGTGGAAAGGGCATGGCCGGCACGCCCGTCCATCAGCAATGTCGGTGGTCGATGGTTGAGTGGAACCATGACGACGACAGCACCGTGGATCCCGATGGCGGGCCGGGGCCCGCGTGGGCCCCGCGCACCGCGCGAGGGTGTGCTGATGTCGCTGCGTCGGGCGCGCGAGGCAGCGTCGGCGTGGGAGGTGGAGTCGGCCCGGCTCGTGGTGGACTGGGTGCGGGGGCATTGCGTGGACGGTGCTCGCACCGATGCGTTCGCCGATCATGTAGTTGACCTCGATGAACCGGTGGTCCGGCCCGCGCTGGCGGGTCTGCATTCACCGATGCGGCTCGCCGGCCCAGGTGCGCCCCTGGTGTGGGATCTGGCCTTCTGCGAGCTGGCCACCACGCTGAGTATGTCCGGCGATGCGGCGCGTGCATACGTGGGTGAGGTGACCGAACTGGCGTTCCGGTTGCCGATGCTGTGGGACCGCGTGAACGCCGGCCAGGTGCGGTTGTGGCGGGCCCGGGAGGTCGCCCGCAGCACCACGGCACTGCCTGCCGACGGCGCAGCCTGGGTGGACGCCCAGCTTGCCCCGGTCATCGGGTCCTGTTCCGGGGCCCAGGTACAGCGGGCCGTCGACGCGGCCCTCGACCAGTTCGATCCTGAGGCGGCCGAGGCACGGCGGCGCCGGAGCGAAGAGCGCCTGGGGTTCGACATCCGCCTCGGCGACACCACGAATCCCGACCTGCCCGGCTCACGCAGCACCACAATGGTCGAGGGAGAACTGGATACGGCCGATGCGATCGATCTCGATGCCGCCGTGTCCGCGAGCGCCGCGCAGTTGTCTGCCTGGGGTTCAACCGAGAGCAGAGACGTGCGGCGGGCCCGGGCCGTCGGCGAGATCGCGCGGCGTGAGTTGATGCTGCCGGTTCCCGCCGAGGGTGAGGCTGCTCCCGCCGAGGGTGAGGCTGCTCCCGCCGAGGGTGAGGCTGCTCCCTCCGGGGGTGAGACTGCTCCCGCCGGCGGCGAGGCGGCGCACCAAGACGAACACCCGCGGGGAGAGATCGATCGCCGGCACGGCCAGAACTGCGATGGCGCAACACCACCGGCCACCATCACCCACAACCGGCCCGCCGATCCAGGCCGCCGGGTCGTACTCGTTGTGCACCTGAGCGCCGACGCTCTCGACCCCGACGCCGCCGGGAAGAACTCCGGGGCCCTTGGCCGGTGCGAGAACACTCGCTCCCCCGTCACCGCCGAGCAGATCCGGTCATGGTGCGGTACCTCCGGCACCCGAATACTGGTTCGGCCGGTCGTCGACCTCGCCGGGCACTACCCGAGTGAGGCGTACGAGAGCCCACCGCGGCTGCGCGAACAGGTGATCACACGGGATCCGCAATGCGTGTTCCCCTCCTGTACCCGGCGGGCACGCGGCTGCGATCTGGACCACATCGTCCCGTTCGAGGACGGTGGCCCGACCTGCGGCTGCAATCTGGCCCCGTTGTGCCGCCGGCATCACCGGGCGAAGACGCGTGCGTCCTGGTCCTACGTGATGGTCACCCCGGGCACCTACCTGTGGACCTCACCGTCCGGTGAGCAACACCTCGTCGACGGTCGGGGCACGTTCCGAGTCCCGAGTGGCCCGACTCCATGCGGGCACACCAGCCATCGCGACCGACCCGACCCACCGCCCTGGCCGCGAGCCGCCACGGGGCCGGACCCTGGTTCTGGACCACGCCGGTCGTTGAACACCTTGATCGCAGAAGGGGCCGACGCCGCGATCGAGGCGCGGGGTACCCACCGCCATGCGTGCGGTCCGGCCGGAGGTGGTGGTGAGACTGGCGGTTCCGTGCGCGGTTCCGCAGTCTCGAGTTCCGCAGTCGCTGGCTCCGTAGTCTCCGGTTCCGCGCCCACCGGCCTTGTCACCACAGATGCTGACCCGCCACCGTTCTGACTCCCCCGCCCCGAACCCCGCTGAGGCCCCTGCCCAGCGGGGATATCGGCATGTCGAGTCAGCGCGGTGGTCACGGCGGCGACGTCGTGAGGCGAGCGGTAGGTCGAGGAAGCGGGTAGTCGGTGTATTGAGGCTTCAAGGTCGTCAATACTGCCGTGGCACCGGGTAGTCAGCAGGCCGTGGCACTGTGCGTCGGCAGGAGGACACAGTGAAGTCCGGCGCGATCTCGGAGAGGGCTGATTCCCGACGTATCGTGAAATGCGGGCCTGCACGCACCGCTTCCGGTACACGTGGGGCCGGTGGCCATGAGCAAGTTCACGATGAATGGGGCGATCCAAGCCATGCACCAAGTCCGGGCCGCTGGGGTCTGCGCGATCGCTCTAGGACTGCTCGTCGCGATCGCCACCTACGGCTCTGTCCTGAAGACCGGCAGCGATCTGGTGTGCCAGGAGCGCGCCGACACAGTGCCGGCAACTATTGACGGCAAGCCGGGCTTGTCCTTCCGTGACGCACAACTCGAGCCGTTCCCTACCCGGCTCATCTGCACCTGGGAGGTGGACGGTGCGCGGGTGGAGACGGACGCGTTCCTTGACCCGGTCTCGAATGTGGCAACGGGTCTGCTGGTGGGCGCTGGTCTCTCCCCCTTCATCGTGGGCGCGGTGAGAACCCGCCGCACGTGAAGACGGTGGATCAGGAGGCAAGGCGGTGGATCAGGAGACATGAGCCCCGCGGTACGGTGACACGAGGATCAGCCACCAGGCAGACGATGCACGAAGGGAGGCCTCGATGCAGAACCGACGCACCCGAGCCCTCGTGGCGGCGATCGTCGTGGTGGCGATGGTGGTGGGCTCGATCGCATTCACGCTCTTCAGCACCTGGTGATCAGTGACCCGTGACCTCGAGCCGGTAACCGCGCTTGACCACGGTCTTGATCAGTTCCTTGCCGGCCACCTCCCGCAACCGCGCGATCGCCACCTCGGCCGCATGCGGATCGTTCGACACCCCCGGCAGCACAGCTAGGACCGCCTCCCGCGAGACCACCCCTCCCGCGGACGATGCCAACAGTCGCAGTACGGCAATCCCACTGGGTGAGAGCGGTAGCACGTGCCCGTCCAGCACTGCCACCCGAGATCGGATCTGCAGAGTCCCCACCGGCGTGCACAGTGCCACCGTCTCGGCATGCTCGTAGTGCGCCACCAGGGTGCGCACCAACGCGCCGAGTCGGCCCCGATCGGGCTGCAGCGGTGCGATACCGCGATGCTCCAGCGGCTTCGCCGTCACCGGTCCCACTGCTGCCGGCACCATCGACCAGTCGCGGAACCGGGCGAACACGGCCTCCCCCACGTGCTCGCTCTCTGCCGCAGCGAGCCAGGCTTCGGCGCCGGGCGCCGAGGTGAACACCACCGCGTCGATCTCGCCCTCGGCCGCTGCGTGCACGGAATCTCGCAATGCCCCCGGGTCCGGCGGCGGGCCCCACCGGTACACCACCAGGCTGCGCACCTGCGCCCCGGCCTCGGCGAACACCACATCGAGCCCATCAGCGCCGGCGCCGTGGTGTTGCACCGCCACCCGGAGGCCGGCCACACCCTCGCCGAGCAGCACATCGGCGATCTCTGCGGACGTCTCGGACTCGGCCACCCAATCCGCCGTGAGACCAGCCGCCTGGATCGCACCTCGCGCTTTCGGACCGCGCGCCACGATCCGTGATCGCGCGAGCACCGCCAGCAGTGGCTCGGCCATCCCGTGGGCGTCGGCGGCCTCGATCCACCCGCGGAAGCCGATACCCGTGGTCACCACCACCACGTCCGGTGGGGCCTCGATCAGGGAGCGAGTATCGGCGAGCAGTTGGTCGTCATCCACATGCGAGGTAATACTCAGTGCGGGGGCGTGCCGCACCGCGGCGCCACGCCGCGTCAACGCTGCGGCCAGCTCCCCCTTGCGACGGTCCGCCGTCAGCAACACCGTGCAGCCGGCCATCACCTGGCGAAGTTCAGCTCGCTGAGATGGTTCGTCCGTGCTCACGTGGGGCCGAGCCTTTCGTCGTCGGCCACATCCCCGATCACAATGATCGCGGGCGCCTTCACCTCAAGGCGCTGCGCATCGTCCGCCAGCCCGCCCAGCGTGCTGCGGGTGATCCGCTCGGTGGGAGTGGACCCGCGTTCGACCACGGCCGCAGGCGTGGCCGGGTCGGCGCCGGCCTCGAGTGCCTGGGCGGTGATCGAGGCCAGTTTCGACACTCCCATCAGGATCACCAGGGTCGCACTCCGCTCAACGACCGCCACGAGCGCCGCGGAGTCCAATCCGTCGTGCCCGCTGGTCACATGGAAGGACGCCGACGTGCCACGGTGCGTGAGCGGGATCCCAGCCAGGGCCGGCACCGAGAGTGCGCTGCTGATACCAGGCACCACCTGCACCGGCACATCTGCCTCACGGCAGGCGATGACCTCCTCGCCACCACGCCCGAAGACAAACGGGTCACCACCTTTGAGCCGGACCACCTGCCGGCCGCGCTGGGCCTGCTCCACCAGGATGCGGTTGATCTCGTGCTGGGGCACCGGGTGATGGCCCGGTGTCTTGCCCACGTTGATGACCTCCACCCCGGGAGCCAGATCGGCGAGCACATCCACCGGCCCGAGCCGGTCGGTCACCACCACGTCTGCCTCGGCGATCGCCCGCCGTCCGCGTACGGTCAGCAGATCGACGGCGCCCGGTCCCCCACCCACGAGCGTCACCTGGCCCGAAGCCGGGCGTTGGCGCCTTTGGTCGACTCCGGCGCGCAGCAGATCACCGATCTGGTCCCGCACGCCGGCGACCCGGCGCGGGTCCGCACCGGCGGCGCTGCGGGAGACATCGGTGACCACACCGACGAGCAGATCACCGGACCGAGTCGTCGCCGGTGTGCGGGCCGTCCCCTGGTCCGCTGAACCGGCATTGATGCAGAAGATCCGGGCCTGCTCGGCCCACCCGGCCACCTCCGCATTCGCTTGCACCGAGTCGGTCGCGGCGAGCACCAGCCACGCCCCCTCGAGATCGGCACGGACCACCTCACGCTCGAACCAGTCGGTGCGATCCGGAGCGATCAGCAGCAGATCGGCGAGGTCCTCGCACACGTACGGGGCAACGACCCGCAACCGGGCGCCGTCGTCGAACAACGCCTGGGCGCGCCGCGCCGCCACGGGACCGCCACCGGCGATCAGCACGGTGCGACCCGCCAGATCGAGGCCGAACATGGAGGTCATGACTTCACATCTTCCTGGTCGCGACTGTGAGAAGTCTGTACCTGCACCACTGTGTCCACCACCTGGACGGGCCAGGTGGTCAGATCTGGAGTCCCGTCGAGCGGTTCGTACCCGGCGCGTTCCAGGCATGCCCCGGTGCGCAGCGAGAACACCTGCTTGTACAGCGGACCCGCCACCGTCGGCTCCCCCTGCCGGGTGCCGACGATCCCACGAGACATCACATTCGCTCCGCTGAACGGGTCACGCTGGGCCACTGCGTACACGGCGTCATCGGGGGTGCGGAACAGTGCCATCTGCAGCCCGCCCACCAATGCGGCGGCCCCGCGTTCCACAGTGAGCTCCTCGAGGGCACACACGGCAACCCAGGTGCCCGTCTCAGCAGTGGTCTCACTCATGAGCGCACCTCCAAGGTGGCGCCAGCAATCATCACCGGGCGGATCAGGTCTGCACCGTCGGCTTCCCGCTCCGCGGGTGTGGCCGGGCGAATCTGATCGCGTTCCTTCACATAGGCCAGATCCGGGTCCGGCGTCTCTGGGGCATTCACGAACGAACCGAACCGGCGCAGTTTCTCCGGGTCCTCCAGTACCGCCGCCCACTCGTCCTGGTAGGCACCCACATGTGCGGCCATCGCGGCGTCCAGGTCATCGGCGATCCCGAGGCTGTCCTCCAGGACAACCTCACGGACGCCGTCGAGGCCGCCCTCGACGTCCTCAATCCACGGTGCCGTGCGCTGCAACCGGTCAGCAGTGCGGATGTAATACATGAGAAACCGGTCGATGGTGCGAATCAATTCCTCAGAGGTGAGGTCTTCGGCGAGCAGCTTCGCATGCCGCGGGGTGAACCCGCCGTTACCACCCACGTAGACGTTCCACCCCTTGTCGGTGGCAATCACGCCGACGTCCTTGCCGCGCGCCTCGGCACATTCGCGGGCACAGCCGGAGACGCCGAGCTTGATCTTGTGCGGAGACCTCAGTCCCCGGTACCGCAGCTCCAACTCCACTGCCATCGCCACTGAGTCCTGCACCCCGTACCGGCACCAGGTGGAGCCCACACAGGACTTCACCGTCCGCAGCGACTTGCCGTAGGCGTGCCCGGACTCGAACCCGTGCTCGACCAGCCGCTTCCAGATCTGCGGCAACTGCTCGATCCGGGCGCCGAACATGTCGATCCGCTGCCCACCGGTGATCTTCGTGTACAGACCGAAGTCCTTGGCCACCTGACCGATCACGAGCAGCCCCTCCGGAGTGATCTCACCGCCCGGAATCCGCGGCACCACCGAGTAGGTACCGTCCTTCTGCATATTCGCCATCACGTGGTCGTTGGTGTCCTGCAGGGTGGCCTGCTCACCCTCGAGGATGTGCCCGTTGCCGAGCGAGGCGAGCACGGAGGCGATCACGGGCTTGCAGATGTCACATCCCCGGCCCGGGCCCGAGGCGGGATCGGTGGACCGGCCGAACCTGTCGATGATCTCGCTGAACGTGTGCAGGCCGGCCACCCGGACGGCGTCGAAGAGTTGCGCGCGGGAGAGCTCGAAATGCTCACACAGTGCATTCGAGACCTCCACCCCCGCCTTCTCGAGCTCGGTGGTGCTGATCTTCTTCACCAGCGGCAGGCACGAGCCGCAACTGGTGCCCGCTTTCGTGCACGCCTTCACCCCAGCCAGATCCGTGCACCCGTGCTCGGTCACTGCCCCGCGGATGGTGCCGGCGGAGACGTTGTTGCACGAGCACACGGCGGCGTCGTCGGGGAGTTCGAGACCGGCCAGCCCGCCGCCACCGGCAGTGTCCGGCACCAGGTAGGCGGACGGGTCCCCCGGCAACTCGGAACCGAGCATCGGCCGCAAACTGGCATACGGGGAGGCATCTCCCACGAACACCCCACCGAGGAGGGTCCGTCCGTCGTCGGAGAGCACCAGCTTCTTGTAGATCCCGGCCACGGGATCGGCGAAGACCACCTCCATCGATCCCTCGGTGCGCCCGAAGGCGTCACCGAAGCTGGCCACATCCACCCCTTGCAGTTTCAGTTTGGTGGCGGTGTCCGCGCCTGGGAAGGTCGCATCCCCGCCCAGCAGCCGGTCCGCGACCACCTCGGCCATCGCATACCCAGGAGCCACCAGCCCGATGCATCGTCCCCCGATGCACGCGACCTCACCGACTGCCCAGACGTGCGGATCCTCCGTGTGGCACGCCAGGTCGACCACGGCGCCACCACGCTCCCCCACCGGCAGCTCGGCTGCCCGCGCCAGCTCATCCCGAGGTCGCACCCCGGTGGCCACCACCACCACATCGACGTCCAGTCGGCCACCGTCGGCGAAGTCGAGCCGCCCGACGTGGCCGGTGCGTTTGGACTGTCGCATCTGCTGGGTGGCGCTGTCCGTGCGCACGGCGATCCCGAGATCGTTGATCAGCCGGGTCAGCGCCTGGCCACCGCCGAGGTCGATCTGGGCATCCATCAGGTGAGTGCCGAACTGGATCACCGTGGCCTGTGCGCCAAGTGCCCGCAGCGCACCGGCAGCCTCGAGTCCCAGCAAACCACCACCAATCACGGCGCCACGCACCGGACGATCGAACGAGCTTCCCCGACCAGCCTCACGCTTCGCCTCGACCCATCCACGCAACGCGGCCACGTCATCGATGGTGCGGTAGACGAACACGCCCGGCAGGTCATTACCCGGGATCGGCGGCATCGCAGCGCTGGACCCGGTGGCGAGTACCAGTTCGTCGTAGTCCCAGATGTTGCCGAGCCGGTCGGTCACCTGCTTGCTTGCACGGTCGATGCTTGTCACTGCCCGGTCGCGGTGCAGCGTGACCCTCGGGTCATCCCAGAGCGCCGGGTCACCGAGAGTGAGTTCGTCGGCGTCCCGCGCAGAGAAGTAGGAGGTGAGCGCGACGCGGTCGTACGGCTTCAGCGGCTCCTCGGCGAACACCGAGATGCGCCACGCCTGATCGGTGTCCCGCGCCACGAGTGCCTCCACCAGGCGCTGGGCCACCATGCCGCCTCCGACGACGACAACGTGCTTGGCTCCGGTCATGGCGTGCACTCCCTGGGGTTCGATCACGGGCTCCTCTCGGAACCATCGGCTATGTCAGAGCACGCTATTCGGCTGCGATTTCGCACGTGTGCGCGGTGCGTTGCGCCGCCGTCACGGTTTTCTCACCGTCGGGCCCCTCACCCTGAGAGGCACCTGACGTGGCGGCTGGTTCACACTCCGCGAGCCACTGCGCGAGCCCGCAGACGGCGTCCGTACAGCCGCCGCAGCCGGTGGTGGCCCGGGTGGTGCGTGCGATCTCCTCCGTGGACTGGGCTCCGCGCCGCCAGGTGGCGACGATGTCGCCCTTGCTGACGCCGTTGCAGGTGCACACGGTGGTGCTCTCCGGCATCCGGGAGGGGTCGGCCGCGGGCGCCGGCGCCTGAGTGAGGGGGCGCAGCAGCAGGTGGGCGGGGTCATTCGGTACCGGCAGGCGGCGGGTATAGCTGGCCACCAGATCGGCGCCCACGTCCGGTGCACCCACACACGAGGCAGCCACGAGGACGCCATCACGGACGGTGGCGCTCAGGTGCCGCCCACCGTCCGGGTCGGCGAGGGTGACGGTGCGCTCGGCTGGGTCATCGCCCCTGCGCGCGGGCGTCCCCATCGTGACGACGTCCAGGCCGGCGGCCTTGAGCCGCACCACATCGGTGCCGGCGGCCGGGGCTGCATCCGGGGCCGCGACCGGCGGCGACGACCCAGCGGCGCGATCGATGGGCCGGGAGACCACGGCCAGGCTGAGCCGCAACGCCATACTGGGCCGCTCGCCACCAGCCCGGGTCGAGGAGTCGCTGGTCGTGGAGTCCTGCGCAGTGAGGTGTTCGGCGAGGCGGCGGGCCTGGTCCCACCCCTGGGCGATCAGGCCGGTACCTCCCTCGGGTGGCTGGGCGCAATCCCCGATCGCGTGCACCCGTGCATCTGCCGGGCTGGTCAGGTCCTGGCCCACCAGCACCCCGCGATCCACGGGTAGGCCCGCCTGCCGGGCGAGCGCCGTCTCCGGCTCAGTCCCGCAGGCCAGCACCAGCAGATCGGTGGGCACGTGCTGCTGCGCCTCTCCGACTCGAGCGACCACCCCGGTGAGTCTGCCGCCACTGGTGCGCACCGCCGTCGTGCGTGCATCGGTGATCACGGTGGCGCCGAGGCGGCGCAGCTCAGCCGTGACCACGGTGGCGGCGGCCGGATCGAGCTGGCGGTCCATCGGCCCGGCGCCGGTGTGCAGCACGGTGACCTCCAGGCCACGGCGAATCAGCCCGCACGCTGCCTCAAGTCCGAGCACTCCGGCGCCGATGACGGTGGCGGTGCGGGCATTGGCGCATCCCGCCACGATCTCGCGGGCATCGTCGAGCGTGCGCAGGGCGTGCACTCCGGCCGGCAGGTCCGGATGCAGCCCATCGACGGCGGGGATCCGGGCGGCCGACCCCGTGGCCAGCACGAGGTGGTCGTAGTCGTACCACCCGTCGTCGGTTCCCACACGACGCGCATGGGTATCGATCATGCGCGCTGCAGAGCCGTGGCGGATCTGCAGATGCTCCGACCGTATGGCAGGCAGGGTCAGGGCGGTCAGATCGGACCGGCCGGCCACCACCTCGCTGAGCAGCACCCGGTTGTAGGGCTCGTACTCCTCGGCGCCCAGGACCTGCACTGTCACGCTGCCGGGGTCCGCGCGGGCGATCAGGTCCTCGGCGAACCGGGCACCGACCATCCCATGGCCGATCACCACGATCCGGCGTGGGGCGCTCATCGATGCACTCCTGTCGTTGAACGGCCTTCGGATGGCTCTAATGCGATGGCGCACACCTTGAACTCGGGCATCCCCGAGATCGGGTCGGTGGCATCGCTGGTCAGCAGGTTCACGCTGCCGGTGCCGCTGAAGTGGAATGGCATGAAGACGGTGTCGGTGCGGATGGACTCCGACCATCGGGCACGGGCCACGGCCACACCGCGGGCCGAGCGGAGCCGGACCAGAACGCCGTCGTCGATACCCAACCGGGTGGCCAGCAGCGGGTGAATCTCCGCCTGAGGTTCGGCCACGATCCGGTTCAGTTCCGCGACCCGACGGGTCTGTGCACCGGACTGGTAGTGCTGCAGCACGCGGCCGGTGACCAGGTAGATCGGCGTCTCGGGCCGCACATCGTCCGCGGGTGCGTGGTGGTCCACCGGGATCATCCGGGCGCGACCGTCCGGTGTGGCGAACGTATCCAGGAACGTTCGTGGTGTTCCTGGATGGTCCGGAGTGGGCACCGGCCAGAAGAAGCCGGGGCCTTCCTCGGCCTCGTCGGCGTCCAGCCTGGTGTGGCTCAGCCCGGCGTAGTCGGCCACTCCCCCAGCCGAGGCACGGGCGAGTTCGTCGAACACCTCGGCAGGGTCGGTGTCGAACCGGACCGTCGATCCGAGGCGCCGAGCCAGCTCTGCGAAAATCCACAGCTCGGATCGCGCCTGCCCGGGCGGTTCCACCGCCTGACGGCGGCGGATCACCCGGCCCTCCAGGGAGGTCATCGTGCCCTCCTCCTCGGCCCACTGGGTCACCGGCAGCACCACATCGGCGCGCTGAGCCGTCTCCGAAGGCACGAAGTCGCACACCACGAGCAGATCGAGCCGGTCCAGCGCAGCGGCCACCCGGTTCACATTCGGGGCACTGACCAGCACGTTCGATCCGTGCACGAACAGGGCACGTGGTCCAGCTCGTCCGGCCAGGGCCTCTTCACCGAGCGGCTGGCCGAGCCCGGTGAGTAGTTCGACGGCGGGGCGCCCAGGGCCGGGGATGCTCGCCTCCGGGACACCCCAGACGGCGGCGGCGTGTGCGCGGGCGGCCGGATCGGTGATCGAGCGGTAGCCCGGGAGCTGGTCGGCCTTCTGCCCGTGCTCACGACCGCCCTGACCGTTGCCCTGGCCGGTGATGGCTCCGTAACCGCTGCCCACCCGGCCCGGCAGCCCGAGGGCGAGCGCCAGGTTGATGGTGGCCGTGACCGTGGCCGTGCCCTGGCTGGACTGCTCCACCCCACGCCCGGTGAGCAGATACGCACCCCGGCCGCCGTGGACCGGCGCTGCGGCGGCAAGCATCCGGGCCACCCGGCGCAGCGTGCCGGCAGGCACCCCGCAGATCGTCTCGGCACGCTCTGGCCACCACGCGGCGACGGACCGGCGCACCTGGTCGAACCCCGTGGCCCGTTCGGCCAGGTACTCAGGGTCGATGAGGTCTTCGGCGATGATCACGTGCGTGAGCGCGAGCAGCACCACCAGGTCGGTGCCCGGGACAGGTTGGACGTGCACACCCTGACTGCCCTCGCCCCAGGTGCCGGTCGGCTCCCCGGTGAGGGCCGCCGTCCGGCTTCTGCGCGGATCGACCACCACGAGGCCGCCCCGGCCGCGGACCTGCTCGAGGTGCTGCACAGAGGGGGGCATCGTCTCGGCCAGGTTCGAACCGAGCAGCACCACCACGTCCGCACCCGCCAGGTCGGTCAACGGGAACGGTAGCCCGCGGTCGAGGCCGAAGGCACGGTTGGTGCCAGCCGCTGCGCTGGACATACAGAACCGGCCGTTGTAGTCGATATTCGGGGTCCGCAACACCGTGCGGGCGAACTTGCCCAGGGCGTAGGCCTTCTCATTGGTCAGACCGCCACCGCCGAACACGGCCACCGACTCGCGGCCGTGGTCGGCCTGGATACTCGAGACTCGATCGGTGATGGCAGTCAGCGCCTCCTCCCAGCTCACCGGGCGCAGCTCACCGTCGAGGGCGCGCAGCAATGGCGTGGTGATCCGATCCGGAGTGCGCAACAGTTCAGCGCTGGTCCACCCCTTCTGGCACAGGCCACCGGCGTTCGTCGGGAACTGCCGGGGACTGACCGTCACCGGAACGGCACCGTTAGCAGGTTCTAAGGCCATCCCGCACTGGAGGGCGCAATACGGACAGTGCGTCTGAGCCGCCGCCGTAGTGACGGGCTCTGTCACGCTCGCCGCCATCAGATGCCAGCGGCGGCGATTGCCGAACCGCGGCGCACATACACAGCCCAGGTGACCACGGCCATTGCGCCGTAGCAGGCGATGAACAGCCACAGGGCGGGCATCAGCGAACCGGCCAGATCGGTGGAGACGGCGAATCCGCGAGGGATGAGGAACCCGCCGAAGGCGCCGACGGCTCCGGCGATGCCGATACATCCGGCGGCTGCACGGCGGGCCCGGGAGGCTTCCTCAGGCGTGTGGACGCCGGCACGGAACACCGCCGGGATCATCCGGTAGATCGACCCGTTCCCCACACCTGAGGCGATGAACAGCACCATGAACGAACCGAAGAAGAGGCCGAAATTGCCGCCTCCCAGCGCCTGGATCACCCCCATCGCGCCGATAGCCATCACTGCGTAGGAGATGATCGAGACCCAAGCCCCGCCGACCTTGTCGGCGATGATGCCGCCGAGCGGCCGGGCCACGGATCCGACCAGGGCGCCGACGAACGCGATAGAGAGCGTCATCTCAGGGAACTCGCTACGCATCAGCGTGGGGAAGGCGCCGGAGTAGCCGATGAAGGACCCGAACGTGCCGATGTAGAGGAAGGAGATGATCCAGGTGTGCTTCTTCCGCGTGGCCACGGCGAAAGAGCGCACGTCCGCCTTGGCGGTGCCGAGGTTGTCCATGAACCGCCACGCGAGGAACGCAGCCAGAATCGCCAACGGGATGAACATCAGTCCGGCACGCTCCAGAGCGATACCCGCTCCGGCCACGATCACCAGCGGCACCGCGAGCTGGACCGCGGCCGTGCCGACATTTCCACCGGCGGCGTTCATCCCGAGTGCGCGGCCCTTCTCCTTCTCCGGGTAGAAGAAGGAGATGTTCGCCATCGACGAGGCAAAGTTGCCGCCGCCGACGCCGGCGAGGGCGGCGATCGCCAGGAGGGCTTCGAACGGCAGGTCCGGGCGCTGCACGGCGAACACGAGTGCCGTCGTCGGAAGGAGCAGCAGGAGTGCGGAGACGATCGTCCAGTTCCGGCCCCCGAAGACCGGGACGGCGAAGGTGTACGGGATGCGCAGAGTGGCGCCCACCAGGCTGGGCACGGCGATCAGCCAGAACTGCTGATCTACGGTGAGGGCGAAGCCGGCCGAGGCGAGCTGTGGTACCACGATCGACCAGAGAGCCCACACCCCGAACCCGAGGAACTCCGCGAAGATCGAGATCCCCAGGTTCCGGCGGGCTACCCGGCGGCCACCCCCCTCCCAGGAGGCGTGGTCCTCCGGGTCCCAGTGCTCGATCCACCGGCCGGTGCGACGCTTCGGGGCCACAGTCGTAGCGCCCGGCGCGGCTCCTGCGAGCGTGGGTTCCTCGGTGACGGACGACGGCGCTGGTGTAGACATGTGGCCTCTCCTGGTGACGTACCGATCAGTGGGTACGACGCTAGGGAGGCCGTGTTCGCCGGACGGGTCCGAGCAGTTACGCCGCCGTAATGTTTATCGCACAGGCTGCAGCCGACCGATGTGAGAGGTCGTGGCGCCCAGAGCGCTCAGGTGTGCCCAGGCTTCTCGGAGGCGATGTCCTCGTGGTGCCGGATCACTTCGGCGATGATGAAGGCGAGGAACTTCTCAGCGAATACCGGGTCAAGGCCTGCTGCCTCTGCGAGCGCCTTCAGCCGGGCGATCTGTACTTCTTCGCGCGCAGGGTCCGAGGGCGGGAGCCCGTGCTCGGCCTTCAGCCGACCGACCGCCTGGGTGCACTTGAATCGCTCGGCGAGCAGGTGCACGAGGGCGGCATCGATGTTGTCGATGCTTCCGCGCAGCCCGCCCAATCGCTCCGGCACCGCTGCACCGGCCGTTTCTCCCGTGCTGCGGGGCCCATCGCTCATGACCCCATCTTAGGGGTTCGGGCGTCACTCCTGAGCAGCCGCTTGAGCCCGTTGGCTGTCGCCGCTGTGGGTGTAGGCGGTCTCGGCCGGCGTGCCGGCGTCGTTCCAGCGCAACACGGCCCCGACGCCGTCAGGGATCTCGAGCGACTCGGCGAGTGTGATCCCCGCCGACTGGTCGAGTACCGCGCGGCCGAGGGCGAGGTCCGCTCGCACCTCCCGCGGATCGGAGGCCCCGAGATCGGCGAGATCCTCAGCTGACATGCCCAACTGGAGCGGGTCGTCACCGATCCATAACCGGCGCTGAGCGAGCCGCTCGGCGGGTGTATTGAAGGCGCTGACATCGAGCACCAGGTGCGCCACCTGTCCGCGCCGCAGCACGGCGACGACGTCGGCCAGTCCACTCACCGCTGCACCGTCCCGGCCGCTCTCCTGGCGGAACTGCTCGAGAACCGCCTCTCGCCGACGCATCCGGAACTCGGTGACCACCTCGTCCACAGCGGCGGAAAAGGCGCGGGAGTTGATTCCCTCGGTGCGGGCGCCCCCCGGTACGTCCACGAGGGCTTCGCGGGCCTGGGCACCGAGCGCGCCCTCCACGTAGGTGGTCGAGCGCACGTCGCCCGTGAGCAATACGAGGTCGGGCTGCTCCTCAGCCACCACCGTGTCCACCTCGGCGGCCACGGTCTCGGCGTTGCGCTCCCAGGAGTCTTCTGCACGATTATTGACCCGGTCCCGCGGCAACTCGCGGCTCGGCCGGACCTTCGTCAGCACGTCGTGATCGCCGTCCACTTCTCGGTCCTCGAGCGTGCGGTCACCCATCGCGGCGGACGCTTCATGCAATGACAGATGCGCACCGGCACGGTCGGACTCGACAACGAGATACAGTGCTGCGGCGTCAGCTGCGTGCGCGAGCGCGACGGCATGCGGGCGATCCGAGACCACGGCTTCGCTCACGGTTGGTGGTTCCGGGAGCACCCGGTCGAGCAGCACCTCGCCGGCGGCAGCCACCAGGACTCGCCCGTGCGGCCCGTGGACCCATGTCGGGCGCTCCAGCGCGGAGGTGACCGTCTCGATGTCGGCCGCAGGCGCCTCCTCGACACCATCGAGGATCACCGAACGGCACAGGTCAGCCCACCGGTCGAGAACCACGGCGTTGCGCCCGTCCTCGGAGCGCGTGGCGTCGATCAGCACAGTCAGAACAGGGGCATGGTCAGGCAGAGACAACTCGGGAAGATTCACGAATGAGACCTCGCTTCCTCATCGGATGCTGGTCCTATCCACCCTGCCTTCTCCGACGCGTTCTCGCGACCTCGGCAGGCGCGATTCGCTTAGGCGCTCTTCTCCCGAGGGGTGCGCTTCGATCGCGGAGCTTCGCGCGGCACGAGCGTGGGGTTGACGTTCTCGAGCACCACCTCGCGGGTGATCACGACACGGGCGATGTCCTCACGGCTCGGCACATCGAACATCACCGGCTGGAGGACTTCCTCCATGATGGCGCGCAGACCACGAGCACCTGTGCCGCGCAGGATCGCCAGATCGGCCACGGACTCGATCGCCTCGTCGGTGAACTCCAACTCGACGCCGTCGATCTCGAACATCCGCTGGTATTGCCGGATCAGCGCGTTCTTCGGTTCGGTGAGGATCCGGGTGAGTGCGGGCGCATCCAGTGGTGTCACCGTGGTCAGAACCGGCAGCCGGCCAATGAACTCCGGGATCAGACCGAACTTCAGCAAGTCCTCGGGCATCACATCGCCGATGACATCGGCCTGTTCGGCGTCACGCAGCGGGGCGCCGAAGCCGATACCGCGGCGGCCGGACCGGCTGGTGATGATCTCGTCCAAGCCTGCGAAGGCTCCCGCAACGATGAACAGCACGTTCGAGGTATCGATCGTGATGAACTCCTGATGCGGGTGCTTACGGCCACCCTGTGGCGGGACGGACGCCTGCGTGCCCTCCAGAATCTTGAGCAGCGCCTGCTGCACACCCTCGCCGGACACATCGCGGGTGATCGAGGGGTTCTCGCTCTTGCGGGCGATCTTGTCGATCTCGTCGATATAGATGATGCCCGTCTCGGCCTTCTTCACGTCGAAGTCAGCCGCCTGGATCAACTTGAGCAGGATGTTCTCGACATCCTCACCCACGTACCCGGCCTCGGTAAGTGCGGTCGCATCGGCGAGCGCGAACGGCACGTTCAGCATCTTCGCGAGCGTCTGGGCGAGGTAGGTCTTCCCACAACCGGTGGGGCCGATGAGCAGGATGTTCGACTTCGAGAGCTCAACGTCGCCGTCGTCGCCGGTCGTCGAGGCAGCGGAGGGGCCACTCTGGACGCGCTTGTAGTGGTTGTACACAGCCACGGCGAGCGACTTCTTGGCGTCCTCCTGGCCGATGATGTACTCCTCGAGGAAGTCGAAGATCTCTCGCGGCTTCGGCAGGTCCACCAGACCCAGCTCGTTGGCCTCGGCGAGCTCTTCCTCGATGATCTCGTTGCACAGGTCGATGCACTCGTCGCAGATGTACACACCGGGGCCTGCGATGAGCTTGACTACCTGCTTCTGGCTCTTCCCGCAGAAGGAGCACTTGAGCAGATCAGCGCCTTCACCTACTCGCGCCATATCTCCTCACCTCTCTGCCGTCGTGGGCCGACTGCATGGTCGTCGTGATCATTCTGCGCCATCGAAGTCCCAGCGACCACCCGTAACCAGGTCGTCGAGACCACCACAGTCCACGATACGGGGCGCGTCACGTGGATATCGCAGGCGGCCCGCCGCGTGTCGTCACGCGGCGGGCCGGCCGAGGGTGTCTGTGCTCAGTCCTTGCTCTTGCCCGCGGTCAGGGCCGGGGCCTTGCGGCTGTCCAGCACCTGGTCCACAAGGCCGTAGTCAAGCGCCTGCTTGGCGGAGAGGATCTTGTCCCGTTCGATGTCCTTGCGGACCTTCTCCACATCGGTGCCGCTGTGCGTGGCGATCGTGGTTTCGAGCCACTCCCGCATCCGCATCACCTCGTTGGCGTGAATCTCGATGTCCGAGGCCTGTCCGAATCCACCCTCAAGAGCTGGCTGGTGGATCAGCACCCGTGCGTTCGGCAGCGCCAGCCGCTTACCCGGTGCCCCGGCTGCGAGCAGCACAGCCGCCGCGGAGGCCGCCTGGCCGAGGCAGACAGTCTGGATCTGCGGCCGGATGTACTGCATGGTGTCGTAGATCGCCGTCATCGCGGTGAACGAGCCGCCCGGGGAGTTGATGTACAGGATGATGTCCTGATCCGGATCCTGGCTTTCCAGCACGAGAAGCTGGGCCATGATGTCGTCGGCCGAGGCGTCGTCCACCTGGACACCGAGGAAGATGATCCGATCCTCGAACAGCTTGGTGTAGGGGTCTTGGCGCTTGAAGCCGTAGGCGGTGCGCTCCTCGAACTGGGGCAGCACGTAACGCGCACCCGGGCTCTGCGGGGCCTGGCCACCGAAGGCGTGGGGGGAAAAGTTCACGATGTACTCGCTCCTTGTCAGTGGTGAACCGGGCTCAGGCGCTCGTGCCGCCGCCGCCTGCGACGGCGTCAGCGCTGGAGACCACATGGTCGATGAAGCCGTACTCGAGGGCCTGGTCGGCGGTGAACCACCGGTCCCTATCGGCATCGCGGTTGATCTCCTCCACGGTGCGCCCGGTCTGTTCGGCTGTGAGCTCGGCCATGACCCGCTTCATGTGCAGGATCAACTCGGCGTTGATCCTGATGTCTGAGGCGGTCCCGCCGATGCCGCCGGAAGGCTGATGCATCATCACTCGAGCGTGCGGTGTGGCGTATCGCTTCCCCTTGGCACCGGAGGCGAGGAGGAACTGGCCCATCGACGCGGCCATCCCCATCGCCACGGTGGCCACATCAGGCTTGATGTACTGCATGGTGTCGTAGATCGCCATGCCCGCCGTCACGGAGCCGCCGGGAGAGTTGATGTAGAGCCAGATGTCCTTGTCGGGATCCTCAGCGCCGAGCAGGAGCAACTGCGCACAGATCTGATTGGCGTTCTCGTCCCGAACTTCGGAGCCGAGCCAGATGATCCGCTCCTTGAGGAGACGGTTGTAGATGTGGTCACCCAGCGCGAAACCTGGTGTGTCGCCGCCGGCGGCCTGTGGGAAGTCACTCACGTGCCTGCTCCTGATCGTCTGATTCGTGGTCGAAGGTCTGCGATGACACTAACGCCGGTGCGGTGCCAGACCTGCCCGTGGCCGGGCCTATTTCGCTGACGGCGCACGAGGGACGGCGAAGCCCTCGCACCACACGAGGTACGAGGGCTTCGTCGGATGCAGCTAAGACTCAGGCCTTTTCGGACTCGTCAGCATCCTCGGGCGAGGCTGCAGTCTCTGCCGAGTCGGCACTGTCGGCCGAGTCAGCACTGTCGGCCGAGTCAGCACTGTCGGCCGAGTCGGCACTGTCGGCGGAATCGGCGCTCTCGCCGTCTGCGTCGATCTCGACCCCTGCCGCCTCAGCTTCAGCCATCGCGGCCTGGACGGCGTCCTCCTCGTCCGAGCCGATATAGGCAGCAAGATCGACTGGCTCCCCGGCAGAGTCGACCACCTTGACCTGGCGCAGGGCCACGGCCAGGGACTTGTTGCGGGTGAGCTCGGCCACGAAGAGCGGGATCTGCCCGTTCTGGTCGGCCTGCTGGATGAACTCGTTCGGGTCCTGCTGGTACTGCTGCGCGGTCCGGAGCAGGAACTCCAGGAGCTCGTTCTGACCCACGGAGACAGACACCTTCTCGGCGAGTGTGTCGAGCACGAGCTGACGCTTGAGGGTGGTGGTGGTCTCCTCGGTCACCTCGGCGCGGTGCTCGTCGTCTTCCAGGCGCCCTTCGTTCTCGAGGTGCTGGTGCACCTCGGCTTCGATCACGCCTGAGGGCAGCGGGAAGTCGGAGGCTTCGAGGAGCTGCTCGAGAAGCTGGTCACGTGCCGCAACGGCGCGGTTGTTCTCCTTGGCCTCAGCCACCTGCGTGCGCAGGTTCTCGCGCAACTCGGCCACCGTGTCGAACTCGGAGGCCGTCTGGGCGAATTCGTCGTCGACCTCGGGCAGTTCTTGGACCTTGACGGCGGTCGGGGTGACCGTGACCTCGGCCTCTTGACCGGCACGATCGCCGCCTGCCAGCGGTGCGGTGAAGGTAGTGGTCTCATCGGCGGAGAGGCCGGTGAGGGCCTCGTCCATGCCCTCCAGCATGTTGCCGGAGCCGATCTGATAGGAGACGCCGGAGACGGAGTCGATCTCCTCGTCACCGATGCTGGCCTTGAGGTCCAGGGTCACGAAGTCGCCGTCGGCGGCCGCACGGTCCACGCCCACCAAGGTGGCGTGCCGTTCACGCAGGGACGTGAGTCGCTCCTCCACGTCCTCGTCGGTGACGTCGCTGCTCTCCACCGTGATGGTGAGCCCATCGAGGTCGGGGAGCTCGATCTCGGGACGGACGTCCAACTCGGCGGTGAAGATGAGGTTGTCGGCGTCCTCGTTGAGACCGGGCACGGCCGTGACCTCGATCTGCGGCTGGCCGAGCGGCTTCAACTCCGCCTCAGTGACCGCCTGGCGGTAAAGACCCGGCAAGGCCTCATTGATGGCGTGCTCCATGACGGCGCCCTTGCCAACCCGCTGATCGATGATGCGGGGCGGCACCTTGCCACGACGGAAGCCTGGGATGTTCACCTGGGAGGCGATGTGGGAGTACGCGTGGTCCACGCTCGGCTTCAGCTCGGCCAGAGGCACCTCCACGGTCAGCTTCGCCCGGGTGGGGTCGAGATTCTCGACATCGCTCTTCACTACGTGCTCTCCACTCATGGTTGCTCGTGCCCGCGCCGAGATGGCCCGCAGGCAAGGTCTGGGTGCGTCCGGCCGCAGAAGCGAGAACGGCATACGGAAGCGGACGGGACGCAGCCACCTATCCTACGGCACCGTCGGAGGCGGCGGTAACGGGCAATGCCGCGGCCCAGCATCATGAACACAGGGAATGGAGCGGGTGACGGGAATCGAACCCGCACCATCTGCTTGGAAGGCAGAGGCTCTACCATTGAGCTACACCCGCGAGGCACGACTAGCCTACTCGCTCGCAGCGGGTGCGCGGACCAAGGCACTCCGCCGACACCGTAGACTCTCCTCGGCGACGGAGCCGTATCGGGATGTGGCGCAGGTTGGTAGCGCGTCCGCTTTGGGAGCGGAAGGTCGCAGGTTCAAATCCTGTCATCCCGACCAATGTTGGCTGCCAGTCGCCCGAGGAACGAGGGTGGCTGGCAGCCAACATTCATTGGCGCTGCCAGGATTTGCCGAGGAGCTCGCCCTGGCGAGCGACGGCTCCTGTCATTCCTGTCATCCCCACCGGCAGCCGCCCACGGTCGACGTCATCGCCAGGCAAGCGAAACAGCCCGAACTCACAACCTGTGAGTTCGGGCTGTTTCCGCACCGGGCGGGCCGACGTTACGCGTGCAGTGACTGCTGGCGACGCCTCAGGAGGACGGCACCAAGTGCGGTGAGCAGCACGGCAAGCACAGACAAGCCGTCCGTCATCGCACCGGTCGTGGGCAACTCGGGGGCCTCTGCTCCCGGCGCTGGCGCCTCGCTCTCGTCGTCGGTGGGGACCGGGGAGACCGTCGTCGGTGCGGTCAAGAACTGCACGTCACCCGATTCGCTCACCCCTGCCGCGACCACAAGGTGCTCACCGAGCGTGTCCGGGATCACCACGGTCGCGGTGAACACGCCACTGTCGTCCGCCGTCGCCGAGCCCAGCGCCGTCGGCTCGGAGTACATGCCGAGCGTCACGGGGGCACCGGCGGCGAAGCCGGTGCCGGTCACGGTGATCTCCTGGCCGACGGTCGTCTCAGCCGGGACGCCATCGAGCGTTCCGTCACCAGCGGGCTCATCGTCGGGAAGAGCCACCTCGTCGGCGAGAGCGACCGTCACGGCCCCCTCTCCGACGGCGTCCGGTGCCGCGGCATTGGTCGCCGTCACCGTGATCGGGTAGTCGCCAACGGACTCCGGTCCTGCCACGCCGCTGAGCGTCGCCGTTCCGTCACCGTGATCGACGAACGCGATTCCCGTGGGCAGGTCACCGGTCAGCGCGAGACTTGTCTGACCGGGGTATCCCGGCTCGGTCTCGATGGTCAGTTCGCCGGCCACGCCCGCTACCAGTGCAAGGTTCGGCTCGGTGATCAGGACGGGTGATTGCAGGACCGTCACGGTGAGCTCCTGCTCAGCGACCAGCCCAGCGTCGTTGGTGGCCACCAACGACAACACGACCTCCCCGCCAGTGCTCGGTGTACCAGCCAGCGTGGCAGTCCCATCACCGTTATCCACCCACGTCATGCCCTCAGGCAACACACTCTCCGTCGCAATGGAGACCGGCTCCGGGAACCCCGCCTCCGCAGCAACGACGAACTCCCCCGCCTGACCAGCCGTGAACGTCACCGCATCAGCACTCGTGAATACCGGTCCCTCGTTCACCGCCACGGTGAGCTCCTGCTCGGCAGTCAGCTCCGCATCATTGGTCGCAACGAGCGTGAGAATGCTCTCACCACCGGAACTCGGCGTACCAACGAGGCTGGCCGTGCCATCACCGTTGTCGAGAAGCTCCAGACCTGCCGGCAGGGCATCTGAGGTGGTGATCGTCGTCGCCTCCGGGAATCCAGGTCGCGTCGTCACGATGAACTCATCGGCCACCCCGGCCACGAAGGTCATTGTGTCGGAACTCGTGAACACCGGCGCCTCATACACGGTCACGGTGAGCTCCTGCTCAGCGACCAACCCAGCGTCATTGATGGCCACCAACGACAACACGACCTCCCCGCCAGTGCTCGGTGTACCAGCCAGCGTGGCAGTCCCATCACCGTTATCCACCCACGTCATGCCCTCAGGCAACACACTCTCCGTCGCAATGGAGACCGGCTCCGGGAACCCCGCCTCCGCAGCAACGACGAACTCCCCCGCCTGACCAGCCGTGAACGTCACCGCATCAGCACTCGTGAATACCGGTGCCTCGTTCACCGTCACGGTGAGCGTCTGGGTCGCATCAGGTGCGAAGCCGTTACTCGCAATAAGGCCGATGTCGTAGGTGCCACCCGAACCGCTGTGCGGAGTGCCCGAGATCGAGGCAGTTCCGTCACCGGTGTCGGTGAACGCCAACCCGTCGGGCAGCGCGTCCTGGACCGAGATCGCCGGTACGGGGCTCCCGGTGGCCTCGATCGTGAAGGAGCCCGCCTCCCCCGCGGTGAACGCCGCGGTGTCCACACTCGCGAAGGCCGGCACCTCTCCGAGGGTGAACGTCACCTCAGGTTCGCCCGTGCTGGCGATGTTGGGCCTGCCAGCGAGTCCGGTGACGGCGTCCGCCGGAACGGAGACTCCCACCGTGCCGCTCGAGGTCAGGGGACCCACGGTCACTGTGTAGCTGGCCGGTCCACCGCTGACGGCCACTGCGTCTCGGCCTGCTGCCGTCCCACTGATCTCGATGTCGTCAGCCGATAGCGCAGTGGTGGCCTCGGCGAATCCGTCCGAGGCGAAGGAGACGGTGAACGCCACCGTGCGCGGGGCCGTTGCCGTGATCTCCGTGGACGGGGTCGTCACTGTCGGGGTGAGCGGTCCGGTGGGAGTGCCCACTGGCGGCGCGGACGCGAGGCCCGCCAGTCGAACGCTGACCGAGTGTGGGTCAAGGTTGCCTGGAGCACGCAGGTCGAGGATGACCGTGGAGATCCGCGTCGCATCGACACCCTCGAAGCACACCGCACCTGCGCTCTCGCAACGCAGCGGGAAGCTGGCATCGAAATCCGTGGTCGAAGCGATCCCGGAGAAGATCGAATCGCTGTTCCCATCGGCGTCAACGAGGGTGACCCCAAAGCTGAGCGCCGTCCCGGGGTCATCTGGGGTGCGCTGAATCGACTCGAACGGAAAGCTGATCCGGGTGTTCGTCCACCCTTCGGTCAAATCGGTCGGACCAGGCATCGCGTAGGTCAGAGTGGCGCTGCCCACACTGGTGCCCTGGCCGCCGATCGAGAAGACTCCCGCCCCACCGGATTCTGAGAACGTCGTCGCCTGGGTACCCCCCATCGCGGGCGAGAGGTCGACAGTCCTGCTCCCGAGCGTGGCGCCGTTGAAGTCGTCGATGACCACAGCGCCGATTGCCGAGGCGGATGGCGCCGTCACCACCACGCCGAGAGCGACGAGCGAAGCGGCTGCCAGTGCGGCCAAGCCCACGCGAATCCTGGCGCGGGTGCGGCGCGTCCGAGACCTCATCTGGTGCTTCCCTCTCCCGTGAGCGAGACGACGGTTGAGGAGCCCCGAACCCTCGTCGGCGGGCCGGGATCTACCACCCAGCACCGCGCGGATCGTAGCAGGCAACTACTCACCCGTATAAGAGGGGTCTCAGGGAGCGACACGACAAAGCGGCCGCCCCCGAGAGGGACGGCCGCTTCGATCTGCGGAACGCGTGAGTCCAGGCTCAGCTCTCGACGTCGACCAGGCCGCGCTCGACGGCCCGGGCCAGGCGCCGGGGCACCTTGACCTCGCGCCCACCGGAGCGGACCGGGACGAGGTCAGCCGCCTTGGTCTTCCACTGCGAACGACGCGAGCGCGTGTTGCTGCGCGACATCTTGCGCTTGGGAACTGCCATGAGCGCTACCTCCCCTTCTGTGCTGGTTCTCTCCCCGCGAGCAGGACGCCGCGGGATGTACAGGCAACGCCGGCAGGGCCGGCGCCGAAGCCTCAGGCCTTGTCGCCGGCCTTCGCGTACCGCTGGCGGAACTTCTCCACGCGGCCGGCGGTGTCCATGATCTTCTGCTTACCCGTGTAGAAGGGGTGCGACTCCGAGGAAATGTCGACGTCGACCACCGGGTAGGTGTTGCCGTCCTCCCACTCGACCGTGCTCTCCGAAGAGATCGTCGACTTCGTCAAAATCGCGAAGTTCGCGGAGATGTCTCGGAACACAACCGGCGCGTACTCCGGGTGGATGTCCTTCTTCATAGTCGCTTCCTACCTACTTCTGCTCACGCGATTGCCGGGTGGTTGGGTGGTCGTGGGTGCTCATCGCCCGCGCTCTCGCACGTGATGCGGTACGGATCGCAGACCCGACGGACCCATGGCGCGAAGCGCGTGATCCGCGCAGCACCACAGGCGAGCCACGGTGCGCCCCGGAGATAATACCCATATTCCGCCCGCCAGGCCTACTCGACTCCCCTCGAAAGTGCCCTCACGAGCGTCCGTGATGGGCGATTCGGGGGCCGAGTGTGACGAATCACTCACGATCGCAGCGCCCGCCGACTCGACCTACCGCACGGCGGAGTGCGTTGACCGCATCGTGGGACGGTCGCCGTCGGCGCCCAGACACCGGTGCCCGGCTGCGAGGATGGACACACGCGAGGCGCGTGGCTCCCGCCCGGCGGGTGGCGCCCTCCGGCAGGTCGTATCGCCGGCGTCCGCACCTCCTACCCCAGCCAACGAAGGACGAGACACCATGGCCCGTATCTACGACAACGCCACTGCACTGATCGGCAACACGCCGCTGGTCCGCATCAACAAGGTCACCGACGGTGCCGACGCCACAGTGCTCGCCAAACTTGAGTTCTACAACCCGGCGAACAGTGTCAAGGACCGCATCGGCGTCGCCATCGTCGACGCAGCCGAAGCGTCTGGTCAGCTCCAGGCTGGAGGCACCATCGTTGAGGCCACCAGCGGCAACACCGGAATCGCACTCGCCTTCGTCGGCGCGGCTCGGGGCTACCAGGTCGTGCTGACGATGCCCGAGACCATGTCCAACGAGCGCAAGATGCTCCTGCGCGCGTTCGGCGCCGAACTCGTACTCACCCCCGGCTCCGAGGGGATGAAGGGGGCCGTCAACCGCGCGGAGGAGATCGCCGCCGAACGCCCCGGCGCGGTACTCGCCCGGCAGTTCGCCAACGAAGCCAACCCGGAGATCCACCGCAAGACCACCGCCGAGGAAATCTGGGCGGACACCGACGGCAAGGTGGACATCGTGGTGGCCGGTATCGGCACCGGCGGCACCATCACCGGTGTGGGTCAGGTGTTCAAGGAGCGCAAGCCGGACGTGCAGATCATCGCCGTAGAGCCCGAAGAGTCCCCCATCCTCAACGGCGGCGCACCCGGACCGCACAAGATTCAGGGCATCGGCGCCAACTTCGTGCCCGAGATCCTGGACACCTCGATCTACGACGAGGTGATCGACGTCAACGCCGAGACCGCCGTGCAGGTGGCCCGCCGCGCAGCCCGCGAAGAGGGCCTGCTGGTCGGGATCTCCTCCGGTGCGGCACTGCACGCCGCCACCCAGGTGGCCCAGCGCCCGGAGAACGCCGGCAAAACCATCGTGGTCATCATCCCGTCCTTCGGCGAGCGTTACCTCTCCACCATTCTGTACGCCGACCTGGCGGAGTGACCTCAGCCGTGAGCCCCACTCAGCACCTGCGATTGCGCGAACTGATCGCAGAGGATCTCGAGACCGCCCGGCGCCGCGACCCCGCGGCCCGGAGCGGTCTCGAGATCGTGCTCCTCTACCCCGGTGTGCACGCTCTATGGCTGCACCGCCTCGCCCATCGCCTCTGGCATGCGACCCCGGCGCTGCGGCTCCCGGCGCGGCTGATCTCCCAGGTGGCGCGCACGCTCACCGGCGTGGAGATCCATCCTGCGGCCGTACTCGGCCGGCGGTTCTTCATCGACCATGGGATGGGTGTGGTGATCGGTGAGACAGCCGACGTGGGCGACGACGTGCTGATGTTCCATGGGTCGACGCTCGGCGGGCGCTCGATGAGCAAGGGCAAGCGCCACCCCACGGTGGGTGACCGGGTCGTGATCGGCGCCGGGGCGAAGGTACTGGGGCCAATCGACATCGGTGACGACGTACGAATCGGGGCGAACGCCGTCGTGGTCAAGGATGTCCAGGCCGACTCCGTGGTGGTCGGTGTCCCGGGCCGACCGCGGAAGGTCGCCGGAGCAGAGGACTCTGTGGACCCTGCCCTCTACCTGGATCCGGCCATCTACATCTGAGGTTCGTCCTCCCACGGTTCCCAGCCCGCTTCGGCGAGATCCACCCGTGGTGGATCATGGCTCGTGAGCGGCACGCCCTCGGCCCGGAGTAGTTCAATCGCCCGGCCAGCCACCCGATCCGCAGCGGCTCCGCTCGCGGTGACCACGCGCCACCAGGGGACGCCGCCGCCGTACCGGGCCATCACCGTGCCCACCGTGCGTGCGCTCCCCCGCCCGGTGCTTTCCTTCGCCGCTTCTGCGATCACTCCATAGGTGGTGGCCCGCCCCGGCGGAATCTGCTGCACCAGGTCGAGCACAACCTCCACGTAGTCCTCAGCCACCTCTCGCACCCGCCTATGATCTCCCATGACATGACGGATACTCACCCGAGCGATGCCCCCGGCGCCCATGTGTGCCCACACTGCGACGCGACCCACGAGCACGACCATATCGACGAGCGCGCCGTGGTGGCGGTGCTCCGGTCGCGGCTGCTGCGTTACGCCGGCGTGCGGATCGCCGTCGGCGTCCTCGCCCTGGCCACCGCGGCACTCCTGGGCCCGTCGCTCCTGATTGCCTCCGCAGCCGCAGCTCTCGCGTGGGCGCTGGTGACCGCGATCGGGATGACCGCGGCAACCATCGACCTCGCACACAAGCCGTCGGATGGACGTTCCCGTGCCCAGGAGAGCCGGTTCGTCCTGGTCTCCGTGCTTATCGGCGCCGCCCTCGCCCCCGTGGCGGCGCTCGGTCTCGCCCTGCTCGCGCCGCTGGTGCCTACCGGATCCCCGCAGCCCCACCTGGCCTGGGCGCTGGCCGGTGCAGCCGGCTGGTTCGCGGGAGCGGCAGGCGCCGAGGTGGTCGCCGAGCTGCGGCTGCGTCACCTGCTCGGCAGTGATACCCGGCCCGGTGAGGTCGCGCGGGAGAACGCGGTGCGACTGCGGGAGCACACCCGCGAGGGTCGGATCCTGATTGCGGTTCTGGCCACGGCAGGGGCGCTCGGGCTTGAGATCCTGCTCTGCCTCTGGATGCCGGTGGTCGTGGTGGTGTTGATCCCGCTGCATGTGGCCGTTGCCGCACTGGCGGGCCGGTGGCATGCACGCCACCCTCTGCCCTCGATCTGAGGGAGGACGTCCGCGGTCAGCGGGTCTCGTAAGCCGCCATCTGGTCGATCCGGCGCTGGTGACGCTCGTTCTGTGAGAACGGCTCGGCCAGGAACGCGTCCACGATCGCCAGCGCCTCGTCGGTGCTGTGCATCCGAGCCCCGACGGCCACCACATTCGCATCGTTGTGCTGACGCCCAAGCCGAGCAGTCTCCACGCTCCAGGCGAGTGCGGCACGCACTCCGGTCACCTTGTTCGCGGCGATCTGCTCACCGTTACCGCTACCACCGATCACCACCCCCAATGATCCCGCCTCGGCCACCACAGCCTCACCGGCGGCGATACAGAAGGAGGGGTAGTCGTCGAGCGCGTCATAGATGGGAGCACCATGGTCGATCACATCGTGCCCGCCGGCTCGAAGATGCGCGATGAGCGCAGCCTTCAGTTCGAATCCGGCGTGGTCGGCGGCGACATGAATACGCATGCAGGTTATTGTGCCGCACAACGCGGGCTTGCTCGCAGGTATGTTCGGGGGATGAGCACCATTGCCGACGCCGATACCGCTGCCATGGACCCCGCGGTCCGCCCGCAGGATGATCTCTTCCGTTACGTCAACGGTGCGTGGCTGGCCAGCCACGAGATCCCGGCCGACCGTGGCCGCGACGGAACATTCCACCAACTGCATGACAAGGCCGAGGCACAGGTACGCACCTTGATCACCGAGGCCGCGGACGTACCAGCTGATGATCCGGCCGGCCCCGAAGCCGCGAAGATCGCGGCCGTCTACGCCTCCTTCATGGCGACCGAACGGGTCGACGCCCTGGGCACGCTGCCCCTCGCCGCCGATCTGGAACTGGTGACAGCTGCGCACACCACCGACCAACTGGCGCGGGCTCTCGGCAGCCTGCAGCGCACTGGTATCGGCGGTGCGGTGGCACCCTTCGTGGACGTCGACTCCGACGATCCGACCCGGTACATCGTCTACCTGGAGCAATCCGGTCTGGGGATGCCGGACGAGGCCTACTACCGCGAGTCAGAGCACGCCGGTGTCCGTGCCGCGTATGTACCGCACGTGGCGGCGATGCTGGCGCTGGCCGGTGTGGTGACGGAGGCGGAAGCGCACGGCGCCGCGGAACGCGTGATGGCGCTGGAGACCCGGCTGGCCGGCGGTCACTGGGACCGGGTGCGGTGCCGGGACGCTCACGCCACCTACAACCAGCTGACCCTGGATGAACTCGTGGAATTGGCCCCAGCCTTCGATTGGCGCGGGTGGTCCGCGTCGCTGGGTGCACCGCATGGTGCCCTGGCTCAGGTCGTGGTGCGCCAGCCCGACTACCTCGCCGAGTTCTCCCGCGCATGGGAATCCGAGAAGGTGGACACCTGGCGCCTATGGCTGACCTGGCGGGTGATCCGCGGGCGCGCACCATACCTGAGCAGCAAGATCGTCGAGGAGAACTTCGACTTCGTCGGGCGCACGCTCACCGGCGCCCAAGAGATCCGGGAGCGGTGGAAGCGCGGGGTCACTCTCGTCGAAGGCGTGCTCGGCGAGGCCGTGGGCAAGCTCTACGTGGCGCGGCATTTCCCGCCGTCCCACAAGGGGGCGATGGATGTGCTGGTGGCCGACCTGGTGGAGGCGTACCGGCGGTCCATCTCCACGTTGGACTGGATGAGCCCGCAGACTCGGGAGTTGGCGCTGGAGAAGCTCGCAGCCTTCACCCCGAAGGTCGGATACCCGGCCAAGTGGCGGGACTACTCCGGTCTCGAGGTGAGCGATGACGACCTGCTCGGCAATGTGCGGGCGGCGCAGGCGTTCGAGACGGACTACGAACTGAACAAGCTGGGCGGTCCGATCGACCGCGACGAGTGGTTCATGTCCCCGCAAACCGTGAACGCCTACTACAACCCCTCGATGAACGAGATCGTATTCCCCGCAGCGATCCTGCAGCCGCCGTTCTTCGACGCAGATGCCGACGACGCCACGAACTATGGTGCGATCGGTGCGGTGATCGGGCACGAGCTCGGGCACGGCTTCGACGACCAGGGCAGCCGCTACGACGGCACGGGACGGTTGCGCGATTGGTGGACCGAGTCCGATCGTGCGGAGTTCGAGACGCGTACCAAGGCCCTCATCGCCCAGTACGACGTGCTCTCTCCTGCTCAACTCGACGATTCTCACACGGTCAACGGCGCCCTCACCGTGGGAGAGAACATCGGCGACCTCGGTGGGCTCGGTATCGGCATCCAGGCGTTCCGGATCGCCAAGGAACGACGCGGTGAGGACGTCACGACGGAAGAGATGCAGCGCCTGTTCGTCGCCTGGGCGCGCTGCTGGCGCACCAAGGCGCGTGACGAGGAGACGCTCCGGTTGCTCTCGATCGATCCGCACTCCCCCGACGAGATCCGCTGCAACGCAACGGTGCGCAATCTCGACGAGTTCGTGGCCGCGTTCGACGTTCAGCCGGGCGATGGCCTGTGGTTGGACCCTGACGAACGCGTCCGGATCTGGTGACTGCTCCCGCTCGGCCCAGTCAGACCCTCAACCGGGCCGTGCGGGCCGGCAGACCAGCCTGGAGCCAGGCACGGAAGCCCCCGACGGCGTAGCGCGGCCGCGCGAGTCCGAGTTCAGCGAGCGTCTCCGACGCGTGCCGTGCCAGGTCGCCGTCCTCACTGAGCAAGACCACCGGGCGGGCGGGCGGATCGTTCACCAACCAGGTGACCAGTTCCTGCGGCCGGACCGGCACCGCCGCCAGGTCGGGGTGGACGACGCCGCGACGCCGCTCGGAGTCCTCACGGAGGTCCACGAGGACTGCGCGTTCGTACAGGACTTCCTGGTACGTGGCGCGGACGCTGAGGTCCGTGCTGCCAGGTTCGGGCGCGACGGGGCGGGCGGAGAGGATGACATCCCAAGTGGTGCCGGTGGTGACGGCCATGATCGTGTGCTCCTGATGCGGTGACGGGGGTGCGGGGCGGAACTCAGCGACAGCGACAGAAGTCGCACATCGCGGCGCTGTTCGAGGAACAGCGCATTCGCCCCGGCATTCGCACCGGCACCCACCTCAGAGCATGCTCGACCCGCGCACCGGTGGCAACGGGCTCGATCGCGGACATGAGAAGTACTTCACCACAATGCGCGCCAGCGGATACGACGCCGACGGCCGGTCTCACAGAATGAGATGGCGTCAGAAGGTGCGGGTACCGCCGCGGGCGATCTGGAAGCCGTGGCCGCTCGTGATGGATCGGCAGATTGCGCCGTCCTCGGTACTTTCGCAGAGGAAGTCACCCGCGACAGTTGCCTCGTCGTAGGCGAGTTCGGTCAAGCCCTCGGGCTGCTCGGGCGGACCGCCGCACACGGGCGTGGCGCCATCAGCCGTGACCTGCCAGCGGTACCCAGAATCCTCGGCGTCACACCCCTCGATCGTCGGGGGCGAGAATCCGAACGACTCGATCACGCACGTGGCCGCATCTCCGGTGATCTCGCACCAGATATTGCCGCTCGGCAGTTGAAAGTCAGTCAGGTCCAGCGCGCCCTCGGGGACGTCCACCTCAGCGGCGTCGGTCTCGCCGTCAGGGGACTCACCGTCAGCGGCACCATCGTCGTCGCCCGCGCCGTCCTCGGCAGCCGCGGCCTCGGCGGTCGCGGACTCGTCCCCGGAGGTCGACGCCTGCGGAGTGCTCGTGTTCGGCCAGGTGATCAGGATGATCACCAAGGTCAGGACCAAGAGTGCATCGATCACGATGAGCGCAATCACTGCTGGCGTGAGTCCGCGCTGGGCCATCGATCCTCCGTCTTTCGGCTACTTGTGCCCCACTACGGTAGCCGCTCCGACCCACGGTCACCTCGTCCGGGGTACATCCGGACAGCCCGAAGGCCCCGATGCCCCGGGCCAGCACGGCCCGGGGCCCGGAACGGAGGCCGGCCGGATGTCGCCGGATCAGTCGAAGATCGGGCCCTGGTCGCGCGTGCGCTTGATCTCGTAGAAGCCCGGGTAGGAGGCCACAGCCACGACGCCGTCCCACAGTTTGCCGGCTTCCTCTCCCTTGGGAGCCGGGGTGATCACCGGTCCGAAGAACGCGGTGCCGTTGAACGCCACCACCGGGGTGCCGACATCCTCACCCACGAGCGAAATGCCCTCGGCATGAGAGGCCCGCAGTGACTCGTCGTGCTCGTCGGAGTCTTCGAACCGGATCAGATCTGCCGGGAGACCAACCTCGGCGAGTGCCTCCACGAGCACCTCGTGCCGGTCGTCTCCGCGGCCGCCCGGGTGGAAGCGCGTGCCGATCGCGTCATAGAGCGGCTTCACCCACTCTTCGCCGTGCAGGACGCGGGCGGCGTTGATCACCCGTACCGGACCCCAGCCCTTGACGAGCATCGCCTTGTAGTTCTCCGGTAGTTCCTCGCGGCCCTCGTTCAGCACGGACAGACTCATGATGTGCCAGCGCACGCTGATGTCACGAACCTTCTCGACCTCGGTGATCCATCGCGAGGTCATCCACGCCCACGGGCATGCCGGGTCGAACCAGAAATCGGCCACGTCCTTGCTGGTCTCGGTGGTGGCGGCGGTGGCGGGCTCGGTCGCAGTGCTCACGCAATCTCCTCAGGTTCAGCGGGTTGGCGGTTCTCTCTCGGCAACGACAGGATGACCCGAGGCATTCCGCTCCCTCGGATCTGCGTGAGCACCCAGATGCTCTGGCAGGATGGCGTGCGATGAACAGCGAGTTGACGTGGCCGCGTGAGCGCCCCTCATTCGGGCGTGTCTGCCTGCGCCCGTTCACCACGGCGGACGTCCACCTCGTGGCTGAACTGGCCACCGACCCCTATGTACCGGCCATTGGCTCGGTCCCCACTGAGTACAGCCACGCTGAAGGCCTGGCGTGGATCGAACGCCAGCACTGCCGAGCACACGACGGTTCTGGATACTCCTTCGCGATCGCGGACTCGTCCACCGATCTGGCGGTCGGTGCCGCCGGGCTGTGGTTGCGCGCGCTCACCGAAGGCCGAGCAACGGCGGGCTATAGCGTTTCGCCCCTGCATCGAGGTCGTGGCTATGCGGCGGACGCGCTGGCTGCGCTGACCTCGTTCGCCTGGACCCTGGATGATCTGCATCGGGTCGAGCTCTACATCGAGCCTTGGAACGCCGGATCGATCCGCACCGCCGAGCGTGCCGGCTACGTACGTGAAGGCCTGCTGCGCAGTCACCAGGAGATCGGCGGCATGCGTCGAGACATGCTGCTGTACGCCAGGCTCAGACGAAGTCCTCACGCATCGGGGTGAACAGGTCCAGCAGCGTGCCCGCCTCACGGCAGACGCATCCGTGTTCGACGTTGCTGACCTTGAGCATCGAATCGCCCGCTTTGACAGTCTTGACCACGCCATCGATGGTGAACTCGAATACCCCGCTGACCACATAGGTGATCTGCGTGTGCGGGTGGTGGTGCAGTGGACCGACCGCCCCTGCCTCGAAGGTGTTCTCCACGCACATCACGTTCTGGTCATAGGCGAGCACGCGCCGCGTGACGCCGTCTCCGGCCACTGTTGCCTCGACGTCGTCGCGAAAGACCCACCGTTGATCGATCATGTGACCACCCTACGGCCCACGGCGCGACTCCCTTCGCGGCGGTGGTGATGGCAGGATCGTGCCACGGCCCACCGGCCGGGAATCACCGTCGATCCACCAGATCAAGGAGCAACGTTCGTGCCTGGAGAGAACCTCACCCGCAGCGAAGCCGCCGACCGCGCACGCCTGGTCAGCCCCACGGCCTACCACGTGGAACTCGACCTCACCGGCTCCGAGCGCACGTTCACTTCGACCACGCAGGTGCACTTCACCGCCGAGCCCGGCGCCACCACCTTCATCGACTTGATTGCACCCGCGGTGCACGAGATCGAGCTCAACGGCGCCCGGCTCGACCCCGCTCGGGTGTACGCCGACTCCCGGATCCAGCTCGCCGACCTCGCCGGCGAGAACACGCTCCGCGTCGTCGCCGACTGTGCCTACATGAACACCGGTGAGGGCCTGCACCGATTCGTGGATCCGGTGGATGAGGAGATCTACCTGTACTCCCAATTCGAGGTGGCCGACACCCGGCGCGTGTTCGCCGTGTTCGAGCAGCCCGATCTGAAAGCGACCTTCCAGTTCACCGTGACCGCCCCGGAGCACTGGAAGGTCGTCTCCAACTCCCCCACACCCGAGCCGAGGCCCGCCCACGACGGCACAGCGACCTGGAACTTCGCCCCCACCGGTGCACTGCCCTGCTATGTGACCGCCCTGGTGGCGGGCCCCTACCATCGGGTGGGCGGCGAGCTCACTTCTTCCGACGGCCGCAGGATTCCGTTGGGCGTGTTCTGCCGGGCATCTCTCGCCGAGTACCTCGACGCCAAGAACATCCTCGACATCACCCGCGCCGGGTTCGCCTTCTATGAGCGGGCGTTCGATATGGCGTATCCGTTCGAGAAGTACGACCAGCTCTTCGTGCCCGAGTTCAACGCCGGTGCCATGGAGAATGCCGGCTGCGTCACCTTCGTGGAGAACTACGTGTTCCGCTCCAAGGTGGCCGAGGCCACGGTGGAACGCCGAGCCGTGACGATCCTGCATGAGCTCGCGCACATGTGGTTCGGCGACCTGGTGACGATGCGCTGGTGGAACGACCTGTGGCTGAACGAGTCCTTCGCCGAGTACGCCTCCACTCTCGCCACCGCCGAGGCCACCCGATGGACGCAGGCGTGGACCACGTTCAACTCGCTGGAGAAGTCCTGGGCGTACCGTCAGGACCAGCTCCCTTCCACACACCCGATCGTGGCCGAGATCAATGACCTCGAAGACGTCGAGGTGAACTTCGATGGGATCACCTACGCCAAGGGCGCCTCCGTGCTCAAACAGCTCGTGGCATGGGTGGGCCAGGAGAGCTTCCTCGCCGGGGTGCAGACGTACTTCCGCAAGCACGCTCGCTCCAACACCGAGCTACGTGATCTGCTCGTCGAGCTGGAAGCCACCAGCGGCCGCGACCTGACCGCCTGGTCCGCCCTGTGGCTCGAAGAGGCGGGAGTCACGTTATTGCGCCCCGCCGTCGAGGTGGACTCCACCGGCAGGATCACCTCCTTTCAGATCACCCAGGAGGCCCCGCAGACCCACCCGGTCCTGCGCCCACACAGGATCGCCGTGGGCGGCTACAACGTGAACGCCGAGGGCACTCTGGTGCGCACCCACCGGGCCGAGTTGGACATCGACGGTGCGGCCACATCTGTGCCTGATTTCGTCGGCATCGACCGTCCGCAGCTGATCCTGGTCAACGACGATGACCTCGCCTACGCGAAGATCCGGCTCGACGAGCAGTCTCTGGAGACCGCGGTGGAGCACCTGAAAGCGTTCACCGAGTCCCTGCCGCGGGCCATGGTCTGGAGCGCAGCCTGGGATATGACCCGCGACGGCGAGTGGCCGGCCCGCCGGTTCATCAATCTGGTCACCGAGAACATCGGCGCGGAAACCGACTCCACCGTACTGCTGGTGCTGTTGCGTCAACTGGCCACAGCGGTCTCCTTCTACACCGACCCGGCGGAGCAGGATCGTATCGGCAGCCAGGTGGCCGATCGGCTCTGGGAGATCGCCGAGAAGGCTGAGCCGGGATCGGACAGCCAACTCCAGCTCGTCAAGGCATTCGCTGGGCGCGCGAGCACCGATGCGCACCAGAACGTACTGCGCGAGCTGCTCTCGGGTGAGCGCACCCTGAGGGGGCTGTCCGTGGACACCGATCTGCGCTGGGATCTGCTCGGTGGACTGGCCACCGCCGGCGGGGCCGGCGAAGAGGAGATCACCGCCGAGGAGCAGCGCGACTCCACGGCCGCTGGCCGCCGGGCAGCAGCCGCCGCCCGTGCCTCCTTGCCGACGGCGGAGGCCAAGGAAGCCGTGTGGGCGTCCGTGGTGGAATCCGACGAGTTGCCGAACGCCGTGCAGAGTGCGCTGATCGGCGGATTCGGCCGGGTCGGCGCCAGCGATCGGAGCCTGCTGGTGCCGTTCACCGAACGCTACTTCGCCTCGATCGAGTCGATCTGGGCCGAACGTACGAATGAGATCGCCCAGAACATCGTGGTGGGCCTCTATCCCACGCGACTGGCCGATATCGACGGTTCCACCGGCGTCGACGTGCTCGCCCGCACGGACGCCTTCCTCGACCAGTTGGGCGAGCGAGCACCTGCGCTGCGCCGACTCGTGGTGGAGAACCGGGACACGGTGCGCCGGGCGCTCGCCGCGCAGGAGGCCGACCGCGCAGCCCGCTGAATCGTCACGGTGGTGCACACAACTCTTACGGTTTCCACTCCAGCAACGGATCGCCGGCAGCGACCGTCCCCGATGCGACCACGCGGACCTGCCCAGACCGAGCGTCCAGGGCGACGACGGGGCACACGGGCGAGCGGCCGCCGTCGGCGATCACCTGGGGAGAAAAGGTGACCATCCGCTGCCCGACCTCCACCTGTTCGCCTTCGGCGACGTGCAGGGTGTAGCCGGCACCCGCCAGTTGCACGGTGTCGATGCCGAGGTGCACTAGGACTCCCTGACCAGAGCCGCTCACCACAACGAAGGCGTGCGGGTGGAGCTTCAGAACGCGTCCCTCCAGCGGTGCCAAGACGTCCACCGAGGCCCACCCTGCGGTGGCGAGCGGGTCAATCGCCACGCCCGGGCCCACGATCTCCTGGGCGAACACCGGATCCGGCACCTCTGTCATCGGCACCGTCGTGCCGGCGACGGGCGCGCAGATATGCAGAGTCATCGATTCAAGCCCGTTCGCGCAGCTCGTGGGTGAGGGCGGTGACCAAGGAGGCGAACCGCGCGTTCCCCGCCAGGTCCTCCACCAGCACCACCTGTTCGCCGCCGTCGGCCAACGGGATCTTCCAGTTCGGGTACTCCGTATCCGTCCCGGGTTGGTTCTGGGCGCGCCGCTCCCCCACGGCATCGGCCAGGGACACACCCACAAGCATCGACGGCGTCTGCGCCACGTACCGGTGCAGTGCCTCCACCACCTGCCGCTCCGTGGGGTGCTGCGGAAGCAGGAAGCGCTCCTGGAGGACCTCCAGCATCCGCTCCCGCTCGATTCGTGCCGCGAGGCGCACCTGGGCGACCGGTTCGCTGAGCAGGCCAAGGCGCTCGCGTAGATCGACGTGTTCCTCAGCCAGGTACCCGGCCGTGGGCGGCAGATCGTGCGTGGTCACCGTGGCCAACACCAATTCGCGGTAGTCCTCGGCGGGGCGTGGACGCCCGTCCACCTGTTCGAACCACAGGACGGAGGTACCGAGCACACCGCGTTCGCTGAGGTAATCGCGCACCCACGGCTCCACCGTGCCCAGGTCCTCACCGATCACCATGGCGCCGGCCAGGTGTGCTTCCAGGGCCAACACCCCCACCATGGCTTCGTGGTCATAGGTCACGTAGGCGCCTGCACCGGCCGGCGCGCCCTCAGGAATCCACCACAGCCGGAACAGGCCCATGATGTGGTCCACCCGGATCGCGCCGGCGTGCCGGAGCACAGTGCGCACGAGGTCGCGCAACGGTGCGTAGCCCGCCTCGGCGAGCTCGTCGGGGCGCCATGGCGGCTGCGACCAGTTCTGTCCTTGCTGGTTGTACATGTCCGGTGGGGCACCCACTGACATTCCACGCGCGAACACGTGACGCATCGACCACGCGTCAGCACCCTCCGGGTGCACACCGACCGCGAGATCCTGCATGACCCCGATCCGCATCCCGGACTCCCGCGCGATCCGCGCCGCCCGGGCCAGCTGTTCGTCGGCCACCCACTGCAGCCAACAATGAAAGTTCACCCGGTCGGCCAGTGTGCGGCGCAATGCGGTCAGGGAGGCCGCGGTGGCGTCATCGGTGAGGGGCCAGGACTCCTCGTCGTAGGCCTCCGTGACGGCGCACCACAGGGCGAAGTCCTCCAGCCCTTGGCCATGCTCGGCGCGGAAGCGATCCAACTCCCGCTGCCGGGAACGGCTGCGACCGCTCGCGAAGATCGTCTCCAGGGCCGACTTCTTCTCCTGCCACACCGCGTCCCGGTCCAGCGGTCCGGAACTGGAGTTCATCTGCTGCACGGACTCCGCACCCCACTCCATCAGGGTCCGTTGGGCGTTCGGCAGGTACCCAGCCTCCAGGATCTCCTCGGGGCGGATGTAGAGCGGATTCACGAAACGGCGAGTGGCCGGGAGGTAGGGCGAGGGCGTCAGCGGTGGACTCGGCTCAGCGGCATGGACCGGATTGATCAGCAGGAAGTCCGCACCCACCTCGCCGGCCAGTCCGGCGAGTTCAGCGAGGTCAGCGAAGTCGCCGATTCCCCACGAACGTGCCGAACGCACGGAGTACAGCTGCGCCATCAGGCCCCAGGCGCGACCGCCGAGATCGGCCCGCAGTTCTGGTCGTGGCAACGTCGCCGGAGTGACGGCGAGCGGAGCGCGCGCAGGCCCACCCGGTGCCGGACCGGTCCCGCCGACCTCGGCGACGATCTCGTGCCATCCCAGCGGCAGGTCATCGGGGAGTTCGAAGGTGGCCCGGCCGATCCGGGAACCGTCCACATCGCGGGGTTCGACCCAGGTGTCCAACTGCACCAGCGGGCGAGAACCCCCACCATCGAGTTCGAGCCACACCCGGACGGCGGCCCCGTCCGGCACATGCACCGCCACCGAACTGGTCTGCCCGGCGCACATCACCACACACGAGGGCAAGGTGCGCCGCCACGGTGCCAGTGTGGCTTCGCGCCGGGAGGCCCTGACCTCCTCCGGGGTGTCAGCGGGCACTCCCATGGCGGCGAGCACCGCGCGGACAGTGGACGCGGCTACTTCGCGTCGCGCGCCATGGAAGTCCCAGAAGTGCGTGGCGACCCCGTGTGCAGCAGCGAGTTTGCGCAGGTCGCTGCTGAGGGCGTCATTGCTCTGTTCCGTCACGGCGTGGTCCAACGCTCCCCATCATTCGGTGCAACGGCCGTCGACGGCCGCGCCTATGACGATCTTGCCAGAGACGCGTGCTTCGCGGAGTGCAGCGGTGCTCAGGAGCCTGCGCGAAGACCCTCGATCTCGGCGGCGAGTTCATCTGCCTCGGGACCCACCACTACCTGCACGACCCGACCGGATCGCACCACACCGAACGCTCCATGGGAGCGTAGATCGTCTTCGTTCACGGACGAGGGGTCGTTCACCTCGACACGAAGACGCGTGATGCACGGCTCCAGGTCGACCACGTTCCCGTCGCCGCCCAGTGCCGCCAAGATGTCTTCGGCCTTGCTCACGTCCACTCCTCAGTCTCCGGCGCTTGTGATACATCCCACTCTACAACCGCGTGGACCCCGCCACCGCCCACCACCACAATGAACGCAACCGATGACGCGGAGGCGAGCGATGACGCACAGTGACCAGAAGGTCGTCACTGGGGCAGGAGTATCCCCAGGCCGGGCCGCAGGACCGGCGGTACGGATGACGACGGGAGCCGGTGAACCGCCTCGACGGCGCAGTTCGGTCGATCCGGACACGGCCTGCACGGCGATCGCCGATGCGGCCACCGCAGTCGCGCACGATCTCGCTGCACGGGCCGAGACCACTGAGGGGACGGCTCGCGACGTGCTGGAGACCACCGCACAGATCGCACAGGACCCCACTCTCGTCTCCGACGCCCAGCAGCGGGTACGTGAATCGCAGCTCAGTCCCGAACGTGCCGTGTGGGAGGCCGCAGGCGCGGTGGCGGACCAGTTCGAGTCTCTCGGCGGATACCTCGCCGAGCGGGCCCGGGACGTGACCGATGTGCGCGACCGGATTGTGGCCCACCTCCTTGGCGCCCCCACCCCGGGAGTTCCGACCCGTGAAGAGCCGTTCATCCTCATCGCCCGTGACCTCGCCCCGGCGGATACGGCACAGCTCGATCCGCACGTAGTGCGCGCGCTGGTCACCGAAGAGGGTGGTCCGACCTCGCACACGGCAATCCTGGCTCGAGCCCTCGGGATCCCGGCCGTCGTGGGCGTGGGTGAGGCATTGGACCGCATCGCCACCGACGAGCTGGTGCTCGTGGACGGTGGCGCCGGCCGGGTGTATTTGGACCCCTCGCCTGAGGCCGTGCAAGCCGCTCGGACCCGCACCACGGCACGCACCTTCACCCCGCCGGGGACGACGAAGGACGGGCACCGGGTCGAGCTCCTGGCGAACGTGGGCGAGGTGGCCGAGGCCGAGCCGGCAGCGGCCTCGGGCGCCGAAGGTGTGGGCCTGTTCCGGACCGAGTTCTGCTTCCTGGATCGTGACGATGAACCCAGCGTCGATGAGCAGGTCGACGCGTACTCAGCAGTGTTGCGCGCGTTCAGCGGCAAGAAGGTGGTGATCCGCACACTCGATGCGGGTGCGGACAAGCCGATGCCGTTCCTGACCGACAGCGACGAGGTGAACCCTGCACTCGGTGTACGCGGGTACCGCACCGCGTTACACAACCCGGATGTGCTCGAGCATCAACTGGACGCGATCGCCACGGCGGCCGCAGCGCACGAGGCCGACGTCTGGGTGATGGCACCGATGGTCAGCCGGGTGGAGGAGGCAGAGTCCTTCGTGGCCGCCTGTGAAGCCCACGGACTGCATACCGCGGGCGTGATGGTTGAGGTGCCGAGCGCGGCACTGTTGGCCGGGCCCATGCTGGCTCGGGCCGCCTTCGCCTCCATCGGAACCAACGATCTGGTCCAGTACACACTCGCAGCTGACCGCCTGCTCGGCGCGCTCGCTCCGCTCTCCACACCGTGGGATCCGGCGGTTCTCCGGCTGATCCAACTCACCTGCACCGGCGGGCAGGCGCAGGGCCGCCCGGTTGGCGTCTGTGGAGAGGCGGCTGCCGACCCCGCCCTCGCTGCGGTGCTCGTGGGCCTGGGCGTGACCAGCCTATCCATGACCCCCCGCGCCCTCGGAGACGTGGCCGCCCTGCTGAACGCGGTGACCCTGGCCGAATGCCGCACGGTCGCGGGGCTGGCAGTGGCCGCCGAGAGCTCTGAGGATGCACGCGCCGCAGTCCGTGGGGCGCTCCCGGTTCTCGCTGAGCTCGCGCTGTGATCATGGCCTCGCCGCACCCGCACCGACCGGTCCACGGACGGCCTACGCTGGGACGGTGAGCACGAACCCCGCGAGCAATGCCGGACAGCGCCCCACCCTTGGCCTCAGTTCGAGCGGTCGCCCAGCTGCGAACCAGCCTGAGACCGTCTCCTTCTACGAGGCGGTCGGCGGCGAGCAAACCTTCCGCGCGATCGTGCACCGGTTCTACGAGTTGGTCGCCACGGATGACCTGATGCGCCCGATGTACCCCGAAGAAGATCTCGGACCGGCCGAAGACCGGCTCCGGATGTTCCTTGAGCAGTACTGGGGCGGCCCCACCACCTACTCGGACACGCGCGGGCACCCGCGCCTTCGGATGCGGCATGCTCCCTTCCGGGTCACGCCCGCAGCCCGGGACCGATGGCTGGCTCATATGCGCGTGGCAGTGGACGAGGCCGGCCTTGCCCCGATGTACAAGGCCACACTCTGGGACTACCTGGAGCGCGCCGCGCACTCCATGGTGAACACATTCGAGGAGAACTGAGGCGATGAACGGCTCGACAACCGCACAGCACTCGGAACCGGAGCCCCTCGCAGCCGTGCTGGCCGCTCTTGAACTCGACCAGACCGGAGACGACACTTTCGTCGGAAGTTCCCTGCCCCAGTTGCACGGGCGCGTTTACGGCGGGCAGGTACTCGCGCAAGCGTTGCTGGCCGCGGGACGCACCGTGAGCGAGGGCCGTCTCCCCCACTCCGTGCACGGGTACTTCCTGCGGCCGGGCGCCCTGGACGAACCGATCACGTTCGCCGTCGAACGCCTGCGCGACGGCCGCTCGTTCAGCGCCCGGCGCACCCACGCGCTGCAGTCCGGGGTGCCGATCCTGTCGATGATCACCTCGTTCCAGGAAGAGCAGGTCGGCCTCGAGCACGCCGACGAGATGCCGGATGTCCCGGCCCCGGAATCGCTCCCGAGCTCGGTCGAACTGTTCAACTCCCTCGACCACCCGGTGGCGCAGTTCTTCTACCGCAACGGCGCCTTCGACCTGCGGCATACGGCCGGGAACCTGTTCACCGGACCGGCCGCGGAGCCCACAGACCACCAGTTCCTGTGGATGCGATCTCGCGCGCCGATCCCCGGCGACCAACTCCAGCAGCGCGCGCTGCTCGCCTACGCCTGCGACCAGGTCATGTTGGAACCGATCATGCGGCGGCACGGACTGTCCTGGATGACCCCGGAGGCCAGCGTGGCCAGCCTGGACCACGCCATGTGGTGGCACCGCGACGTCGATGCCGGCGAGTGGTTGCTCTATGCGCAGTCCTCCCCCTCCGCCCGAGGAGGGCGCGGCCTCGGTGCAGCGAAGGTGTTCAGCCGGGACGGTGAGCTGGTGGCCACCATTGCGCAGGAGGGCATGGTCCGGGTGCCGCAGGCGCGCAACTGAGACGGTCGAAGACCCGTAGGACCTATGGCCCTACTGCCGACGAGGCGATGGATGAAGAGTGAGTGTCACAGGGTTCAGCCAGGACCCCCCGCACACAAGGACACTCGCGATGAGCACCACGACGACTCAGACAGCCACCACCGTGAGGACGCAGGACGACCTCATCCGTTCCGTGTGGGCCCGCCGGGTCCTCGCGATCGGCCGGATCGTGATCGGCTTCAGTTTCCTGTGGCCATTCCTGGACAAGACGTTCGGTCTCGGGTTCACCACCCCGGCCGAGCGAGCCTGGATCAATGGCGGCACACCGGCGCAGGGGTATTTGGGCAACCTCGACCCTGCCCAGCCGCTCTCCGGCCTCTTCCAGGATCTGTTTCTCAACCCCGTCGGGGACACCCTCTTCATGATCGGCCTGCTCGGCATCGGGGTCGCGATGATCGCCGGGGCCGGCCTGCGCATCGCCGCCGTCACCGGGGCGCTCCTGATGGTCTTCATGTACCTCGTGGCGCTGCCGTGGATCGGTGAGCCTGCCACGAATCCGATCATCGACTCCCACTGGCACGAGGCACTGCTCCTGATCATCGCTGCAGCCACGCTTGCCGGCGACACCTGGGGCCTGGGCAAGTGGTGGGCAAGCACAGCCATCGTCCAGCGCTTCCCCTGGTTGCGATAGGACACGTGCGATAGTCGTCGCAACACCCTGCGCTCGGCGGCCTAGCCGCCGAGCGCAGCCACGGCCGACCGGACCCCGGCGGGATCGTGGCTCCGGGCAGGATCGGGGGGGTTCTGCGCCAGTGCTGCCCGCGCCTCATCCGCCCCGACGGCGGCGATCAGGCAGACCAGGGCCGTGCGCGGGTCCCCGGCTTCGGCCAGCACAGTCCGGCATTCCTGCTGTGATCGACCGGTGGCCTGCACCAGCATCCGCACGATCCGCCCGTGCAGCTTCTGGTTCGTGGGCAGCACATCAATCATCAGGTTCGAGTACGTCTTGCCGAGCCGCACCATGGTGGCCGTGGAGAAGGTGTTCAGCACAAGCTTCTGAGCTGTCCCGGCCTTCATCCGGGTGCTGCCGGTGACCACCTCGGGCCCGGTGTCCACCAACACGGCCACGTCGACGAGATCGGCCAGTTCGGCGTGCGGATTGCAGGCGATCAGACCGGTACTCGCGCCCTGCTTCACGGCGGCCTCCAGGGCGCCCCGCACGTAGGGGGTGCGGCCACTCGCGGCCAAGCCGATCACCAGGTCGCTATCACGCGCGCCGGCAACGTCGGCGGCACCGGCCGCCGGATCGTCCTCAGCGCCTTCCACGGGGCGGGTCATCGCCTCGGCCCCGCCGGCGAGGAACGCCGTCACCTGGTCATCGCCGACCCGGTAGGTGGGGAGGAGCTCAACGGCGTCGAGCACGGCAAGGCGACCGGACGTTCCCGATCCGACGTAGAGGATCCGACCACCACTGGCAAGGGCCGCGACGCCGAGTTCGACCAGGGCAGCGATCCGGTCACCGACTGCCGCCACGGCACCGGCGACGCGGGCGTCCTCGTCGGCGATCAGCCGCACGATGCCGGCAGCGTCCTGAATGTCGATCTCGGCCGTACGCGGGTTGCGCTCCTCAGTCGGGGACTTCACCTGAAGTAGGGCAGCATCATTGGCATCAGTGGTCATGAACGTCTTCTTCCGGTCGGGGAACTACAGGCCTGCGCAGCGGCGCGGGCGCTGGCCAGCCCGATACCGTCGGTGAAAACGATGTGCGGGTGGTCCGGGGCCGCCTCGGCCACTCCGACGTGCACGAGCAGGGCGTCTGGGTGGGCGGCAAGGACATCCGCCAGGCGCCCATCAGGTTCACGGGATACGACGGCCAGCCGGCGCCCCGGCGGGATCGTGCTGCCCCCGGGGCCTTGGAGGTCGACCGGCACGAGACCACAGGCCTCGATCAATTCACCGGTCATCGGACCGGACGTGGCTCCGGCTGCCTGGTCCCAGCGCACGATCAGGTCCGTGACGACGTCCCCTGGCCGCAGGTGCACGTCGCCTCGCGTACGGATCGCTCGCCGTGCCGCCTCAGTGCCGACTCTCTCGACGGCGTCCCGTGCGCTCTCCACGTCGGTCGCCGTGACCGCAGATCGCCGCGCACGCCGCAGTGTTGCGATCCGTGCGGCCGCCTCGTGCAGGCGGGACTCGTCCAGATGACCGCCCCGGACGGCGGCCTCGATCGTGGCGACCACCTCGCCGAAGTGAGCTCCGTCGTCAGCCACTTCAGCCGTGGAGCCCAGGCAGAGCAGGTCGGCCCCCGCCGCGAGCGCTCGCACGCACGCAGCGCCCACCCCGTCGGCAGAAACGGCCTTCATGTCCAGGGCGTCGGTCACCAGCGGACCGGTGAACCCGAGCCCGCGGGCGCGGGCGAGGATCGTCGTCGAGAGAGAGGCAGGGGCGCCGGTATCGAGTGCGGGCACCATCAGATGACCGACCATCAGCGCATCCATCCCCTCCTCGATCGCGGCCCGGAAGGGCGCCAGATCACGAGCTTCGAGGATGTGCTCATCCACATCGAGTTCGGGCATGGCCAGGTGTGAGTCGACGTTGGTGTCCCCATGGCCGGGGAAGTGTTTACCCCCACTGAGAACGCCCGCACCGCGCAGACCACGCACCACGGCGCGGCCGTGGCGAGCCACGAGTTCGGGGGCGGCTCCGAAGGCGCGGGCCCCGATGACCGGGTTGTCCGGGCGGGCGGCCACATCGAGAACCGGCGCGAACGTGAGGTCGAACCCGCATGCGGCGAGTAGGGCGCCCATGGCATGGGCACACGACTCGGTGAGTTGCACATCGTCCACAGCCCCGAGAGCGGCCGGTGCCGGGAGCAGTGAGCCGGTATCGGCCTGCAAACGAGTGACGTTGCCGCCTTCTTCGTCGATTGTGATCAACAGATCAGGATGGGCTCGGCGTAGGTCGGCGTTCAGGCGCGCGGTGGTGGCCAGGTCGGGGGTGTTCTGAGCGAACAGCAGCACGCCAGCCAGATCGTTGGCGTCGGCCACCCACTCGGGCACCGAGACCCCCGAGAATCCGGGCAGCAGCACGGCATGGATTGCACGGCGCAACGCTCCCGTCATCGCTGCCTCGATGGCGTGGCTGCTGTGCGGTTGCATCGGCGCTGGAATGTCACCCGCACACCCTAGCCCGCGGCCGGGACTCGGTGTGATCGACCCCTCACTTCCGCGAGATTCGGCGCATCCCGACCGTCCCGTCTCACTATTTGGTCTAGTGAGGGTGGGCGTGACAGGGATCTCGCTCAGGGGTGACCTTTCCGCATCAGGATGCCGGAGAGTGGTGGGCTGGGACCCGGCACGAGGCGGCTGTCAGGGGTATACCCGGTTCCCATCGCTGCCGGGAGTGGCTACCGTAGAGAGCCGTATGACGAAGCCAACAAGTGCAGACTCGACCAATCCGATGCCTACCCGTGACGATCTGAGCATTCGCGGCACCACCGTTGCTGACGGACGTGCGATGTGGGAACTGGCCCGCGAGTGCGGGCTCGATCTCAACACCTCATACGCGTACCTGATCCTCGCCGGAGACTTCTCCTCCAGTTGTCGTCTGGCGCTGCTGGGCACCGAACCCGTGGGCTATGTCCTCGGGTACCGTCCGCAGGACCGCCCCGACCATCTGTTCGTGTGGCAGGTCGGCGTGAGCGCCCGTGCACGCGGACGCGGGGTGGCAGGTCGCATGCTGCACGATCTGCTCGATACGAACCCGGACGTGACGGCGCTGGAGGCGACCGTCGAAGAGTCCAACGACGCATCTCGTGCCTTGTTCACCGCTGTTGCGCGCAGCCGTGGCGGCGAATTGACCTGGAGCGAAGGGCTGCGAGCCGAGGACTTCCCGGACGACCACCCCGGTGAGCCCCGCCTGGAGATCAGCGGTCTGCACGCCCGATGAACGAGATACAGGAGCGTCGGCGAACGACTCTCCTCGACCACCACCTGATGGCTGAACCCAGCCGCGACCACGAAAGAATGGCATGAGTCTGATGACGAAAGATACGACAGCGCTCGAATCCGACGTCCGGAGCTACTCGCGCTCCTGGCCCGCGGTGTTCGACCGCGCCAAGGGCGCCGAGATGTTCACCGAGGACGGCCAGGCCTACCTCGACTTCTTCGCCGGCGCAGGCAGCCTCAATTACGGGCACAACAACCCGCTGATGAAGAAGGTGCTCCTGGAGTACCTCACCGATGACCGCGTGGTGCACTCCCTCGACATGCTCACCACGGCACGCAACGAGTTCCTCACCACGTTCACCGAGCAGATCCTGCGCCCGCGTGGACTCGATCACCGCGTGATGTTCCCCGGCCCCGGCGGCGCGAACGCCGTGGAGGCCGCGCTGAAGCTCGCCAGGAAGATCACCGGCCGTGAGGCCATCGTGAACTTCACCAATGCGTTCCACGGCATGACGCTCGGCGCCCTCTCAGTGACCGGGAACTCGATGAAGCGCGGCGGCGCGGGTATCCCGCTGGTCCACGCCACGCCGATGCCCTATGACGACTACTTCGACGGCGACGTCGCAGACTTCATGTACCTGGAGCGGCTGCTCGAAGATGCCGGATCTGGCCTGAACGAACCGGCGGCCGTGATCGTGGAGACCGTACAAGGCGAAGGCGGCATCAACAGCGCGCGCGTCGAGTGGCTGCAAGCGCTCTCTGCACTGTGCAAGAAGTACGACATGCTGCTCATCGTCGATGACATCCAGATGGGCTGCGGACGTACCGGGGGCTTCTTCAGCTTCGAAGAGGCTGGGATCGTGCCGGATATCATCACGCTGTCCAAGTCCATCAGTGGCTACGGGCTGCCGCTGGCGCTGACCCTGGTGCGGCCCGAGTACGACGTGTTCGAGCCGGGCGAGCACAACGGCACCTTCCGTGGGTTCGCCCCGGCGTTCGTGACGGCGTCCGAATCGATTCGCCAGTATTGGTCAGACGACGAGTTGGAGAAGTCCACGAAGGCGAAGGGCCTGGTGATCGAGTCGGCGTTCAACGCGCTCGTGGCCGAGTACCCCGACGCCGGGCTCATCTCCAAGGGCCGCGGGATGGCACGTGGGCTGCAGTTCGGGGAACCGGCCAATGCCGGGGCCGTGGCCAAGGAAGCCTTTACTCGCGGGCTGCTGATCGAGACATCTGGCCCGCAGGATGAAGTGATCAAGCTACTGCCGCCGCTGACCCTCTCTGACGACGAGCTCAACCGCGGCCTGAGCATCATCCGCGATTCGGTCGCGGCGGTCCTGGCCGGCTGAGACACTCATCCTGAGTTCGGGCCGATCACCGGCCACCCCCTCCTGAATCGAAAGGCAGACGCCCCTCATGCTCGTGCGCAGCATCGACGAGATCAACGACACCGACGCCGACATCAAGACCCCGAACTGGCGCAGCAAGCGAATCATCCTGGCCAAGGAGGGTGCCGGCTTCTCGGTACACGAGACCACGCTGTACGCGGGGACCGAGAACGAGTTCTGGTATGCCAATCACATCGAGGCGGTATTCATCGTCGAGGGTGAGGGGCAGATCGTCGACCTCGCCACCGATGAGGTGCACGACCTCAAGCCGGGTTCGATCTACCTGTTGAACAACCACGACAAGCACCGCGTGCTTCCCCGCACTGATATGCGTACGGTGTGTGTGTTCAACCCTCCGGTGACTGGTCGGGAAGTCCACGACGAGAACGGGGTCTACCCGCTGATCACCGAGGAACACTGATTCCTCCCGCGAGGTCTGCTGTTTCTCGCTCGGCACGTCAGAGCTGAGCGAGAAGCAGCAGGTTTCGTCGTTGGTGGGCCCGCGAGAGCGGGCATGGAAAGTTCACGACACCTGGCGCACGCCGGGAGAAGGGAATTCACCGATGACCACCACAACCATCCAGCAGGATCTCTACCCGACTCGCACGGGCGATGTACCGGGACCGCCGATCGAGCGCGAGCACCCCACGGTGTGGGGTTCGGAGGCAGACGGCCCGTTTGATGCCGCCGCACTTCAGGCGCACGAGCAGCGCGGATTCACCATCCTGGAGAACTTCATCTCCCCGGAAGAGGTGGAGTTGTACTCGGCTGAGCTACGTCGCCTCTCCGCGGACCAGAGCTTGTCCGGAGATCCGCGCGTGATCACCGAGAAGGCGACCGGTGATGTGCGCACCGTGTTCGAGGTGACCACGTTGAGTCAGGCGATTGACGCCCTCACCCGGGACCCACGGTTGCTCGACCGGGCCCGGCAACTGCTCGGCTCCGATGTGTACCTGCACCAGACCCGGGTCAACTACATGCCTGGTTTCAAGGGCAGCGGGTTCTACTGGCACTCCGATTTCGAGACCTGGCACGCTGAGGACGGAATGCCCGCGCCGCGCGCGGTCAGCTGTTCCATCGCCCTCACGCCCAACTATCCGTTCAACGGGGGGCTGATGGTGATGCCTGGCTCGCACCAGACCTACGCACCCGGTGTGGGCCAGACCCCTGCAGACAACCACGCCTCCTCGCTCAAGGAGCAGACGGTCGGTGTACCCAGCCAGGAGGCTGTCACCGAGATGGCACACCGGTACGGCATCGACCAGTTCACCGGACCAGCAGGTTCAGCGCTCTGGTTCGATTCCAACATCATGCACGGATCGGGGAACAACATCACCCCGTTCCCGCGGTCAAACGTGTTCATGGTGTTCAACTCGGTCGAGAACGCCTTGGTGGAACCGTACGCGGCGCCGGCGCCTCGCCCGGAATACATCGCCAATCGGGATGTCACGCCGCTGACCTGATCAGCGGTCTCGCCCTCTGGTGGAGTTCGACCCACCAGAGGGCGAGCTTCAGCGGCGACGGAATTCGATCGGTGCCTCGAGAAGTGCCTCGAGTGCGCCGCGTTCGGAATCCGCGAGCCGGCGGGGCCGGCCTGTCGCAGCATCGACCATCACGATGGACGTGGCTGCCTTCGCGCACAGAGCCCCGGCCGGGGAGTAGACCTCGTAGCAGACCTCGAGACTGGCGCCGCCAATCCGGCCGACCCACAGGTCCACCGGTACCGGCTCCTGGCTGTAGTCCAGTGGTGCTAGGTACTCGATCTCCTGCCTGGCCACCAGGGTGAAACTGGTCGCCGTCGGTCCGGCCGTGAGCACCTTGGTACCCACGGCCGGACCCTCGGATCCGTCCGCCCAGAACGTCGCGATGCGTGCCTCCTCCAAGAGGGTGAGCATGGCGGCGTTGTTGACATGCCCGTAGGCGTCCACATCCGACCAACGCATCGGAACCGGAACTCGGACGCGAGGCATGCGCGTCAGTCCCGGGTGAGTTTGCGGTACGTCACCCGATGCGGGCGCGCCGCGTCCGGGCCGAGGCGTTCGACCTTGTTCGCCTCGTAGTCGGCGAAGTTCCCCTCGAACCAGTACCAGTTGGCGGGATTCTCATCGGTGCCCTCGTACGCGAGGATGTGGGTGGCCACACGGTCCAGGAACCAGCGGTCGTGGGAGATCACCACGGCGGACCCGGGAAAGTTCAGCAGCGCGTTCTCCAGGCTGCCGAGCGTCTCCACGTCCAGGTCGTTGGTGGGCTCGTCCAGCAGGAGCAGGTTGCCGCCCTGCTTGAGCGTGAGAGCCAGGTTCAAGCGGTTCCGCTCACCACCGGAAAGAACGCCGGCCGGCTTCTGCTGGTCAGGGCCCTTGAAGCCGAACTGGGAGACGTAGGCCCGGGAGGGGATCTCCACATGTCCCACCTGGATGAAGTCGAGCCCGTCGGAGACGACCTCCCACAGGGTCTTGTTCGGGTCGATTCCGCCACGGGCCTGGTCCACGTAGGAGATGTCGACCGTCTCGCCGACCTTGAGGTCTCCGCCATCAAGGGGCTCGAGGCCGACGATGGTCTTGAAGAGCGTGGTCTTTCCCACACCGTTCGGGCCGATGACGCCGACGATGCCGTTGCGCGGCAGCGTAAAACTCAGGCCGTCGATCAACTGGCGTTCGCCGAATCCCTTCTCCAGGCCCTTGGCATCGATGACCACAGAACCTAGGCGAGGGCCCGGTGGGATTTGGATTTCTTCGAAGTCCAGCTTGCGGGTGCGATCGGCCTCCGCTGCCATCTCCTCGTAGCGCGCCAGCCGCGCCTTGGACTTGGCCTGGCGCCCCTTGGCCGAGGAACGCACCCAGTCGAGTTCGTCCTTGAGGCGTTTGGCGAGCTTGGCATCCTTCTTGCCCTGGATGTCCAGGCGGGCCGCCTTCTTCTCCAGATAGGTCGAGTAGTTGCCCTCATAGGGGTAGAGGCGCCCGCGGTCCACCTCGGCGATCCAACCGGCCACATGATCGAGGAAGTAGCGGTCGTGCGTGACGGCGATGACGGCGCCGGGGTACTTAGCCAGGTGCTGTTCGAGCCACTGCACGGACTCGGCGTCCAGGTGGTTGGTCGGCTCGTCGAGCAGGAGCAGATCAGGCTGTTCCAGGAGAAGTTTGGCCAGCGCCACACGGCGGCGCTCACCACCGGAGAGGTGGGTGACCTCCGCATCCGCGGGCGGCAGTTGGAGGGCGTCCATGGCCTGCTCGAGCTGGGAGTCCAGATCCCAGGCGTCGGCGGCGTCGATCTCCGCCTGCAGGCTGCCCATCTCCTCCATCAGTGCGTCGAAGTCGGCGTCGGGCTCGGCCATCAAAGTGCCGATCTCATTGAACCTGTCGATCTTGCCCTTGATCGCGCCGACGCCCTCCTCGACGTTGCCGAGGACGGTCTTCTCCTCGTTCAGCGGCGGTTCCTGCAGCAGGATGCCGACCGAATAGCCGGGCGCGATCCGCGCCTCGCCGTTAGAGGGGGTGTCCAGTCCGGCCATGATCTTCAGGATCGTGGACTTTCCGGCACCGTTCGGTCCCACCATGCCGATCTTCGCTCCGGGGAGGAACGACATCGACACGTCATCGAGGATGACCTTGTCACCGTGCGCTTTACGCGCCTTCACCATCGAGTAGATGTACTCGGCCACAGTTCTCCCAAGAAGGTAGGGGTGGATCAACTGCCCAGCCTACGGCCCTCGGGGCTCCTCGGTGTACCTGTGGCCGAGTCACCCCCTCATGCGCCGATCTTCTCCACCAGATACCCGTTCTCGGGGCGGTCCCCATCGTCAGCAGGGTCCACGGGGGTCTCATCGTCCGGCAGTTCGACCAGTCCGGAGACGTCAACGCCACCGCTGAACCCATCGGCTTCGGCACCATCCTGCTCGTGCGCGTCACCTGCACCTGCGTTCTCGGGTTCACCATCCGCTGATTCCGCGGACTCGTCCGCTGCGGATGAGCGGGTGACCCTGCGCACGCTCGCTTCGGCGTAGCGCAGATCAGGACCGAACGCGTCCGCGATAATCACCGCGCTCCATCGCTGCTCACCGTCTCGCGAGAGGTACTCCTCGTGCTCCAGCCGCCCCCGCACCAGTACGGCATCACCTTTGCGCACGCTCCCGGCCGCGTTCGCTGCGAAGCTGCCGAAGAACTTCACCGCGAACCACTGGGTCCGTCCGTCACCCCACTCACCGTCGCGGTCCCGAACGCGCGGCGTGCTGGCCACGTTCAGGCGCAGGTACGGTTGGCGTCCCTCTCGCTGATTCAGCGTCGGGTTGTGCCCGACGAACCCACGAACCGTGACGTCGATCTCGTTCACCATGTCGCCTCCTCCGTCCTTCGTGCGCGGGTCGGTCCTGCGCACGAACTCCAGCCTGGGAGGTCACGCCCTTCCGCGCTCCGGCGGCGGTGGTGGGGTGTGGAGACAGAGGAATCGGGCGTGCGCCTGTGGATCTCGTGAAGCCCCGGGCCAGGCCGTCAGGACGTCAACGGCCGGCGTGGAGGATGCTCAGCCGAATACCCCACGACGCACCTGCGTGTGCTCCTGCAACGGGACGGCGGTGGGTTCGACCAGGTCAGCCCGGACCACCTCAGTGAGTGCCGCCGTCGTTCTGGAGAGGAAATGCTCGGCACGGTGGTCCCCTGTGCGCCGGCGCCGGCGCCGTGCCACGACGAGCACTACAACACACACGATCAGCAGGGCCAATGAAGCTCCTGCCAAGGAGGCTGCGATCGCTCCCGAGGACGAGAGGACAGCGCCTGCCGCGATCAACAAGGCAATCGCCACGCCTGCGGCGAGGAGTCCGAGAGCGCGAATCGTCGCGGCGCCCTGATCCCGGCCCGAGGGAAGCGCAGTGTCGGAGAGCGCGCGCCACACGTGCTGACCGAACGTCTCCGCACTCGGCACGTCAGCCAGCACCGAGTCCTTCCATGGCCCGGGCATACCGTCCGTCGCCTCGCCGAGCCACCGGTCCCGGATCGCCTGGACACGGCTGCTGGCCGGTTCTTGTACTGGTGCCAGGGCGATCGGACGAGCCGAGCTGACGGCGGTACGGATCGACTCGGCCACCGACGGCACTCCGGAGGCCACAGACAGTTGCTCGGCTGTTACCTCGGCGGCGGGAGGAGCGTTGTCCTTCGCGCCGAGGTTCTCAGCAAGTCGCCGCGTGATCGCCCCTACCTCGGCGCGGGCCGTGCGCGCTGCTACCGACTCCCCCGCAATGACCTCGGCGAGTGTCTGGCGCAGCTCATCGATACCGGTGTCTTCCCGGGCGGAGACCATCTCGAGTCGGACGTCTGCCAGTCCGTCGTCCACCAGGAGTCGGCGTACGTCATCTCGGACCCGGTCCCTGGTGGTCGGCGGCAACGTGTCGATCTGGTTGATCACCACGATCATCGCCTCGTGCCGGGCGGAGAGAGCGCGCAGGTATCGCTCGTGGAGCACGTTGTCGGCGTACTTCTGCGGGTCCACCACCCAGATCAGCAGATCGATCAGAGGCAAGAGGCGGTTCACCTGGTCGGCGTGCCCGGATTCGACCGAATCGTGGTCGGGGAGGTCGAGGAGGACGAGACCGGCCAGCGCGTCCTCTGAGTCCCCGTCCAACGCGGACTCGCGCTGGATGCGGCGGTCCGGCACCACCTGGAGGAAGTCCAGCAGCGCCGTGGCCTTACTCCCCCAGACGCATGCGGCTGCATGGGCAGTGGTGGGTCGGATCACGCCGACATCGGCAAACTGCAGGTGGGAGACCGCATTGAAGAGGCTGGACTTTCCTGAGCCGGTCCCGCCCACGAGCGCGACGACCGTGTAGTCCACGCCGAGTTCGAGGCGACGGGTGACTCGTTCCAGGTCCGCACGAGTAGCAGCGGCGATGTCGGCGGGAATCCGCTCTCCGGCCACATCCAGCGCATCGGAGATCTCCTGTACGCGCTCGCCGAGTTGCGCGCCCACTCCGCCGGTGGGGCGTGCAGTGTCGACGTCCTCGACCGTCTCGCTCACAGGTATCCCTTCAGCTCCGAGGCTCGCAGCCGCAGGCTACGCGCCGCTTGATCGTCCACGCCCAGATCGTCCAGGGCAGCCACGAACGGTTCCGCTTCTGCAGCGACCGCCACGTGCGCCCAGGAACCTAAGTCCTCGCTCAGCCGGGCAACGACGGCAGCCCCACGTTCACCGAGCATACGGGTCACGGCGCGGGCGGCTCCGTCAAGTCCCACGGCCGCCGCCTCCACCATGGCGACCTTGCCGGCGGCATCGAGACCGGCGTCGTCATTGGTGAAGGTGAGGGTGCCGCACAGCTCGGCCACCACGTCATCCCACTCGGAGAAGAGCATGGTGAGCCGTTCGGATCGGCCGCTCGCACACGTGGCGGCGGTGACGGCCTCGGTGACTTGACGCCCAGCGCGGGACTCCTCAGCCGCCGTCCGGAGGGCGCGCTCGGCACGTTCGCCCGCTTCCTGGATCAGGGTGTAGGTGGCGCTCACGGCGATCTCACGCAGGGACCGCACCGACTCCAGGCGGGCAGCGTTGGCGCGGCGGTAACGCCACGACTCGAACAGGTTGGCAGGCGGGGCCACGAGGGGGGCCAGGATGCCGCCGCTGCTGGCGCCGGCCAGCCATGCCGTGGTCGGTGCACCGGTGGCTGCGGCGCCAGAGGTGAGGTCTTTCTTGACCCGGTCAGCCGAGGCGGTGGTCGCCGAGGTGAGCTGATTGCGCAGGGCCACATTGGTACGCCGCTGCTCCTCCAGGGCCAAGGCCACTTCTTGAACGTCCTGACGCAGCGCCGGCCACGCCCCCCGCACCGTGCGCGCGATGATGCTGCGGGACTGACTCTTCGCACCCAGCACCGTGAGCCATTGCGTGAACTCCCGGATACGGTTCTCCGGCAATGCTCCTTCGTGCGGGCCCACGTCGGGGATCACGAAGAACGGCACGGAGCCGAACCCCTGCGCCTCCAAACGTTCGAACAGGTCCCGCCGCACGGTCGACAGTGCCGCTGGGTCTACGCGGTTGAGGATCACCGAGAGCGATACACCGCGTTCGGACGCTGCCTGCAGCCGGGTCCAGGGCACGGCGTCACCGTAGCGAGAGCCGGTGGTCACGAAGACCCAGAGATCGGCCAGCTCCACGAGCTCATCAGCGAGGCCACGGTTCCCGGCGTGCACGGAGTCGAGATCCGGTGCGTCGAGGAGGGCCATTCCGCGAGGGACCGCCTCGCTCGGGCTCACCCGTGCCACCTCGATCACCGGGTGGGTGTCCATCAGCTCAGCATCCAAGGGGTGCACCACGAGGATCGGCTCTCGCGTGGTGGGGCGTAACACGCCGGCCTCAGTGACTTCCTGGCCGACCACTGAATTGACGATGGTGGACTTGCCCGCACCGGTGGAGCCGCCCACCACCACGATCACGGGAGCGGCAACCTGCTTCAACCGGGGCAACAGATGGTGGCGTACCTGCGTGGCAAGCCGGTCGCGCTTGGCGCGGAACTCCTCCACGCCGGGAGCCTCGAGCGGGAGCGAGGCAGCGTCGAGGTTGTCGAGCAGGTGCTCGATCACCTCGACCATGGGAACGCGACCATCGACCTGATCGGCGGCGGCCAGCTCGTCGTGCTCGTCCGGCGCACCATGGTCCTCCGCGCTCGGGTCGGGCAACGGAGTCGCGGAGGAGGGGGTCACGTACCTAGCCTGCCGTTTCGTAGGTCACAGGGCCAACTCTTGCTCACCACCTGGTCGCCGACGACGTCGCAAACGTTGAGGTGAGCCTGTCGATATCCTAGGTGGACGCCCTCGTAGCTCAATGGATAGAGCAACGGCCTTCTAATCCGTAGGTTGCAGGTTCGAGTCCTGCCGGGGGCACCGAGTGCGTCAGCGCTGAGGTGGCTGCGGCAGGACGAGGAGGAGCGCAGCGACGGCCCTGCCGGGGGCACCGAGCGCGTCAGCGCTCAGGTGGCTGCGGCAGGACGAGGAGGAGCGCAGCGACGGCCCTGCCCGGGGGCACGAGCGACGGAGGAGCTGAGCCCCGGACAGGACGAGAGGGACACGGCGACGGTGTGCAGGGCACGCTGAGTGCAGTCGGTGGTCTTCTGATGTCGGCCGGCGCAGACGAAGTAGGGGTGGATGGTGCCGCTGTCCGAGCGGGCGTGGTTGATCATCAGCCGAGCTTCGCCCTGCCCGCAGGACGCTCCGGGGTCGGCAGAGTCGTCAAGCCCCGGCCGGTGGGTTCTTTGTGGAGTGCAGAGAGGCTGTAGTAGTTCCCGGACGCATACGCCTGGAACGCCAGCCGCCGTGTCCAGCGCGAGGACGCTGATCGGATGCTCCCAGGGCAATATCCGTGGCGGACCATGCCGGGGATCAGCACCGTCACGAAGAACATGGGGCCGGCGACGGCGCCGCTGATCAGCGATGCACGAATCATGTAGCGGGTCGTGCATCATTCATGCGAGCGGCCACGGATCCTCCTCAAAACCGGCTGGTCGGGGCGGTAGCTGTCTCTCGCCCTAGTGAATCGCGTTCACCTCAGATAGGGGACAGTTGGTGGAGGATGCGGCCCCGTTCTCGCTGAGGCCGATGCGCTGGTGGAGCCTGCGTAGGGGTGCGGGCGCCCACCAGTTGGCACCTCCGGCGAGCCTCATCGAGGCGGGGAGCAGAAGACCTCGGATGATGGTGGCGTCGATGGCTACTGTGAGCGCCATTCCGATGCCCAGTTGCTGGAGGAAGGAGACTTGGCTGGTCGCATAGACCGCGAAGGAGACCGCCAAGATCAGTGCCGCGCCGGTGACCAGGGAGGCGGAGCGGGCGATGCCGCGCGGAATCGAACCGACCGGGTCACCGGTGCGGTGGTAGTCGTCTTTGATCCGAGAGAGCAGGAAGACCTCGTAGTCCATCGAGAGTCCGTAGGCAATACAGAACATCAAGATCGGGATGCTCGGTTCGATCGCCCCGGTGGGGGTGAACCCGAGCAGCGGAGCGAGCCCGCCTTCTTGGAATCCCCAGACCAGGACACCGAACATCACGCTCAGCGAGAGCAGATTGAGCACCGAGGCCTTGACCGGGGCGAAGACGCTTCCGGTCATCACGAACAGCACGACGAAGGTGACGATGAAGATCAGTACCGCGACCAAAGGCAGCCGTTCGATGACGCCGTCACGGTAGTCAGCCAGTTCGGCCGGGTATCCCCCCACCATTACTTCGGCGGGCGTGTCCAGGGCGCGGATGTCCGCGACGAGTCCGCCCGGGTCCTCGGCCAGCCGTTCTCCGGTGGGAACCACGGCGAGCCAGCGCGCCTCACCGTCGGTGAAACGTTCCGGGCCGAAGGGGCCTGGTTCACCGGACCAGGAGCCGTCTGCGAAGGTACCTGTGGCGGAGTCCACCCGCAGGACCCCGGGAATCTCTGAGAGCTCGGTGGCGTACTCGGTGATCTCTTCATCTGTCGCGTTTGCGGTGACGGCGTACAGGGCGTCAGCGTCTTCCGTCTCGAAGTCCTCTCGGATGGTGTCGTACATGTCGCGGACGGGCTGACCGGCTGGCAGGACCCGGTCATCGGGGGCGCCGAAACTGATCCCGAAGGCGGGAGCGCCCAGGCCGAGCAGGATGAGCACGCCGAGCAAGCCTCCTGCGACGGGGCGGCGCATCACCGCTGAGGAGAGCCGGAACCAGAATGTTCGCTCATCCGTTCTGGGCGCGGTCTTCCGCGCGACCCGATGGCCCAGCAGGTGTAGTGCGGCGGGCAGGATCACCAGGGCTCCGAAGACCGCAGTGATGACCACAGCGATTCCGGCGTAGGCGAAGGAAGACAGGAACGGGTATGGGAACACGAACAGGACCGAGAGGGACCCCGCTACTGTCAGCCCGCTGAAGACGACGGTCCGCCCAGCCGTGGCGATGCTCCGCTTGACTGCATCGGGCACTGTTCTTCCTGCGGCGAGCTCTTCGCGGAACCGGTAGATCATGAACAGGCTGTAGTCGACGCCGAGGCCGATCCCCATCACCAATGCGATGTTGGCGGTGAAGGTGCTCACGTCAGTGAAGACGGAGATACCGCGCAGAATCGCCAGAGTGCCCACGACGGAGAAGAGCCCGACCCCCAGGGTGACCAGGGCGGGAGCGGCCCGCCGATACATGATCCATAGCAGGAGCGTGACCAGCGGGAGGATAATGAGCTCCGCTCGCAGGAAACCGGTGCGCGACTGCTCGGCGACCACTCGGAAGACCTCATCACCGCCACCGAGCTGCACCTGCACTGCAGGGTTGCCGAACGCTTCGAGGAGGTCGGTTTCGATCCCAGGGAGAACCTCCCCGCGCACCTGATCGGCGTCGCCGGGAACCCAAGCGAGGATCAGAGCGTGCCGGCCGTCCTCGCTGGCCAGGGAGTCAGGGGCGTTCTGGCTCCAGTAGGACCAGGCATCGCCTACACCCGGGTAGTCCGCCAACGTCTCGGTAAGCTCGCTGCCGAACTCGGCCACCTCGGGGGCATCGACATCACCGTCCTGCGCAGTGACCAGCACCGCCACGTTCGGGCTGGAGGTGCCGAACTGCTCTCCGAGAAAGTCCCTGGCGGCCACCGACTCCGACTCCGGCGCCTCGAAGCGACTCAAGGCCAGCGCATCGATTGAAGTGACCGCGATCCCGGCGAGCAAGATGAACAGAACGGCGGACCCAGAGACCATCCGGCGTGGGAAGCGGGTCACAAGTCTGCCGAGCACGGGCATCCTTCCGATATAATTTACGAGCAACTACTCACATAACAATACGAGCAAACGCTCGTGTTGTCGAGAAGGGACCCTGTGTCTCCCAGCAGCAACACCCCACGCCCCACCCAGCCACGCCGGCAGGAGCGAGGTCAACGGCGCATCGTTCAGATCCTCCAGGCGGCGGCGACGGTCTTCGCCGAGCGGGGGTATGACGCGGCGACGACGAACGCGATCGCTGCTGAGGCAGGGATCTCACCGGGTTCGCTGTACCAGTTCTTCAAGAACAAGGACGAGATCGCCCACAGTCTCGCCAAGCACTACGCCGCACAACTGAAAGTGCTTTCCGAGACGACCTTCTCCGTGAGCGTCGGCGACGACCCGGATGTGGAGGTCCTCGTCGGCTCCCTGCTGGAGCAGCTCATCGCGTTCAACCGTACCCATCCCGGATTCAAGGCACTGTTCTCCCGCACTGATATGCCCGCCGGGCTACGATCAGCCGTCTCGCCGGTGCAGGAGACGGTGCACGCACGGGTACGCACGCTCGTTTCGGACCTGCTCCCCGACAGCGCACCGAAGGAGTCGGACCGCATCGCCACCGTCGCGATCCAGATCGTCCGGGGCATGATGCCTCTGATCGCCGACGCCGACGCGGACCACGAGGACACCGAGGCTCTCACGGAGGAACTGCGCCGGGTGCTTATCGGATATCTGCGCCCTCGACCCATCCTCACCCCTCGACCTGCGGACGCATGAGTCCGACGAACTCGGCTACCAACTCCGTCGTACGAGCGTTGCCGCCCTTGCCCAGGAGGCCAGACAGGGTCAGCTCGACGGCGCTGTGGGTGACCGCGCGAAGCAGGTCGGCCCATCGCCGGTGATAGTGCCATAGCGTTGCTCCGCCACGATGAGTACCTCCAGAGCGGACGTCGCACGCCCGGCCCCCAGACCCAGTTCCTCAGAGTCGATACCGCGCACGCGATCGTGCATTCACCGGTCGCAGTCGCAGTCGCACCGATCACCGCGGCCCGGCCCTGCCTCGATCGCCGCAGGCCAGTAGGCACCTCGGTGCTCTTCTCGGACGTGCTGGAACCTCCGGGAACACGGGGCTGACATTGTGAGGCCGATGCGTGTGCCTCCACCAACGCGGGCCACATCCGCACGCCACGTTCCTCCTCGCGCGCCTCGGCGTGGTGGTAGGTGACGATGTCGGAGTAGGAACAGGCATGTCGCGGATGATTGGGGGCTTGGCGGAACGTTCCCAGGCGCCACGAAGCGGGTCGCTCACATGTAGCGCTGAGCCGTCAGGGTGGGTGGCCGATCCTGACGCGATATCGACAGAGCCGACTGCCGCGTCGCTCGCCATGCTCACTCGCCAGGGCTGACGAGTCCGGTCTCGTACCCGATCACCACGAGCTGGGCGCGGTCGCGCGCGTTCAGCTTGCCGAGGATGCGACTGACGTGCGTCTTGGCCGTGAGCGGCGACATGTAGAGCGACTCGCCGATCTCAGAGTTGGTCTTGCCTCGTGCCACCTCGGCGAGCACTTCGCGTTCTCGCTCGCTCAGGACATCGAGTGGACCCGACTCTCCCGGACGGCTGATCGGTCGGCGAACGAAGTCGGCGACCAACCGCTTGGTCATGGCCGGTGAGATGAGGACGTCACCGTCGGCAGTGGCGGCGATCGCCTCGAGCAGGAGTCGCGGTGGGGTGTCCTTGAGTAGGAATCCGGAGGCTCCGGCTCTGAGCGCTTCGTAGACGTACTCATCGAGCGCGAAGGTGGTGAGCACGAGCACCTTGGTGGCGCTGAGGCGTTCGTCTCCGCAGATCGCTCGGGTCGCGTCGAGCCCGTCCATGCGAGGCATGCGGATGTCCATCAACGCGACGTCGGGGCGTGTCCGCCGGGTCTCGGCGACCGCCTGCGCTCCGTCGCCGGCCTCACCGACGACCTCGATGCCGGGTTCGTTGGCGAGCAGGGCTGCGAACCCGCGACGCACCAACTCCTGGTCATCGACGAGCAGCACGCGGATGTCGCGTCTCGCCGTGGTTGGTGCGTCGAGCCGGGCGGTCATGCCTCCCACCCGCCGGGTATTTGGTAGGGCACGAACGCGCGCACCGTGAACCCGCCGTTGTCGGTGGGTCCGGCGTGGACGGTTCCACCGAGGAGCTCGGCTCGCTCACGGATCGCGACCAGACCGATGCCGGTGCCCGGCGCCGCAACGCGCGCTGTGGCCGGGGCGTCGTTCGACACGGTGAGGTGCACGCCGCCGTCCGCGTGCCGGAGCCGGACGATCGCGGGAACGTCGCCAGCGTGGCGGGCGACGTTAACGAGGCATTCGTGCACGATGCGGTGCACCGTCACCACGGTGCTCTCCGCCACGCCCGCAGGATAGTGACCGTCCTCGACCACCTGGACCTGCCTGGAGTGTCCGACGGCAGTGACGACGTCGCTGACGGTCGTGGTGGCCGCCGGTACCGGGCGAAGCGGGACCGACTCATCGGACCGGAGGAGCCCGAGGAGGGATCTCAGTTCATCGAGCGACCGCCTGCCTGCCTGGTTGATGTCGACGAGCGCAGTTCGAGCGGCGGCGGGATCGCGCTCGAGCACGTGGACGGCGATACCGGACTGGACGGTGATCGCCGACAGCGAATGGGAGACGATGTCGTGCAGGTCGTAGGCAATGCGAAGGCGCTCCGCCTGGAGCCGCTCGGCGACCTGGCGTTCCACTGCATCGGATCGACGACGCAGGTTGGAGCGACGGGCCTCAGCTGCGGCAATCGGGAGCAGGAAAACCGCTGAGTAGGTGGCCCATTCGAACCAGAACGACTCACCGCCAGCCAGCGCCCCGAAGGCTGCCACGACGATCGCGACGACCGATCCGAACCAGATCACAGAGCGATCGTCGCTCCGGCGCACGAGACGGAACAGCGCGAGAGCCAGCATGGGGGCCAGCGCGACCGGGCTGGAGGTCCATGCGACGGTGACGACGGTCAGCACACCGATCGCGGCGACGGTGACCCGACCGAACCGACCGGCGACGACGAGCAGCACTGCGGCGACGGCGGCGATCGCGATGCCTAGGAGCTGCCGTCCGGCCAGGACGTCCGGATCGAATACGAACACGCCGATTGACACCGCCAACCCGGCGGCGAGCGCAGCGAGATCGGCGCGACCGGTGCGGGCAGTGGTGTGCGTCACGGGACCATCATCGTCGCAACCGATGGGGTCGCGTACTCCGAAGGGCGGTCTTTGCACCGGGACCGGCCGTGGGCCGCCCGGCCCCGGTGCAGAGACTCTCGCATCAGCGGTCCCCGCTCACCAGTTCGAGCACTGGCTTCCGGGAGACCCGGAACGCGGGCCATGCCGCGGCGACCACACCCGCTGCGACTGCGACAATCAGCGTCACTGCCAGACGGGGCCAGGGTAGGACGACGGATGGGATCTCCGTGCCTCCGGCGACATCGATCATCACCCAGCCCAAGCCTGCTGCGACGGCGATACCGATCGATGCTGTCACGAACGACAGAAGTGCCATCTCGAGCCGCACAATGCGACGCAACGCGCGGCGAGTCGCGCCGACCGCTCGCAGCAGCCCGATCTCTCCAGAGCGTTCTTTGATCGCGAGCGCCGTAGTGTTGGCGACTCCGAGCACCGCGATGAAGCTCGCCAGGATGAGCATCCCGTCAATGAAGTTCCCGAACGCTGCGATCTCGCTCCCGCTGTTGGCGACGTGTTCGTCTCTGGTCTCAAAGAATGACCCGGGCGTGGCTTCGACCAGCGCCCGAACATCTTCCTCGGCGGCCGCGGCCGCTCCGTCGTTGAGGTTGACGAACACCAGCGCGTCGAGCAGATGACCGACCGAGGCGTCGAGTGTCGCGGCATCGACGAAGTACAGAGGGGCTTCGAAACCACCGGTGCTCCTTTCAACCACAGCGACGATCGGCGCTTCGAGCGTCGTTCTCTCGAATTCGATATCCAGGGTTCCGCCAAGCAGCGTCGGATCATCGCCGACCACGGCCACGCCTCCCGTGCTCAGGTCGGTGAGGTCTCCGGCGATCGGGTTGAGGTCGACCATGGCGGGCAGTGCCGTCGGGTCGATGCCGCCAATCGCCTCAGCTCTTCCTGCCACGATCCCTTCGGCGATAGACAGGGAAGTGACCGCGTCGACGTCGGGCTGCTGAGCAATTCGGTCAGCCAGAGTGGGGTCGATCGTCGCGAAGTCGGGGGTCGCCGACGTGACCACCAGGTCCGACTTCAGCCCCTCACGGACGTCCGACCCGATGCCGCTGGTCAGAGAGCTCGCGAAGATCGCGAAGATCGTCACCATCGCGGTGCCGAGCATCAGCGCGAGCGCCGTCGACGCCGATCGACGGGGGCTCGCAGCCAGGTTGCCCGTTGCGATTGAGCCAGATACACCGGCGGCGCGGCGGGCCACCGGAGCGCTCCAACGCGCTGTGGCGGTGACGATCGCCGGGCCGCACAACACGAGTGCCGGGATGATGGCAGCGGCGAGCCCGAGCCACATCGGGCTCGAGGTCCACACAGCGAGCGCTCCTCCAGCGATCGCCGCCGTGGCGAGCACGAGTCCGCTTGCAGTCCGCGCTCGGCTCACGACCCGGGGTTCCGCCGCGCTTTCACGTAGCGCCTCGATCGGCGCAGTCGCCGCCGCGCGGCGAGCCGGGATCCATGCCGAGAGGATCGTTGCGCCGACACCGACGGTAGCGGCGATCGCTAGTGAGGTCGTGCTCACTATCGAAGGCCCGGTCAGCAGGCTGACCCCGGTGAGTCCGACGACCCAGCGCAGCGCGCCCACTCCCGCCACGCCAAGCACGACGCCGAGGAGCGTGGCGATCGTTCCGACGAACACAGACTCGATCACCACTCCACCGAGGACTTGGCGTCGTTCCGCACCGATCGCACGTAGCAGCCCCGACTCCCGCTGGCGGCGGGCGACGGTAAGGGTGAACGTGTTGAAGATGATCGTGACGCCGATCAACACCGCGACCACGGAGAAGGCCAGGAGGAACACGTTCAGGAACTCCAACGGTGACGTCGCGTCGGTCTGCATCGTCTGGATGTAGTCGGGTCCGTGGACGACCTCGGCGTCGGACAGCGCCGACAGTCGGCGGAGCACCTCGGTGCGGTCGGCTCCCTCCGCGATGCCCACGAGCACCTCGGTCGGCGCCGCCGTGTCAAGCCATGCGGACGCCGCTGGGTCGGGCAATAGAACCGTTCGCTGCAGCGGTGCCGCGTCTGTCTGTGCGAACGTTGCGACGCCGGTGACCGTCGCGTCGTGCATGCCCGTCGCGGTCAGGACCTGGACGGTGTCACCCGGAGCCACGCCTGTGTCGTCGGCGAGCGAACGATCGATCACGATCTCTCCGGCTTCAGTCGGTGCTTGCCCGCTGGCGAGCTGGAACGGGTTGAGCGCCGGGTCGGCGACCCAGTTGCGACCGATGTCGCTCGCCGTGCCGGTTCCGACCGACGATCCGTCGACGACCAGCTTGGCGAAACCGACCCATTGCGAGGCGGCTGCGTCGACGCCGTCGACCTCAGCCACGCGCTCAGTGATGTCGGGATCCAGTGATTGCCGAACCGACCTGGCAGGGTCGCCCGGTCCCCCGCCGGGTTCGCCGAGGGCAACGCCCTGCACCACGGCATCCGTCCCGGCCATCGCTTCGGCGATATCGCTGGCCGCTCGGCCGCGCATTGAGTCGGACAGCACCAGCGTCGCGACGAGGAACGCCACGGACAGCATGATCGCCGTGGCCGTGAGTACGAACCGCCCCCTACTCGCGAGCACGTTCCGGGCTGCGCTCCGCACCATCTGGCTCATCGCCCCAGGCCCTTCATCACGTCGAGCACCGAATCGGCCGAGGGGGAATCCATCACCTCGTGCACTCGGCCGTCGACAACGAACACGACGTGGTCGGCCCAAGCAGCGGCGTTCGGATCGTGGGTGACCATCACGATCGACTGATCATGCTCATCGACCGCTGACCGCAGAAAGCCGAGGATCTCCTGTCCGGACCGGGTGTCGAGGTTGCCGGTCGGCTCGTCGGCGAACACCACCTGCGGCCGGGCGACAAGCGCCCGGGCGATGGCAACGCGCTGTTGCTGGCCGCCCGAGAGCTCCGCCGGCCGATGATGCATACGATCACCCAGGCCCAGCATCGACACGACCTGATCGAGCACTTCACCGCTCGGGCGACGGCCCGACAACGTCAACGGCAGGCAGATGTTCTCCTCGGCCGTGAGCGTCCCCACGAGATTGAACGACTGGAACACGAACCCGATCCGTTCTCGGCGCAGCATGGTCAGATCGCGGTCGTCGAGGGCCGACAGATCGGTATTGCCGACGAAGGCGCGGCCCGACGTCAGTCGATCCAGCCCGGCGGCGCAGTGCATCATCGTCGACTTTCCCGAACCCGACGGGCCCATCACGGCCGTGAACTTCCCCGCCGGGAACGCGATCGTGACGTCGTCGAGAGCAGCGACGGCCGACTGGCCGGAGCCGTATCGCTTGACTGCTCCGACGAGCATCACCGCAACGTCATCACCGTTGGATGACTGCGCGTTCCCGAACGGATCAACGACTGTGGAATCTGGATGTGGGGACACGAGACCTCCGAAGAGTGGTTGGTGCCCACCACGATTCCGGCAGCCGCCGGCGGCCGAATCCGCCCACAGAAGGTGACGCGTACTCGCACGGGAGTACACGAGCGACCCGAACGGCCGACCTTGGTGGCAACGATCGGCCGAGGATGGTGAAGGCAGTCACGCTCGATAACCGCACACCCCAGGCACACGCACCGTTATGTCTAATTCTGTCGGTCAGTAGACAGAAGTTCCGTCACCTATTGACGCAATGCATCGTCCAGCCCCAGACTCCCCCTCATGGCAATGACGTCACCCGGTTCGCGGCGCTCCCCCCGTGCCCACCATGAGGCCCGGGTGTTGGATGTGCTTCGAGTGCACGGCAGTGCAAGCCGTGCCCAACTGGCCGCCAGCACCGGACTGTCCCGGGCGACAATCTCGGCGATCACCTCCGACCTTCGGCAGTCCGGACTCATCATTCGCTCGAACTCGGTTGCCGCACATCCCGGTGTAGGCCGGACCCCGGAGCGCCTCACGTTGAACCCCGGCTCGTGCGTGATTGTCGGCGTGGAGTTCAGCCACACGCGCGTGACGGTCGCTGTCTCCGACGTGACACACCGCATTCTCGGATCCAAGGCGCGCGAGCACGGCCGCGACGAGCCATGGGTGCGACGGCTGGGCACAGCGACGGCATTCATCGACTCGCTCGTTGCCGCACCGTCGGAACCGATCGCCATCGGACTCGGCGTTCCGGGAGCGATCACCGGCCGAGAGACGGTCATGACGGGCCTCGAACAGCAGCTCGGCGAGAAATACGGTGTGCCGATCCGGATGGAGAACAATGCGCGCCTGGCAGGGCTCGCCGAGTTCTCCTGGGGGGCGGGCCGCGAGATGACGGACCTCATCTACCTCCGACTGTCCGAGGGTGTCGGAGGCGTGCTGATCGTCGACGGCGAGCCGCGCCTGGGAACCACCGGCTCAGCCGGGGAGCTGGGACACGTCTGTATCAATCCGGACGGACCCATCTGCCGGTGCTCGAACCGCGGTTGCCTCGAGGCCTACGTCGGACTGGGCGCCTTGCTCGCCACCGCCGGTGCGAGCTCTGTCCCTGAGCTCATCGAGGCACTGGACCGCGCCGAACCGGGCGCGCAGGCCGCTATCACCGAGGCAGGTTCGCACATCGGTCTCGTGTTGGCGAACACGTGCCGCATCCTGGATCTGTCGTCCATCGTCCTCGGTGGTCCGCTGGCACAGGTCGGCGAGCATCTCGTTCGCGTGGTGAAACAGACGATCATGCGACACGTGCACAGCACCGCTGCAGAACGCCTGCAGATTCGGGCCGCCGAGCTCGGAAACCTCGATGGCGCCTTGGGCGGTGTCGCGCTAGTACTTCGGGACCGGACGATCCCGGTCGGAACTCGCCCACTGCCTGCCCACGCTCGACGTACCGCAGACGCAGCGATATGAGATCGGCCGCCGTCCTGGCTCTTTGTTCCTGCCCGGTCGATCAGCGCGGTGGAACTGTCGGGACTTGCCCGGCGATGACGGGCCCGGCACCGGGACAACGAATACGGATGTGTGACATGAACAAGGGAGTAGTGGAATGCGAAGGTCCATCAGCATCACAGGTGCCCTGGTCTTGCTGGCCGGCCTCCTCGTCCCGGGTCACGGCAACGCACAGGCGGATGACGCAATGACGACCTACACCAACCCGGTATCGAGCAGCTTCACCGAGAACTTCGCCGACCCAACGATCATCCGCGGCCAGGACGGCTACTGGTACGCCTACGGCACCAATGGACGGCGCTTCGAGGGCGACGAGAAGCAGAACATGATGATCAGCAGGTCCCCAGACCTGGTGAACTGGGAGTGGGTCGGCCCGGTCTTCACACCCGAGACGATCCCCACCTACGACGGGAAGCCCGCCGATGCGAACCGGCAGTTCTGGGCACCAGAGATCGCCTACCTCGATGGCCGCTACGTGCTCTACTACTCCTACGTCGTCCAGGGACCAGGAACCCCGTGGCGGACCGTGGCCGCCGCCACAGCGGAGCATCCGGCGGGCCCGTGGACTGACACGGGCGAGGTCGTCGTCGGCAACGAGACCTGGGAGGTGCGACCTGGCGTCACGCAGATTCGCAACAACATCGATCCCGAGCTCGTCACGACCCCCGATGGCACGCGCTACCTCTATTACGGGTCGGTCCAGGGTGGCGTCCGAGTCGTCGAACTCTCTGCCGATGGTTTGCGCGCGGAAGGCGAACCCGTCCAACTGACCGATGCGCACCGCTACGAGGCCCCCTACGTGGTCTATCGCGACGGGTACTACTACATGTTCCTCTCGGTAATCGGCGGATGTTGTGCGGGCGCTGCATCCGGCTACCCCATCATGGTCGGCCGCTCGACGGACCCCACCGGCCCGTTCCTCGATCGCGACGGCCACACGGTCAACGGCCCACAGGGCGGTGGGACACCCGTGCTGGCACCCAACGGCAACGAGTTCGTCAGCACCGGCCACAATGCGATCGCCACCGACTTGTCCGGCCAGGACTGGATCGTCAGCCACGCGACCGATCGCTTCACCCCTTACGTGACGGGGACCGAGAACGCACGAGGTCTCGCGCTCACGCGTCTCGACTGGATCGACGGATGGCCGATCGGCAACGCCGGTGAAGGCATGCCGTCCGGGCCCACGATCGGACCGGACAACAGGTCCTTCATCAACGACCCGTTCGAAGACGGACTCGCCGGCTGGGAGACCGCGGAGGGATGGTCCCATCGTCAGGGACCGACCGGTGGGTACGTTCACACGGAATCCGATGCTCCGCTGCGTTCGGCAGTCACCGTCGAGGGTGATCTGCGTGCCCGCGGGCTCGTGCGGTTGTCGGAAGGCACGGGCGGGCGGGCCGGCCTCTCCCTCCCGGCACAAGGTCGTCACCGCGTGACCGCGACGATCGACCGAGAGTCCGCGCAACTCGTCGTCACCGGCCCACCGGGAAGGAGAAGCCGCGAAGCCACTGCATCGCTGCCAGCGAACTTCAGCTACGGCACCTGGCACGAGATCGAGATGACCGTCTCCGACGGGCACCTCCGCGTCGCAGTCTCCGAATCCGGGCAATACGACCCGGTCGCCGAGATCACGATCGACCTGCCGCGTGGTGTGCGCGATGGGCACGTGACTCTGCAGGCGGCGGGCACCGCTGCCGATTTCGACGACGTGACTGTCGCGCCCCTGTTCGCTCCAGTGACCGAGGCCGCACCCGACCCCACGGTCGGTTCACTCGATGAGTCCTACTCGGACGAGTTCGACGGCGATCTCGCTGCGCAATGGCAGTGGTTGCGTGACCCTGGTGCCACGATCAGCGACGGCGGACTCGACTTCGCCATCCAGCGCTCAACCCTGATCAACCGGCGACCCCAGGCAGACACACTGCCCTCGCTCCTGCTGCGCGACATGCCAGAGGGCACCTGGACGGCCGAGACAAGAGTGACGGTTCCGTTCGATGACTCCATCCCCTACGGGTGGCCCCAGGCCGGGCTGATCGCCTACACCGATGATGACGAGTGGGTCGAGCTCGCGTATACGACCCGTGAATCGCGACGCTTCGTCGCCTTCGCGAGGGAAACCGACAGTGCCGGACCCGTTGCCTACGGGCATGCGGCGCTCGGGCCGAGCCGTGACACGATGTGGCTCCGGCTCAGGCATACGGTGGCCGCGAACGGCGAGCACCTCTACCGCGCCGCGATCAGCATGGACGGAGAGCACTGGGTCTGGCACGGCACACGTGTGCTCCCGGCCGGTCCGCAGCCCCAGGTCGGTCTGGTAGCGCAAGATCTGGCACAGCTGCCTGAGCAGGAACCGATCACCGCGCGATTCGACTGGTTCCGTACGTACCGCTAGATGGTGTGCGTCATGAGCCTGGTGACACCAGCGGGGGTGTGAGGGAAGGGAGGCGGATCGAGCGCTGCCGGCGCACCGAGGCGCGTCAGCGCCTATCCGCGAGCATCTGGAATGCACGACCGGCCATGATGCTGGGAGGATCCCACTCACCAGCGTGCCGGACGGTGAATCCCGCCTCCTTGACGGTTCCGATCAGGCTCCGCGCAGGCAGCGGCAAAGCTCGAACGTGGCTGGAGATCACCAACTGCCCATCGGCCCGGAGTACTCGGCGAGCCTCGGCGAGCCCCCGGCCGACTGTCGACCACAGGTGGATGTTGTTGACAGAGACGATGACGTCGACCGAGTCGTCCTCCGCTCCGGTTTCCTCAGCAGTGCCAAAGCCACAAAGGACCTGTCTGCCGGGATGAGCCTTGATCCGCCTCAACGTCGCCCGCAACATGGGTTCGGAGGGGTCCAGAGCTACGACCCGGGCACCGCACTCGGCAGCCGCGGATACACCCACCCCCGGCCCGCAGCCGACGACGACTACGCGATCACCGACGCAGGGCGCTGCCAGTTCAACGGCTCGCCGTTCCGTGGCCTCGTTGCCGCGAGCCATCAGAGCACCCCCGAGATGCCCGAGTAGGCCGCTGGGGGTGGCGAACATCCGGCGGAACATGCGATCGGCGAACGTCATCGCTCCCTCGTGGGTGAAGCCGAGGGCTGGCTCGACCATCAGGTCACCGGACGTCGCCGGACGCGGTGGCCACAGGTTGCACACGAGGAATCCGCCTCCTTGATTGGGCAGATTCAGGGTACGGATCGGCCCCTGAGGGGGTGAGTGCCAGAAGTCACGCCGACGATGGCGACCTGCACGCTGTGAGCCGGCCGTCCGCCCACGGGGCGGACGACGCACTCACTCAACGAACATGGACGGGTCGAGAGCGGACAGGAGCTGAAGCTTCTCGTAGCTCTCGGTCCCGGGCGCCGCCGTGTACACCAGGAGGAAGTGCGACTGGTCTGGATCAAGGAGCCTCTGGCAAGCCAGGTCCAGTGCTCCGAGCTCGGGGTGGATGAAGTGCTTGTCCTCGCGGGGACGGATGCCCACTTCATGGTCGTTCCACACCTGGCGGAACTCTTCACTTCGAGCGAGTAACACCTCGGTCAGGTGCGCTGCGCGGGAGGCAGGGCCCCGCAACGTGGTCACCTCGCGCAGGCCCGATACCCACATGCGGGTCAGGAAGGAGTGGTCGTCCGGGGCGTAGCGCCGTCTCGAGGTGGGGTCGGTGAACCATCGGTAGCCCATGCTGCGGGATGGCCCGCTGTACGTGGTCAGATCGCCGGTGAGCGCGACGCCAAGCTCGGTTTGACGCAGGGTCTCGCCGAGTTCGGTGACGATCTCCGCGGGTGTGTCGTGCAGACGGTCGAAGATGCGCAGCAAGCCCGGGCTGATGTGCTCACCGGCCGATCCGCGCGTGGGTGGATGGTGCCCGGAGAGCCGGAAGAGATGGTCGCGCTCATCGAGAGTGAGGTGTAGGCCTTGGGCAATTGCGGCAATCATCTGCTCGGACGGCTGGGGGCCACGCTCGCGCTCGATCCGGGAGTAGTAGTCGGTTGACATGTGGCAGAGCGATGCCACTTCCTCCCGGCGCAGACCGCTCGTCCGGCGGCGCTGTCCGCGCGGGAGGCCAACGTCTTCGGGTTGCAATGATTCGCGGCGGTGCCGGAGAAAGTTCGCCAGGCCGGTGCGGTCGATGGTCACGGACGCCTCCTCGGTGCTAGGACCTTTCTACCGCCAGCGCCCCTATCCATCCACGCCTTGACGATCCCACGATCGACGCCCGGACTGCTCGGCCCTTCGATCGTGGGATCCTCAGGCCCTGGATAGCCCCTTCGGACTCGACGACGGTAGACGCAACGACCCGACGTTCAGGAGCGACCATGCCACGCAGAATGATCGACATCACCGTCCCCGACCTCTCCGGTACACGCACAGTCATCACCGGAGCCAGTGATGGCATCGGGCTCCGGATCGCCACAAGACTCGCAGCTGCGGGCGCCGAGGTGATCATGCCCGTGCGCAACCTGCACAAGGGTGAGGCTGCGATCGCCACAATCCGGCAGACGATGCCACAGGCGAACGTGGCGTTGCGCGAACTCGATCTGTCCTCGCTGAGCTCCGTCGCTGCGCTCGCAGAGGGTCTGCGCAACGAGGACCGGCCCATCCACCTCCTCGTCAACAACGCCGGCGTGATGACACCACCCGAGAGGCAGACGACCGCCGACGGGTTCGAGCTCCAGTTCGGCACCAACCACCTCGGACATTTCGCACTGGTGGCTCACCTCTTCCCGCTGCTACAGGCCGGTCGCGCCCGCGTGACGTCACAAATCAGCATCGCGGCGAACCACGGAGCCATCAACTGGGACGACCTGAACTGGGAACAGTCCTACGCTGGTATGAAGGCCTACAGCCAATCGAAGATCGCGTTCGGGCTGTTCGGACTCGAACTCGACCGGCGCAGCCAGGCGGGCAACTGGGGAATCACGAGCAACATCTCGCACCCTGGCATCGCTCCCACCCGCCTGCTCGCCGCTCGCCCAGAACTCGGCCGCGCTGAGGAAACGAGCGGGCGACGAATCATCGGCGCACTGGCCAAACGAGGCATTCTGGTCGGTACTGTCGAAACGGCAGGTCTGCCTGCCCTCTACGCCGCGACCTCTCCCGATGCCATGCGTGGCGGCCTTTACGGACCGCGCGGTCCGGGCCGCGTGGGCGGCCCTCCTGCAGCGCAGCAGCTCTACTCCCGGCTCCGCAGCGCGGAGGATGCCGAGCGCATCTGGAGGGCATCCGAAGAGCTCACCGACCTCCGCTTCCCCCGCGGTTGACCAAGACGCGCCCGGTCCCCTGACGTGGTCATCTCTATGAAGAACGGTCGATACCTGTCTCGGGGGCGGTGGCGCTGGCTGCGCCGATCTCTCTCGTGAGGATTCGGCAAGGACCTCCACCAGGAACGGACGTCGATCGAGGTCTGGTGATATCCCCCTATGAGGTCGAGACTCACCCATCTGGGGGAGTTCCTCAGACACTGGGGGCATCAGGACCACCTCGTCGTGGGGTACGCGAGTGCCGGCTTGGTTGGTGTACCTCAGTTTCGCTGCGCAAGCGGTGGGTCTGACTGCATCGTTCGTTCTCTACGCCCGCGATCGGTGGGCTCCTGTGTTCGCCGGTGGCACCGCGGAGCGTCCAGGTGGTTCGTTGCGGTCAGCTCTCGTGCTCGCTAGGAGCGTGATCGCGGCCCTGGGCGCCGTGGTGGTCATCGTGCATCTGCTCTGGGGACTGGGTGTGGTGTGGGCGCTCCCGCACCACCTGATCGAAAGCCGCGGGCTCGCTGAACGGCTCGCCGATGTGGCGGCGGCCCTGTTCGCCTCGGCCGCGATCATCGGGTTCCTCCTGCTGTCCTCAAATCGCCTTCACCGAACACCTCCGTGGGTGCCGGTGGCGCTCGCCTGGGTGGGCAGTGGGGCCACGTTCACCAGCGGCGCCTATGCGCTGGCACTGGTTCTGGCCAGCCGCACCGGGACCGACGCCTCAACGCTCCCGCTCGGTTTCGTGCCCGTCGTCGACGTCATCCACGTCGTCGTCGGGATCGCCATCGCCGCTACCGGCGTGGCACACCTGAGCAGATCTCGACTGGATCTGAGGTGACGTCGAGCTCCCCACCACGGACTCGTGGCCAGTGGTGGAGGTTCCCAGGCACCGGAGTTGAACGATTGACAGGAGTGTCAGACCGTCCGCCTAGGGTGAAATCCAGTGGACGCCGTTCCCTCTCCTGCAGAGGATGGAACGAGACGACCCGCCGTCAGAACCCGCAACGTGCGGCTAAGAGAGAGGACACCCGTGAGCATCCCCACGGACCAGCTCGCCATCCATACCGAAGGGCTGGTGAAGAAGTTTGGCGACAACGTCGCCGTCGACGGTATCGACCTCGCCATCGAGCGCGGAGGCGTCTACGGCGTCCTCGGGCCCAACGGCGCAGGCAAGACCACCGCGATCCGCATGCTCGCTACCTTGCTCCGCCCAGATGCGGGCCACGCACACGTGCTCGGGCACGACGTGTTCGCCGAGCCGGCGACGATCCGCAGCAAGATCGCACTCACCGGGCAGTTCGCCTCGCTCGACGAGGATCTCACCGGCATCGAGAACCTCATCCTGCTGGCCAAGCTGCTTGGCTTCCGCACCCGAGCCGCTCGCCTGCGCGGTATGGAGCTGCTGGAGGCGTTTGGCCTCTCCGACGCCGCGAACCGGCAGGTGAAGAAGTACTCCGGCGGGATGCGCCGCCGCCTGGACATCGCCGGCTCGCTCTTGGTGACACCCGAACTGATCTTCCTGGACGAACCGACCACGGGGATCGACCCGAGGAGCCGTAACCAGGTGTGGGACATCATTCGCACGCTGGTGGCATCCGGCACCACGGTGTTGCTCACCACGCAGTACCTGGAGGAGGCCGACCAGCTCGCCGACCGACTGGCCGTGATCGACCATGGCAAGGTCATCGCGGAAGGGACGCCTGGCCAACTCAAGGCGCAGGTGGGTTCGGGAGCGTTGAAGGTGCGGGTGACCGATCCGGCCCAACGAGAGCTGGCCGCAGAGATCCTCAGCAGCACGATCCACGCCGACGTCTCCCGGGAGTCCGACAACGCCTCCCTGCTGGTGCGCCTCAACGAGAATTCCCGGGCTGCCGAGGCACTGACCGCGCTGGAGCAGGCTGAGGTCGGCATCGAGACCTTCGCGCTCGGGCACCCCAGCCTCGACGAGGTCTTCCTCGCGCTGACCGGCAAGCGAACAGACGAGGACCCCGAAGACTCTGCTGGTGCCGACGCGCGCAGCGATGACGAGAAAGTGAACGCCTGATGACCGCCACCACGTCCACACGGACGATCGAGACACGTGCAGAACCGGAGAAGATCCGGAAGATCCTGGTCAGCGCCAGCGACCGCCCACATCGAGCGGGTCCCGTCAGCGCGTCCCTCACCTATGGCTGGCGCGCGCTGCTGAAGATCAAGCACGTGCCGGAGCAGCTCTTCGACGTGACAGTCTTCCCCATCATGATGACCGTCATGTTCACGTACATCTTCGGTGGCGCCCTCGCCGGCTCCGTGGGTGAGTACGTGCAGTGGCTGATCCCGGGCATCTTCGTCCAGACGCTGATCATGATCACGATGTACACCGGCCTGACGCTCAACAAGGACATCTCCAAAGGAGTCTTCGACCGGTTCCGCTCTCTGCCCACGTGGCGGCCCGCCCAGCTCGTGGGTGCGCTGCTCGGGGATCAGGTGCGTTACACCCTGGCTGGAATCATCATCCTGGCGGTCGGCTTCGTGATGGGCTTCCGCCCTGACGGCGGTCTGCCCGGTGTGGTCGCCGCGTTCGTGCTGCTGCTGGTGTTCTCGTTCAGCGTCTCCTGGATCTGGACAGTGGTCTCACTGTCGGTACGCAGCGAGCAGGCAGCGATGGGGATCTCGATGTTCATTCTGATGCCGCTGACGTTCGCCTCGAACATCTTCGTGGACCCGTCGACGATGCCCAGCTGGCTCGAGGGAGTGGTTGAGGTCAACCCGGTTTCGGTGGTGGTCACCTCGGTGCGCGAGCTGATGACCGGCGTCTACGACGCCGGATCGTTGATGACGGTCCTGGTGTATTGCGTGGTCTTGGTGGCCGTGTTCGGGCCGATCTCAATGTTCATCTACAACCGCAAGTCCTGACGGGCCGCTCGCCGGACCGATGGAGCGGCGTACTCAGCCCTTGCCGTGATGCTTGGGTTGAGTACGCTGCGGCCATGACGGCGTCGTCCCTGACCGACTGGTTACTCGATTCCGATCCGGCTCTGCGCTGGCAGGTGGAACGCGACCTCGTCCACGCGCCTGAACATGTGTGGGCGGCCACGCGTGACCGGGTGACAACTGAAGGTTTCGGCGCCAGGTTGCTCGCCCACCAGGACCCCGACGGGCAGTGGGCCGGTGGTGCCTACTTCCCCTCGGACTTCTCCGAGGACCTCTTCGAACAGGAGGGACAGCCGTGGACGGCGACCACCTGGAGCCTGAATGCGCTGCGAGAGTGGGGAGTTCCGCCGTCGGCGTTGGGTGACACGGCGCAGCGGCTGGCGGCGAACAGCCGCTGGGAGTACGACAGTCTGCCGTACTGGGACGGGGAGGTGGACGCCTGTATCAACGGGTACACGCTGGCCAACGGCGCGTGGCTCGGGGTGGACGTCACGGGCATCGCGGCCTGGTTCGTTGAGCATCAACTGCCCGAGGGCGGATGGAACTGTGAGTGGGTGGAGGGATCAACGCGAACCTCCTTCCATTCCACACTGAACAGCCTGTCCGGGATCCTGGCGTGGGAGAACACCACCGGTGGCACGGACGCCGTCCGCGCGGCCCGGCACGCCGGCGAGGAGTACCTGCTTCAACGAGACCTCTACCGGCGATTGAGCACCGGCGAACCGGTGGGCAAGTGGGTAAGTCAGTTCCGCTATCCGGTGCGGTGGTCCTACACGGTGCTCCGGGCCGCCGACTACTTCCGCGCGGCCTGCCTCGCGGACGGCCGGGATCCCGACCCCCGGATGACTCGCGCCATCGAGATGGTCCGGGAGGCCGAGCAACCGGACGGCACCTGGTTGCAAGCGGGCCGCCACCCCGGGCGGATGTGGTTCGAGGTTGACGTTCCAGCGGGCGAGCCATCCAAGTGGCTGACCTTCTACGCCCGCCGCGTGCTGGACTGGTGGGACACCGCTACCCGCTGATTGGTCGCAATACGCGGATACGAGGTCGCCACGATCCACGAGGCGTGTCACCTCGGCGCGAGTTGATCAGGTGAGGAGTTTGCGTACGGTGCGCAGGTTGCGGGTGGTGGTGTCCGCCTTGAACCGCTTCCGGGCGAGCAGCTTCGCCACCGGTGTGTCCAGACTGTGCCCCTTGGGCGTCTCCCAGTAGAGCACCCGCTCCCCCGCGGCCACCCGTTCGCGGTCGTCACCGGGCTGGGGGAGATCCGCCACCAGCATCGTCAGTGCCGCACTATCCCGGCAGAACACCACGTACGGGTGGTGGGTGGACTCATCGGTGTCGAATGGATAGGCCTCGGCGATCCGAGCGAGTTCATCGTGCTCGATCACCTGCACCCAGGCGTCATATCCGAACTGTTCTCGCAACGCGGCCTCGACGAGCTCACGGACCTGTGCACCGGGCCGGTCGTCCTCGAGGAGTACATTCCCACTCGCGAGGACGGTTCGCACGCCCGGGAACCCGGCATGCTGCAGGGTGGCCCGTAGATCAGCCATCGTCATCGTCGTACCCTGTACGTTCACCCCGCGCAGCAGCACCGTGTAGGCCGTCATGGGTCCGGACGCTATCGCAGGATCCCGTGATGCAGGGCCCGCAGCACGGCATTGGTCCGGTCTCGGGCGCCGAGCTTGACCAGCACCGTGGAGACGTGGTTCTTCACCGTGCCCTCCGCGAGGTGGAGCGTCTGCGCGATCTCCCGATTGCTGTGCCCCTCGGCCACGAGTCGCAGCACATCCCGTTCCCTCCCGGTCAGTTCCTCGATCGGCCCGCCTGCCGCTCCCGTGGGTGCTGGGCCTGACCTGATCGTGCGCAGCAGGCGATCGGTGATGGACGGGGAGACCAGCGTGCCGCCGTCGGCAAGGGTGCGCACTGCATGGCCCAGCTGGTCGACGGTCACGTCCTTCAGGAGGTACCCCCTCGCGCCGGCTCGAAGTGCCTCCAGTACGAGGGAGTCGTCATCGAAGGTGGTCAGCACCAACGCAGGCACGTCGAGCTCGCGCGCACGCAACTCCTCCAGCACCCAGATCCCGTCCTGACCGGGCATCCGCAGATCAAGCAGGACGACGTCGGGCCGGGTCGCCGCCACCACCTCGATGGCTCGCGCACCGTCGTCGGCCTCCCCGACCACATCGAACTCGGCGATGGTGAGCAACGTCCGGATCCCGTGCCGTACCAGTGCTTGGTCATCGACCACCACCACCCGGATCATGTGGCCGGTACCCGTACGGTCACCGTGAATCCCGACGTCCCATCCACTCGCACCTCTCCCCCAAGCCCAGCGACGCGCTCGGCCATCCCCCGCAGTCCATTGCCCCAGGAAGGGCGCGCGGCACCCCGGCCATCGTCCGAACCGGCGAGAACCACCTCGTCCCCCTCCTGCGCCATCGTCAACGTGAGGGTCTTCGCTTCGGCATGGCGCACCGTGTTGGTGACGATCTCCTGGACCGCTCGCAGGACGGCCGCGGCACGTTCTTCATCGAGCATGAGGTCATCGTCGATATCGAGGGAGACGTCGAGGCCCGGGATATCCCGGGTGAGGCGAACCACCGCCTCGGCCAGGTCCGTGGGTTCGGCCCGTAGCTCACCCACGGTGTGCCGGACGTCGGCCAGCAGGTCCCGGGCCACCTGATCAGCTCGTTCGATGTGCTCAACGGCGGCACTGCCTTGACGATGGCGCGCCGCTTCCAGTTCCAGGGTCAGCACGGTGAGCTGGTGGCCAATCAGATCGTGCAGGTCGCGGGAGATCCGCAGACGCTCCGCCGAACGGGCCGATTCCTCCAGGAGTACGGAGGTGGTCTTCAGGGTGACGTGGGTGCGCGCCAGGTCGCGACGCATCGCCTGCTCGCGAATCAGTGCGAGTGAGCTCAACACCGAGGCCACCTGGATCATCAGGTAGAAGCCGACCATGATCAGCGGCTCCGGCAGTGACCCCAATGGCAGGTGCGCCAGCCAGAGCACCACCGTGTTGCCGGCCACGATGCCCGCCACCACCCGGACCGGGACAAGGTAGGCGCTCACCGCTGCGACCACCACGAGGAGAACGGGCAGGAGGCCGGAAGCGTCGACGGTCAGCACGAGCACCCAGGACGTGATCACAGCACCGGCCAGAGCGAGGAACTGGCCCCGCCCGGATTCGGCCACCACCGCGAGCAGCAGCGTGATCACGAAGGCGCTCAGGACCGCGATCCATGCACCGTGGGGGATCTGGGTGGGCACGAGTCCCAACAGCGCCGGCGCCGACACACCGATGGCGACGACGAGCATCACCAGGCCCGCCCATTCGTCCGAGCCCATCCGCCGCATCCGTCCACTCTACGAGGCGGCTCCTGCAGATGACCCGTGCCAGAAGTCATGGGTGCACCTCATGACGTCCGGCACATGTGCGGGCGCACTCTCCGCTCCTACCGTCACATTCATGAGTTCCACAGATCTCGCGATCGACGCTGTCGGCCTATGCAAGCGGTACCGCCACACCACTGCAGTCGAGGACGTCTCCCTTGCGGTGGAGCGTGGCGAGGTGTTCGGCATCCTCGGCACGAACGGTGCGGGGAAGACCACTACGGTGGAGATGATCGCCGGACTGCGACGACCCGACCATGGGCAGGTGCGGGTGCTCGGCCTCGATCCCGTCCGCGAGCGGGCGAAAGTCCGGCAAATCCTCGGCGTCCAACTTCAAGAAGCGTCTCTGCACAACGCGCTCACGGTGACCGAGTTGCTCGCTCTGTACGCCAGCCTCTATCCCCGACCGTTCACTGCTGAGGACCTGCTCGAACGAGTCGGTTTGACCGACCAGCAGGGAGTCCGGTTCGAGAACCTCTCCGGCGGCCAGCAGCAGCGGCTCTCCATTGCCCTCGCACTGGTTGGTCGCCCACGCGTGGTGATCCTGGATGAACTCACCACCGGCCTCGATCCGCGGGCACGGCGTCAGATGTGGAAGACCATCGCCAGTCTTCGTACGGAAGGAGTGACCGTGCTGCTCGTCAGCCATGCGATGGAAGAGGTGGAAGAGCTGTGCGACCGCGTCGCACTGCTGGAGTCGGGGCGGGTGAGTGCACTCGGCACACCCCGGGAACTGACCGAGGCAGCTGGCGCGGCCACGCTCGACGAGGCGTTCGTCACGCTGACAGGCAGCGAGCCGGGAGAGGACTCATGAGCGCCGCCGTCGAGATCCATCGGCCAGGACTGCGGGCCTGGCGCACGCTCGTGGTGTGCGAAGCGAAGATGGTGGCACGAGACACCGCCGGACTGATCGTGCCGCTGGGCCTGCCGCTGCTGATCCTGCTGATGAGCTCCTCGGGGGCCACCGCCCAGGTGGTGCAGAACGGGCGGACAGCTCTGGAGGTGTTCGTACTCCCCCTGGCGCTGACCATCGTGATCGCCATGATCGCGATCGTGAACATGCCCAGCTTCCTCGCCTCCTATCGCCGCACGGGTATTCTGCGCCGACTGGCGGTGACGCCGGCCTCACCCGCGCTCGTGCTTGTCGCACAACTGATCGTGAGCCTGATCCAGGCGGCACTCGGCATCGGCCTCGCCATCGCCGTGGCGGTACTCGCGTTCGGTGCCCGCGCGCCAGAGAACATGGGCGCGGCGATCGGATCGTTCCTCCTGGCAAGCCTGGCGATGTACAGCATGGGGATGGTGGTGGCGTCAGTGGCACCGACGCCGAACTCGGCCGTGGCGATCGGCCTGGTGGCGTTCTTCGCACTCGGTGCCCTCGGCGGCATGTTCGGGGGCCCGAACTCGCTACCCGAAGCGCTGGAGACGGTGGGGCACGTGCTCCCGTTCGGCGGCGCCGTTCAGTCGCTCGGCGCGGCCTGGGTCGGTGCCCCACTCGAGATGGCGCCTCTGATCGGGATGGTGGTAACGACGGTGCTCGGGTTCGGCATCTCTGCCACCCTGTTCCGGTGGGAGTAGGCGCGTGGGGCACACTGAGCGCCGTCGGCGCGGCGAGCACAGGTGAGACCTAGTGGGCACAATGGGCGCAATCTCGGCGGTCCTGTTCATGCTCGTCTTCACCCTCGATGGATGGAGCCGTTCCGGATACCGGCCGTGCTATCACCCCGTCAGCGCCCTTGCGCTGGGGAGCAGGGGGTGGTTGCAGAAGGCCAACTTCATCATCTGCGGTGGCGGGATCGCCGTCGGTGGTCTCGCTCTGATGGGCACCAGCACTCTGCTGGCTGCTGTGATCGGGATCTTCGGACTGGCCCTTGTCGCCTCCGGCGTCTTCACGATGGATCCGATGCGGGGGTACCCACCCCGAACGCCTGCCGGGGATCCGGCGACGTTCTCGCGCCAGCACCAATTACACGACTATGCCGGCGTGGTGGTCTTCGCGGCGGTGCCGATCGCCGCAACGGTTGCTGCCGTCACGCCCGAGCTGGGTGGCGTTCTTCGGGCCTATTCGGCGGTGGCGGCGGCGGCCGGCACTGCGGGGTTCCTCATCTTCGGCCAGGCGTGGGAGCAGGACTCGCCACGCGCGGGGCTGTGGCAGCGCGTGACCATCCTGGTCGGGTGGTCATGGGTCGCGGCGGTCCTCACGGCCGGCTCCTGATCGCTGACGGCGGAAAATGCCGTGACGTGCGCGTCATCGCCCTGCCAAGGTGGTCACCGTGCCCGGCCGGGTACCCACACCACCACGAAGGCAGGAATCACCCATGCACCCGATCGTCGTCTACGACATACACCGACTCGAGCAGACACAGCGACTCGCCGAGCTCACCCATCGCAGGGCAATCCTGCGGGAACTGAGGCTCCGGCAGTTGATAGCACGACTCACTCGAGGCGGTCGGTCCACCGGCCGCCTTTTTGCTGCCACCAGCGCAGGTGCTGACTCCAGCGAACGTCCTGCCCAGCAGAAGGTGAACACCGACTACATCCGAGCCAGCTGACGCACCCGCGCCAGTCGTTCGGTGGTGGCGGCTGGCGCCGAAGCGTTGAATGAACATCAGGGCCCCGCAGGATTCGTTCCTGCGGGGCCCTGAGGCGTTCCTGCGGTCCTACCCCCGGTGAGGGCGCCGCTATCGCGTGATGGAGAATCCTCCGCCGAGGATGCGTACACGACGTCCGGCACGAGCCTGCCCGCGCTGGATCCCTCTGATGGTGAAGGTGCGACCGCTGCCGCCGGCGAGTGCGTCGATGAGCTGGGTGCGGTCGGAGGCGTTGACGTAGAGCGCCGCTTCCCCGGTCTCGGTGCGATAGACGGCGCTGGCCACTGCGGGGCGAATCAGCACCCCGTCCAGGCGCAGGTCGCCGGTGCTGGTGCACCGCACCCGCGTCCGCCCAGCCGGCAGCGGACGCTCCAGCGGGAGCGGCCGCAGCGCGCCGGGCGCCTCGGTCAGCCCGGCATCCCCGAGGCCGCCGGCTGGTGTAAATCCAAGAACGGGACCGTCGATGACCTCCCACCGGGCGTCGCCCGCCTCCTCGGCACGCTGCCAGACGATCGGGTGCAGCTCGGCATCGCCCGGAAGATCCACCTCGAACTCGACCCACTCCCCCGCCGGCACGCTCACGTACGCACCACCGGACAGGTTGCCCTCTCCGGTCCATGCACCGCTATCGGGGAGTTCCACCACGCATCCGGCGCTCAGCGTCGCCGCCTCGGCCTCCACCACGCTGACCCCGTGGGTGGACTCGATGCCGCTCATCGACCGTGCGATGGCAGCCACCTCAGGATGCTCGTCCAGTAGCAGCATCGTGAGCAAGGCGTGAATGGTGGACTCAGCCCCGCTGTTGCGGTTGATCCGCCCATCCGGCTCGATCCCGTCCACCGTGATTCCGGTGTCCGGGTCGTACACCTGCGCACCGGCGGGGTTGGCACCGAAGAACCAGCCGGCGGCGAGCGCCGCCACCTCGGCGAGCCCGGGACCTCCGGTTGCCTCCGAGGCTGCGAGCGCAGCGGCCACCCGCCCGTGCACGCCATAGGCGATCTGCGCCTCGGCCGGTGTGGGTGCCCAGGCGTTCACCGGACCGCCGGTGGCGAGCAGCAGTGGGGTGAAGGAGCCGGCGTCGGCTACTGCCACGTCCACCAGGTCGGGACGGCCGAGCACCGTCCCGGCGCGGGCAAGTGCCTCGGGGGCAGCCGCTCCCCACCCGTGCCAGAACCCGAGCGAGCCGGTCCACGGCAGCACGGCGCCGAACGGCCACGCATCGGTGCTGGTGCCCATCCGGGCGATGCCCTCGGCGTACTCGCGCAGTGCACCCGCCACCACGGCATCATCGGGGTCAGCTTCATGCGCGGCGGCCAGCCCGAGCACGGCCTCCGCGGTGGCGTCCGCTCCGCCGGCAATGAGCCAGTCGGGCAGTTCCACGCCGTCACTTCGCACCAGGTCTCCGACCCGGGCGAGCGACTCCTCGCCCAGTGCCGTCAGAGCCAGGTGCAGCCGGCCGCGGAGGAACTCGGCGAATTCTGCGAACTGCCGTCCCGCGCCGGCGAATACGGCATAACCCTCGCCGAACGCCCACACGGTGCGGGCGAGCCAGTAAGACTCGGCCGAGTCCGACGGGTCCGGAAGCTCCACGGGTTCGGCGCTCGGGTTCAGGGTGCCGTCGCTCTGCTGCCAGAGCACCACGCGCCCGGCGTCGGGACCGGTGTCGTTCTGCAGGTAGGCGAGGGTGCGCAAGGTCCCGACGGCGTGGTCCCGGCTGCGTGGATCACCGCTGGCCTGCCAGTCACGCAGGAAGACGACGGCGGCCCGTGCGATGTCGTCGGCGTTATAGGCGCCCTGGGTCCAGTGCCCGGTGGCAGGGTCGAGGGTGCCGCCGCCGACGCGGGTGAACCTCTGGCCGTCGAAGTCCGCGTAGGTCCACGGGGCGAGCCCGGGCGTTCCCTGGTCGAACGTGCGGTGATGCGCCAGTTCAGGCAGTGACACCTCATCGGTCAAGAAGCGCAGGTGGTCCAGGTTTGTCAGGCGCGCAGGGCCGCCGGGGCCACGCGGGCTGGCCTGAGCCGGGGCGGCCAGGGCGGCAGAGGAACCGGTGGCGAGGGCCGCCGTCGTGCCGGCAGCGAGCCCCAGGAATGTTCGACGTGAGGCGCTCATCGTGACCCTCCGCCGTCGGGGATCGTGACCGTGGAACCCCAGCCCTGGGCGGGATCGTGCACGGCCACAGCGAGTGTGGTGTCGGACTGGCCGTAGTAGGCAAACCACGTGCCGCCGAACTTCACCAGGCCCTCCACGAAGGTGACGTTGGAGACAAGTCCGTGGGTGTCCTCGAAGGTCTGTGGGCGCAGCCAGGGTTCCTGTAGCCGGGCGAGTACGCGGGTGGGGTTGTCCGGGTCGATGGCGATCTGCCCGCATCGGTAGTCGACATCGACGCGGCCGTCGGCGTGCACGGTGCGGGTGGCGCCGTTGGTGAGGAAGACGAGCAGCCCGTTGCCGGTGAGCACCGGGGAGGTGCCGATCTCCACGAGGTCGGCGTCGAAGGAGCCGGGGGTGGGCGCGTACATCGGCTCGGTGTCGGGTGTGCCGGGCGTCCAGTGGATCAGGTCCTCGCTGGTGGCCCAGTAGATCGCACCTTCGCCGAAGTACATCCACCACGTGCCCTGCATCTGGAACGGCACGATCACGCCGGCCTTGGACCAGTTGAACCCGCGAGGATCCACGGTGGCGAAGCTGTCGAAGTCCTCGAACAGCGGCCCGTGCTTGGTCCAGGTGCGCAGGTCGGTGGAGGTGGCCAGGCACAGCTGGGCGCTGTGGCGGTCCCAGCCGGTGTAGGTGAGGTAGTAGGTGCCGTCGATGACGGCGATGCGCGGGTCCTCACAGCCGTAGCGTTCGTAGTCCTCGCTCGGGGAGAGGATCGGGGCATCCTCGCGCTCGAAGTGGTACCCGTCTGAGCTCCTGGCCAGGCCGATATGGGAGACGATGTCGTCGGCGTGGGCGCGGTAGAGCAGCAGCACCTGATCGCCGTCTACGAGGGCGGCCGGGTTGTACAGGTTGGCCGACTCCCAGGAGTTCCCGCGGGGGCGCAGGATCGGGTTGTTCTCGTACGGGGTGAACGGGCCGAGCGGGAAGGTGGCCCCGGTGAAGATGCCAGGTTCGCTGACGGCGGGCTCGGTGATGGGAACAGTAGACATGGATTCCTTTCAGCCTTTGACGGCAGCGCCGATGTCGGAGGCGGTGAAGTAGCGCTGGAACAGCAGGAAGAGGATCACCACGGGGAACGCGAGCGCGGTGGCGCCGGCGAGGATGGCCCCGTTCGGGTTGGCGGTGGACTGGGCCACATTGGAGATGTAATTCGCCAGGGAGACGGCCAGGGGTTGCAGGGAGGTGTCCTTGGTGACCAGGAACGGCCAGAGGAACTCATTCCACGGACCGATGAAGGTCACGAGCAGCACGGTCACGAGCGCGGGCCGCACCATGGGCACGGCCACCGAGCGCAGGATCCGCAGTTCGGAGGCGCCGTCGATGCGGGCGGCCTCGAAGATCTCCTTCGGCAGCGCACGGAAGAACTGGGTGAAGATGAACACGGCGGTGGTGTTGATCAAGAACGGCAGGATCATCCCGAGATAGGTGTCGCCGAGGCCATAGCTGCGGGTGATCTGGACATACAACGGGATCATCAGCAGTTGGAAGGGCACCATCTGCACGAGCATCATCAGCACCCACGTGGCGCTCTTGCCGCGGAAGTCCAGCCGGGCCAGGGCGTACCCGGCGAGTAGGCCGAAGGTCACGGTCCCGAGCAGCACACCGGCGGTGAAGATCAGTGAGTTCGTCAGCGAGCCGAGCAGGTCGATCCGTGAGTCGATCGCGGTGAAATTCCCGAGCGTCCACCCCTCTCGCGGGAACATCTCGTCCGGGGTGTTGGTGGGGTTCTGCTGGAATGCACCCACCACCATGAAATAGAACGGGAACGCGAAGACGAGGGCGGCAGCGGCGAGAATGGCGTAGCGCCACCAGGCAGTGGTCCGGGTCATCTCACTTCTCCCTGGTGAGGCGGTTGGCAGTGAGCGAGAGCAGCCCGACGATGATCACGAGGATCATGCCCATCGCTGCGGCGGTGTCCGGGTTCTGCTGCTGGATGCCCTTCTGGTAGATGAGCAGTACGGGTGTGAGGCTCGCTCCGTCCGGACCGCCGCCGTTGGTGAGCAGGTAGGGCTCGGTGAACAGGTTCGCGCCGGTGATGATGGCCAGGATGAGTACCAGCGTGGTGGCGTTGCGTACCCCGGGGATGGTCACATGCCGGAACCTCTGCAGCGCACTGGCGCCGTCGGTAGCGGCAGATTCGTGCAGCTCGGCCGGGATGTTCTGCAGGGCTGCGAGGTAGAGCAGGATGTAGAAGCCGAGCTGCTTCCAGGTGACGTAGAGGGCAATGCTGGGCATCGCCAGTGCGGAGTTGACCAGCCAGGACGGCTCCGGAGCGAGTGGCCCGAGCACACTGTTCACCAGCCCACCAGAGGAGAACAGCAGCATCCACACGCCCACCAGCGAGACGCTCGCCGTCAGGTAGGGCACATAGAACGCCACCCGGAACGCGGCCGCCCAACGAATCCCCGCGTTCAGGGCACTGGCCAGGACCAGGGCGGCCACCGCCGTCAACGGCACGTTGATCACCAGGAACACCGCAGTGTTGCGGAATGACTCCAGCACCTGGGGGTCGGTGAGCACGTCGATGAAGTTCGCCAGCCCCACGAACGGGCGCTCCATCTCCACCCCGGGTGCGGTGAAGAAGTAGTCGTGGAAGGCGATGTAGCAGGCGAACACGAGCGGGTAGGCGAAGATCAGCGCCACGAACACCATGTACGGCAGCGCGAACAGGGAGCCAATGGGATGGCGGCCCAACACCTTCCGGCGGCCTCCCGTGCGCGACCCCGGTGACGACGGAGTGCGCACGGGAGGGGTGACCACGTCCGTCATCTCAGCCCACGAGCCCGTTGATCTCTTGTGCGGCACCGGAGAGGAACTCGTCGACTGTGGTGTTACCGAAGATCACTGCCGAGGAGTAGGACTCGCGGAACACCTGCCAGGCCTCCACGGAATTCGGGATGCTCGGTACGTCGGCCACCCGCTCGGTCTGATCGGCGAACGCCGCATACATCGGGTTGGCCTCGAAATAGTCCGGGAACGTGCCGGCAAGATCGGTACGCATCGGCATCTGCCCGGTGGCCTCCAGAAGCTGCCCGTCGGAATCGACGCTGGTGGAGAACTTCAGGAACTCCCAGGCGGTGGCCTGGTTCTCACATGCGGTGAACATGGAGATGTTCTTGGAGTCGGCAAAGGTGACCACCTCCTCGCTCCCACCGGAGGTGGGTACCGGCATGAAGCCAACGTCAATGTTCCCGTCGTAGGCCGCGATCGCCCACGGGCCGGCGAGCTGCATGGCAGTGGTGCCGGCCACCATCGCATCATCGGTGGCCGCCTCCTGCGGGGCGAGGCCCTCGGTGTAGATCGTGGACCAGAAGTCGGCCACTGCGGTTCCGGCGTCGCTGTCGAAGGTCGCGGCGCCATCCTCGACCAGCTGGGTGCCGCCGGTTTCGGCGAGGTAGAGCGGGTAGAAGTCGAACCAGGGCTGGTAGAACTCATTCGTCGGAGAGGGCCAGATGGCGGACTCCACGCCGGAGTCGACGATCTGCCGGGCACCGTCGAGGAAGTCCGCGTGGGTGCTCATCTCCGGGTTCTCCGGGTCGAGCCCGGCCTGTTCGAACAGATCCTTGTTGTACATCACCATGACCGGGTTCGACTTCCAAGGCAGCTGGTAATAGCTGCCCTCGCTCTGGTAGGCCGTGGTGGACTCGCCGCCGCGCTCGGTGATGTAGGAGGCGCCGTCCTCGAAGGTGTTCAGGTCCACCAGACCGCCTTGCTGCACCCAGCCGGAGACGGCGGCGGTGGCGATGTTGTAGACCAGGCACGGGGCCGTGCCCGCGGTGATCGCCGCGGTGATGGCCTCTTCCGAGGAGGAACCGGCAGGGATCTCCTGGGCGGTGACCTGGGCGTCGGGGTTCTCGGCGTTCCACGCCTCCACCACGGCCTCGCCCCAGGCGATCTCCGCCTCGTTGTTGGAGAGCCAGATCTCGATCGGGCCGGTACCGGTCGCAGCACCGCCACCGTCACCTCCAGATTCTTCGCCGCCGCCGGAACAGGAGGCGAGCATCAAGGTGGTGGCGCCGAGTAGCGCCGCAGTCTTCGTGAACTTCATCGTTCTTCTCCTTGGAGGGTGGGGTCGGTGAGCGTGCTGGCACGCAGCTGGAGTCGGTTGCAGTCGAGTTCGATATGGCGCGCAGGTTCGCCGGCGATATCGGCGAGCAGTGCCTGGGCGCTGACCCGGCCGCGTTCGATGGGGTCGGTGGCCACGGTGGTCAGGGCCGGCGAGAGGTGCGCGGAGAGATGGTCATCGTCGAAGCCGGCGACGGCGAGGTCCCTCGGGACGGACAGGCCGATACTGCGGGCGTAGGACAGGCCGGCGATGGCCATCGTGTCGTTGGCGTACACGATGGCGGTGGGCGGTTCGGGCCGGGCGAGCAGTTCAGCGGTGCGGTCTCGCCCGCTGGCCGCGCCGAAATCCCCCTCAGCGAGCAGATCGTCGCTCCCGACGGCGCTGAGGTACGCCTGGGCACGCACGCGGGAGTGCACGTAGTCCAACGGGCCCGCCACGTGGGCGATGCGGGTGTGGCCCTGCGCACGCAGGTGGTCGATCAGGCCCACTGTGGGGGTCGCGTCGTCGGTGCGGACGCAGGTGAACGGGCTGGGTGCGTCGTAAGCGCCCAGCACCACGGCGTGCAGCCCGAGGTGGTGCACATAGGGCACCCGCCAGTCGGCGCGGTGCAGATCGAGGATGATGACGCCGTCGGCACGGCCGCTGGCCATGGCTCGGTAGGCGCGTTCTTCGGCGTCACGGCTGCCGGCCACCTGGAGCACGAGCGCGATCTCGGCCGTGGCGAGTACGGACTCCACCCCGGCGATGAAGGCGGGAAAGAAGGTGTCCGAGGCAATGATCGCCGGGTCCCGGGCGAGCACGATGCCGATCGCGTTGGCGCGGCGGGTGGCCAACGCGCGTGCACTGGCGCTGGGCAGCCACTGCAGTTCCTCAGCCGCAGCGAACACACGCGCCTTGGTCGGATCCGAGATCGGACGGCGGCCGCTGAAGGCGTGCGAGACCGTCGCCTTGGTCACGCCCGCCCTGGCGGCGACGTCACCAATGGTCGGTTTCGCCGAGATCGGCTGCTGGGGCACCACAACGCCTCCTCCGCTGGACTGTGGATCGGACGTTAACCGGTTTGACGATGCCAGGTCAACCGGTTTGATGAGTTTGATAAAAAGTCCATCGTGAGGCGCTGCGTGGCCGCTGTGGTGAGCCCTGTCGGCGGGCATGGCTACAGTGAGGCGTGTGAGTTCTTCGTCCAAGACCCCAGGCCGCGGCGATCCGATCGTCTGGATCGACTGCGAGATGACCGGCCTCGACCTGCACAATGACGCGCTGATCGAAATCGCCGTGATCGTGACCGACTCCGAGCTGCACACGCTCGATGCCGGGCTCGACCTGGTGATCGCACCGCCGGAGGGCGCGGTGGAGCAGATGAACGAGGTGGTGCGCACCATGCACACCACCTCAGGGCTGCTCGAGGAACTCGCGAACGGGATGCCGTTGGCTGACGCACAGGCGCAGACGCTCGAGTACATCAGGCAGTTCGTGCCAGATCCGGGCAAGGCGCCGCTCGCGGGCAACTCGGTGGGCACAGACAAGGCGTTCCTGGAGCGGGACATGCCCGAGCTGACCGGCCACCTGCACTACCGGATCATCGATGTCTCCTCGATCAAAGAACTGGCGCGGCGCTGGTACCCACGGGCGTACTTCAACTCCCCGAAGAAGGGGGGCGGGCACCGCGCCCTGGCCGACATCGCCGAGAGCATCGACGAGTTGCGCTACTACCGCGCCGTGTTGTTCCCGGACGACTCCAAGCAACCGGACTCCAAGTCGGCACAGCGGACGGCAGCGCTGATCGCCTCCTCCCCCACGCTGCCCGCACAGGTGGAACCGACAGCCTGATTTCGGCGCCGGGAGCACCAGCGAAGGTGTGCCGACGCACACATCATGGGGCGTACAGGAACCGACTGATCGTTCGCTACACTGGTGGATCGCAGCCGCCCACGCGCGGATGCACTTGGTGGCTATAGCTCAGTTGGTAGAGCACCGCGTTGTGGTCGCGGGGGTCGCGGGTTCAAGCCCCGTTAGCCACCCCATGCATTGAAGCGCGAGGGCCGGCCGAGCAATTCGGCCGGCCCTCGCGCTTTTCTCTGGCGCCGGGCGATATCGGCGCACCGGAACGCGTGTGCTGCCCCATCGATCGATGTATCGCGCTCAACGCGGGTCAAGGCCCGGCGTCGCTGGCAGGGGGATCATGCCTGTGGATACGGACCGGGCCCGGCCCGGGTAGATCCGCCTGTGGCGGAGTTCCGTACGCTGAAGATCAGCCCTTTGCGCTCGTAGAAGTGCAGCGCTGAGGCCGATACGCCTGTTCGCCTGATCACCTCGCCGATAGTGAGAGGTGCGGTCGAGTCGACGTGATTCCTGAGGCCTGAGCCCACTTCACTGGTGTTACCCGTCACGGATTGCCGCCTTCTTCGCGCCTGGTTCGTGGCGATCCCGAGAACAACAGCGCGGCGACGGCGGTAGAAAGCAGAAAGCAGATGCCGCCTACGCCCATCTGGGTGAGGTGCCACGAGGTCGTCAACGCGTCAATCTCGACGCCGTCAACAAAGCTCAAGCGCCCTGCGCTCACTGCTGCGGCATGGTCGACGTCACCGAGCCGATGGGTGAGGAACCCGAGGAGTGCGGCACTGAAAGCTGCGATCACGAGAGCTTCGGCCGCGCCTCGCAGGGTGTTCAGGAAACCTGCGGCCGTCCCGACAAGACGTGTAGGGACGAGGCTCATGGCCTGGCCGTCGGTGATGCCGAACGATGCTCCCATGCCAATACCGATCATCACTAGCGGTGCCGCGATCAACGCAGTCGTATTGTCGGGACCGAGCGCGAGTAGTCCGAAGTTTCCGGCGACGACCAGAGCCAGAGCGACCATCATCACCCATCGCGCGTCGACGCCTCTGTTGACCAAGCCGCCGGCGAGGACGGGGGCAAACAGAACCGGTGCGGTCAACAGCAGCATCGCGAGTCCCGCACTGGCGGGCGTGAGGTGAGCCGCCGTTTGCAGGTAGGTCGGCAGGAATACCAGAACCCCGAGGAAGCCGATCGATGTGGTCAGCGTTCCCAGGCACCAGCCCATGAACCCGCGGTGGTGGATGAGTTCGGGCGCCAGCACTGGGGCTTCGCTGCGGCGTTGCGTCATGGCGAAGGCGATGAGGCCGACTGCGCCGAGCGTGAGGGCGAGAAGAACTGCCGAATGAGTCCAGCCGAGCGCGGGTGCTTCCAAGAAGACGAACATCAGGCAGCTCAAAGTGATGACGAACAGGATGCTCCCGATCCAATCGGTGCGGCTCTCGCTCGCGCGGGACTCGGCGAGGCGCCCGGAACCCAGGACGATGACGACACCGAGGACAGCGAACACGACGAAACTCCCACGCCAGCCCGCCAACGAGATCAATCCTCCGACGAGGGTAGGACCGACTGCGATGCCAACCCCTGCCATAGTTCCCATGAACGCGAATGCGCGATTGCGGGCGGCACCGTCATAGTTCGAGGCCAGGAGTGCGCCGCCGGCGGCCATCATGCCCGCGCCGCCCGCGCCGGAGACAATGCGGGCGATATCCACCACCAGGATCGTCGGCGCCAGCGCCGTCGCCAGGAACCCGACTGAGAAGACCACCGCTGCGGCGATGAAAATCCGGCGACGACCGGCGCGGTCCGCCGCAGCGCCGGCAACGAGGGTCATCGCTGCGAACGCGAGATTGTAGCCAGCGACCACCCAGTTCAGAGGCGAGCCCGAAGCGTCGAGGTCACGTCCGATGCTCGGCAGCGCGATCGCGGTGCCGGAAATCGACATCGCCACTAGGCCGACCCCTGTCAACACCACCGGCAACGTCAACGGTGACGGCGTCTTGAGTGGTGCGGGTGTCGAAACATCGGAGACGGTCGTGGAAGATTCCACGGAGTGTCCTTTCTTCGCGGCCTGACTGCTGGTCACGCGACCACTCCACTGCCTCAACCGAAGTTGAGGTCAACTCGCGACTATCCGCGGATGGCGGCGGATCACACGATGCGACCAGAGTGCGCCCTTCAACACGTCATATTCCTTGACAGGCATATTCCGTATAGGGAATGCTTAATAGATGCCAACTCGCGATGCATTCACTGTGCTGGCCGACCCGACCAGGCGCCAGATCCTGGACCTCCTGCGTGAGCGTGACCTGATGGTTTCGGAGCTGGTCGGGGCACTCCGGACGGCGCAGCCGAACGTCTCCAAACACCTCAAGATGTTGGGCGAGGCCGAGTTGGTCGAGGCACGTGTTGACGGACCTCGACGACACTACGCACTCGCTCCGGAGCCGCTCCGCGAGCTTGACCTGTGGCTCGAGCCCTATCGGCGCACCTGGGCGAGCCGCCTCGACGCACTCGAGGCACACCTGGACGAGATGACCGACGAACAAGACTCACGAGGAGAGTGACGATGTCCGAGACACCACTGGGTGAGGCCACCCGCGACGGCGAGACAGTAGTTCTGCGCTACGAACGCCGGCTCATGCACTCCCCGGGAAAGGTATGGCGAGCGATCACCGAGTCTGCGCACCTGCGCCATTGGTTCCCCGCCGACATCATTGGCGAACGGGCCGCAGGAGCCGACCTCACGATCGTGTTCTGGCCCGAGTCGATCGAGCAGGCCGGAGACGAGATCGAGGCGGCGGGGCTCTCCCTCGACGAAGCCAGTCTTCCTGGTCGGTTACTGACCTGGGACCCTCCCCGCACCTTCGCGTTCACGTGGGACACCGAAGAGCTGCGGTTCGACCTGGCGGAGGACGACGGCATCACCCTCCTGACCCTGACAGTCCGGGCTGACAAGCCGGCTCCTCGCGGATTCGCCAGTACGGCGACCGGCTATCACCTGTGCCTCGATGCGCTCGTGGCTCACGTGGAGAACCATCACGTCAACCTCTTCGACGAGAAGCGGACGGCCGCGCTCGAAAAGAGGTATGCAGCGACGCTGTGAACGACTCCCCCCGGTCGCCGATCGCTCACTGCCACATCCTGGGATCGTGAGTGGGATCGGGGTACATCTCGGGACAGCCCTGCTCGATCGCTGCGGACCGCAGCTCGTAATGCCAGGACTCGTTGCCGTAGATCTGGCACAGGCCGTACCTGGCGCCATGCTGGGCGAGCCATGACGTCGCATCGACGGGCCCGATGTCTATCGCGTCGCCAGACACGTGTGCGGAGGTCTGTGCCGTTGCCACCCAGCGCGCGGCCTCCTCCTCCGAGCCGTAATCGGATACCGCGTCCTGGAGCAGTTGCTGCTGGAAATGGGCCGAACGCCAGCCGCTGTTCACGTGGAACTCCACGCCGCTCTCGGCGGCATCACTTGCCGCCCGGCGGACCGCATCGAGCAGGTCCGGGTCAAGGTTGGCCACCGCCGGGACCTGGTCATCGAAAACGGACACCGTGACGCCGTCGGGAATGACGCCGTCTGCCTCGCCAGGCGCACCACGCTGCTCACCGCGCAGAATCTCGAGGGGTGAGGGCGCTGGCGATGACGGGGACTGCAGCACCTGATGGCCAATGAAACCGATGACGGCGACGATTGCGGCCAGGCCGACCACCGCGATTCGGGAAGTTCGGCGAGGCGTGCTTCGTTCTGGTGTGCGGGTGTTCATGAGTCCAGTCAATGCAGCCCGGCGTTGCCACCACGTATGCGAATTCCGATACGCCGGCGATAGGCGCCGGCCCGTACGCTCAACCTCATGCGCGTGCTGATCGTCGAGGACGAGCCCTATCTTGCGGGTGCCATCCGCGATGGCTTGCGCCTCGAGGCGATCGCCGCCGACATTGCGGGCGACGGTGACACCGCACTGGAAATGCTGAGCATCAACGTCTACGACGTTGCCGTACTGGACCGCGATGTGCCCGGGCCCTCCGGTGATGAGATCGCGGCGCACATCGTCGCATCCGGCAGCGGGACACCAATCCTGATGCTCACCGCTGCCGACCGGCTCGACGACAAGGCCACCGGATTCGAGCTCGGCGCCGATGACTACCTGACGAAACCCTTCGAGCTCCGCGAGCTCGTCCTGAGGCTCCGCGCTCTCCACCGCCGACGCTCCCACCACCGGCCCCCAGTTCTGGACATCGCAGGCTTGCGGGTGGACCCGTTCCGCCGTGAGGTCTTCCGGGATGGTCGCTACGTGCCACTCACCCGCAAGCAGTTCGCCGTGCTCGAAGTACTCGCAGGTGCCGCGGGAGGTGTTGTCAGTGCCGAGCAGTTGCTGGAAAGGGCGTGGGACGAGAACGCCGACCCGTTCACCAACGCGGTCCGGATCACCGTCTCGGCGTTGCGCAAACGACTCGGCGAACCGTGGGTGATCGAGACGGTGCCTGGCGTCGGGTATCGCATCGATCCGGCTCCCACTGCCGAACGCGGCAGCGGTGGCCGTGGATAGGCGGCCGGGCTTGAGCGTTCGCGTCAAGCTCACCCTCAGCTACGCCGGCTTCCTCATGATCGCGGGCACGCTCCTGCTTGCCGTGGTGTGGGTGTTCTTGCTCCGGTACGTGCCCGACGGCCCCATCAACACCGGAGGACCGTTCGTCCCCAACCGCTCGGACCTTGAGCGCGCATTCGCTCCTCGGGTGGCACTAGCGCTCGCCTTCCTGTTGGTGTTCGGACTGGTTGGCGGATGGATTCTCGCGGGCCGCATGCTGGCACCGCTGGTTCGAATCAGCGCAGCCACCCGCTCGGTGGCGAACGGATCGCTGTCACACCGCATCCACCTCGACGGCCGCAGGGACGAGTTCCGTGAACTCGCCGATGCCTTCGACGCGATGCTCATCCAGCTCGAAGCACACGTCGCCGAACAACAGCGATTCGCTGCCAATGCCTCCCATGAACTGCGTACCCCGTTGGCGATCTCGCAGACTCTTCTCGAGGTCGCACGTGATGATCCCCACCGGAACACCGACGAACTCATCGATCGCCTGCACACGGTGAATACGCGCGCGATCGATCTCACTGAGGCGCTGCTCGTGCTCAGCCGCGCTGACCGGAGATCCTTCACCCGCGAGAGGGTCGACCTCTCCCTGGTAGCAGAAGAGGCCGCCGAAACGCTCCTGACTCTGGCCGAAGAACGTGACATCACACTCGACGCCTCCGGCGATGTCGCGCCAACCATCGGCTCGCCACCACTCCTGCTGCAGATGGCCACGAACCTCGTGCACAACGCGATCGTCCACAACATCGGCGACCACGGCAGGGTGTGGGTACGGTGCGCCGCCCATTCCGGCTCCGTCACTCTCACGATCGAGAACACCGGGGAGCGAATCTCACCACGGCTGGCCACGACACTCACTGAACCCTTCCAGCGCGGCCACGACCGCATCCGAGACCACGACCATGCAGGAGTCGGCCTCGGCCTGGCAATCGTGACGAGCATCGTCCGCGCACACGACGGAACACTCACCATCGACCCACGGCCCACTGGCGGGCTCCGCATCACAGTGCGCCTTCACGCCGCCACGGTCTAACCGAGTCCCGGCGCTGCGAGCCCTTCCCGAGCACGGGACACTCCGTGGAGGACACCCTGGCGAGGCACGGAATCATCCATCAGCACCCGGTGAACGTCTCGTCCGAGGACCAGCCGGCGTTCGCCCATTCATCGGCGTCGGCAGGCTCGAACCCTGGGTACAAGCCGGCGAGCTCCTCAAGCAGCCAGCTGGTGAAGTGTGCGGCCCCCTGCGGGCAGGTGTGGATCCCGTCGCTGCTGCGGTGGACCTGTCCGTCCTGCTCACGGGAGTACTGCTCGCCCCATACCTCGGTCGCGTCGAGGAACTCGACGCCCTCGTCGTCCGCGGCTACATCGGCGGCCCGCTCGGCGGCGGTGGCCAACTCATCCATGTGATCGGCATAGAACTCATCGGGTTCGATCGGTGGCATGGAGACGACGATCAGGTCCGCACCGGCGTCAGCAGCGGCTGTCGCGAGCCGCTGGTAGGCCTGCTCCTGCTCCTTCGGTGTGCCCCAGTCGTAGCTGGTGATCTGATAGACGACCGTGCCTCCGTCCGCTTCTGCCAGCCGCTCCGGGAGGTCCTCCCACTGTGAGGCCGCGTCGGGCCCGACCACATTGCCGCCACCGGTGGACGTCTCGTTGATGAAGTACGCCCCGCTCTCAGCCATGGCCTGGCTCAATGGCAGAGCCTGACCGGCAGCGACCGAGTCTCCGAGGAACAGCAACGGTGAGACGCCGGATTCGGCAGCGGCCGACGATTCGGTCCAGCCGCCCTCGCTGTCCGATCCCCCACCCAGCCCGCTGGAGCATGAGGTGAGAGCGAGCGCTGCGATCAGACCGGCGGCGATACGTGTGGTTGTCGTGTGTTGATTCATCATGAGGACCACTCTCGGCGGCCGATGTCGCCACAGGTCAGCGCTGCTGTCACAGTCGTGTCGCAAACTCTCCCCATACCCAGAACCAGTGCGGTCATCCCTGACGCCGTTCCTAGACTGGCGAGCGTGACCTCCGTTCTCCTCATCGAAGACGACCCACTGGTCCGGCGCAGCCTGGAGCTGGCATTGGGCCGGTACGGCTACGCCATCCGCACGTCCGCCACAGGCGAGGAAGGACTAGCCGCCCTGGCCCAGGAGCCTCCCGACCTCGTGGTTCTCGATCTGATGCTCCCGGGCATCGACGGCTTCGAGGTGTGCCGCCGTCTCCGCGTGGACTCGCAGGCACCGGTCATCATGCTCACCGCCCGCGGCGACGACCTCGACGTCGTCGGCGGTCTGGAGGCAGGGGCCGACGACTACGTCATCAAACCCGTCCAGCCGGCCGTGCTGGACGCTCGGATCCGTGCGGTGCTGCGCCGTGCGGTGAGCGACCCCGACGGCGTCCGGGCGCACCGCGGGCTGCGCATCGACACCGAGTCCCTCACTGTGACCCTGGGCGGCACCCCGATACCGCTCACCCCGACCGAGTTGCGTCTGCTGCTGACGCTCTCTCGCTCACCGGGGCGCGTCTTCAGCCGGCAACAGCTGCTCGAAGAGGTTTGGGAACACGGATATCTCGGTGACTCGCGGCTGGTGGACAACGGGATCATGCGGCTGCGCGGGAAGATCGAGGGCGACCCCTCCCGCCCCGAGTTCATCCAGACGGTGCGTGGGTTCGGCTACCGGTTCGGACCGGTGTGAGAGCCGGCCCGGTGCGGCAACGGCTGCTGCCCCTCGGGATCCGTGGCCTGCGGGGGCGGTTCATCCTGGTGTTCGTCCTGGTCGCCGTGCTGGGGGCGAGCGTGGCGGCGTGGGCGGGTGCGCGACAGGCCTCCGGGGCTCTCACCGAGTCCAGCCAGCAGCAGCATGCCGACGCCCTCGTCGCGCAGGTGACGGCGGTGGCACCGACGGTGGAGTACCCGCCGAGCCAGGACGCACTGGACCAGCTGCGCGCCGCTGTCGGGACGAACTCCATGGCCCGCTACCAGGAGGTGCAATCAGCATCGGGCATCTTCATCGCCGACGACGGCCTGCTCACCAGCGAGCTGCGCGCGGCAGTCGGCGGCGACACTGCCCCGGGCCACACCGTCACCCAACGGGTGATGGTGGCGGACACCCCGTGGCTGGTCATCGGTGCACCGGTGATGATCACCGCGCCCGACGGCAGCCGCACCCCCTCGGGGGTAGAGGTCTACAGCGCCCAGGATCTCTCCGCCGTCGAAAGCGACATCAGCGCCCTGACCCGGGCGGCAATCGGCACCTCGGCGTTGGTGCTCCCGGTCGCCGTCCTCCTCGCCCTGCTGGCCTCCCGCACCGTGCTGGCGCCGGTACGACGGCTGCGCACCACGGCCCGGCGGCTCGCCGACGGCGACCTCGACGCCCGCACGCAGCCACGCGGCGTCGACGAACTCGCCCAGCTCACCCATACGGTGAACGAGATGGCCGAGTCCCTGCAGGGGTCAATGGTGGCGATGGCCCGGATGCAGGAGGACGCCAAACGCTTCGCCGCCGACGTCTCCCACGAGCTGCGCACTCCCCTGTCCACGCTCACCGCAGCCGTGGAGATCCTCCACGATGCCCTCAAGCATCAGAACGCCCAGAGCGACGACGAGGCTGCGGCCCAGGAGTCGGCCCGGATGGCGCTGATCGAGACCCGGCGGCTGGTACATCTCGTGGAGGACATCATGGAGATCGCCCGGTTCGACGCCGGCACGGCGCCCATGCGCTGGGAATCCACGGACATTCTCACCCTCACCCGTGACTGTGTGCGGGCCCGCGGCTGGACGCAGGACGTCGCCATCGCCGCACCCGACGGCGCCGATCTCGTGGTGCAGGCAGATCGTCGCCGTCTCGACGTGGTGCTGGCAAACCTCGTCGGCAATGCCCGCTCCCACGGCGCACCGCCCGTGCACATCACCTTCGCCGCCACCACGTCGGGCGTCCGTGTGACGGTCACCGACTCCGGGCCGGGCATCCCCGAGGACGTACTGCCGCGGATTTTCACACGCTTCTACAAGGCCGACGCCGCCCGCACCCGCAGCAGCGGCAGCGGGCTCGGGATGGCCATCGCCTGGGAGAACACCAGGCTGCACGGCGGCGAACTCACCGCGGCGAACGCCTCCGGCGGCGGTGCCCAGTTCACCGTGTGGTTACCGCGTGCGGGCGGCAACCAGGAGAGTGAGGACCGGTGATGAACAGACGGCTCCGCCCAGTCGCGCTCCTGGTTTCGATGCTGGCGCTTGCCGGCTGTGGGGTGCAGCCCTCTCAGGTACAGCAGGGCCCGGAGGCACCGACGGGCCTGGCGCCGGGTTCGACGCTCTACTTCCTCGATGATGGCGGCGATCTCGTCGCACAGGAGCGCCAGACGCGCCGGCTCGGCTCCATTCAGGAGGCGGTCTCCCTGTTGCTGACGGGGCCCGGGAGTTCTGGTCTGGGCACCGGGATCGCGGAGACGGCGGTGCGCACCACCCCGGTAACGCTCGGCGAGGAGATCATCTCGGTACGCCTCCCGCTGGCGACGCCCGAAGTCGATTCGGACGGTGTGGATCAGATCGTGTGCACCGTGCTGGCCACGCACATCCAGGCCGGAGGATCACCGGCGATGCAGGTGCGCCTGACGTTCACCGACATCCCGGCCAGCAGCACGGACCCGCGGACGGGCCCACGGTCCTGCCCCGTCTTGTGAGGTATCACAGATCGCCGATGTCGACCTGCGGGGCGGTCGGCTCCGGCAGCAGGAACCACAGTGCCAGCAGTGCCCCGCTGGCGAGGAGGAACACCATCGCACCGGTGCGACCGCGCGCCCAGGAGGCCCGGAACCGCACTGGGTTCTCCACCAGGTGTGTCGATGCCGCTGCCAAGCCCACCGAGACGCCGAGCACCAGAAGAGTGTGCGCCCATCCGCCGAGGCCGGTGAGCTCCGGCGGAAGCAGGACGATCACCGGCCAGTGCCAGAGGTAGAGGCTGTAGGAGACCCGCCCGAGCCAGCGCAGCGGGGTCGCCTCGAGCAGGGAGCCGAGCACTCCCGGGGCTCGGCCGGTGCGCGCATGAGCGGCGGCGCACAGCCCGATGAGCACCGCCGCAGTCGTTGCGTGCAGGAACAGCCCACCGGTGTACAGCCACGTTGAGCTGGTGCCGTCGGTGAGGAACCAGGAGGTGAGCAGGCCCGCAGCTAGCAGCGCGATCACGCTGCCGGCCGCTCGGCCGAGAATCCTCAGCAGCGCGTCGAAGCAACGCCGCGCAGGTTCGGTCGCGGCAGCCGCACCGAGCAACAAAGAGAACGCACGGGTGTCGGTGCCGGTGTAGACGCGCGTGGGATCAGCCGGATCGGTCAGCACCACCATCAGCGCCAGGGACAAGGCCGCCAGCACGGCGCACACCCCCAGCACCACCCACGGCACAGTGCGCGGGGACCGGCCGCGCAGGACTGCCAGCACGAGGATCAGGACGAGCGGCCAGAGGAGGTAGAACTGCTCCTCGACGGCGACGCTCCACAGGTGGGCGAAGATCCTCGCCTGCCCGAACGCCTCCCAGTAGCTCGCGTCCTGGGCCAGCAGGTGCCAGTTCACCAGGTTCAGCTGCACCCACAGACCGTCGGTGAGCGTGGTCCGCACCAGGTCGGTGCCGATGGCCGTGCCTGCCCGCTGCAGTCCCCACACCGTGAGCGTGACGACGGCGAGCATGGTGGCCAGTGCCGGGAAGAGCCGGCGCAGGCGGCGTGCCCAGAATCTCGTCAGCGAGATCGCACCGGTGGTCATCTCACGAAGCAGCAGGGAGGTGATGAGGAAACCGGAGAGCACGAAGAACAGGTCCACGCCGAGGAACCCGCCCCTGAGATGGCCGGTGTGAAAGAGCAGAACCCCGGCGACGGCGATTCCGCGCAGCCCGTCGAGCGCCGTGATGTGCCTCGACGCTCTGAGCCCAGGCTGGGCAGCGGACGGCTGGACTGGATGGTGCGTTCGCGCGACGGCTGAGGAGCTCATACGGGCGAGCCTCCCGATGCGCGATCGGCCCCTCGTCGCCATCACGTCGCAGTTCTGTCACAGACCCCGGCTGCGACATGACTGCGACCTTCCCGTCACGTGCCTGCACCACCAGCCGGCCACCGTCGAGGCATGACCAACACACACTCCCCCGCCCCTACGCACCATCATCCGCACCGTGACATCCACGTTCGCCGGAAGAACCGTCGTCGCCTGATCGCCTTGGCAGCGACGGCCCTGGTGCTGGCCGGTGGTGCCACAGTGGCCACCGCCGTCGGCCCCGACACGCTCCGCGAGACGTTCCGCGAAACGGTGGGAAGTACCCCGCCCCTGGAATCGAAGGATGACACAGCTCAGACCGGCCACACCGATCATGCCCCTGCACCAGACGCGCCCCCGGTGATCCATCGGGTCGATACCGACGACCGCGTGATCTTCGTGACCATCGACGACGGTCACTACCCCAGTGAGCAGGCGCTCGACCTCGTCACGGAGCACGAGATGCCCGTCTCCCTGTTCCTCAACGCCGACCCGGTGCGCCTGCACGCGTCCTACTTCGAGGAGTACATCGCCCTCGGCAACACGGTGCACACGCACACACTGAGTCATCCGGATCTCACGCAGCACGGTGTGGCCGAGCAACGGGCGGAAATCTGCGGCATGGTGGACCTGCTGAAGGAGCGTTTCGGTGGCTCCGGCGCGGTGGGATCCCTGCTCCGCGCCCCGTACGGCGCCTCGGACGGCAACACCGCCGAGGCCGCTGCCGCGTGCGAAACCACCGCCGTGGTGCACTGGAGCGGCACCGCCGAGGATGGCAAGGTCTCGCTCGCCCACGGGAACGAGTTGGTCCCGGGCGAGATCATCCTCACCCACTTCACCGACGATCTTCCGGCGAACCTTCAGCAGATCCAGCAGCTGGCCGATGAGGCTGACTTCACCATCGCCCGGTTAGAGGACTACCTCTGAGCGGCAGTCACGGTCGAGCCGCAGTCACGGTCGAGCCCTGGTCGAGCGTCAGCGGCCAAGGTGCTGACCGCCGTCGCCCTCCCCGACCCCCACGAGCCCATACTCATACGCGGCGATCACCGCCTGCACCCGATCGCGCACTCCGAGCTTGGCCAGGATCCTGCCGACGTGAGTCTTCACCGTGGTGGCGGAGAGCACGAGATGCTCGGCGATCTCCGCATTGGAGAGTCCTTCCGCCACGCACCGCAGCACCTCGAGCTCCCGAGGAGTGAGCGCTCGAAGGCGAGGATCGAGTCCGTCCTCAGAGTGACCGGCATCCGCATCGGTGGGCAGGTGCGCAGCGAACAAGTCGAGCATGCGCCGCACCACCCGCGGCGCGACGACGGAACTGCCCGAGGCCACGGTCCGGATCGCCTCCACCAGCTCGTCCGGCCTGGCGTTCTTCAGGAGAAATCCACTCGCTCCCGCGCGCAACGCGGCGAAGGCGTACTCGTCAACATCGAAGGTGGTCAGCACCAGAACCCTCGTGGTGGGGTGTTCCACTGCCAGGCGCTGCGTGGCCTCGATACCGTCCATACCCGGCATCCGGATGTCCATCAGCACAATGTCGGGTGAGAGTGCCGCTACCTGCTCGAGCGCGACTGCACCGTCCGACGCCTCCCCGACCACCTCGAGGTCGGGCTCGGACTCGATCACGAGGCGAAAGCCCATCCGCAACAGCGCCTGATCGTCCACCAGCAACACCGTCGTCATCCGTGTTCTCCGTCCTCACTACCGGTCCATGGCAAGGCGACCCGCACGCGCCACCCTCCGCCCGGCCGGGGGCCGACCTCGGCATGGCCCCCCAGGAGCGCAACCCGCTCGCGGATACCGACGACACCCCGTCCGGTTCCGCCGCCTGTCCCTGGCCGCGTGCCACCCGAATCGAGGATCTCCACCTCAAGGACCTCGCCGCTGCGCCGCAGCGCGACTTCCACCGATGGAGTGCCCGGGGCGTGCCGGAGCACGTTGGTCAGGCTCTCGGTCACGATGCGCACCACGGCCAGACGCAGTGAGGTGTCCTGCGGGAGTCCGGTGTCGAGTCCGGTGGCCGTCACGGGTAGGCCAGCCACCCGGAATCGCTCGACGACGGTCCTCAGATCGGTCGCAGCGGTGTCCGTCAGCTCGGGGTGCGCGTTGCCGTCGGCGTCCTCCGGGTCGAACACGTGGAGCACGCGCTGCATATCCGACAGGGCCGTCCTGCCGGTACTGGAGAGCTCACGAAGGGCCTCGCGTGAACTGTCCGGGGCCCGTTCCAGGGCCGCTCCTGCGCCGTCGGACAGGGCCACCATCACCGAGACGCTGTGTGCGACGACATCGTGCAGCTCGCGTGCGATGCGAGCGCGCTCGGCAGCGCGCGCGAGTGCCGCACTGTTGTCCCGATCTCGGGCCATCGCCTCGTATCGCTCCATGAGCCCGAGGGCGTGCAACCGGCGGGCACGCACTCCTGAGCCGGCAGCCACTCCCAGCAGTAAGAGAGCGAGCAGGAGAAACACCGACGCCGATCGGCGCCCTGGCGAGAAGTCGGGTTCGGGGAGCTGGTGGAACGGATCACCGGTGGGCGTGGTCATCGGGTCGCTCCAGAGCAGAATCTCTGCGAGACCGAGATCTTGCCACCACCACAGGGCGATCGACACCGTGACGAACACGGCCGCACAACTGATCCAGGCGGTACGCGCCGTGCGGGTGGCCGCGACTGTGTAGAGCGCACAGGCGAGGCACACGCCCACCACCCCCAGAACGCCGGCAGTGGCGAGTGAGACCACCGCCAGGACGCACAGCGCCACTGTGACGCCCATCGGCCGCGCTCGCCGGGCGGCCACCAGCATCGCCCCGACGGCCGCGCCGGCGAGCCACACGGTCGGAATCAACCAGGCCGCACGCGCGTCCGGCGGGTACAAGCCCAGACCAGTCGCCCCTCGAACCGTCAGTGACGCGAAGAGCACAGTAAGCAATCCGAGCACCAGCACGGCGACAACAAGGGCCGCGTCGGCGATGCGGGGATGAGCGGCGACCAGACGACCCAGCGGCCCCCGCCGCTGGACCTGCGTCTCCGTCAGTGGCGGGGCCGAGCCCGCGCCCTGAACGCGCGCGGATCCGGCGGCGCGCGGAATCGTCACGCTCCTACTCTCCCATCCTTCATCCCGCCGGCGCCCGGGCATACCGCTCGGGGTGGGTATCGCCGCACCGCCTTCACGTGAGGTCATGGCGTCGCAGCCGGTACCCTCCGGCCACAAGGAGCGCGAGAACCCAGGCACCGAGAACGGCTCCCCCGCCCCACGCACTAAGGTGCGGTCCTAGGCTCGTCGCGTCCAGGGCGGTGAGTCCGGCGTCATCGATGAGCAGCCGCGCCCCAGAGCCCGGCAGGAGCGCGCGGACCGTGTCGGTGATCAGCCCGGGGTTCACTGCGAGCAGGTGGTCGATCACGATGAGCACCATCACCCCCGAAACGAGCGCGGCGCTGGGACGGCGCAGCAGTGCCCCGATTCCGAGCCCGACCAGCGCGACACCCGTCAGGTAGACCGCGAATCCGGACATCAGGCGGACGGTCTCACCATCGGTGAGGTCGACCGTGAGCCCGTGGCCAGCCCGCAGACCGATGGTGACCAGGAACGACGCGACGAGCGCAGCAGCCGCCGTCCCGAGCGCGGCAATGATCGTAACGACCACCTGCGCCACGAGCACGGGCACGCGCCGCGGGATGGCGGTGAACGTGGCCTTGAACGTGCCCGTGCTGTACTCACCCGTTCCCACCTGAACGCCGAGGACCAGAGTGCCGAGCTGGGCGAGCAGGTAGCCGGAGACGATCAGCGACGCCCCGGACTGCGCGTCGCCGGGTCGGACGAACAGACCCAATGCGTACGCGAGCAAGGCCGCCGCGACGATCGTGCCCACTGCGGTCCACACAGTCGAACGCAGGCTGAGCAGTTTGGTCCACTCTGCCGCGAGAACCCGGGCGAACGTGACGCCAGGCCGCGCGCGGGCTGAGGCAGAGATCGGCCACCTGGAGCGCCTGGGCACCGATCGGTGCCGGGGGGTACTGGTCACCTCGTGGGTCATCGAGCGTCCACGCCTCAGGTCACGTCTCGGGTGCGCAGGGCCGCCGCGGCCCCCGCGAGCGGGAGGAGGATCCAGGCACCGAGGACACCTGCCCCGCCTCCCGGGCCAAGGTCCGGGGCGCCATCGATGCCACTGCCCTCCGGTGTGGTCAGCAGTGACCCGGCGCCGCTCGGCGAGAAGGTGACGGCGGTGTTGACCACGGTCTGCGCCGTCGACGGCCCTCCGGACTCGCTCATGGCCATCGGATCAGTCGCCATATCGGCCGCGAGCATGAGCACGACGGGCAACACGAGGGTCAGCGTGACCGCGGCGAGGACGGCGCGAGCCGGGCGGCGCAGGAGCGCCCCGATGGCCATACCAAACATCGCCATGCCCACGAGATAGCACACCATTCCGGCAAGGATCAGGACCGTTCCCTCCCCCATCAGGTTCGGGGTGATCCCCCGCGAACCGGCCGCCGGCAGAATGCCGGCCACCGCCGCACCCACGGCCAGCAGCGAGGTCAGGAGCGCGAACGCGGCGGTGACCACCACCTGCGCGGCGAGCACGGGCAGCCGCCGCGGCACCGCCGTGAAAGTCGCGCGGAAGGTGCCCGTGCTGAATTCCCCCGTCCCTATCAGCACGCCCAGCACCATGAGGCTGACCGGGGAAAGAACGAGCGCCGAGGTGAGCGAGCCAAGCGGGTCGAAGCCTGGATCACCGGAGGAAGCGTTCGCTGACACATAGGTGAGCGCTCCGGACACCGCGATCGTGGCGGCTGCGAGCAGGTACGAGGACCGCAGACTGGTGAGCTTGGTCCACTCCGCGGCCACGACCCGTGGAAAGGTCGCACCACGACGGGTCGCTGCAACCAGCTGACGGGCGGGAGCGTCGGTGGACGACGAGGCGGGCGCGCTCACCGGGCACCTCCCGTGGCCGGCAGGGCGGTCGAGTCCTCGGCACTGCGGCCCCGGTACTGCACCGCATCGGCCGTCAGCTGCAGGTAGGCATCCTCGAGCGTCCCGCCCTCGGTGGCCAGCTCGAGAACCGTGGCGCCATGCCGGCGCGCCGCGCCCCCGACCTGATCGACCGACATCCCGCGCACCTCGAGCACCCCGGGAGCCTGGGGCGCCACGTCTGCACCGAGTTCAAGCAGCGCGCGGGCAAGGACCTCGGGCTCTGCCGTGCGGACCCGGACCGTACCCGCACGCTCGGAACGGTCAACGATCTCCTGGACCGAGGCGTCGGCGAGCAGACGACCCTTGCCGATGATCACCACCCGGTCGGCGCACAGTGCCAGCTCGTGCATGAGGTGGGAGGAGAGAAGTACGGTCCGGCCCTGCGCCGCAAGGTCACGGACGAGCCTGCGCACCCACAGGACGCCATCGGGGTCGAGGCCATTGACCGGTTCGTCGAGGATCAGTGTGTGCGGATCACCAAGGAGCGCACCGGCGATCCCGAGCCGCTGGCCCATACCGAGCGAGAACGTCCCCGCCCTGCGGCCCGCGACGGACTCCAGACCGGTCATCGCGATCACCTCGTCCACGCGCGAGCGGGAGATGCCGTGGGTCCGGGCCTGCGCCAGCAGGTGGCGAAAGGCTGTGCGCCCTGGATGCACGGAGCGGGCGTCGAGCATGACACCGACGGCGTGTAGAGGAGCGGCCAGATCGGCGTACCGCTGGCCGTCGATCGTCGCAGCGCCCGACGTTGCGCGTTCGAGTCCCACGATGATCCGCATCGTGGTCGACTTGCCGGCGCCATTCGGACCGAGGAATCCGGTCACGGTCCCCGACTGTGCCGTGAAGCTCAGCTCATCCACGGCCCTGGTGGTCCCGTAGCACTTCGTCAGTGCCGCCACCTCGATCATGAGTTCTCCTGTCGTCAACGGACGAGAGCCTCATGGCCCGTCCGTCAACGACGCTACGGAGACCGGCCGAGATCGCTCGACCTTCCAGCGACCGATATCGGCCCTGCGAAGGGGTCGTCCTTCAGGAGGACCCCGTGCACCCGCGGGAGGGTGTGGTGAGGATGGCAGTACCCGGCGAGCGGAGGCGGGACCGCTCAGACCCGCCCTTGTCCGCTCAGCTCTCTCCCAGCTCCTGGAACAGCGTGACTTCCAGGTCCGCAGGCGCATGCAGACGCGAGTTGAGTGATCGCCATGGGGTCTCGCGCGGCTCGGCGATGAGCTCGGCGCCCGCATCGACGAGTTCCATGGTTGATGCCGCACTGTCGTCGACCTCGAAAGCGATACGGATGCGGGCGCTGGGCCGGCCCTCCGCCTCGACCGCGTCGATCATCTTCACCTGGGCCGGGTTCGCCAACTCCAGTGTCGCCATACCGGCGTCGAGGATCGCCACTCGGGCGTCTCCTTCGCCTTCGAAGGCTGCCCGCTCGGGCAGGCCGAGCACGTCCCGGTAGAAGGTCACGGCTGCGTCGAAGTCCTCGGCCTCGACGACGAGGCGGAGCTGCCTCACGCGGGCGGGAGCGTCATGGGTGGGGACGTGGTGAGCGGGTGCGTCGTCTACCATGCTGGCGACGATAGAACCTGACATCAGTGTGAGGGGCAAGCGATGCGCATCGGTGAACTCGCACAGCGCACCGGAGCGAGCATCCGATCGCTGCGCTACTACGAGAACCGGGGACTGCTCGCACCCGCTCGCACCGTGAGCGGACAGCGGCAGTTCGACGAGTCGGATGTCCATCGGGTCTCCCTCATCCGGCAACTCCTTGCGGCCGGCTTGGGCACCGCGGCCATCGCCGATGTACTGCCGTGCATGTCCGATCCTGCTGCGCAAACGTCTCTGCTCACGGCGCGGTTGATGAAAGAACGGGACCGGCTCACCAAGGAGATCGAGGAGCGAGTCACCACACGTGAGGCACTCACCGGGCTCATTGACGCCGCACCTCCTCTGCATACCTGATCGAGCCACCGTGGGGGCGCTCACGTGAGCGCGAAACCGGCGGACTTTCCCCTTCCCCACGCTCACCGTGAGCTGCTGTATCCACGAGACCGAAAGGGGCGAAGAGACGCTGATCGAAGAAGGCGACGACGCGGGAGATTCCCTCCTGAGTCAGGGTGAGCACTTGCAGGTTGAAGGGCCGGTGCACGCCGTCGTGGTCGGGTAGATACAACCCGAAGGCGGGCTGCCCGTTGGCCGAGGTGGGCACGAGCAGGTGATCACCAGGCCGCTGCGCGGGACTCTGTGCGGCGATCATCTGCCCGATCGTGCGCGCGCCGTGGAACCAGTCCGGATAAGGCGGCATTTCCCAGACGGCATCCTCGGTCAGGGTCGAGACGAGCGCTTCGACGTCGTTGGCGTGCATTGCGGTGACATAGCGATCGAGCAGCTCCCGCTGTTCAGGAGCGTCTGGTTCGATCACGTCGCTCTCGAGCAGTGGTGCCCGATCGAAATGTGCACGGGCCCGCTGCATCAGGCTGTTCACCGCGACTGGGCTCACCTCCAACATGTCAGCAACTTCGGCCGCACTGAAGGTCAGCACCTCTCGCAAGATGAACACGGCGCGCTGGCGGGGAGTAAGGCGCTGCAGGGCAGCGATGAACGCCAACCTGACGCTCTGGCGCTGAGCCACAGTGGCGAGTGGATCCTCTGCGCCGCCGGTACCGGCACCGAGCATGCTGTCGGAGAGAGGCTCCAACCAGGTGAGTTCCGGCGATTCGGTCAGTAGCGCCGCAGGATCCTGGCCCGGACCACCTAGACCGGTGGGCAGCACTCGGCGGCTGCGGTGTTCCAGTGACCGCAGGCACGTATTGGTGGCAATCCGATACAGCCAGGTGCGGATCGATGAGCGTCCTTCGAAACGGTGATAACCGCGCCAGGCGCGCACATAGGTCTCCTGAACCGCATCCTCGGCATCGTCGATCGAGGCCAACATCCGATAGCTGTGGGCAAGTAGCTCAGCCCGATAAGGTCCGGCCCGCTCCTCGAAGTCATCCTCAACAACTCGCACAGTCATGACCTGATGGCCTGCTCTTGAGGGACATGGCGCAACAGGACCACTGCGAGTACTGCCCCGAGGGCAGCGATGGCGGCCAGCGCCAAGAGAGCGGCCCCGAACCCCTCGGTCAACTCGGCAACTGACGGCGTAGCGACGTTTCCTCGGGTGGCGTAGCCGATCGCAATCGCCGAGGCCAGTGCCGCACCTACCGTCGTGCCGACGGCGAAGGACGTCTCCTCCACCCCCGCCGCCAGCCCCGCGTGCTCCTGCGCAACACCGGTCAACGCGGCGATCTGGCCGGCAACGAACGCGGCACCCATCCCAGCACCGAAGACGAGAAGTCCAGCCAGCAGGTTCTTCACCACGGTGCCGTCAGGGGTGAGGCTGCTGAGCAGCACACAGGCGATGGCCAACAAGACCAGGCCCCCGCTCGCCACGCGACGAAAGCCGGCCCGCGTGACCAGATGCTGCCCGGCAAAGACTGCGATCACGGAGGTGACTGTCATGATCGCCATCGTCAGGCCGAACTGGATCGCCGAGAGGCCGAGCACTTGCTGGGCGTAGAGGGTCACGATAATCAGCAGACCATCAACGGCGACACCGGCGACCAGAATGACGAGGTTGCCGCCGACGAGCGTTCGCGAGGCGAAGATGCTCAGCGGCACCAGCGGGACCGGGCTGTACCGCTCGATCACGACGAACATAGCCGTCAAGATCACGGCACCGGCACCGAAGGCCAAGGTGAACGGGCCGATTCCGTGCTCAGCGATGCGGAACAACGCCAAGAGCGTCAGCACTAGTGCACCGGTGGCGGTGATTGCGCCCGGCAGGTCAAGCGCCCGCCTATTGCGTACTCCGCGCGGAAGCAGAACGGGGCATACGATCACCACGATCACGCAGACCGGCACGTTCGTGTAGAAGATCCAGGCCCACCCGACCCAGTCAGTCAGCACGCCTCCAAGCAGTAGTCCGGCTGATGCGCCGATCCCGCCCAAACCTCCCCAGAGACCGAGCGCTTTGTTGCGCTCAGGTCCTTCAGGAAAGACGTGCATCAGGATCGATAGCCCGGCCGGTGTCATCACCGCAGCACCCACCCCCTGGAGGACCCGTGCGGCGATCAGCATCTCGCTCGAAACGGCCAGGCCGCACCCCAGCGAGGCTGCGGCGAACACCGCGACGGCGGCCATGAACACCCGTCGTTGCCCCATATGGTCTGCCAACCGGCCGCCCAAGAGCAGCAGCCCGCCCACTGCCACCCCGTAGGCCGTGATCACCCACTGGATCTCCGCCGGTGCGAACCCGACGTCGCGCGCGATAGCCGGTAGCGCGGCGTACACGCTCGTGGAGTCCAGGACGCCCATGAACATCGCCATACAGACCACGGCCAGCACCCACCATCGCCGTACCGTCTCCATCACCTGAGTTTCAGTGCTGACCACCGCGCCTCCTCTATGGGCCCTGAGCGAACCGGTCCGTTCGGACCGCTCGTAGAGATAGACCCAGGCGAGCCCTCAGAGTCATCGGGTAGCCGGAAAAGATCCGTCACCGCAGAGAGCGGCGCGGCCAAGGACGCTCCCCCTGCCCGCCGAGCGGCGCTGCTGTACCGGACGCCATCAGGCCAGCACTCAGTTTCATGATATTGATAGTCATGCGCATTAAGATGTGATCTTCTGGTGCTCGCGTTCGCCTCCGCACCGATGACTCGCGCACATCCACGCCTCATCCGCATTCACACGTGCCGCTGGACCGGCGCCTGAAAGGACCACGATGCATCACAGACCTGTCACGATCGGTGCCACGACGGGGGTACTGGCACTCGCCCTCAGCGGCCTCATACTGGTCTCCCCCGCGGCGGCCCTCGACGGCCACGCACCGGCACCCACCGAGGTGCGCGTCCTCTCCCGCATCCACACCGACGCCGTCTCCACTTTCATCGACGATGGCGCGCTGGCGCTGGCGTCACAAGCCGATGTGCCCGAGGGCGACGGCACCCGCCTGGATCCTGCGGCCACCATCTTCCACCTCGACGACGACGCGAGGACCACGGTCCCACCTGGCTACGACTTCATCGCCGAACCTGGCAGCGAGGTGTGGGTAGCACCTGAGGGCAATCCCATGGGAAGCGAGGGCTATGAACAGCTCTGGCCCGGCTTCTCAACCGAATCGGTGCCCGCGGGCGCCCTGGAGAACGATCGGACCGCGTTCACGCTGACCGAGGTCACAGGCCCAGGCGACCTGGAACTGTACACCGGTAGCGGAGAGAACCTCGATCGACTGTGGTCCAGTGACGACAACGTCGACACCTTCACCATGGGCCGCACGCACATGCACGCGAACTGGGCCTTCACCGAACCGGGCACGTATCAGATCGATGTGACCGCCACCGCGGCCGGCACCGGCGGCTCAACTCTCTCGGCGAGTGCGACCTACACGTTCGTGGTCGGCGATCTCGCCGCTCCGAGGGCCACCAGCACCGACCTGTCCGTCGATGTGAGTGCCATCACCGAGAACGAACGGGTGACACTCACCGCGAGCGTCCTCCCCGCCGATCTGGACGGCTATGTCGAGTTCTACGACGGTGAGAGGATCCTGGGTCACGAGCGGCTGGACAGTGGCTCGACGAGCATCCAGACCACTGCCGTGCGGTTAGGAGTTCGCGAGCTGACAGCGCATTACGTGCCCATGGACACACGCACCGCTGCGCCATCGACGTCCGAGCCGGTCACCGTCACAGTCCTGGAAGAGGGTGCCGAGGACCAGTTCGGCATCGCCGGCTGGAAGGACACCTACGCCGCCGGCGAGAACGTCGAGCTTTCGGCGCAGGGCGTCAGTCTCGAGCAGAACGAAGAGCTGCGGTGGCACACCCGTCGATCGGCGTCCGCCGACCAGACCTACGTGAGCATCGGATCCGACCCCCGGATGCTCCCGAATATCTCGACCCACTGGAACGAGGTGCAGATCCGGCTGTCGGTATGGGACGCGGTGGAGAAGGAGTACACCCAGGAGACGGCATGGCACACCTTCACCGTCAGCGGTGCCAACCAGGGCTCCGGCGAGCAGCTCACCATCTCGGGGATGAACGAGAGGTACTACCTCGGCGACACGTGGAGCGTCACCGTCGAGCACTCCGGTCTGGACGAGGGCGAGACAATCCGTTTCGCCACCCGCTCCTTCCCCTACGGCACCGAATACGACTCGATGGAGTCCCAGCAGGTGCAGGTCGAAGGCACCAGCGTCACCCTGCAGACGTCATGGATGGACAGCTCGTGGACCGACCAGCCCACGAGTGAGGGGGTGTTGCAGATCGTGTCCTCGGACGGCACGGTCCTGGGACAGTCGGCACCCTTCGCGCCCTACATCAGCAAGCGCGAGCTCATCCTCACGGGTGGTCAGGACATCTATCGCGTCGGTCAGACGATCGAGCTGAACAGTAGCCTCGAGCCGGGCCGCGAGGGCCTCGAGTACCAGTGGGGTTACGGCATCAGCCAGTGGCAATTCGAGCCGATTGACGGTGCCACCTCCACCACCGTCTCCCTGCCGGTGACGGCAGAGATGGACGGCAGGACGCTCGGCCTGCTCGTGAGCGACGCCGCAACCGGCGCGAGTGTCAACTACGCCCCCTTCGAACTCCGGGTGGTCGACGCTGCCGACGGTGAACAGGTGGTCATCATCGACGGGCTCGGAGCCCACGGCAGCCACTATCACCAGGGCACCACCATCGAACTGCGAGCACTGGCGGACCCGGCGGCAGCCGATACGGATACCTTCCGCTGGGAGTGGCAACGCCCGGACCAGGCTGACTGGCATCTCATGGAAACAGCGACGGCCGCAGAGCACGAGGTCATCGCCGAGCAGGCGCTGGACGGAACTCTGGTTCGGGTCACCATGATGAACGAGGCCGGTGAGGCGCTCGCAACCAGCCCGTCGGCAACGATTCTCGTCGATGACCACGGCGCCGATCCTCGCCAGAACGTCCAGATCGCCGGGCTCGAGGAGTCGTATACCGCGGGCGAGGAGATCACCCTGACCGCCTCGGTCGACCCGGACTCGGTGCTGTCGCGGTACGCCTGGACCCTCACCCCGCACGGTGGTGAGCCACGAACCATCGACAGTGGCGGATCCGCACAGCTGGTCCTGCCCGCCACCGAGGATCTCGACGGCGCCGCGATCAGCGCCGCTCTCGTCTTCGATGACGCCTCGACCTACGTCGCCTCAGAGCCCGTGACACTCGCCGTCACCCCAGCACCAGCGGACCCGGACGACGGCACCACCGCCCCGGATGACGACATCACCACTCCGACCGAGGACGGCGCGGCGCCTGGGCAGCAGGAACCCAGGGACGGCGCAACGCAGGACGAGTCCGGGGACGACGCAGCGCAGGGTGAGAGTGGCACAGGAGGCCCGGGCGCCGGCGCCGCACTTGCGGAGACAGGATCCGAGAGTATCGGCGCGGGGCTCGTCATGGCCTGCGTGCTGCTCCTGCTCGCAGGTGCCGCGCTCGTGGCACGAGCCAAGCACGCTGGTGAATATCGCTGACCCGGCGCCACGATGGACGAGAAGGGCGCGGCCCCGCGGGGCCGCGCCCTTCTCCGTGTCGCTCCGCGTCAGACCTTGGCGTCCGCCGGCTCCTGGTGCGCGGCTCCCACCTGGCCGGTGCGCGCGGATCCGGCCCGCAGCTTGCCGAGGAGACCGTGGCGCGGTGCGAGCACCCAGGTGAGCAGGAAGACCGCCGTCGAGAGCAGCACGATCGAACCGCCGGTCGGCAGATCGATGGCCCAGGAGAGGTACAGCCCCACGAACGCGCAGGAGGCACCGATCGCCGGGGCGAGGACCATCATGGCGCCGAGCCGGTCGGTGAGCAGGCGGGCCGTGGCTGGTGGCACCACCAGCAGCGCAACCACCAGCACATTGCCGATCACCTGCACCGAGACCACGACAGCGATCGCGACCATCACATAGAGCGCGACGTCCAGTGCAAGCACGGGCAACCCTGCCGAACGGGCCATCTCCCGGTCCAGGCTGACCGCCACGAGTTCCTTGTGCAGCGCGAACGCCGCACCCAGCATCGCCAGGCCGGCGATCGCGACGACGTACACGTCCGAGTCCGGGATGCCGGTGATCGAGCCGAAGAGAAAACTCTGTAACGAACCGGAATAGCCCGGTGCCGTGGAGATGATCACGATGCCGAGCGCGAACGAGGCAACGAAGAAGATCCCGATGATCGAGTCCTCCTTCAGCCGCCGGTTCTGCGCGACGATCGCCACGCAGATCGCGGTGACGACGCCTGCGACCATGCCGCCCAGCACGAGCGATCCCTGCAGTACGAACGCAACGGCCAATCCGGGGAACACGGCGTGCGCCACGGAGTGGCCCACGAAGACCATGCCGCGCAACACCACATGAGTGCCGATCACTCCGCAGATGATCGCCGACATCGCCGCCACCAGCAGCGCCTTCGGCAAGAAGGTCAACATGGGGTTGGTCAGGTCCTGGAAGAACTCGCCGAGGGTCAGCATCACGCCACCCCCAGCGCGTCCAGCAGCGGGGAGCCTGCTCGGAAGCCGAACGCCCGGATCCACACGTCAGGGTTGCGCAACTCGGCAGGGGCACCATCGGCCACCACGGTGCGATTGATGAGGTAGAGCCGATCGAAGGTGTACATGGCCGCCGCGAGATCGTGGGTGGTCATCACCAGAGACCGACCCTCACCGCTCAGTTCGGTGAACAGGTCGGTGAGGAGCTCCTGGGTGGGGATGTCCAGTCCGGTGAATGGTTCGTCGAGCAGGAGCAACGCGGGGCGCAGTGCGAGGGCACGAGCGACCAGGACGCGCTGGCGCTGCCCACCGGAGAGCTCTCCGACCGGTCGCCTGGCCAGATGCGACATTCCCACTCGGTCCAATGCCTCATTCGCCGCGCGATAGTCCGCAACCCCGGCCCGGCGCAGCCACCCGATGGCGCCGACCCGGCCGGAGAGGACCACGTCCGCCACACTGATCGGAAAGTCCCAGGCGAACTCGTGCCGTTGTGGCACGTAGCCCACCCGGCTCCTGGCCGCCCTGGCGGAGCCGTCGCCAAGGGTGATCTCCCCCGCACGGACCGGGATGAGCCCAAGCACCGAGCGGATCAGGGTGGTCTTGCCCGCACCGTTCGGCCCGATGAGCCCGGTGAGCTCGCCGGCGCCGGCCGTCAGATTCACGTCTCGCAACACGCTACGCCCGCCGAGATCTACGGCCAGGCCCCGCACTGAGAGCTCACTCGCGGTGCCAGCACCTGCGGTGCTCATCGGTCTGGCCTCATTCGCGGTGCTCGTCTCAGTCATCGCTGTGCTCCCTAGCGCTCTCACGGTGCGCTTCGGCACGAGCCCGCCGCGAGCGCACCGTACTGACGGTGATCACCGCCCCCAGGAGCACCACCGCTGCAGTGGTGACGATGGCGACGATCGGGATCGAGCCCGAGTCGTCCTGATCGGCGACCGGTCGCGCGTCTGCCTCGGACTCGGAGTCGCCTCCATTCGCCGTCGTTGTTCCCTCACCACCACGCTCCTGGTCGCCCTCGGCGGCGGGGTAGATGGCCGAGAAGGCCTCGGCCGGGTCCGTTTCCTGCCCGACGGCGAAGCGCAGGATATCCCGGTCGCTCGCCGTGGTCCCGTCCACCAGTTCCGCGGTGAGTTCGACATCGAGCAGGTAGATGCCGGGTTCGGTGAAGATCCAGTTTCCGTGCACATGCGTGTTGGTATCGGCCCAGATGTCCTGCGCTTCGCTCGTATCGGAGGACCACAACAACTCGGCGTCGTCGAAGTTCCCGCTCTGCAAGAACAGGGTGAACTGCCCAGGCCCGTCCATCCCGTGGAACCGCAAGGTCATCCCCCTGGCCAGTTCGGCCACTACTTCCGGGTCCTGGCTGTTCCAGCCCACCCACGGTGCGTCGAAGTTCTCCGTTTGCGGCACCACGTAGAGGTCGGCGCCGGCTTCGGCGTCGATGAAGGCGAACTGCTCCTCCTCGGGGGCGGGCAGTACGGCCGCGTCGCCGAGGTGGAACACGACGTCGTCCAGTTGCCGCCACACCGCAGGTGCGGTGGTGTCGTCGCGGGCGAGAATCTGCCACTGACCATCGATCAGGCGCGGGCCGACATCGACATGGCCCTCGGTCACGACTACTTGTTCATCGCCGATCTCCTCCCCGGACCCGACGGTCTGGTCCAGCGAGTCGTCAGTGGCGGCCAGTGCCGGGGCGGTGGTGCCGATGATGACACCGGCGGCAAGCACGCTCGCGCCGAGGAGGCAGGGTACGGTCCGTGTGGGAGACAACGCGGGGTCCTCGAATTCTCTAGGTCAGGCATTCGTGTAGGGAATCGGCATTGGCACGCATCATCTCGACGTAAGTGGTGACCTCTTCGTCGAATGCGTCGCCGTAGATCGGGCACACCCGCACGCCCAGCTCGTCGGCGGTCTGCGTCAGCGTGGAGGATCGGCTGATCAGATTGGGTTCGAGGAAGACCGCGGGGATCTGCAGGTTCTGAATCGTCTGAACGAGGCGCCTGCGCTCCTGGATACTGGGCTCGGTCGACGGGTTCGGGGTCACGAATCCCGCGATCTCGATGTCGTAGGCCGAACCGAGGTAGCCGAATGCATCATGCGTGGTGACGAGGTGTCGACGCGGGGCAGGGATATCGGCGATCGTCTCCTCGACGTAGGTGTCGAGCTCCTCCAGCTCGCGGAGATAGTCGCGCGCATTGGCGCGATACTCCTCAACCCCGTCCGGATCGATCTCGATCGCCGTGTCGCGGATGATCTCCACGTACGCCTGGGCATTGCCGACGTTCTGCCACAGGTGCGGGTCGATCTCACCGTGCACGTGAGCGCCGAGGACGGCCTGGGGCAACTGGTAGATCTGCTCTCCGGCGCGCCCGAGGAACCGGTACACCGGATCGGGCGGGATCTCGTGCAGCGCACGCGTGGGCACGTCGATCACGACATCCTCTGCTGCGTACTCCTGCTGCGTGTGGTCACCACCGCCGTGCGGGTCCGCGAACAGATAGATCTGGTCGGAGTCGATGTCAACGGTCACATCGGCGTGGCCTCGGGACAGGACGGTGGAGTCCTCGTGTCCGGGCACTGAGTGCGGATCGACGCCGACGGCGAAGGTGAACGTGGTCTCCTCCCCGACGCCCGCAGTGGTAGCGGAGTCCACGGCAACCTCGGCCCGTACGGTGAGCTCGTAGATACCCGGCTCGGTGAATGCCCAGCTCATGTGGGTGTGGGCATCTGGAGGCAACCGTGTGAGGTCACCGGCATCGAAGCCATCAGTGGAGTCAAGGGAGAACGCCGGTTCACCGAACGTCTGCGTGAGATAGGCGAACATGTCCCCCGGGCCGCTCACATCCACGGCATAGAGATTCACCTGGGAACTCCGGTCGGCTCCCAGCTCCGCCCCAGTTCCGCGCACCCGCATGCCGAGCCAGATCGTGTCCAGGGAGACGTTCTCCACCAGCGGGATGATCTCCGCGGCGTAGCGGACGGCGGACTCGGCGAGGGAGACGTTCGGGACGCCGTCGGGAAGGTTCGCGTCCACGGTGCGGATGATCGACTGGTCCTCGAGCATCATGTAGTTCGAAAAGGCCGCATCGGCGTAGGCCACGGACCGCACGTCCCGCAGGGTGGGCTCATAGCTGTGCGGATCGGCTCCCTCGGGAACGAGCTGGGTCACCTCCATCCGGTCGCCCACCACATTCTCGGCGAGATCTGCCACGATGCCCGTGGTGGTGACGATGGAGAGCCCTTCGTCCTCGCTCTGCGCGGCGGGCGCGGCACACCCGGCAAGTCCGGTTCCGAAAGCGGCGAAGGCTGCGACGATCAGGGCAGGCCGGCGCCGTCCCCACCCGGAATGGACCGGGTGGCGACGAAGATCCCGATCAGCGCCGGACACGGAGGCGACGAGAGCCCACCACTGCGAGCACACCGATGATCGCGGCCAGTGCACTTGCCATGGCGAGACTACCGAGGTCGGTCTGCGTTCCGGTCGAGGCCAGTGAGCAGGGCTGCCCAGAGGCAGTGCGGCCAGTCGTCGCATCATCGCCGCTCTCCTCCTCCGCGGCCGCGCCGTCTGCACTGTCTTCACTGCCGTCAGGCGCAGCGCTCTCCTCCTCGGAGGTGTCGTCACCAGAAGCGAAGGTGATCACCCCGGCCCCGGCGCTCACCTGGGCCGCGGAGGACGGGTCGTCCTGACCCACCGAGAAGCGCAGCGTGTCCGTGGCACTTTCGCCATCGGCGCTGAGCGTGAAGGTCACCGCGTAGGCGCCCGGCTCGGTGAAGACCCAGTTGCCGTGCTGGTGGGTGTTCGCCGGGATGGTGTAGGAGAGCGGACCCCCGACGGTGTCGACCACCCGTTCTCCGACCAGCTGACCGAAATTGCCGTTGAGGAAGATGGCCAGCTCACCCGGCCCTTCCACGGACTCGAGCGTCATCTCGACGCCGTTCGCCCCCGGGCCGTTGACGATCGTCTCGTGCTGGGTGTTCCAGCCCAGCCACGGCACCCCGGCCTCCTGGTTCTGCTGGATCATCCACACGTCCTGACCCTGCGGTGCGATGAAGGACAGGTCGTCCGGGACGATATCTGCATCCCGGCGTGCGTGGGAGTCGTCCAGGACGAAGACGACCGTGCTCGGATCGCGCCAGACCGGCGGTGCGGTCCGATCGTCCTTGACCTGCATCTCGAAGGTGCCGTCATCGACCACGGCGCCGAAGTCGAAGTGGCCTTCGGTGCCGTAGACCACCGATCCGGTCGCTCCGGACGAGCCACCCGAACCACTGCCGGAGTCAGAGCCCGATCCGGAGCCATTGGACTCCACGGGGAAGCACTGAGGCGGCGTCCCGGACCCGTTGTCCTTCTGCGGCTGCACCGGGGTCGGTCCCGCGTCTGAACCGTCCGGATCCGGGACCTCCTCATCCGGTGTCGGCCTCGGCGTCGGGTCCGGGGTCTCCTCGTCCGGATCCGGCGTCTCGTCCACGGCCGCCGGAAGGACTGTCAGTGCCGTCCAGCCGACGAGGGTGTTCTCGCGGTCCACCACGGCCACACGGTGCTCACCGGGCGCGGTGCCTGCCGGGATCGCTGCCTGGAAGGCGCCCTCACCATCGGTCAGCACCCAGTCGTTCGTCACGGCCGCCGGGTCGGAGTACAGGAACGCCGCTCCGTACGCGTCAGCCACCGCAGGCGCCAAGATGGTGACCTGCTCGCCTGCGCGAACCTCGTTCGGGTCGACGGAGACGTCACCACTCGTGGCCTCAGTCAGCTCGCCGGCATCGGGGGCCTGAGGTGAAGTTGCTGGTGGTTGCAAGCAGTCCCGATAGTCGTCGGGCAACTCATCACCCACGCTGAAGAGATACCGCGCAGTGTCCGTCGTGGTCTCGGCACCCGTCCCCGAGTTCGTCGCTGTCGCGCTCACGGTGAGGTAGTAGGCACCCGGTTCGGTGAACGCCCAGTTGGCGTGCACGTGTGCCAGGTAGTCCTGGTGGATCGTCCCGGGCAGCTGGTATCGCTCATCGGTCAGCACCGAGCGCAGCTCACCGAAGGATCCATTGGTCCACAGGTAGACCTCGCCCGGGCCGTCGACATCGGTGATGTCGATATCGACAGTGTCGTACCCGCTTCCGGACAACTCCTGGCTGTCCCAGCCCGGCCAGAGCAACTCCTGATCCTGGTTCAACGGCAGGTAGTACGCAGCGACGCCGCGTAGATCCCCGGGCAACGCGTCGCTACCTGGGAGGTCGGTGAGAGCCCGCTCCTTCACGTGGAGCTCAACATCACGCGGATCGTGGACTACCTGGCTACCCGTCACATCCTCTTTCAGGGTGAGTGTGGCGGCACCGTCGTCGATCCCGATGTTGAAGGCGTCCACGTGGCCGGTCTCAAGCATGAGATCCCAGCACTGCCCAGGGTCGTCACCACCAGGGTTGTCATCGTCGTCGCTGACCTCGATGGTCACGGCGTCGGAGGCGACCACAACCTCGCCATCGATCACCAGGACGGCGCGAAGCAACTGACCATCCGTCTCAGCCGTCCCGGTATAGGTTGCCGAGTTCTGTCCGGATATCGCGGACCATTCATCGGTACCGGCGGACTCCTCCCACCGGTACGTCGCCTCGGCGTGTTCCACATCGGGTGCCGCGGTCAGCTCGACCGGAGCACCCTCGTCGTAGGGGTTGGTCAATCCCTCGATCGCCAACGCAGTTGGCAACGGGGGATCCTCGGATTCGGTCACCTCGACCGTGACCGGTTCCGAGGTGACAATGACCTCACCCTCGATCAGGAGCTGGGCACGGATGTGCTGACCGTCAAGCTCGGCAGTGCCCGTGTAGACAGGGCCGTCCTGCCCCTCGACCAGAGTCCATGCCTCACCGTCGGTGGAGATCTGCCAGGCGAAGGTGGCATCGTCGACGAGCAGATCCGGCTTGGCTTCGAGGACTATGTCGGAACCAGCGTCGTATGGGTTGGCCAGACCATCCAGCGTCAGCGACGTGGGCAGGTCGGGCTCTTCCTCCTCCACCACGACTGTCACCGGTTCGGAGGTGACGGACGTGTCCCCGACGGTGACGATGGCGCGCACCTGTTCGCCGTCAGTGTGGGCCGTGCCGCGGTACTCGGGCGCATTCTGCCCCTCGACGATGCTCCACTCGCCTCCGGGCACCCTGCTCTGCCAGGACCAGGACGCATCCGGAATCTCTGGAGACTGGGACGCCGTCAGGGTCACCTCGGAGCCGGCGGGGTAGGACGCCTCCGGCGGGGAGACTGCCACTACCTCCGGCGCGCGATCGAAGTCACCGACGGAGAACAGGTACTGTGCGCTGTTCGTGGCGACCACCGCTCCGGTTTCGGTGTCCAGCACGTCCGCGGAGGCGGTGAGCCAATAGTCGCCCGGCTCGGTGAAGGCCCAGTTTGCGTGTACGTGGGCGAGGAAAGACTGCGTGATCGTGCCTGGTAGCTGATACCCGCCGTCAGCGAGCAGTGACTGCATACTTCCCCAGGTGCCGGTCGACCACAGATACACCTCGCCCGGCCCTTCGACGCCGGTGATGTGGATGTTCACGGGCGCGCTGTAGCCACTCGAGCCGAGCGACTGACTGTCCCACCCCGGCCAGAGCAGGTCTGGATTCTGCGTCATCGGCAAGTAGTAGGCCGTCCGGTCGTACAGGCCTTCCGGGAAACCGCCGCTGGCAGGAAATTGCATGAGCGCATCCTGCTTGACATGCAATTCGACGTCCTCAGGCTGATGCCGGACGTGCGAGCCGGTCACGTCCTCCTTGAGGTTGAGCGTGGGGACGCCGTCAACGACATCGATGTTGAACGCGTCGACATGGCCGTGGTCGAGGAACAGGTCGCGCTCGTAGGAACCTGCCGCCTCCACCGGCACCGCCGTGGCACTCACCGCGAGCGCGGCGGGCGTGAGCAGTGCGGCGACGAGACCAAGCAGTCCGACGAGGGCGGTCCCGAACCGGCGTCGACCGGACGGATGCAACGGGGCGGGGGTGCACGAGGGCATGAAGGTGTCTCAACAATCCAGCGCAGATGCGCGTTCGGCGGGCCCGATAGGAACGTCGTTACTATAGATAGTGGTTTTCATTCTCGTCAAAGTGACCTACTGTTGCTCCGGAGCGAGCGCCAGGCGCTGGGCAGATCAGAAGGAGGCACCCGCCGGTGGCAACGATCCCGGTGATCGCGCTCACGGGTCATCGGGGCGCAGGAAGGACCAGCCTGCTCAACCACGTCCTGCGTCAGCCAGGAGCACGGGTCGGCGTGATCGTCAACGACTTCGGCGACGTCACCATCGACGCCGGCCTGGTGACCGGACAGATCGACCAGCCGGCCTCGCTCTCCGGGGATGCCTGTGCTGCATGGAAGATGCGGGTGGACTGGACGAGGCGCTCGAGCGCCTCGCAACTTCGCACCTGCGCCTCAGCCTCTGATGGCCCCGGTCCCGCCTACGGCAGAGAGGATCCCGCTGCCAGGCCCCGTTCCGCAGCCGCGGTGCGCACCGCGTCGATCACCAACTCCAACGACCGACGGGTCGGATTGGTGGCGCGGTGGGCGAGGGAGACCGTCCGCAGCACCGGCTCAGTGAGGGCGATGATGTCCACACCGTCGGGCACCGTATTGAGCACGAGGTCGGAGACCAGCGTGATCCCGAGCCCACCGGCCACCATCGCCAGCGCCGTGGACTGCTCCTCCACCTGATGCACGATCCGAGGCTCGAATCCGCTGCGCCGGCACGCGATCCGTACCGCGCGCCCAAAGTGTGACTTCGCTCCGGCCAGCACCCATGGCTGTTCCGCGAATGCCGCCAGGGCCGCGGTGGATTCGAGCACGGTGCCGGCCGGGACTGCGGCGTGCAGGCGTTCCACGGCGATCACCTCCCGCACCAGCGCGGGGTCCCATGGCATCGCGTAGTCCGAGTAATCGATCACGAAGGAGAAGTCGAGGGAACCGTCCAGGACCGCTCCGGCGGTGTCCTCAGGTGCCAACTCTCTGGTGCGCACCGCAATACCGGGGTGTTCCTGCGCCAGTCTGGCCAACGCCGTCGGCAGCAAACCCGAGGCCACTGACGCCCAGACTCCCGCCTCAAGCCGCGAGACCACACCGCCCTGGGCGCGCTCCAGGGCCATCTCGGCTCGCTCCACCGAACCGAGGATGTCCTCGGCGTGTTCGGTGAGCAGCACACCGAGTTCGGTGAGCCGAATGCGGCGTCCCATCCGCTCGAACAGCGTGGCACCCACCTCGCGCTCAAGCTGCGCCAATTGCTGGGAGACCGCCGAGGGGCTGTAGTGCAGGCTTGCGGCCGCACCGGTGACCGTGCCGCGCCGATCCAACTCGCGCAGCATCCGCAACCGGCGAAGGGACAGCTCCATGGGCGTCAGGATACGGCCCGGCGCACGGATCATGAAGGAGAACTGCACGATTCCGTGCATGAACGTGTGCTAGACGCCACGACCGCGCGGCCGCACTCTTGAGGGACAGGCAAAGGAACGCCGTCCGGCGCTCTCCAGACAGACCTCGCAAGCACCCAGCAGGAGGTGATCGTGATGACGACACTCGACACACGGTGGCAGAACACACCCGCCGACGACGGCCGCACCGGCACGTCGACCACGCACGTCGAGACCAGGGCCGAGCCGTACCGCCGGATCCACTGGACGGATCCGGTCACCGGCGCCCGCGGGTACCTCGTCCTCCAGACGCTCGTCTCCGGCCTGGCCACCGGCGGCACCCGGATGCGCCCCGGTTGCACGCTGTCCGAGGTGGAGGATCTGGCTCGCGGAATGGCCGCCAAGACGGCGGTCTTCGGGCTCCCTGTGGGCGGCGCGAAGGGCGGGATCGACTTCGACCCCCAGGATCCGCGTGCCACCGGTGTGCTGGAGCGGTTCTTCGCTGACATGAAGCCGTGGCTGGACGCCCACTGGGTCACCGCCGAGGACCTCGGCGTCACCCAGCAGCGCATCGACGACGCATTCGCCGCGGTAGGCCTGGGCCAGTCCTTCCACGCCGCGATCCAGCGCTCGAGCGACCCGGCGGCCACCCTCGAGCGGGTGCGTACCGGGTTGGAGATCATGACGGATGACGGCTGCGTCCTCGGTGATGTGATCGGCGGTTACGGTGTGGCGCAGGCCTGCCTCGGTGTCTTCGCGACGCGCGCCTGGATGCAGCCAGAGGTCGCGATTCAGGGTGTCGGAACGATGGGCGGCGCTGCGGCGTTCTACCTCCACGAAGCCGGCGTGCACGTCGTGGCAATGGCCGATGCTCTCGGTACGTTGTACGACCCGAACGGGCTGGATGTGCCCGCGTTGCTCGACCTGCGCGATGACTACGGCACGATCGACCGCACCCGGGTCCCCGCCACCGTGACCCAGCTACCGCGCGAGTCCGTGCTGGCCGTCGAGGCAGACATCCTTGTCCCGGCCGCCATCTCCTACGCGATCACACCCGCCAATGTCGATGACGTGGCCGCCGCCGTGATCGTGGAGGCAGCCAACACCGGCGTCACCCGCGAGGCCGAGGCATTGCTGGCGAAGCGTGGTGTGATGGTGATCCCCGACATCGTGGCCAACACCGGCGCTGCCGCGTGGGCCTGGTGGCTGCTGTTCGGGTGGGTGGGCACCGACCCGGCCGAGTCCTTCGACCGGCTGCACACCGAGATGCGCACCAAAGTGGCGCGACTGCTCGAGGAATCCATGCGGACCGGTACGTCCCCGCGTGAGACCGCGTGGAGCATCGCGTCCGCGAACCGGGCGGCGATGGACAACCGGCCCGACGCCATCATTCCCTGAGCACATCGGAGCATTCGGCGCGGGCAAGGAGATCGGCGGCCGCTGCCCGCGCCGTCCGGAGTTGCTGAGCGCTGCCGTCGATACCGCGCTGCGCCACGGCCCCCTCGGCCAGGAGGAACACATGGTCGGCGAGTTGTTCCGGATCACCTGCCTCCGGCCGGTCGGCTTCGATGAGCTCACCTATCCGACGGCGGACGGCCCGTTTGTGCTCGCGGATCACCTCATACCCAGGGTGGTCCTCGGGTAATTCGCCGGCGGCGTTCAGGAACGCGCAGCCGCGCTGCACCGAGGGTGCGTCCCGCTCATAGGCATCGAACACGGCGAGAGCGCGCGGCGGCCTGGCCGCCTCGATCCGCTGCTCGAACCGCTCCCACCACCGCGCATGTCTGCGCTGGAGGTAGGCCGCGACGAGCGCCTCCTTGGAACCGAACCGGTCATACAGCGTGCGCTTCGTGACGCCCGATTCGGCGGCGATCGTATCCACCCCAACCGCGTGGATACCGCGCGCGTAGAACAGGTCCGAGGCCACCTCGAGGATGCGTGCGGCGCCGGGTGTCAACCGCGGCGGCCGATCTGCCTCCATGCGGTCACCTCCTTGACTTCACAGGTCAGTGTACATAACGTGCACTTCACAGACCTGTGAAGTGATGAGGGAATTGCATGAGCGACACCACGACCAGTGCATCGACACCGCTGCTGAGTGCGGCCGGCACCGTCCGCCTCGCCGGCGCCGGCCTGTTCCTGATCGCCGTCTGCTACGGCCTGGCCCGGTTCGCCTACGGCCTGTTCGTACCCGTCTTCCGCACCACCTTCGGCATCGAAGCCGCTCTCGCCGGAGCCATCGCCTCCGGCGCCTATGCCGCATACGCGGTGACCATCGTGTGCGCCTCGCTCCTGACTCCGCGCTGGGGAGCGCGCCGGATCGCCATCATTGCCGGAGCCGTCGCCACCGGCGGGACTGCGCTGATTGCCACTGCACAAGGGCCCGCCACGCTCGCGCTGGGCGTGATCATCGCCGGGTCCAGCACCGGCATTGCCTCACCCCCGTTGGCTCACGCCGTGGCGCAGTCAGTCGCCGAACCCTTGCGGAACAGAGCCCAGACCGTCATCAATGCCGGCACCGGAGCAGGCGTGATGATCGCTGGACCGATCGCGCTGCTGACGCTGGACCACTGGCGACTGGCCTGGGTGATATTCGCGCTCCTGTGCGCCGCGGCGACCACGGCTGCCGCACTGACCATCCCCGCACCCGACGGGACGCGTCACGGCGGTGCGCGCTCACCGCTCGTTCCGCGCCCGACGTTCCCTCCGGGCGCGCTCCGGCTACTCACGGCCGCCGCGCTGATGGGGGCGAGCAGCTCAGCGATCTGGACCTTCGGGCGCGATCTGCTGGTCTCCGTAGGCGGGATGAGCGACCACGCCTCGACCGTGCTGTGGATCCTGCTCGGCGCATTCGGCCTTGTCGGCGCCGTCGCGGGCGATCTCGCCCAGCGCTGGGGAGTACGGCGCGCCTGGCCCGGCGTCGCTCTCAGCATGGCGGCGGCCACCGTGCTCCTCGCCCTGGCCCCCGGCAGCCCGGGACTGGCCGGCGTTGCCGCAGCGGTGTTCGGAGCCGCGTACGTCGCGGTGACCGGATTGCTCTTGCTGTGGGGAGCCGAGGTGTACCGGCATCATCCTGCGGCCGGCGTGGGCATGGCCTTCCTGTTGCTCGCCGTGGGCCAGGCCGTGATGTCCCCTCTGGTCGGCCTGATCGCCGACCAGATCAGCGCGCTCGTCGCCTTCTCGGCCGCCGCGGCGATCGGGTGCCTCGGCAGTGCGTTCGGTCCTGCACGCCATGGCAGAGCCCACGCTCACTCCTCGACCGGCAGCCCGTGCCCGGCGAGCAGTGCCTCAACGCCTCGAGTGAACTCCTCTGAAGGATCCCAGGGCAACTGAGCCATCCGGGCAGTCAGCGGGGCCACGCTCAGATCGACGTCGAACGGTGCCGGCTCCTCGCCACGCTCGAGATCTCCGAGCTCCAGGAACAGGTAGCCGTAGAGGAACACGGTAAGTGCGTACGTCAGGCGACTTGCCTGACCAAGGCTGAGTCCGCCGTCGTGGCAGGCCTGCAGCAGCGCTTCGCTCAGGGCCACCGAGGCCGGTCCGCGGACGGGGGTGGCGGCCAGGATCCGCAGCACCCCGGGCTCGGCCAACAGCGCCCGGCGGGCAACGAGCGCGAAGGTGAGCAGCCTCTCCCCCGGCGCCCCGGCCCGCCTGGCCAGCGGCCCGAGGTCAATGCGGGCGAGGCCGCGATCGGCGAGGCGCTGATGCAGCTCATCCTTGGAGGAGACGTAGGTGTAGAGCGCGTTGGGTGCCACATCGAGGCGCGCCGCCACCGCCCTGATGCTCACTCGATCAGGGTGCCCGGCGGCGAGCAACTCCTCGCCCGCAGCTAGCACGCGCTCCAAGGTGAGGTCACCGCGTGGACCTCGGTTGCGGCGCTGTGGCATCGACGAAGCATAGTGCCGAGCGTGGCATCTGTACGGTGTACAAATAGCATGGAGATCTTTCTCCCTTACCGCCCCTCCGGGCGCCTGCCACGTGAATCGGTCCGAACCCTCACCTGGTTCACGATCGTGTTGCTGGCCGTCACGGCCGCGATCATGATCCCCTTCTGGTTCGGTGGCACGAGTACCGATCTGCTGGTCACGCTCACGCCCGCCCTGCAGTGGCTTCCGCTGCTGGTGATGCTCGGCGTGCACCTGAGCCTCCGGCGCGGCACCTCGTTCGTGCGGCAGTCGGCCATCACACCGCTGCGGCCGTTCGCCCCGATCGCACGGACCGGCGCGCTGATCACCCTGGTGCTGAGCGGGGTGCCCGTGGTCACCATCGCCTTCTCCGCCGGCGTGGGTGCGCAGGAGTTCACGATTGCCGACGGCGCAGGTTCGGCCGCGCTGATGATTGCGGCACCTGCCGCTGACCGCCACCTACCTCGTGGACGGCGCCATCCCCGCACGGGAGGTGCTGGCCACCACGGTGAACCTCTTCCTCGCCGCCTTCGTGCTCAGCGCCGTGCGATACCTCTCGCACTCAGTGTGGCCGGCGGTGCTCGGGCACGCCCTGCTGAACACGGTGCTCGTGTACGCCTACGCGAACTTCATCATCCCCACCGCCGACCTCGGCGAGGGCGCGTACTGGCTGCACACCGCCGTCAGCTGGGTCGTGTGGATCGCCGCGATTGCCGTGACTGTGTGGCACCTGGTGCGGGCACGCGGCAGGTCAGGCGCCGCCGTCCAGACGCGCTGAGCCGGCGGGCGTGCTCCTCAGGCGAGGTCGATATTGTTCGAGTCCGGCCCCATCCGGATCTCGGCTGCGAGGGAGTCGGCGAACCGTGCCATCGCATCGCGCCCCAGGGAACAGTGCAGGGCAGGATCGATCAGCTCGAGCTCCATCACCACCGGGTTGCGGCCCGAGGGGATCAGATCCACCCGGGCGTACGGCAGCGGCCGGCTGGAGATGTTCCGCCCCGGGATCCGCGCCCGGGCGAAGGCAAGCGCCTGCTGCGCCGCCTCGATCTCCGCATGGGTGGCCTTATATGCCTCCATCTCCTCCACCTGGAAAGCGTTCGGGTCATCGATACCGGTGAGCATGGCACCCTTGCGCATTGCGTGCGAGAAGGTGCCGTGGAAGAACACCAAGGCGATCTCCCCGTGGGAGTCCACTTCCGGCATGTACCGCTGCACCATGACGCTGTGGCCCGCTTCGATGAGATTCTTCGCGTGCTCGATCGCATAGCGGCGCGAGTTCGCATCGGTCGCGGTGTAGCGACCCGCCCCTTCGGAGCCGGCCGCAATCGCCGGTTTGATCACAAAGTCCTCGCGAGCCGGGAAGCGGTTGTGCAGACCGCGCTTGTCGTACCCGTTCTCGGGCTCCAACCAGGTGGTTTGCACCGTGGGCAGGCCGTGATCCTCCAGGGCCTGGAGGTAATGCTTGTCGATGTTCCAGCGCACCACGTTCGGTGGGTTCACCAGGCGCGGGACCGACCCGGCCCAACGGAGGAACTTCTTGCGCTGCGAGGTGTAGTCCCACACCGAGCGCAACACCACGAGGTCGTACATGGACCAGTCCACGTCCGGGTCGTCCCAGACCACGGCATCAGCGGTGACCTCGCGCTCAGCGAGCGCATCGAGCAGCGGGGCGTCCTCGGGGTGGAGATCGGGCAGCGCGGAGCAGGTGACGAGCGCGAGGCGCGCACCGGCGTCAGGGGAAATGGTCACGATCGAACCGTACTAAACCTTGACGCCGGTGGCGCTCAGCGCACTGAGGTCAACTCAGCGGCCACCCTCGATCTTGCGGTGTCGCTGGCCCACACCGGGTCCGCCATAGGGGTAGTCGTCCACGTCGGGTGCGCTGGCCTCGGTCAGTCGCTCGATGTCCTCGGTGCTCAACCGCAGCTGGACGGCCCCCAGGTTGTCGTTCAGCTGGTTCAGGGACCGCGCACCGAGGATCACTGACGTGACGCCCGGCTGAACGCCCAGCCAGGCGAGCGCCACCTGGGACTTGGTCGCCCCGTGGGCATCGGCGATGTCGGTCACGGCGTCCAGGATCGTCCAGGTGCGCTCGCTCTCGTTGCGCTTCTTCCAGGCTTCCATACCGCGCTCCGGGTTCTCCCCGAGCCGGGTCGCCCCGCTCGGCGGGACATCGCGTTCGTACTTGCCGCTCAACCAGCCACCACCCAGTGGGGACCAGGGCAGTAGACCGATTCCGGCATCGAGTGAGGCGGGGACGATCTCGTGCTCGATGCCGCGCACCAGCAGGCTGTACTGCGGCTGCAGGGTCGCCGGCGGCGCCCAGCCGTACCGCTCGGCGAGGTGCACGGCCTTGGTGAGCTGCCAGCCGGTGAAGTTAGAGAAGCCGTAGTAGCCGATCTTGCCGGCCGAGACGGCATCGTCGAGAAAGCGCAGCGTCTCCTCGAGCGGGGTCAGGGCGTCCCAGGCGTGCAGCTGGTACAGGTCGATGTGCTCCACGCCGAGGCGGCGCAACGAATCGTCCAGTGCCGTGCGCAAGTGCCGGCGGGAGGTGCCCAGATCGTTCGGGCCGGCGCCCATCGGGAACCGGCCTTTCGAGGCAATGACGACCTGCTGTGCCTCGGTCGGGTGCGCTGCGAGCCAGCGGCCGATGATCTCCTCGCTTGCTCCGCTGCTGTACACGTCCGCGGTGTCGAGGAAATTGCCGCCGGCGGCGAGGTAGGCATCGATGAGAGCGTGCGAGGTTTCCTCGTCGGCCTCCTTCCCGAACGTCATGGTGCCCAGGGCTTGTTCGAAGACCACGGCTCCGCTGCGGCCAAGAGTGCGGTAGGGAGTGGTTCCGGTGACAGTCATGCGAACGATCTCCTCAGGATGCTCAGCGGTGAGAATGCGCACGAACGGCGCGCGAGTGGCAGCCTCATCCCTAATCAGGCGCAGCGACAAGAACTACCGGCCACTCGACGATAGAACTGCCGCCACCCACAAGTCCAACAGTAATATTTGCTCAATCTCAGCAACGTCAGTCATGAATGTGGCGAACGTGAGACACCTGTCGCGCTGATGGGGTTATGGTCCCGAAGTGCGGACTGAACCATGATCTGATCAGATCGGCTGACGTGAGGGGTGAGTCCCGGGGAGGGCGTGCGTGCGAGGGCAAGGCTCCGAGGAGACCGTCGAGCACCGAGCGGCCGTCATCGTCAATCCGGTGAAGGTCGATGTGGCCCGCCTGCGATCCGCCGTCACCGCCGAGGAGAAGGCCGGTGGATGGCGACCGTCGGCGTGGTTCGAGACCTCGCGCGATGATCCCGGTCAGACGGCGGCACGCTCGGCTTTGGAGCAGGATCCGGCAGTGGTGATCGTCGCCGGCGGCGACGGGACGGTCCGTGCGGTCGCGGAGGTTCTGCAATCGAGCGGGACTCCCGTGGCGATCGTCGCGGCCGGCACCGGTAACCTACTCTCCCGCAACCTCGGCCTGATGGACGGCATCGACACCGCAGTACGCACCGCATTCACCGGAGCCGATCATCCGATCGACGTCGGCGTCGCCGAACTCACCGACGCCGAGGGGCAGGTGACGACGGATGTCTTCCTCGTGATGACCGGGGTGGGCCTGGACGCGCGGATGGCCACCGACACCAACAGCGTTCTGAAGAAGCGGATCGGCTGGCTCGCCTACACCGATCCGATCAGCCGGTCCGTCTTCGGCAACAAGCAGTTCTCGATGCACTTCCGGGTGGGCGCGGCCAAGGAACGCTCGGTCGACGCGCACACGGTGATCGTCGGCAACTGCGGCACACTCACCGCCGGCATTCTCCTCTTGCCCGATGCCAGGCTCGACGATGGACTCCTCGACGTCGTACTCCTGCGCCCCAAGGGGTTCTGGCAATGGCTCCGCGTGGGCACCAGACTCGGGATCGGCGGACTCCTCCACCGCACCAAAGGCGGCCGAGTCGCCCTTCGCGCCACCCCTGATCTGCGCGCCCTGCGATACGTCCGCGCTCGCACACTCAATGCCCGATTCGATGAGCCGCAGAGCATCGAACTCGACGGGGACAGCTTCGGTCTCGTTTCTGCTGTTGCGATCACGCTGCGCCCCGGCGCGCTCATTGTCCGCGTACGGGAGCGGTGACAGCACTGGTCGTTCGACCCAGACCGATGATGGTTCGCACGAACCAGACGACAACGGCCCGCCAGCGTGGTGCTGACGGGCCGTCTGGGGTACACCCCCCGGGACTCGAACCCGGAACCCAGTGATTAAGAGTCACTTGCTCTGCCAATTGAGCTAGAGGTGCGAGCGCGTCAGCGATATTAGCAGCCTTGACCCGCCTGAAGCGAACTGGCGCATCGCCTTCGCGAGGCTGTCAGTACCGGCGCATAGGCTGAGGACACACCCCACATCCTTGGAGGATTCCATGCCGCGTCTCGAGCCGGGCCAGGCCGCGCCCGACTTCACCCTGCCCACTGCCGACGGGGGCTCCTTCTCGCTCGCCGAGGCCCGCGAATCCGCCGAAAACGGCGTGATCGTGTACTTCTACCCCGCCGCGAGCACCCCCGGCTGCACCACGCAGGCGTGCGACTTCCGCGACTCTCTCGCGTCCCTGACGGCCGCCGGGTACGCCGTCGTGGGCATCTCACCTGACCCGGTGGAGAAGCTGAAGACGTTCACCGAGAACGAGTCGTTGACGTTCCCGTTGGTCAGTGACGTTGAGCACACGGTGCTTGAGCCGTGGGGCGCCTGGGGCGAGAAGAAGAACTACGGACGCACCTACACCGGCGTGATCCGCTCCACCGTGGTCGTCGACCCGGAGGGCGCAGTGTCGCTGGCCCAATACAACGTGAAGGCCACCGGGCACGTCGCGAAGTTGCGTCGCGACCTCAAGGTCGACTGACCGGGCGCGGCACCCACCACCGGGCACGGGCTAGGGCCGGCTAGGTCGATCAAGGAAGTAGCGACCTCCTACGGAGTCGGCCCCAAGCCGCTTCGGAACTGGTTGAACAGTTATCGGGATGCCCACGGTGGTGCCGGGACTGAGTTCCCCGTCGTTCCCCGCACCCGCAGCACCGGGGAAAGCGCCAGGCTGGACCACGCCCTCGGCGAATCGGCCCTAAGCCGCGACATCACCCGCCGCAGGCACAGGTGCGCGCCGGACTCGCCGACGTCGTGACGCGGCGGTGCGATCGCCGTCAGCGGGGTGGCACACAGCGCCGCCACCTCGTCGTCATAGGCGATGACAGCCAGGTCGGCCGGGATGCTCAGCCCCGCGTCCTCGGCCAGATCCACGAGACCGATCGCGACCTCGTCCGGTACGACGATGACGCCGTCGACGTCGCCGGTGCGGCACCGATCCACCAGCGCGGTGAGCGCCTCGTGCACGGCAGCGGCCGGTGCGCCTGCCGGCGGTAGCGTCACTGCCGCGGGTTCGAGTCCGACGGCGCCGAGGGCGCGCCGAACGCCGGCGCGGACCAGCGGCGCCGTGGGGCCCGTCCTGGTCGCCACCACGATACGAGTGCACCCGGTCTCGAGCAGATGCGCGGCGGCGAGCTGGCCACCGACCTCGTGGTCGCACCGGACGATGTCGAGCTCGCCCTGCCACGGCGACCCGTCGAGGCTGCGCTCCAGCACCACGACGGCGGCCGGCGCGGCGGCCAGGAGCTCATACGTCTGTGGGTCGTCGGGGGCGTGGGAAGCCGGGGCCACCAGCAGCCCATCGACCCCTCGATCGAGCAGCCGGGTGATCTGCTCGCGCTCCCGGGCCCGCGAATAGTCGGAGACGGCCAGGATCATACGGCTGTCCGCGGCAGCGATCGCCTCTCGCGCCCCGCGGATGATGTCGGGGAAGTAGTACGTCGCCGAAGGCACCACCATCCCGATCGTGGCCACCGGCGCGCTCGCGCGGGGCGCGGCCAAGGGCTCGCTGGGCGAGACCGCACCGCCATGGACGCGCTGGAGCATCCCCGCTAGCTCGAGATCGGCGAGGTCGCGGCGGACGGTCATCCCGGAGGCGCCGACCCTGAGCGCGAACTCCTCGGTGCGCACGGTGCCGTGCACCCGCAGCTCACGCAGGAGCCGGGCACGCCGCTCGGTCGGGAGCATGGCTCCCATTGTGCCCTCGCGCTCGCTCAGCCTGACGCCGATCTCACCGGCACTCGACCTGCCGACGCCTGCCTCGGCGCGTCAGTCGACCTCGACGGTGAGGGGATCGGAGGTGCTGGTGCCGGCGTCGTTGATCCATTCGAGGCGGAAGACGTAGCTACCCGGTTCGAGCGAGTCGACCTCGTGCACCATCTGCTGGCGCTTCGGGGTCTGTGGCTCGAGTTCCCCCTCGGCGACGAGCGCCTCACCCTGGTAGAGACGATAGCGATCGGCGTTGGTGCCCCACCACAGGTTCCCGGTCAGGGCGAACGAGCCGTCGCCGTCCCAGTTGTCGTGACTGAGCACGGGCACCCCGGGCGCAGCGTCCGTCACGGAGACTGTCAGCGGCGCCGTCGTGGTCCGGCCCGCACTGTTGACGAGCTCAGCGGTGTAGACGTAGTCGCCGTCGGTGCGGCCGGTGAGGTCGAACTCCACCTCCTGAGCCGCCGGGCTCGCCGCGTCGACGCGCTCAGAGGCGATCAGCGTGCCGTTTTCGTACAGGTGCACCCTGCTCGCGTTGCTGCCCCACCACACGTTCATGGAGACCGTGTAGTCGCCGTCGCGCAGACCGGTGTCCCAGCCGTTATCCGAGCTGAGGACCCCGACCGCGGGGGGTTGCGTCGCGTCGTCGACTTCCGTGGGGAAACCGTCCTCGACTGAGCTGAGGGCGGCCAGGTCGATGACGCGGCCGTCGAGTAGCAGGTCTCCGTCGAGGAGTTCGGCCTCCAACGCTCCGCCGGCGGAGGTGGCGAGCACGATCCCGAACTCGACGTCGGTACCGGTCCGGGTCAGCCGCAGGGTCTGGTCGATGACCTGGACGGTCAGGCCCTCCCGGTCCGGCACGAAGCCGGACAGGGTCGCGCCGTCGGCGCCGGTGAAGGTGAACAGGGGTTCGTGCGCTGCGCCCTCGGGGAAGGTGGCGATGGTGACCGTCTCGTCCGGGCGCAGCTGCCAGTCCCAGCTGTGGGAGGTGGTGTCAGCGAAGGTGTCGTGGATGGCCACGATCGCATCGGCGTCGCCACCCGGTGCAAGATCGACCACCTGCTCACGCTCGGCCGTGGTCACCTCGAAGTTGGCCGATCCGTCGAGATGGACGTACCCACCGCCCTGGCCGTCGAATGTCCGGGAGGCCAGGCTCACGCCCTCCCCGCGCACGGTGTTGTACTGGTTCTCGAAGGGCTCCAGCTCACCGTCCACGAGCGGTTTGCTCCATAGCAGCGGGTCCTGGGCCTTGCCACCTTGCCCTGCCCAGGACGTGTCGTGACCCATCCAGGAGAGGGCGAAGGTCTCCGCCGCGGCCCAGCCCTTGTGCTGGGTGTTGCGGTTGGAGGTGGAGATGAGGGTGTCGTCGGCGTCGGCGAGGTCGGAACGGAAGGCATAGAATCCCGCCTCGTCGTCGAGCAGTGCCTGCTGAGCGAGCTGCGCCGCCTCACCGCTCATCTGGTCCGGGTCGCTGCTCACCTCGGAGGGGTAGTACAGCACGGCGAACATGCTGTGGACGTCGTCGAAGCGCGGCTCGGCGGTGGCGACCCCCTGGACATGGTCGTAGAGGTGCTTCAGGCCGGGCAGGGCACCCTCCGGTGCGGTCGGGAACAGCAGCGGGAAGGTGCCGCTGACCTGGTTCGCGGGCCCCGAGACGCCGAACTGGGAGACGTCGCCGTCAGCCCTGGTGGAGACCACGTGCAGGGCGAGGTTCCAGAAGTCGACGTCGGCCAGCACCGGATCGAGGGCGCGTACTCCGGCATCCTGGGCCATGAAGAGGGAGGGGAACAGGTAGAGCTGGGCGTAGTGGAAGTAGTCCCACCCCTCCTGGGTCCATCCGGTCTCGGTGTAGCCGTCCTGCAGGTGGCGCGCCACCTGGTTGATCAGGTACGTGATCCGTTTGTCGTGAGTGCCGAAGTCGCCGTCACCCCGGGCGGCGAGCAGCAGCGCCAGTTCGGTGCCGTGCGTGACCGCGACCCAGTTCGAGGCGCGGTCGGCGCCGTCGAGGGTGTCGTGGTGGTAGGTCGAGAGCAGGTCGGTGGTGCGGGTCATGAGGTCGCGCACATCCGCGCGCTGGGCCTCGGTCCAGCCCGCATGGGCCAGGTCGTAGGCGGGGGCGAGATTCAGTGCCCCGCGCCCGAGTTCGAGTCCCATGTTCGTCTCGCGCGCGGCGATCCAGTCGGCGCCGGCCATGACGGCGTCGTAGGCCATCTGCGCGTAGCCGGCCTCCCCGGTGACGGCGTAGGCGAACGCCGCATCGCGGGCACGATAGAGCTCGGTCGCCGAGCCCGGGTAGGCGGCTCCGGACCCGTCGAGCCGGGCGGTGAGCGCTTCCCAGGCACCGCTGACGGTCGGCTGGCCGGCGGCGAGAGCGGCCTGGATGCGCGCTACCACGTCGGCGTTGACCAGCGTGCGCGGGTGCTCCTCGGCGCCCACCACAGCGCGAGCGAGTTCGGTCCCGGCCGAGCGAAGCACCACGTCGTCCCCAGGGCTGCCGGCCGGCGCATCCACACTGCCGTCGTCACCGGAGACGGCCACCGGTGCGGTCTCGCCCACCTGGATGCTCAGATCGTCGGCCGGGTCGTCTTCACCGACCGCCCAGCTGACATGCGTGCCCTGGTCCTGTTGCAGTGCCGTGACGAGGCTGAGCACCGTGCGATCGTCGAAGCTTCCGGCGGTGGTGGTGGTGGCCGGCGGGCTGGTGGCCAGGGCGTCGCCGTCGGGGCCGAGGGCCTGGACCAGGTAGGTGTATGTGGTCGCTGGTGCGGCGCCGTCATCGGCCGTCGTGGGAGCCAAGGCGACCTTGATCCGGTTGTCGGCCGACGCCGTCGGCGGGGCGGTTCCCTCGGCCCGGTGGACCGCGTAGCGGTCCGCCTGCACATCGTCGAACGCCCAGGTGAGCTCGACCGGCCCACGTGCGGTCGGTGAGGCGGTCAGGGTGGAACCGGTGGCGACGGTCTCGGTGATGCTGAGATCGGCGAACCAGATGGTGCCACCGGCCCGGTCGAGGATCGGTTCGATGGAGATCCGGGCTGCGTCCTCGGGAAGCACGATGTCGGTCGAGTAGGGCCGCCAGTCGAATGTGCCGGTGACGTAGGGTCCGGCGCGGACGGGCACGACGACGCGGCCGGCTGCGTCGTAGGCCTGGATCCGCAGCATGCTGAAGCCACCTGTCAGAGCATCCCCCCGCACCCAGCCGGTCAGCGTGAGTTCACGTGCGGTGGCGGCGTCGACGTCGATGCGCTGGGTCAGTGCCAGGCGCGCGTCGGCGCCGGAGACCGAGCTGATCGCCACGGCCGGGCCCCCGGTAGGGCCAGCCGTCTGGTCGACGTCGACCATCGCAGTGCCCGCGGGGGCCCAGGTGCCCCACCCAGTGGGCACACCGTTCGTCCCGACCGCAGCGAAGGTGGGGTTGGCGATCTCGGGAGTCGTCGCGGCATGGGCAGGACCTGCCCCGACGACGGATGCGACCGTACCGATCAGCGCTGCAGTGAATGCGGCTGCCAGGGCAGAACGCGCCCGGGAGCGCAGGGACATCGGCGTCATGAGATCTCCTTGCCGGCGGTGGACTGGAGCCCCGACTCTGGCAGATACGAACGCCGCAACGCACGGATCTACACAGAACTGAACAGCCGCCGTCGAGCCGGTGTGCCTCGATCTGTTGCCGGCGGCGGCCACAACCGACCCCTGATCAAGGGCTACGGCGGGTCCTGAAGGAACACCTCACCGATCACGTCGAGCATGCGCGCCTGCGCCAGCCGAGCGCTCTCCGGGTCCGCCTGGATGAGCGCCCGGATCAGCGCGTTCACCATGATCGTCTGACTCAACCGGGTGGTGCGGGTGATCTCGTCCCGGAACGAGGACGCGCCGAGTGCAGAGACGAAGCTCACCGTCGCGATCTCCGTCAGCGGTGAGGTGGTGAACGCCGTCAACGCGATCAACCCGGCACCCGTGGCCCTCGCCGCACGCGCGGCCTGCACGGTCGGTCGAGTACTGCCGGTTCCACTGATCACGATGCACACGTCTTCCGGATGGAGCAGGCGGGCCCGCACACCCTGAGCGATGTGGTCCACCGGTGCCTCGGCGCTGCGTCCAATCGCATTGAGTCGCATCGCGGCCTCCATGGCCACCGGTGCAGAGAGTCCGTTGCCGATCACCAAGACCGAGCGTGCCTTCAGGAGCAGCTCCACCCCGGTCTGCACATCGCCGGGATCGAGCAGCGCCGCGAGATCTTCGGCCGCCCGGGCCACATCCCGCACCACCGCACGCACCACGCCGACGGCGTCCCTCGGCTCCCCGTCCTCACTCCCCCTGGCCGCCAGCCCGACATCCCGGGCGAGAAGTACCCGCAGCTGTGGATATCCGGAGAAACCGAGACGCTGAGCCGCTCGGACAACGGTGGCACGAGAGGTACCAGCGGCATCCGCGACCTCCTGTGCGGAGGCCTCGATCGTCCACTCGGGCCGGTCGATGAACACCTGCGCCACCCGCTGCTCGCTCGGGTGCAGTGCAGATATCCCCGCGCGGATCAGGGCCGGCACACTGCCGAGCTCGGGGTTCGCGCCAGACATCAGTCCACAACCGGCTCAGGGATGTCTGCCTTGGACGTGCTCCGACCAGGCCCGGAGATGATCCGTTGACGGACGGCGGCCGAGATCTGGTCCACGATGACCGTCACCACGATGATCACCACGAGGGTGATGCCGATCCGGCCCCACTCGCGACCATTGAAGAGTTGACCCAGGATCGATCCGATCCCGCCGGCCCCGACGATGCCGAGGATGGCGCCCGCACGGATGTTGATCTCGAACCGGTACAACCAGAACGCCACGATCTCGGGGAGGACCTGCGGCACCACGGCCCAGCGAAGTAGCTGAATCTTCGACGCCCCGGCAGCGTCGAGCGCCTCCATCGGCCCGAGGTCGATCCCTTCGATCGCCTCGCTGGAGAGTTTGCCCAGGGTCCCCACCGATCCGATTCCGAGGGCCAGGGCGCCGGCGAGCGGACCGAGACCGAAGATCGGAATCATGAATACCAGGGCGAACACGATCTCAGGTATGGCGCGGATGATGTTCAGCACCTGCCGCACGACGAGCACCACGGGGCGTGGTGCCACGTTGCTGGCTGCGAGGAATGCGATTGGGAAGGAGATGATGGCACCGATCAGAGTGCCGATCCACGCCATCTGGAGTGATTCGATCATCAGCGCGATGCTCTTGGACCAGTAGGCGCTCCACGGTTCCGCTATGGGGTTCTGGAGCAAGCCCTGGCTCATCAGCCCGAAGTACCGAGGCGCCTCGGTGACGATCTGCCCCACGCGCTCCCATCGCGCGTCCACCTGCCATAACGCCCAGAGCACGATGGCTGCACTCACGATGAGCCAGATGGTTGTGCGCACCTTCGACGGCGGCGCGGGCGTGTTCTTGCGCGCGGTGGCCTCTGCGGTCCTCATGTGAGCCTCCGGCGGATCGCGCGTGAGGACTGATCGAGCACGAAGACCACCGCGAAGAGTGCGAACACCACAGCGGCGAGCTCCTCGTGCTGCAACCGGCTGACCAGCAGATCGATGATCTCTCCGATCCCCCCTGCTCCGACGATTCCCAGCACGGCCGAGGCGCGGATGTTCAGTTCGAACACGTAGAAGCAATAGGAGAGGTAGTTCGGGGCGACCTGTGGCATCACAGCGAAACGGCCGCGTTGGAACCGGCTGCCGCCAGCGGCCTCGACCGCCTCGATCGGTCCGCGATCCACGGCGTCGATGGACTCCGAGGTGAGTTTGGCGACGATGCCGATGTTGAACACGATGAGTGCGAGGATGCCGGGGAGGGCTCCGGTCTGCACGAAGGCAACGAACAGCAGGCCGTAGGCCACGTCCGGCAAGGATCGAACCACGGAGAGCACCAGTTTGGTGACCCGGTAGACCGCGATGGTGGGCGCGGACACCTTCGAGGCAAGCATGGCCAGCAGCAGCGCGAGAATCGAGCCGACCAGCGTTGCCAGGATGGCGATGTAGAGCGTCTCGAGGAAGGCGTCAATCACCGCAGGTCTGGTCAGGATCGACCAGGCGGGATCGAAGTATCGCGCGACGATCTCCCGGCCGCGCATCGCATCGGTGAACAGCGGCGTGAGGGTGAACTCGATCCCGATCGCCGAGTAGACGGTAATGGCGAGGAACGCGACGAGCCCCAGGATCGCGCCGATCGAAGGCGGCGGCTTGACCGGGCGGTCGGACTGCGAGACTGTTCGCACGGCGGGCGCGGTCACGCGGCCGCCACGGTGCTGTACGTGGTGTTCACGCCACTGGTCCCGCGTTCTTCTCCGCCACATCGTCGGCGGTCAGTGATCGACCGTAGATGGACTCGAAGACGGCGTCGTCGGCCTCCTCGCCGGTGCCGTCGAAGACGACCTGTCCGTCTCGCATTCCGATGATGCGATCGCCGTAGCGGCGGGCGAGGTCCAGGAAGTGCAGGTTCACCACCGTGGTGATCCCGAGGTCGCGGTTGATCCGCTGCAGATCCCGCATCACAGCGTTCGCCGTGGGCGGGTCGAGTGAGGCGACGGGTTCGTCGGCGAGCATGATCTGCGGCTGCTGGGCAAGTCCGCGTGCGATCGCCACCCGCTGCTGCTGGCCGCCGGAGAGTTGCGAGGCGCGCACGTACGCCTTCTCGAGGATGCCCACTCGTTCCAGCGCGTCGAAGGCGATCTCCTTGTCCTCGGCGGAGAACCACCCGAGCAGTGAGCGGAGAACACCGGTGGAGTGCAGGCGACCGGTGAGCACGTTGTTCATCACGCTCGTACGGCTGACCAGGTTGAACGACTGGAAGATCATCCCCACCTGGGAGCGCAGGTGCCGCAGTTGCCGGCGGTTGGCACGGGCTACCGGCGCGTCGTTGACCAACAGCTCTCCACCAGTCACGGGGACGATGCCATTGATCGTGCGCACGAGCGTGGACTTTCCGGCACCCGAAAGACCCACGACCACCACGAACTGCCCCTCCGGGATGGTCAGATCCACGCCGTCGAGCGCAGTGGTGCCGTTCGGGTAGGTGACGGACACGTCGCGAAACTCGATCATGACCCACATTCCTTGCTACGCGCCGGTGGCGCAGGCGGGATGGTTTGCGCCCCGCCTGCGCCGTTCGGCTGATCGACCGATCACAGTCCGGCGAAGTTCGCTTCCACCTGCCGGGCGGCGTCGAGGGCGTCCAGGTCGGCCGGGACCAGGCCCTCGATGGAGTACACCGCGTCGTAGGCGGCGGCGCCCTCTTCGGTCTCCATCACGGCGACCATGGCATCGGCGATGCGCTGCTGCAGGTCTTCCGAGAGGTCTCCGGCCACGGCCACGCCGTCGTTCGGGATCTCGTCGGAGTAGGCGAACACGGTGACTTCCTCACCGATCTGCGGGTTCTCCTCCACCACGTTGTCGCGAGCGTCGTCGAAGCTCACGCCCACCGGGTAGTCCCCGCTGGCCACGTTGATGATCGAGTTCGGGTGCCCACCGGCGAACTGGGTGTTCAACGCGAGTGGGTCGAGGCCGGCTACGCGCTCGAGCTGAGTGGCCGGGTAGTAGTACCCCGACGCCGAAGAGGAGTCCACCATCGAGATCGGGGTGTCCTGCTCGATGAGCGCGAGTGCATCCTCGCCTGCGGGGCCCGCCTCGGCAGCGTCCGCGCCGTTGCAGAAGGTGTAGGTGGAGCCATCCTCGTTCTCCACCTCGACCACGTCGTCCAGGCAGTAGGTGTCCGGGTCGTTGGTGAACCACTGCGTGTGATAGGTCGAGGATCCGAACCGCACCGACTGCAGGATGATCTCGGCATCAGCCTGGTCAGCTGCCTGCACAAGGGCGATCGGGCCGAACATCCCGATCTGCGCCTGACCTGTCTGCATTGCCGTGACCAGCGCGGCGTAGTTCTCCGTGACGTTGGTGGTCACGGGGATTCCCAGCTCCGCCTCGATCAGGGCTCCGAGTTGGTCGGCATCCTCGACCAGGGAGTCCATCTCCTGCGAGGGGACCAGTCCGAGAACGATCTCCTCGGGGTCGGCCATCTCCTCGTCGCCACCGGTCTGTTCACCGCCCGTTTCATCCTCAGCAGGTTCGTCGCTGGCGCAAGCCGTCAGAGCCAGCGCGGCCGCGGCACCGATGGCCGCCCAACGCATCGCACGCTTCATTTTTCACCCTCGTCGTTCGGGGCACCGGTCGGCACCATCTGGGAGCCCCGCAACGTCATTACCTGACCCACGGCAGCCATGAACACGAGTTGCACGCTACTGACGCCGACGCACCCGCGCTAGAGAACGGGGGTTGCATTCCGGTAAACACTCACTGAACGGTCGAGAGTTGTTCCGTTCAGGATGCGATCTCGCGCCGAGCCCAGGCACGTATCGCCGCGGACAGCCCCTCGAAGGTCGCCGCCGCGTGCGTACTCGGACCGTGCCCGAGGCTGAACCGGTCGATGAAGAATCCGGTGGAGCCGCGGTCCATCGCCGGTCCTACGTCGTTCGCCCAGACGTCGCCCACACTTGCCAGGCGGGCCGGGTCGTTCACCGCGGCCCGAGTAGCGAGGTCGTCGAGGATCTGTGGCATCGTGTCGGGCTTCCCCGCACTGGGCACCACGTGGTCAATGAGCGCCGTCAGCTCGTGTGTGTCCAGCCAGCTCTGCGCGCCCACGAGTGGTGCGTTGGTCACCAGGACCACCTGCGCCCCGGTGGACCGAACGTCGGCGAGGAGGTCCCGGACGCCGTCGGGCGGTCTCGTCTCCCCCTCCCCCGCCTCAAGGCGTGCCCTGGAAGCGAGGTATGCCTCGCTGAGCGTCTCGTTCGGGCACGTGGCCGCGCGTGCCATCGCGGCCACCGCCTGGTAGCCGTCCGCTGCGCCGGGCACTGCTCGGTCTCCGGCAAGGAAGGCCCGGGCGGCCGAGACCAGCGCCATGCCAGGATGACGACGCTGCACCTCCTCGGCGTAGAAGATCACCGGATCGTCGCCGATGCAGAGCGTTCCATCGAAGTCGAGCACCAGGACGGCGGAAGGCGGGGCAGGTTCACGTCGTTCAGTTGTCACCACGGCGACTAGGCTAGGCCCCGCAAGCGCGAGTGGCGTAACTGGCAGCCGCGCAGGATTTAGGTTCCTGTGCCTTCGGGCGTGCGGGTTCGAGTCCCGCCTCGCGCACTGTGACGAAGGAACTGTGCTCAAGCGGGACGAGGAGGAGCGCAGCGACGGCCCCGCCTCGCGCACTGTGACGAAGGAACTGTGCTCAAGCGGGACGAGGAGGAGCGCAGCGACTCCCCGCGCCTCGCGCACTGTCGTGAGCGTCGCGTAGCCGCGTTCGCCAACCCACCCCGCGACGCGATAGAAAGCAGGGGTGAGCAACACGAGTGTCGAAACCGAGGACGGCTGGTTCGAACCCGATGAGTTGGCGGCAGTACGGCGGCGCATGCCGATCCTGTACGTGGACGTCATCCCGGTGCGGGTTGACCCGGACGGTGTGATCCAGCGGGTCGGGATGCTGCTGCGTACCCCGCGAGACGGCGGGATATCCCGGGCATTGGTCTCCGGCCGCGTGATGTTCCATGAGCTCATCCGGGACGCCCTGTCGCGCCATATCGACAAAGACCTCGGACCGATGGCGCTGCCCAGGATCCCGGTCACGCTGACCCCGTTCACCGTGGCCGAGTACTTCCCCACCCCTGGGATCACGCCGTATCACGACCCTCGCCAGCATGCGGTTTCCCTGGCCTACATCGTGCCCGTGGACGGGGACTGCAGCCCCCAGCAGGACGCCTTGGACATCGGGTGGTTCACGCCGGAGGAGGCGGTCTCCCCCATGGTGCAAGCAGACATGGTGGACGGCCACGGCGCCCTGGTGCGTACAGCGCTGGCCACCGTGGGGCGGTTGGTCTGAGCGAGAAGGGAGCCCCGACGGCGCAGCCCGCCCCGGTCGTCGTCGGTCAACCCGCCTGGTCAGCTGGGGCCGATGTGGTGGCGGTGCTGGTGTTCGTCATCGCAGGCCGTGGCACGCATCACGACTCCGGGGTGACCATCGGCACCCTCGGCACTGCATGGCCGTTCCTCGTCGCCCTGATCCTCGGCTGGGCGCTTGCGCGTGCGTGGCGCAGTCCGGTGCGCCCGTGGCCCACTGGCACCGTCGTGTGGCTGGTGACGGCGGCCGGTGGCCTGACCCTGCGCGGCCTCACCGGAGGTGGGTTGTCCGGCGCCTTCCCCCTCGTGACGGTGCTCGCCCTGGGCGGACTCATGGTCGGCTGGCGCGCCGTGGTCGTGCTCTGGCGCCGACTTCGTCCGGCGCGGGTTGCCTGAGTGTCGTGAATCAGGCTGAACGCGACACTCAAGCCACCCTCGTCGAGTGCATCAGGTAGATCAGGTTGCCCTCGCTGCGGTCTCGGCGGAACCCGATCCGGTAGAGAACACGCAAGGAAGCTGCGTTCCACGAGCGCACCGAGGCCCACACCTGGCCGAACCCGGCTCGATGTCCCTCGGCCACCACGGCAGCGGCAGCCGTCGTCCCGAAGCCGCGGCCCTGATCGGGCCAACGGATCTCGAGGCCAAGCTCTGGGTACGGTGCAGTTCGGCCTATCAGGAGGCCGGCCGTGCCGATCATCGTGCCGTCGGATCGACACACGCCGTACCAGGTCACCCCGTGCGAGTCTCGCCGGACCGCACGCCGTTCCAGCCACAAACGGGTCTCCTCGGGATCGCGCACCGGCCCGTCACCGATCGTGTGTGTCTGCGGGTCCGAGAAGATGGCATGGACGTCGGCGTGGTCACCCGGGGTAAGCACACGAAGGGTGAGCTCCCCGGCGGCGAGGACGTCGGACATCTGAGGCACCATCCGCCCACGGTAGCCATGCCATGTCGCTGCTCTGCGCCACCGCGCTATCCACAAGCTCCAGCGCAACGCTCACGTCGTGTGGTGCGATCGGTTCATGGCAGCTCAGCGGATGATCGTGAGCGCGGAGTCTCTCGCCCGGCGTCAGGCCGGCATGATCGGCCACGCCCAGGCCAGGGCGGAAGGGGTCACGGTCGCGCAGCTGCGGAACCTGGTACGGCGAGGCCGCTGGCTCCGGGTCACCCGCGGTGTGTATCGCACGCCGGTGGATACGCTCCTGGACTCGTGGGACGAGGTCAGGCAGCAGGCCGCATGGACGGGTGTGCTGGCCGTCCCAGGTTCGACGGCGGTCGGCATGGCGGCGCTGGCGCTGCAGCAGGTCCAAGGGCTGCCACGGCGGATCCGGCCAGAGGTGGGCGTTTCGCACGGACGGAGCATCACCGGCCCGGCCGGCGTCCTGGTGCGACGTTGTCGCCATCCGATCCCGGCGGTGCTCATCAACGGGTTTCGCGTCGCAACGGTCCCGGTCGCTCTCGCGCATGCGCTGCCCGAGATGAGCCGCCGGGATGCCGTTGCAGTACTGGATTCCGCTCTGCACACGGGGCGGTTGACGTCCGTGGGGATGCGGGAACTCGAGCGGACTCTGCACGGCCGGCGCGGCGCACAGAGAGCGAGAGAGCTGATCACGCTCGCCGACGGTCGGGCCGAGTCGCCATTGGAGACCCGGGCACGACTACTCTTCGTCGACGCGGGGCTGCCACCGCCCGACCTGCAGGTTCGGGTTCACGACCGCGCCGGCCGGGTGGTCGCTCGCGGCGATCTGGGGTGGCAGCGATCGGACGGCACGTGGGTGATCGTCGAGATGGATGGCCGTGGGGTGCACGGGACACCGACGGCCGTCTACCAGGACCGAAGCCGCCAGAACCGCATGGTGCTGAGCCGGCAGGTCACCATCCTGCGGTTCACTGATCAGGACCTGGACGACGGCAGCGCCGTGGAAATGATCGGCCGCGCGCTGTGCCACCCCGCGAGGGTTGCCTGAGTGTCGAAGTACGCGCGAAACGCGACACTCAGCCAACCCACCGCGAGGCGTGCGGCGTGACTACTTGATCGCACCCATGGAGAGTCCGCGCACCAGCTGCTTCTGCGCCACCCACCCGGCGATCAGCACCGGCAGGGAAGCCAGCAGGCTCGCAGCGGAGAGGCGGGCCAGGAACAGGCCCTCACTGGTCATCGTGGAGGTGATGAAGATCGGCACTGTCGCCGCCCTGGCGGCGGTGAGGTTCAGGGCGAAGAAGAACTCGTTCCAGGCGAAGATCACGCAGATCAGCGCCGTCGCGGCCAATCCGGGCGCGACCATCGGGATGAGCACGGCGCGCAGCGTGCGCATCAGCCCCGCACCATCCATGGACGCAGCCTCGAGCACCTCACCGGGGATCTCCTGGAAGAACGAGCGCATCATCCACACCGCGATCGGCAGGTTCATCGCGGTGTACAGCACCACGAGGGTCCAGATCGTGTCGAGCACGTGCAGCCGGCCTGCGATCACGTAGATGGGCACGATTACGGCCACCACCGGCAGCATCTTGGTGGACATGAAGAAGAACAGCACATCGCTGGTCTTCTTCACCGGCCGGATCGCCAGAGCGTATGAGGCCGGTACCGCCAGCGCGATCACCAGCAGCGTGGAGACGCCTGTGGCGATCAGGGAGTTCGCGAAGAACACCCCCGCTCCGCCGTCGATCACCGCGCGGAACTGGTCCAACGTGGGCGTGAAGAACCACGTGGGTGGATTGGAGGCTGCTTCACTCTCCTGTTTGAACGCCGTCAGGGCCATCCAGGCCACCGGGAAGAAGAACGCGATCGCCACCACCCAGGTGAGCACGGTGAGCAACCCGCCACCTAGTCCCGCGCCCCGGTCCGGGCGAGGGGCACGGACCGCGGCGGGGCCGGCGGAACTACGAATGTCAGGGGACGTCGTCGTCATCATCAGTCCTTCTGCTCGAAGCTGCGGAAGATCACGCGCAGGGCGAAGGTGGCCACGATGATCGTGGCGATCACCACCACCACACCCATCGCGGCGGCCTGGCCGATGTCAAAGCCGAGGAACGCCCGCTGGTAGATGTAGAACGGCAGGTTCGCGCTCGCGGTACCGGGACCGCCCGCCGTCATCAGATAGATCTGGTCGAAGGTGTTCACCACGTAGATCGCACCGAGCAGCACACCCAGTTCGATGTAGCGCCGCAGCTGCGGCAACGTGATGGACACGAACGTCTTGCCCCACCCAGCCCCGTCCATCTGGGCCGCCTCGAGGACGTCCTTGGGCTGGGCCTGCAGTCCGGCCAGCACCAACAGCATCATGAACGGCGTCCACTGCCAGACCAACGCGATCAGGATGCTCAGCACCGGGTAGGTGGAGGTCCAATCGACCGGGTTGATCCCGACCAGTCCGATCAGCCAGTTCACCATGCCGTAGGTGGGGTTGAGCATCGAGACGCTCCAGATCATCGCCCCGGCCACCGGCATGATCAGGAACGGCGTGATCAGCAGCGTGCGGGCCAGCCCCTGTCCCACGAACTTGCGGTCAAGCAGCAGCGCGAGGCCGATGCCGAGAATCATCGCCGCCAGCACACAGCCGAGCGTGAACACCACGCTGTTCACGGCGGCCTGGCGGAACGTGGAGTCCGCGAACAGATCGGCGTAGTTGGATAGCCCCACGAACCGGTCCGCACCCGGGCGGAGCAGGTTCCAGGAACGCAGTGAGTACCAGATGGTCACCAGGAACGGCACCTGGGTGACGATGATGGTGAAGATCAGCGCCGGCAGCAACGGTGCCCGGCGGCGCCAGGCCTCCCCGCGTTCGATCTGCGCCGGCGTCTTGACATTCGCGCGACGCTCAGCCTCGCGGCGCTGGTGCTTCTCGACCAGAGTGCTCATCGGTCCGCCCCTTCGGAGTACGAATCAGCCACAGTCTCGGCATAACGCTGGGACTGCTCGAGTGCGTCGTCCACGGTGATCTGGCCCGCGATCGCTGCGGAGATCTGCTGACCCACTCGGGTGCCGAGATCCTGGAACTCCGGGATCCCCACGAACTGGATACCTGGGTACGGCACCGGCTCGGTGAAGCTGTTCTCCGGACTGGCAAGCCCCATCGAGGTCAGCGTGGGCTCGGAATACGCCTCGGCAATCTCCGCGTACTCGGGAATCTCGTAGGTGGAGAGCCTGCTGCCCGGGGGCACCCGCTCCCAGCCGAGCTCGTTGCCGACGAGTTGGATGTAGTCCGGGCTGGTCATCCAGGAGACGAACTCCCACGCGGCGTCGGTGTGCTCGCTCGTTGTCGGGATGGCCAAGGACCACGAGTACAGCCAGCCGGCGGACTCGGTTTCCTGGACCGGTGCGGGCACGTAGCCGACGTCGCCGGCCACCGTCGAGGAGGACGGGTCCTCCACGCTGGAGACCATCGAGGTGGCGTCGTACCACATAGCGGAGTTGCCCTGGGAGAACCGGGTCAGGCAGTCGCCGAACCCCGAGGTGGCGGCGCCCGGCTGGCCGGACTCGCGCACCAGGTTCACGTAGTCACTGACGGCGGCGTGTACTTCGGGTGAGTCCAGTTGGGCATTCCAGTCGGAGTCGAACCAGCTACCGCCGTAAGTGTTCATCACTGTGGTCAGCGGTGCCATCACCTCGCCCCAGCCGGCCAGCCCCCGCAGGCAGATTCCGGAGAACCCGGCCCCAGGATCGTGCAGTTGGACAGCCAGGTCGCGTACTTCGGCCCACGTGGGGCGCTCCGGCATGGTCAGGCCCTGCTGGTCGAACACGTCCTGGCGATAGGCCAAGAACGAGGACTCCCCGTAGAAGGGCACCGAGTAGAGGTCGCCCTCATAGGAAAGTGCCTCGGCCACGCTCGGCACGAAGTCGTCGGGGTGGTAGCCCTCAGTCTGCTCGGCGTGCGGCTGCAGGTTCTCGATCCAGCCATTGGCAGCCCACATCGGAGTTTCGTAGTTGGAGATCATCACCACGTCGAACTCGCCACCACCGGTGGCCACGGAGGCGGTGATCTTTGCCCGTGCCTCATTCTCCGGCAGGCTGACGAAACGAACGTCGATGTCGGGGTGCTCGGCGCGGAACTCATCCTGCAGCGAGATCGCGTCCTGCATCTGCGGGTTCGAGACGATCGCGACCACGATCTGCTCAGTGCCCTCCCCTCCACCGACGGCGCCGGCTCCCGCGCACCCGGCCAGGGCGAGCGACGCTGTACCAGCGACGGCGGCGATGCGGTGCCGGGTGCTCAAGCGGGACCGAATCGAACCCGCGCTGCTGTCATTGGGGCCCACTGGTGATCGTCGCCTCTCGGGCGCCGGGCGGGCCGGCTGATCTGGGAACATCGTCGTCCTTCGCGTCAGTGCGGTCACGGCCGCGCGCTGCCTCTCCAAGCTGGTTCGCTCATCTGATACGAGGCGGTGCGCTCATCTGATACTGGCACCATAGTCCGATACACTCAGATGAGCAAGAGCGCGGCGCCCATCTGTTCGGCGGGAGGAGAGCACATGGATCACAGCGAGCTGATCCTGATGCGTGACGTGAGCATCGACTTCCACCTCGAAGGCAAGTCGAAGGTGGAGATCGCCAAGGAACGCGACCTGTCCCGGTTCCAGGTCGCGCGATTACTGAGCAGTGCACGGGACCTGGGCATCGTCCGCATTGCCATCTCCCTACCGGAGGAGTCCGACTCCGAACTCGGTGCGCAACTCAGCGCCGAACTGGGCGTTGACGTATCGATCAGCCCCTCCCACTCGGACGTCGGGCAACGCCGCGAGCTCCTCGCCCGCACCGTGGCACGCGCGGTGCGTGATCGCGTCCGGGAGGGGATGACCGTCGGGATGTCCTGGTCCCGCACCATCGAGGCCGCCGCCCAGTACATCGACCAGCTCGCACCGTGCGAGATCGTCCAGCTCGTCGGTGCACAACCGGTTCAGGGCAGCGGCGACTCTCTCGAGCTCATCCAACGTTTCAAAGCGATGCCCGGCGTCCGCACCTGGCCCATCTGGGCGCCCCTGGTGGTCCGCGATGCGGCCACCGCCACCGGACTGCGCGAACAGCCACAGATCGCCGAGGCGCTCGCCAAGGCCGGCTCCCTCGACCTGGCCGTCGTGGCCATCGGCGGGTGGTCCCGGCCCACCTCCACGGTGTATCCGAACCTCAGCGATGCTGACCTTGAGGCAGCGCGTGCTGGTGGAACGGTCGGGGAGTGCTCGGGCCGGCTCTTCGACGCCGATGGGCGCGAGGTACAGACCCCATTGGACGAGCGCGTCGTGGCGGTCACCCTGGAACAGCTGCGGCGCACCCCTGAGGTGATTGCGTGCGGATTCGGCGCACCGTGCGCCCCGGCCGTGCGAGCCGCTGTGCGCGGTGGGTTCGCCTCTGCGCTGGTCCTGGATGCGGAGTGCGCGCAGGCGATGGTCGCGGTCAGGAGCTGACGGCGTTCACCAGTTCGGTGACGGTGGCCCGCGCCCCGCGGGTGTGGAGTGAGTCCAGGGCCCACCGGTAGGCGGTGACGAACCGCTCGTTGTCGACGAGGTCGGCGAACAGATCGCGATCCCGGATGAAGGCGAGATCATCGCTGACCTGCGCGAGCGCCGCGGCGTGCACGCGATCGGCGATCCGGTCCACGATCTCGATCGGCTCACCCTGCTCATCGACTCCCTCCGCGTATCGCGCCCAACTCGCCACCACGGCAGCGGAGAGGGTCACGTCACCACCGGCGGCGAGGTTCTCGCGGATCACGGGGACCAACCAGGTGGGGATCCGGTCAGAGGACTCCGCACAGAGCCGGGCCACCGTGTCCCGCACCGCAGCGTTGGAGAATCGCTCGATCAACGTGGACTTGTACGTCTCCAGGTCCACACCGGGGACGGGCCGCAACGTGGGAGTACCCTCCCGGTCCATGTAGGCACGCAGGAATTGGGCAAACAGCTCGTCCTGGCAGACTTCGTGCACGAGCCGGTAGCCGGAGAGGTAGCCCACGTACGCGAGCGCCTGGTGGCTGGCGTTGAGCAGGCGGAGCTTCATCAACTCATACGGGGTGACGTCATCGACCACCTGCACCCCGGCCTCCTCGTACGGCGGGCGCCCGGAGACGAAGGAGTCCTCGAGGACCCACTGGGTGAACGGTTCGGTCACCACGGGCCAGGCATCCTCAATGCCGAACGTCTTGGCCACGTGGGCGCGATCGTCGTCGGTGGTCACTGGGGTGATGCGATCGACCATCGAGTTCGGAAACGGGACAACGCGTTCGATCCAGTCGGCGAGATCGGGATCCTTGGCGCGGGCGAACGCGCAGAACATCCGGTGCGCCACCTCGCCGTTGCCCTGGATGTTGTCGCAGCTCATCACAGTGAAGGGCGGCGTGCCGGCCTCTCTCCTGCGGCGCAGCGCTTCGACCACATACCCGAACGACGTGGTGGGGGCGGCGCCGGGCTCAAGATCGGCCCGGACAGCCGCATTCTTCAGATCGAACTCCCCGGTGACGGGGTGCACGTTGTACCCGCCCTCGGTCACGGTGAGGGAGACGATCCGCACCGCGGGATCCACCATCCGTGACAGGGCTGCCTCGGGGTCATCGGGGGCGAAGACGTAGTCTGCGATCGAACCAATCACGCGCGCCTCGCTGCGCCCGTCAGGGTGCTTGGCCACCAGCGTGTACAGGCCGTCCTGAGCGAGCAACGCATCACGCATCCGCACATCGCCCGGCAACAGGCCGAGTCCGCAGATCGCCCAGTCGAGCGCCTTACCCTCGGCCATCAGGCGATCGAGATACATCGCCTGATGAGCGCGGTGAAACCCGCCCACACCGATATGGACGATCCCGACGGCCAACTCGGAGCGGTCGTACTCGGGAACGACCACGGTCGGGTCGAGGTCGGGCAAGGTCTCATCGCTGAGGGTGGGCATCACGGCTCCTGACGTCGGCTCGTGCACCCGAGATTATCAGATGAGCATCGATCTGCGATCAAATGAGCAAGCAGTGCGGGGTCCTCGCCGGATCAGCTCAGGTCATCGACCCAGGACGGCCGCAACGTGCGGGGCGATCGCCCGGAACGCCTGGCCTCGATGCGAGATCGCGTTCTTCTCCTGCGGAGTGAGCTCCGCACAGGATCGGCTCTCCCCATCGGGCCGCAGGATCGGGTCGTACCCGAAACCGCCCTCCCCGCGCGGGGCGGTGAGCAGGCTACCCCGCAGGTGCCCGAGCTCCACGTGCTCGGTGCCTTCTGGGGTCACCAAGGCGGCGGCACACACGAACCCGGCGGCCCGGTGTTCCTCCGGCACATCGGCAAGCTGAGCGAGCAACAGGTCGAGGTTCGCCCGATCGTCCCCGTGCACACCGGCCCAGCGGGCGGAGAAGATGCCGGGCGCGCCGCCAAGCACATCCACAGCCAGGCCGGAATCGTCGGCCAGCGCTGGAACGCCCGTGTGAGCCACGAGGGCACGTGCCTTGATCAGCGCGTTCTCGGCAAATGTCACGCCGTCTTCGACGGGCTCGGGTGCACCGACCTCGCCAGCTCCCTGAATCCGGGCACTGTCATCGGAGACGATCCCGGCCTCAGCGAGAATGGCGCGCAACTCGGCCACCTTGTGGGCGTTGTGCGTGGCCAGGATGAGGAGAGGCTCGGGCGCGTGGCCTGCTCGGGTGCCCATCGCCGTCAGGAGTCGAGCGGACCGGGCGTGGCCCGCCGGGTCAACGGCTCGGTCAACGCTGTCTGCTGGAGTTCGGTCAGACGAGCCGTGCCGGCCACGGCCAGGTCGAGCAGCGAGTCCAACTCACCGCGGTGGAACGGTACGCCCTCCGCTGTGCCCTGGACCTCCACGAACGAGCCGGCCCCGGTCACTACCACGTTCATATCCGTCTCGGCACGCACATCCTCCACATAGGGCAGGTCGAGCATCGGTGTGCCATCGATGATGCCCACGCTGACGGCGGCCACCGAATCGGTCAGGACGATGTCGTTCTTCGCGACGGCGCCGTTCTCCCGGCCCCAGGCGACGGCGTCGGCAAGGGCGACGTAGGCGCCGGTAATCGCGGCCGTACGGGTGCCACCGTCGGCCTGCAGCACGTCACAGTCGAGCACGATGGTGTTCTCCCCGAGTGCGGAGACATCGATGATGGCGCGCAGTGAGCGGCCGATCAGCCGGGAGATTTCATGAGTGCGCCCGCCGATCTTGCCCTTGACTGACTCGCGGCCGGAACGGGAGTTCGTGGATCGGGGAAGCATCGCGTACTCCGCGGTCACCCATCCCAAGCCGGAACCTTTGCGCCAGCGCGGCACGCCTTCGGTGAAGGAGGCGGTGCACAGCACCCGCGTGCCGCCGAACTCCACGAGCACACTGCCTTCGGCCTGGTCGGACCATCCGCGGTGAAAGGACACGGGGCGGAGCTGGTCGGGTCGGCGGCCATCGGCGCGGGCAATCGCTGTTGTCGCTGTGCTCTCAGTCATGGCATCGAGCCTACGGCAGCGGGCGCCGTGCTCTTCGTTCGTCGCGCTCGGCCGACGGCAGGCTCAACCGCAATGCACCCAACCAGCAAGCACACCCAACCGACTGCAGGCTGAGAGAGCCCCGCCCCGGGTGACCGCGTGGGTCGCCCGGGGCGGAGTTGTATACGGAACTGACACTCAGCCGGTGTTCTGCAGACCGGCGGCCACCCCGTTCATCGACAGCAGCATGACGCGCCGGATCTGTGCGTCCTCGGCCTGGTCGGAGCCATCCGCCTCACGCAACGCCCGCAGAGCGCGCAACTGGATAAGCGAGAGTGCGTCCACATACGGGCTACGCAGTTGGACCGCCCGGCCAAGCACGCGGTGCCCGGCGAGCAGCCGCTCCTGACCGGTGATGTCCACGATCCACTTCTTCGTCAGCGCGAGCTCGGTGAGCACCAACTCCGCGAGGTCGTCCCGGTCCCCGAGGGCCAGGTAACGGCGTGCGATGCGCTCATCCGTCTTCGCCAGCGACATCTCAACGTTGTCGATCATGGTGGCGAACAGCGGCCAGCGCTGGTACGCCTCCCGAAGTCGCTCCAGGTCACCAACACCGGCAAGCGCGGTGCCGAGGCCGAACCAGCCGGTGAGGTTGATCCGTGCCTGGGTCCAGGCGAACACCCACGGGATCGCTCGCAGATCCTCAAGGGATTCCATGCTCAGTCCCCGCCGGGCCGGGCGGGAGCCGAGCGGCAACCAGCCGACCTCCTCCTGCGGGGTGACCTGACCGAACCAGGCCGGGAAGCCCTCAGAACGCACCAGCTCGTAGAACCGCTCCCGGGAGACCTCGTCCATCCGGGCTGCGACATCGGCGAAATCGCGGGCCGCTGTGGCGTTGCGCTCCTCCACCGTGGGCGTGGACTGCAACAGCGTGGCGGCAGCGACCTGCTCGATATGCCGCTGCGCGATCACCGGGTCGCCGTAGCGGGCGAAGATGACCTCGCCCTGCTCGGTCAACTTGAACCGGCCGTCCACCGAACCCGGGGGCTGAGCGAGCACGGCGCGGTTGGCCGGGCCGCCACCGCGGCCGAGGGCGCCGCCGCGGCCATGGAACAGGGTCAGCGTGACGTCGTGCTTCTTCGCCCACTGGGCAATCCGCTCTTGCGCATCGTAGAGCGCAAGAGTGGCCGACACGGGGCCGACGTCCTTGGAAGAATCTGAGTAGCCGAGCATCACCTCGACGCGACGACCGGTCGCCTCCAGCCGCTGCTGCACCTGCGGCAGCGCGAGCATCTCTTCGAGGACGTCGGTGCTCGCCTGCAGATCGTCGAAGGTCTCGAACAGCGGGATCACGTCGAGCACCGGAGCGTCCTCAGCCGAACCGAGCGCTTCCTCCGCGAGCCGGTACACCGCTGCGATATCGGCCGCGCAGGTAGTGAACGAGATGATGTACCGGTGTGCGGCGAGTTCGCCGTGGCGGCGCTGGATGCCAGAGATCGTGCGCAACGTTTCCAGCACCTCCTGGCTTCGCTCGCTCAGTTCCCCACCCGCGTCGATCTCTTCGAGAGTCTGGTTGTGCACCTGGGAATGCTGACGGACTTCAAGCTCGGCGAGGTGGAACCCGAAGGTCTGCACCTGCCAGATGAGATCCTGCACGTCCCCGTAGGCCTGCCGGGCGTCGCCGGCACCGACGAGGGAGGACTGCACCACGGTCAGGTCCGCGAGCAACTCGGCCGGGTCGTCATAGCCGAGGTCGGCATCCCGGCGCCGAGTGGCGGCGATCCGTTCGGCGATCACGAGCATCACCCGGCGGTACGGCTCGTTGGGAGACTTACCGGCGATGTCATCGGTGAGTTCGGCGGAGAGCTGCCGCTGCCGGTTCCACAGGGCATCAAGCTCCTCTGAGGCGGGCGTGGTGTCCGCGCCCAGGGTAAGTGCGCGGCCAATCCGCGCCGCCGCCTTCTCCAGTCCGGTGAGCACATGCTCGGAAGCGATCGCCGCCGCCGACCGCGTGATCGAGGAGGTGACGTTCGGGTTTCCGTCCCGGTCTGCTCCGATCCAACTGCCCAGGCGCACGAAGGCGGGAGCCTGTGGCGGCGTCGGAGCGTCCGGATCCTGCAGCAGGGCGTCCACTGTGCGGTACATCGCCGGCAGCGCGGTGAACAGAGTCTGATCGAAGATCCCCATCGCGGTGCGGACCTCGTCCAGCGGGGTGGGCTTGGTGGCGCGCAGCGGAGAGGTACGCCAGAGCCGGTCGATCTGCGAGATCAGCTCGCGGCGGTTGCCCTCCAGGGCGTTCGAACCCAGGCGTGGGTCGTCCCGCTCGCCAAGCAACTCGGAGATGCTACGGATGCTGGCAGCCACGGCCCGTCGACGCGCCTCAGTGGGGTGCGCGGTCAGGACGGGACGGAACTCCAGACCAGCGATCCGCCGTCGGGCCTCTTCCTCTCCGAGTTCCTTGGTGAGGAACGCCCAGGCGCTGCGCAGCGAGTCCTCCGGCGGGCGGCCGGGGTCGATCGAGCCAGTGTCACGAGCGCGCAGCGTGCGCACTCGGTGGAACTCCTCGGCCAGGTTCACCAGGTGGAAGTAGCAGGTGAAGGCTCGGGCCACCTTCTCGGCGCGGTCCAGGCTGAAAGACTCCACCAGCGCTTCGGCGTGTGTGAAAGCCTCGGTTCCACCATCGTCGTAGGCGGAGATGGCCAGCTCACGCAGGCGCTCGACATCGGCCAACAGCTCTGGTCCACCGCTCTCGGTGAGCACGGTGCCGAGCAACTCGCCGAGGAGTCTGACGTCATGGCGGAGCGCGTCGGGCATCTCCAGCACTGCCCCGGTGCGGGAGCCGGTGGCGATCCCGTTCGCGGGTGTGGTCACGGTCGCTTCGGGTGCATCGGTCATAGCGTGAGACTACCGAGTCTTTACTAGCCCGTGACACCCGTGTCTGGTGAGTGGACAGTCACACCGGGGTGGGCCGGATGATCCCGGCGCCTACCTGAGCAGGACGCACTCGGCGGCCGCCGAGTGTCCGACTTTTCGGCTATATCTCAATGAATGAGCGAGATTCGCCGCACTCGCGAGAGGTGGGGGTTGGGGGCGGGGCGGGGCGGGTGGTGGGGTCCGTCACACCGCTGCTTCAGAGAATCCAGGTGGCTCCTGGTTCGGCCAGGTCCACCGGGCCCGCGAACTCCGTGAGAGCCTCTGCCCGTGCGGTCTCGCCACAGACCCACGGTTGCACATGCGTGAGCACCACTCGCTTCACCGCGGCCTGGGTGGCCGCCTCTCCGGCCCGCCGGCCGGTGAGATGGATTCCACGCACCACTTCTCGTTCCTCGGTGAACGCCGCCTCGCAGAGGAACAGATCGGCGCCCGCCGCTGCGCGGACGAGTCCGTCACACGAGTCGGTATCGCCGCTGTAGGTGAGCACGCGGGTGCCGCCGCCGCGATCGCTGGGGCCCTCGACGCGGATTGCATAGGCCGTCACCGGATGCAGCACCTCGAACACAGTTACCCGCAGTGGGCCGACCGTTAGCACATGCTCGGGAGTCCATCGGTGGATCTCGAACTGCTCGTCGATGGTTTCACCGTTGCCGCATACCTGGCTGATCCGTTCGGCGGTCTCGGGCGGGCCGTGCACCGGCACTGCCGGGTACGGCCCCTGCGGCCCGTAACGCAGATAGACGTGCATCGCGGCCATGTCGACCATGTGATCGGCATGTAAGTGCGACAAGAGAATCGCATCCACCGACGCCGGATCAGTGTGCCGCAGCAGTTGCCCAAATGCTCCTGATCCCAGGTCGAGCACGAGCCGCCAGGTGCGTTCGCCGTCATCGGCCTCGACCAGATACGCCGACGACGCCGATTCCGGCCCGGAGACCGATCCTGAACAGCCGAGCACCACGAGCCTCATGGCGCCACCCCCACGGCCGGGATCTCGCCGGTGATCTCTGCGGCCGATTCAGCACCCACCTCAGGGCCAAGGAACCGGCGGGCCAGGCGGGTGAACGCTGCCGGGTCCCCCGTGCTGAGGAATCGGTGCTGGACCGAGCCGGAAGCCTGCTGCGGGCGTTCCAGGCCATGCGCCACTAGCGCCGCGTAGACGTCCTTCGCTGTCTCTTCGGCGCTGGAGACGAGCGTGACGGCGTCCCCGGCCACGTACTGCACCACGCCGGTGAGGAGGGGGTAGTGCGTGCAGCCGAGCACGAGGGTGTCCACGTCGGCGGCCAGGATCGGGGCCAGGTACTCGTGGGCCACGTCGAGTAGCTCCGGCCCGGAGGTGACCCCGCGTTCGACGAACTCCACGAAACGCGGCGCCGCCGCGGCGGTGAGCTGCAAGTGCGGGGCTGCAGCGAACGCATCCTCGTAGGCACGCGAGGCGATGGTGGCGCGCGTTCCGATCACGCCGATCCTGCCCGTGCGGGTGGCGGCCACCGCTCGCCGCACCGCGGGCTGGATCACCTCCACTACGGGCACCCCCATTCCCAGGGTGTACCGCTCCCTGGCATCGCGCAGTACTGCTGCCGAGGCGGAGTTGCAGGCGATCACCAGCATCTTGACCCCGGACCGGACCAGATCGTCCATCACCGCGAGCGCATGGGCGCGCACCTGTGCGATGGGCAGCGGGCCGTACGGGCCGTGCGCTGTATCGCCGAGGTAGCGCACGCTTTCGTTCGGGAGCTGATCGATCACGGCCCGGGCGACCGTGAGCCCTCCGACCCCCGAGTCGAAGATGCCGATGGGTGAATCACTCACCCGAGAGAGACTAGAGGCGAGGCCCGACACCCGCAGCGCTCAGTCATCGAGTGTGGGCAGCATCACCTGCAGCAGGGACTCCTGCAGCCAGCTGAGCGCGGAGTAGAGCATACCCAGCGCCTCGCGAACCTCATCCTGGTCCGAACCCCCCGTGCTGCGGCGAAGCGCAGCCCGGTGCAGTTCCTCCGCGTCTTCTTCGGTGCGGATATCGAGCCGCTCGGCCACCACGAGCCGGACGTCATTGAGTGCCCCCGCCCACTCCATTGCATGCTCGGGTGCAACTCGCACCTCACTACCCGGGGCCTGCAGTGCCATCCACACCATCCGCAACCGGGCCGTCTTGGTCTGGCGCAACTCCGCCTCGGTGAGGCGCCGGAACTCGGCGGAGACTTCGTCGTCGGTGACGCTCGCGTCCGGCAGCAGTCGCGCCAGGGCGGGGTCAGCCGGGGTGAGCAGGCCGTCGGCCGACCAGGCCAGGCCTGCCAGCGGATCGGTGGCGGGATCGCCCGGGCGAGAGACGCCGTCGGGCGCTTCTTCCAGCGGCCCCAGGCGCACCCCGAGCAGTTCGCTCGTATCGGCGACCACGCGGGCGAGGATCGTGCGCTCATCACCACTGATCTCGGCCACGAAGGCGCCTCGGCGCCGGGTGAATCCTCGCACGGCCTCAGTCCTCATCCTGGGAGAGCGTGGCCCACAGGCCGTAGGAGTGCATTGCCTGCACATCCACCTCCATCTGTTCTCGGCTGCCCTGGGAGACGGTGCTGCGCCCCTGATGATGCACTTGCAGCATGAGTGAGTGGGCCTTCTCCTCCGAGTAACCGAAATAGCTGCGGAACACGTAGGTGACGTAACTCATCAGGTTGACCGGGTCGTTCCACACGATCGTTCGCCACGGTCGCTCACGGGCAGTGTGCGGTTCCGACTCGATCGCAGAGTCGGCCTCCGGTGTGCTGACTGGCACGGAGCAGGTGGGTGGGCGTAAGAGTGGCACAGTGCCCAGACTACGGATCCGAGTGAGCGCTGGCAGCACCTGCCGCGGCCGGAGCGGCCTGCGGATACCGTGGCCTCATGTCTGCGCCGAACCCACCCAGCACCCAGCACAGTAGTGCGCTACTGACCGACCGCTACGAACTCACGATGCTGCAGGCGGCCCTCGCGGACGGGACGGCCGCCCGCCGGTGCGTATTCGAGGTGTTCACCCGCCGGCTGCCGGCCGGGCGCCGCTACGGCGTGGTCGCCGGGACCGGCCGGGTACTGGAGGCGCTGAGCACCTTCCGGTTCACCGATGTGGAACTGGAGTATCTCCGTGAGGGCGAGATCGTGAACGGCCAGACCCTCGACTTCCTCGCCAACTATCGGTTCACCGGCGAGATCTACGGGTACGCCGAAGGTGAGATGTTCTTCCCCGGTTCGCCCGTGCTCACGGTGGAGGCGTCTTTCGCCGAGGGCGTCCTGCTGGAGACGCTGGTGCTCTCGATCCTCAACTACGACTCCGCCGTGGCCTCGGCCGCCTCCCGGATGACCAGCGCGGCGGGCTCGCGCCCCTGTCTGGAGATGGGCGGGCGGCGCGCGCACGAGAATGCGGCTGTGGCGGCCGCCCGGGCCGCCGTGGTGGCCGGTTTTGCGGGCACCTCCAACCTCGAGGCCGGCCGCCGGTATGGGCTGGCCACGATCGGTACCGCAGCGCACGCCTTCACCTTGCTGCACGACGACGAACCCTCGGCTTTCGCCTCTCAGGTGGCCTCCTTCGGTGACCAGACCACGCTCCTGGTGGACACCTATGACATCGCCGAGGGAGTCCGCCGGGCGATCGCTGCAGCGGGGACCGGCTTGGACGCCGTCCGGTTGGACTCCGGGGATCTGGCCCTGGTGGCCCGCGAGGTTCGCGATCAGCTCGACGGTCTCGGCGCAACGGGTACCAAGATCGTCGTCTCCTCCGACCTGGACGAGCACGCGATCGCCTCGCTCGCGGCGGCTCCGGTCGACTCCTACGGCGTGGGCACCTCCGTGGTGACTGGCTCCGGCGCCCCGACCTGCGGAATGGTCTACAAGCTGGTCCTCCGGGAGAACAGCGGCGGAGCGATGGAGCCGGTGCAGAAGGCATCGGCCTCGAAAGCGAGTGTGGGTGGGCGCAAGAGCGCAGCCCGGCGCACAGACGGCGCGGGGTGCGCCATCGAAGAGGTGGTAATGGGCGGGGCGCAGGCACCCTGGCAACCGGCGGAGGATGATCTTCGCCCGCTCCACCTACCGCTCGTGCTTGACGGCGTGGTGCAGCCAGGCTTCACCGGATCCGAGGGAGTGCGGCGGGCTGCCGAACGCCATGCCGCCTCTCGCGCCGAGCTTTCTCCCTATGCGCGGCGCCTCTCCGCAGGCGACCCGGCGATCCCGACGACGCACATCACCGCCTAGTGGTCATGAGCCAGGACACCTAGTCCGTCCCGATGAGCGCTCACTGCTGCTCCGCGAGAGGGCCGCGCCCAGCACGAGGGCGGCGGGGCCCTGCGAGTCCGGGGCGGGTCAGGACTGGCCGACGAACCAGCGACGCACCTTCGCGATCCGGGTACGCAGGTGCTCGGCCGACGCCGTGGCTACCTCACCGCCGCCAGAGTGCTCACGCAGCCGGGTGTGTACCACCCCGTGCGGAGTCCCACTGCGCCGCGCCCACGCCTTCACCAGCTGGTTGAGCTCCTTGCGCAGTTCAGCCACGACGCGGTGATCATCCACCGGTGCCGGCTCAGCCTGGCCCCGACGCCCGCGGGCAGCCACGTGGTCGGCCTGCCGGGAGCGCAGCAACGTGGTCACCTGATCGGCGTCCAGGAGGCCCGGGATGCCGAGGAAGTCCTGCTCCTCGTCGGAGCCGAGCTCAGCACCCAGACCGAACTCGCCGCCGTCGAAGAGCACCTTGTCGAAAGAGGCCTGCGCCTCGAGGGCCTCGAAGCCGGGCAACATCAGGTCGTCGGGGGCCTTCTCCTCCTTGTTGGCGGCCGCGACCTCGGCATCCTCGGCCGCGAAGATCTCGACCGTCTCATCGCCGACCGTCTTTCGGTCCAGGGCGTGGTCCCTCTCGGTCTCCATCTCGTTCGCCAGCCCTAGCAGGGTGGGCACTGACGGGAGGAAGATCGAGGCCGTCTCGCCGCGCTTGCGGGCACGTACGAACCGGCCCACGGCCTGGGCGAAGAACAACGGGGTGGCCGTGGAGGTGGCGTACACGCCGACGGCGAGGCGGGGCACGTCCACCCCTTCGGAGACCATGCGCACGGCGACCATCCACCGCTGCTCGCCGGAGGCGTACTCCTCGATCCGGCGGGAGGCGTCAGTGTCGTCGGAGAGCACCACCACCGGGGCGGCCCCGGTGATCCGCTGCAGGTGCGCAGCGTAGGCGCGAGCCTTCGTCTGGTCGGTCGCGATCACCAGTCCCCCGGCGTCAGGGACGTGCCGGCGCACTTCGGCGAGGCGACGGTCGGCGGCGGTGAGCACGGACGGGATCCACTCCCCCTGCGGGTCCAGGGCGGTGCGCCATGCCTGGCCCACCATGTCCTTGGTGAGTGGTTCGCCCAGGCGCGCACTGATCTCGTCGCCGGACTTGGTACGCCAGCGCATCTGGCCGGAGTAGGAGAGGAAGATCACCGGTCGCACGACGTGGTCGGCCAGCGCATCACCGTAGCCGTAGGTGTGGTCGGCCTTGGAACGGCGGATACCGTCGACGTCGCGTTCATAGGTGATAAACGGGATCGGGGAGGTATCGGAACGGAACGGGGTCCCGGTGAGGGCGAGGCGCCGGGTGGCGGATTCGAACGCCTCTCGGACAGCATCCCCCCAGGAGAGTGCATCACCGGCGTGGTGCACCTCGTCGAGGATCACCAACGTGCGGGCGTTGTCGGTGCGGGCCCGGTGCAGGTTCGGGTTGGCAGCAACTTGGGCGTAGGTGAGGGCGACGCCGTCGTAGGCCGCCCCCTGGCGCCCCTGGGCGTTGCGGAAGTTCGGGTCGATCCGTATCCCCACGCGACCAGCCGCATCGGCCCACTGGGTCTTCAGGTGCTCGGTGGGCGCCACCACCGTGACTCGCTGCACTACGCGACGTTCCAACAGCTCGGTGGCCACCCGCAGCGCGAACGTCGTCTTCCCCGCCCCTGGTGTTGCCACGGCGAGGAAGTCGCGGGGATCGCGGGCCAGATAGGACTCGAGCGCGGCGGCCTGCCAGGCACGCAATCGGGAGGCGGTCCCCCACGGCGCGCGCCCGGGGTACGCGGGCGGCAGGCTCGAGGCCGCAGCCGTCGACCCTGCCGACGCCTGGGTCTCAGTGGAGGTGGCTGTGTGGATGGCTGCCGAGGAATGCGGCCCGGTCACTTCTTGGAGCCGAAGCCGAAGAAGCCGCGCCGACCACCGGAGGAGTCGTCACCACCATTCCCGCCGCCGTTGAGGCTCTCGAAGATCTCCTTGCAGGCCGGGCAGATCGGGAACTTCTTCGGATCCCGGTTCGGCGTCCACACCTTGCCGCAGAGGGCGACCACCGGACCGCCCGAGACGGCGGCCGCGGTGATCTTCTCCTTCTTCACGTAATGCGAGTAGCGCTCGGCGTCACCCGGCGCCGCTTCTTCGCGGGTCTCCTCGCGCTCCAGCACATCCGTGCCCGGCCCCGAGAGTCGCTCGGATTCCTGCGGCTGTGTGGGAGGGGTGGGCTCGCTCATGGAGCCATTGTACGAATCCTGACGACGTCACGCGCACCGGGTGTCGAGCCTCACCGGCACACACGGATCACTGTCACGTATGCACCGAACCCGGCACGCCGGGCGAACCGGACGGCCCGGCGGGAGTGCTCGACAAATCCGAGCTTGCGATAGAGGCCCAGGGCGGGTGCGTTGGTGTCCTTGATGTCTCGCAGCACGAAGGTGTGATGCCCCGAACTCGCCATCATCTCGGTCAGCAGCGCGGTCGCAACACCCTTGCCCTGGTGCTCGGCCATGGTCCCGACGAACCCGATCTCGGCACGCCCGGGTTCGGCCCCGGGATCCGCGCCCATGAAGGCACCGCGAACTACGAGGTGGCCGATCGTGCCGCGGATCGCACCGAGACTGTTCCGGAACGGCGCCCATCGAGGGGCGAAGACCTCCTGCTTGCCCTCGGTGAGCGTTGCGATCCCGGCCGGGTGACCCTCCACCGACGCGACGTAGAAGCGCTCGGGAATAACGATGTGCTCGAATGCCCTGGCGAGCCGGTCGGTCGAGGTGGAGATGGACGCGAAGTCGTCGGCGAAGGCACTCGCCAGGAGCGTGGCGACAACGTGCCGCGCGGCAGGACCCAGCGAGTCCGCCCGCGTCACCTCGATCATCGCCGGCCCGCCTGACGGGCGAACAGCGTGGCGGACCAGACCACCGCGGCCGCGAGGATCGCGGCCGTCCAGGCCAGCGCAAGCACCGGCGCAGAACCGGCCGGCGTGCCCATCAGGAGGCTGCGCAGCGTCTCGATGACCGGGGTGATCGGCTGGTGTTCAGCGAACCCCCGCAACCAGGTGGGCAGTGTCTCGGCGCCGACGAACGCCGTGGAGAGGTACGGCAGGAACAGCAGCACGAAACCGTAGCCGTTCGCGGCTTCCGGGCTGCCGGTCGCGAGCCCGATCGCAGCAAACAGGTACGTGATCGCGAGAATGTACGCCGCGACCGCCCCGATCGCGAGCAACCACTCACCCACTCCGGCGCTCGGCCGGAAGCCGATCCCGAGCGCGACCGCGAGCACCACTGCGGTGGCGACGAGGTTGCGGACCAGGCTGGCGACGACGTGCCCGGTGACCACCGCCCAGCTGCGGATGGGCAAGGTCCGGAATCGGTCCATGATTCCGGACGCCTTGTCACCGGCCACGTCGATGGCCGTCGAGGAAGCACCGAACCCGGCACAAAGGAGAATGATGCCGGGAACGACATAGTTGACGTAGTCGCCGCTTGGATCGAACGCTCCACCGAAGACGTAGACGAAGAGCAGCATGAGTATCACGGGTAACAGGACCGCCATCAGCATGGCGTCGACATTGCGGATGCTGTGACGCAGGCTTCGCGCGATGAAGATCGCGTCCACGGCCCCGAGTCGCAGGCGTGCGGCCGCCGGCGCAACCAACTGGCTTGCGGGTGCACTCACGAGTGGCTCCTTCCGGTGGTGGCGAGTTCGTGCGTGTCCGTTCCACCGTGACCGGTGAGTGAAAAGAACACGTCATCCAGAGTGGGACGGCGCACCACGAGCTCACCGGTGACGCCGAGCTCGTCGATGGCATCGAGTGCGCGGCGCAGTCCGGCGGACGTTCCGTCGGTCGGTTCGGCGTGAACGACCACACCGCGCCTGTCCCGGACCTCGAGGAGGTCCTCCCCGACCGCTCGTTTGAGTTCGGCCGGCGTTCCCTCAGCGACGATCCGGCCCTCACCGAGGATGGAGACGATGTCGGCGAGTTCGTCTGCTTCCTCCAGGTACTGGGTCGTCATCAGCACCGTGATGCCCTCATGACGCAATGAGCGGATGACCTCCCACAGTTCACGTCGGCTGCGCGGATCCAGCCCTGTCGTCGGTTCGTCGAGGAAGACGACGGGCACGGCAACGATGAGACTGAGTGCGAGATCGAGCCGACGGCGCATTCCGCCGGAGTAGGTCTTCACGCGCCGATGCGCCGCATCGCAGAGACCGAATCTCTCGATCAGATCCGCGGATCGCTTCCGGGCGGCCCGCCCGCGCAGCCCGTGCAGACCGGCCATCATGCGCAGGTTCTCATCGGCTGTGAGCACCTCATCCACCGCGGCCGCCTGCCCGGTGAGGGCGATCCGGCGCCGCACCTCGGCCGGGTCGTCCACCAGGTCGGCACCTGCGACATGCACCGTGCCGGCGTCAGGGCGCACGAGTGTGGCGAGGATCGTGACCAGAGTGGTCTTGCCCGCTCCGTTCGGCCCGAGCAGCGCGTGCACCGTACCGCGCCCCACCCGTAGGTCGACGCCGCCGAGAACCTCGACCTCGCCGAACGACTTGCGCAGCCCGCGCACGTCGATCGCTGCTTGCATGTCCATCTCCTTCCGTCGATGTGTATGAGATAAACAGTATGCGACGTAAACAGATTTGTCTATGCGATAAACAGAACTAGGGTGGGGGCATGGCCGACGACCCCGATGAGCTCGCCCTCCCTCGTGGCATCGCACTCGCGTGGGGGGTCGCGGCTCATCCGCAGCAACGCGGACCCAAGCGTGAACTCAGCCTGGAGCGCATCGTGGACACCGCCGTCGAACTCGCCGACTCCGGCGGCCTCGACGCCGTCTCAATGACCGCCGTGGCGAAACAACTGGGATTCACCACGATGTCGCTCTACCGCTACGTCACGAGCAAGGACGACCTCCTGCTCCTCATGGGCGAGGCGGCGCTCGGCACTCCTCCCCTGAGCATTGCCGAGGCGCCTGCCTGGCGCGACGCGCTGATCCAGTGGCACCGCGAAACCCTGGCCCTGTACGCCGCCCATCCATGGATGCTCGATCTGCCGATCAGCGGAATCCCCAGCACACCGGCCAATCTCTCCTGGCTGGACTCCGCGCTGAGTGCCATGGCCGAGACCCCGCTCGACCCACTCGAGCGGACCGCCGTGCTGCTGTTGATCACCGGTCACGCCCGATGGACCGGCCAAGTTGAACGCGGGTACGACGACCGAGCGCGTGCGGAGGGTGTCTCGCCGGATCACCTCGACCGGCAGGTGGCCGATGCCATCTCCGCGCTCGTCACGGCCGAGCAATTTCCCGCGCTCCGAGAGGCCCTCGATGCCGGCGTGTTCACGGCTGACGCCGACCCGCTCTTCTTCGGCCTCGAGCGTCTGCTCGACGGTGTCGAGCAATATGTAGAGAGTCGCTCCTCCGGAGCCCCGGCCCACGTGCCACCTCCCGAAGCCGTCAGCACCGACGTCTTCCCGAAAGACTCGAAGGTCCGTGAGGCCCGGTCGGTACGCCGGGAGGCTGAGAAGGCGGTGCGCGAAGCGAATAAGAAGCTCCGCGAGGCCGTCAAGCGGGAGCGTGAGGCAGTCTCGCGCGCCCGGGAACGCCAGGCCCGGGAGTCCGCCGCCCACTGACCGCCCTTCCCCCTGCGCCCTGTGCACCGCTCCAGCGAGCCTGCTGCCCCGGGCACCCGCTCGACTGATCGCGTCGCGGCGTGGGGACCACCGCATGAAGACGACGAAGGGGCGCGGGATCACTCCCACGCCCCTTCGTCACGGCGGCCGTCAACGGCCGCCTGAGATCACTTGGCGACGGCCTTCTTCAGGGCCGAGCCGGCGGAGACCTTCACACCGTAACCAGCGGGGATCTGAATCTCCTCACCGGTGCGCGGGTTGCGGCCGGTACGAGCGGCGCGCTCTACGCGCTCCACGCTGAGCAGGCCGGTGACCTTGACGGCCTCGCCCTTGCCCAGGGACTCCACCAGGACCTCCTGCAGTGCGCCCAGAGCGGCGTCCGCGTCAGTCTTGGTCAGGCCAGCCTTCTCGGCGATGGCGGCAACGAGGTCGGTACGGTTGACGGACACAGAGTTTCCCTTCGTTCGTGGCCGCTCCCCGATCGAGGAGCGCTGTCGTCACACTACGACGACAGCGCCGGTGCGTGAGCATTTCACGGGCGTTTCTCGGCGTGTTTCCGCCATTTTGGTGAGCGACTGCCGTGTCAACCGTCCCATCTGTCACATCATTCACATGTGTCACATCGGCTCGTGGGCGGCTACTCGAGCCGGCCACGTGGCTCTCGGCCGGCACAGATAGGCTGCCCGAGTGGCTCTCAGACACGACCCGAGGTTCCTTGATTCCCACCTGCTCGAGCGGATCCGGGCGCGGGCCGCCGATCACGACCGGGAGAATTCCTTCTTCACCGAGGACCTCGGGGAGTTGATCGCCGCTGGCTACCTCACCGCGCACATCCCCTCTGACCTCGGCGGGGGCGGTTTGACCCTCGCCCAACTCACCAGAGAGCAACGCGCTCTCGCCGGGGCAGCGCCCGCCACCGCCTTAGCAGTCAACATGCACCAGGTCTGGGTGGCCGTGGCGAAGATCGCGCGCGAGCGAGGCGAGTCGTTCCTGGATACAGGGCTCACCGAGGCTGCTGCCGGGGAGATCCTCGCCTTCGGCATTTCCGAACCCGGGAACGATCTGATGCTCTTCGGATCCACGTGCGATGCCGCGCCCGACGGCGAAGGCGGGTATCGCTTCACCGGCACCAAGATCTTCACCTCGCTCGCCCCCGCCTGGACCCGCCTCGGCGTATTCGGCGCCGACACCACCAGCCCCGACGCGCCGAAATCGGTGTTCGCGTTCGTGCACCGGGATGAGGTGGCCGCCGGACGGGTGGAAATCCTGGACGACTGGGACACGCTCGGTCAGCGCGCCTCCCAATCGCGGACCACCCTGCTGCGCGGGGCCCACGCGCCGGCCGGGCAGGTGATCCGCCGCATCGACCCTGGTCCGAGCACTGACCCGTTGATCTTCGGCATCTTCGCCTCCTTCGAGATCCTCCTTGCCGCCGTCTACACCGGCATTGCTGAGCGTGCGCTGGCGCTGGCAGTCCAGGCCGCGCAGCAGCGCACGTCCCGCAAAAACGACGGCGCACCGCTGGCTCACGATCCGGACGTGCGCCGTCGTGTCGCCGCAGCAGGCATCACCCTGGATGGCGTGGTGCAGCAGGTCGAGGCCCTCGCCCGGAACGTGGACGATCAGGCTGACCATGGCGACCTGTGGTTTCCGCGGCTCTCGGCGCTGAAGTGGCGGGCGACCGAGGTGGCACGCGAGGTGGTGACGGCGTCGGTGCAGGTGGCCGGCGGCTCCGCCTACCGCACCGGGGACGAGTTGGGCCGGCTGTACCGGGACGTGCTTGCCGGGATGTTCCATCCCAGCAGCGAGGACTCGGCGCACGGCGCGATGGCGAATGTGCTGCTCGGTCCTCTCCCTCGCTGACAGACTCAGCGCCTCCGCCGAATGCTCGCTTCTGCGGCATCTGGTCGCCTGGATGCCGCAGAACTCAGCGGTCGACATTGGGGAGTGGACGGCAGGGTCATGCAGATGCGGCGGATAGCATGCAGGCAGTCCCCGCCTCACGATGAAGGAGTAGCCCCACATGGCCGGTTCGGTCCTCCAAGCCCACGACCTCTGGGGCGGATACCCCGGCAACCCGGTGATCAACGGCGTCGAGCTGACGATCACTGCCGGCGACCCGCCGTTGGGCATCGTCGGACCATCCGGCGTCGGGAAGACCACGCTGGCGCGGTTGCTGCGCGGGACGGAACGCCCCACCCGCGGCGACGTCACGTTCAACGGCCGCTCGGTGCGCCGACTCCCCCGCCGGGAGGCCAAGGAGTTCCGCGCTGCCGTACGTTTCCAGTCCCAGGACTCGATGACCATCACCGATCCACGTCTGACCGTGGCCGCCAACCTGAAGGAAGCGCTGAAGATCGCCCGCAAGGCCGGGCGCACGCACGCCACCACGACGGCGGAGCTGCTGGACGCCGTCGCGCTCCCCGAGCACTTCGGCAAGCGCGCAATGATCACGCTCTCCGGCGGCGAGCGCCAACGGGTCGCCCTGGCCACGGCGCTGGCCACCCGGCCGGAGCTGCTGGTTCTCGATGAGCCGTTCACCGCTGTGGACCCGCAGACGCGCGGGGAGATGGCGCGCCGGCTCGGATCGATCTTCGATCGTCTGGGCACCGCTGCCGTGGTCATCTCGCACGATCTTGAGCTGGTGGAACGCATGTGCCCGAGCGTGCATTTCCTCGCAGAGGGCCGGTTCGTGGCCAGCGGCCCCCTCGGCGAGGTGTTCGCCACGGCTGAGCACCCGGCCGTACGGGAGATGGCAGAGGCGGCTCCACTGGCCGTGCAGCGCTTCGGCTGACGGCGCCCTCCTCTGGTGCGAGCAGGTCAGGTGGCGCGAGCAGGTCAGGTGATATCTCGGCGCCGGAACACCACAGCGCCGACGGCGACGAGCAGCACGACAGCGACAGCCAGGTAACCAAGACTCCAGGCGAACGAGATGGTCTGCTCGACACCGTCACAACGTAGACCGCCATCGGATTGCTGCTCGCAGATCTGTACCCAGTAGCTGTTGCCGTACTGGAGCCAGCCGACCAGGTTCCCGCGCACCGACCAGGGCGTCAGGGTGCTCACCGTCGAGACCAGGATCCCTTCGACAGCAATCGCGTACCCGGCCACGACCGCCAACACGATGGCAGTGGAGCGGACCAGGAACGCGAGGACGGCCCCGGCCACAGCTGCGAGAGGAACGACCGCCAGCGTTCTCACACCGATCCAGAGCATCGCATCAGAGACTGTGGAGTCCGCTCCACGCAGCGCGAACGCACCCCAGGTCCCGAACCCGATGACCCCGGTGAGAAGCACGGAAAGCGGAATCGTCGCGAGGGCTACGGCGCCCACCTTGCTCGCGTAGATGCGAAGGCGGCGTGGCTGGAAGGTGAGCAATGTGCCCATGGCGCCGCTGGCGAACTCCGCGGCGACCGCCGTGGTGCCGATCGCAAGCCCGACCACGGCCAGGACCAGAGTGCTGAGCGGAAGTGCAGTGCCCATCACATGCTGGTCCAGTGTGGTTTCGGGTGGAAGGAACCACTCTGGTTGCGGCTCCATCTGGTCACAATCGAAGTCGACCTCCCCACCGTCCTGCTCCGACACCCTCTCCTGCTCCTCCAGGCACTGGGCGATCATCTCCTCGCCCTCGTCCTCCCACCGGGCAAGCTCGCGCTGGTACGCATCCTGCGCCATGGCACGTTGTTCGTCCGTCACCGGCTGGGCAGCCGTCCACGACGTGAGGACGACGGCAAGACTGGCCAGGGTGCCGGCGATCACGAGGAGCCAGACGAGACGACGCAGCCGAATCCGGCGCAACTCGGTACGTAGCAGCATCATGCAGCCCCTTCCCCCGCACCGCGGCGACGATCTCGACGCCGCGTGCGCCCAAGCTCGACCTCTTGGGTGAGCTCGAGGAACACCGACTCCAGGCCCACGCGGAGCGCGCCGAGCTCACTGGCGTAGATACCCTGCTCGGCGAGCAATCGGTTCACCGTTGCGGGGTCATCAGCCCCCTCGACGAGCAACCCACCATCCTGAGCGCGCGTACTCAGGCCCGCCGCAGCGAGCGCCTGCGCTGCGCGGTCCGGTTCCGCGACGACGGCACGCACGGTGACGGCACGATCGCCGATGATCTCAGCGACTGACCCTGATGCGATCAGCCGGCCACGGCCGATGATGGAGACGGTGTCAGCGATCTGCTCGACCTCCGCCAGGATGTGGCTACTGACCAGCACGGTGCGGCCCTCGTCGGCGAGGCGCCGCATGGTGGTGCGGATCTCATGGATGCCTGCCGGGTCGAGGCCATTGGTCGGCTCATCGAAGATGAGCAAATCCGGCTCCTTGAGCAGCGTGGCCGCGATCGCCAGCCGCTGTTTCATTCCAAGGGAGTAGGTGCCGAAGCGGTCCCCCGCCCGATCGGCCAGCCCCGTCTGTGCCAGCACGTGTCGCACCCGACGGCGGCCGGTTCCGATCGCCCCGGCAAGCAGCTCCAAGTTCTGCCTGCCCGTGAAGTTCGGAAAGAACTTCGGCGACTCCACAATCGCCCCCACCCGGGCGATCACCTCCGGCAGCTCCCGCGGTACCGCCTTGTCGAAGATCCGGATCTCACCGTCGTCGGCGCTGATCAGGCCCAGCAGCATCCGGATGGTGGTGGTCTTACCGGATCCGTTCGGACCGAGGAACCCGTGCACCCCTCCCACCGGCACTCGAAGGTTCAAACCGTCCACCGCCACGCGCCGCCGTACACCGCGGTACTCCTTGCGCAAGCCGTCGGTGGCAATCGCGCACTCCGTCATCTCACCCCTCCTGATGATCGACCCCACGACCAACCTAGTCCGGATGCCGCCGCCTTGCGGCACTTCGGTCATCTCTGCAATAGTTAGCTTCATGGCTAAGTATTCGCGAGCTCTCGACGACGTGCTCGTCGCTCTCGCTGATCCGACCCGCAGGCAGGTCATCCACCGCCTTGGGCACGGTTCTGCGAGCGTCGGCGAACTCGCGCGCCCGTTCCCCATCACGCTGCCGTCATTCATGAAGCACCTGCGGACCTTGGAATCGAGTGGCCTGATCCGCACGCAGAAGACCGGGCGCGTGCGCACGTGCACGCTCAACCGAGATCGCCTCGACCTTCTCAACGGTTGGCTCGCCGACCAACGTCAGATCTGGGAGGCGCGCACCGACCGCCTCGAACACCTCGTCACCCCTACGGAGGACACACCATGAACGCTGCCATCGATCCCGCACTCGATCTCGTGGTCCATCGCCTGATCCGCGCACCGAGGCACGACCTGTGGCGCGCTTGGACGGACCCTGCACTCGTGGCGCAGTGGTGGATTCCGGCACCGTCAGTCGCGCGGGTGGACCTACTTGAGGTGCGCCCGGGTGGCGGGTTCGTCACCCATATGAGCGAGAACGGCCACGACTACGTCCCGCACACCGATTCGGTCTTCATCGCCGTCGACGAGGGGCACCGCCTGGTGTTCACCAATGCGGTCAACAGCAACTGGCGACCGGCGTTGCCCGAACCGGTAGCAATGACCGCCGAGATCGTTCTGGACGATCACCCCGAGGGCACCGACTACCGGGCGATTGTTCGACACGGTGAACCGGGTGCTCGATCCCGCCATGAGGAGCTCGGCTTCTTCGAGGGATGGGGTTCGGTCACCGCAGCGCTCGCCACTCTTGTCGAAAGTGGAGCAGCGTCGTGAAGATCGCCGTGACCCAGTTCGTCACACTCGACGGCGTCAGCCAAGGGCCGGGTTCCGTGGACGAGGACACCACTGGTGACTTCGATCGTGGCGGATGGTTCGTGCCGTACCTGGACGAGGAGTTCGTACAGCAGGCCTCGCAATGGCTTGATCTGGCCGGTGGCCTCCTCCTCGGGCGACGCACCTACGCGGCATTCGCCCGCGACTGGCCGCAGATAAGTGAGCCCGATCCGTTCACCGTGCGGATGAACACCCTCCCGAAGTACGTGGTGAGCAACACCCTCCCCGAAGGTCACTGGAACCCGACGACGGTGCTCCGCGGGGATCCTCTCGTGTCGGTGCGCGCTCTGAAGCAGCAGCCGGGCGGGGAGCTTCAGATTCACGGCAGCTCCCGGCTCGCCTCAGCACTACTCGCTGCCGGGCTGGTCGACACGCTCCGCCTCGCCGTCGCACCAGCCGTCGTGGGTCGAGGCAGACGGCTGCTCGCTCACCCGGACGCCGATATCGGACTTCGACTCATCGAGCACGGCGCCACGTCTTCAGGGCTGGTCATTCTCGTCTATGAGGCGGCTGGGCCAGCACAGCGCTCCGAGTACGCCGGAGCCCCTCCGATCAACTAGCAGGAACCGCTTGCGTCGCAACGCATTGGCGCGACCTTCGCGCGCCGAAGTCGGCCAGGGCGCGCACCTCGTCCAGGTGGCCCCGCGCGTGCTCGGGAGGCGCAGTCGGGCGTTCCAGTGCTCTCTTGGTGCGATGGCTCCCTGCGCGATCAACGGCCCGGAACGGGTATGCCAGCGGCCCGGAGCTTGGCCTCGGTCAGCGCGGTCAGTCGAGCCGCGACCGGTGCCTGATTGTGACGATGGCTGCTGATCACTCGGTACTGGGCGGGGGCATCGGCCCAGGCCTGCAGACTCGCCGGGCTTCCGAGCAGTGCAGGGTGGGCGAGATAGTGATCCGCCATGGCGCTCGCGAGCTCCGGTATCCGCGGATCGTCCAGCTCCCAGAATTCTGCCTCCCATCCGCGCTTGATGAGGTCAACGTAGTCGGAGTCGTCGAGCCGAAGTTCGAGCTGGGTGAGGAAGCCGTCGAATCCCTCAGGCTCGAGCGCGCGCGTCAGCACCAGAGCTTCGCGTTGGCCGGCCACGTAGTCACGATGGAAACCGGCCTCGACCATCCGGTCGAGGATCGCGCAGGCCCGATCGGGCAGAAGTGCCCGGTCACCATCGGCGAGCCGGTTCAATGTGTCGCGGCGAGCACTCAGTGCGGCAATTCTGCCGCTCAGGCGTCGCTCGACGTCGGCCAAGGCGGCGGCGAACTGCTCGGTGCCGGCATCGAGCATGGGCACGATCTCCGCGAGCGGCACACCTGCGCCCGCCAGTGTCCGCACCTGGACCAAGCGCAGAAGCTCGGCCGATTCGTAACGCCGGTAGCCGGAACTGTCCCGAGCGGGCTCGTCAACCAGTCCGAGCCGGTGGTAGTGCCGCACGGTCTTGACCGTGACGCCGACGTACTCCGCCGCTTGGCTGATCGTGAGCCCTTTATCCATATCCTCAAGGATGCCGCTGATCGAGGGCGGCGACCTCACGGACGCTTTCGGCAACTGCTGGGAAATCTCTGCGCAGGACACTGCCATGGTTGCTGGCGACCTTCGCGCTCACTCCCAGGTTCGAGTTGCGCTCCAGCACCGGGACGAGAGTGGCCCGCATCTGTTCCTGGAGATCGTCCCGGCTTCCCAGGGCCTCCCCTGAGGCGATGACGTACCGGACCGGGACGGTCATCCCGATGAGGATCGGCTCGAGGGCGGCGTGGATCTTGTGCACCTCGATGTTGACCTCGGCGTGCTGCTCTGCCGAGAACCGGGCGGACAGGCCCAGTGGGTGCACCAGCGGCAGGAGCCAGCCCGCGCGCCGGAACAGCGTGCGGATCTCTTCGAAGGAGTCCTCATCGGTCCAGCCAGACGGGTACGGGGCCGTCCACCCCGACCACGCCGACCGTGCGGCTGGGATTTCTGCTCGCCCAGTGCACTCCCACGAGCGCGCCGTAGGACCAGCCCACCAGCAACGCGCGATGCACCCGGCGTGCGTCGAGGACGGCGCTGACATCACGCACACACGCCTCGAACGAGTAGTCCGCTGAGCGCTTCGACTTTCCGCGCGCCCGCTCGTCGAAGGTGATGTGTCGCCAGTGTGGGCCGAGAGCGTCGATGACGCGCCGCCAGTGCCGCTGAGAGGCATAGGAGCCATTCAGGTAGAGGACGGTAGTGCCGGGGCCGCCGGTGTCGGTCACGGCCAAGGAAGTATCGTCGACCGGGACCATGCCGGTCCATCCTGAACTCACGGAACTGGCCGCATTGTCGGGCTTCGAGGTGCTCATGCGAGGAGACTGCTGCCTGACCTAAGGTCAAGGTCAAGGTGCACCTACTGACCTGCATCGAGGGTGCGCGATCGAGCCGGCCTGCTCAGCGCGGCGGCTCGAGCAGACGCCGTACTGCCGATCGGGCGTGCGTGGCGGGGGTCGCTGTGCCCGTGATTCCCGCCGTGACGAGGCAGCCTTCGGCAAGAAGAATGACCGCTTCGGCTGTCTCCACTGACGATCCCGTCGAGCGGACCAACTCGGTCACGTAATCACGAAACCGGCGCTTATGTCGTCGCACCGCTGCCGTGATGTCCTCAGATGTGCCGCCGAGCTCTCCGAAGGCGTTAATCCACGCACAACCGCGGTGTCCCGGGCCTGCCAGCCATTCGGAGAGCCAGTCGAAGACGGCCAGCACACGTTCTTCGGCGCCGCTGAAGCGGTCAACGTACGCACCAAGATCGGCATGCCACCTTCGGTCTCTCCTGTCGAGCATCGCCACGGCCAGCGCTTCTTTACCCGGGTAGAGGGCGTAGATCCGCTTGAGGGGCAGCCCAGCCGCGGACCGCACCTCATCCATCCCGACCGCCTGGAACCCACGCTCGTAGAACAGGTACTCGGCGGAATCGAGCAACGGGTCGCGCACCGGATCACGCAGACCGGCCGGGTCGCTGGCTGTGGACGGCATGAACCATGGCTCCTTCACGGACTTGACCTGAGAACGCTCGTTCTCTACGTTACATGAAGCAGTCGAGAACGGCCGTTCTCGCGAGTCCGAAAGGCATTCGATGACAACCACCTCGGCCCCGACGTGGGCTAGCCGGGCTCCTGCTCGGCCATCGCTGACGACGCTGCTCGGGGCGACCACGACATCAGCGGTCGCGCTCAGTGCGCTCGTGCTCCTGGGAGTGCTGAGTGGCCACGTGCTTCTCATCCCGCCGATGGCGGCCAGCATGGCGCTCGTGGCGGGTGCGCCAACACTTCCGCTGGCTCAGCCGCGGAATGTGATCGGCGGGCAGTTGGTCTCGGCCGTTGTCGGCATCGGCGTCGGTGCGGTGAGTCATTCGCTCTGGGCCGCCGCGATCGCCGGCGGTCTCGCGCTCGGGGCCATGCTGGCAACGCGGACCTCCCACTCCCCGGCCGCGGCAACCGCAGTGATCGGGACGCTTGCTCCCTCTGGTCAGGTCTCATTCGTCCTGTGCGCCGGACTCGCGGCCACGGTCCTTGTGGCCGCGGGGCTCGTCCGATCCACGGTGGAAGGCCGCGCCTATCCCACGTACTGGTGGTGATCTGCGGCCACCTGATCCACGGCACACCCGGCGGTCGCGATTGCAGTGGCATCGTGACCGAGTCCGATAGGCGACCGGGTGCCCCTCGGCCGTGACGAGCGCACGATCCAGCCGATCACATCGCCATCTGGGACGTGCGCGGCGTGGCTAACCGGCCGCAGTCGCGGCGTTGCGTGCTGCGAGTTGCGCGAACGCTTCGGTGAGCTCGGGAGGGTTGAGTACTTTGATCTCTGCATCGAAGCGGTTGAGGAAGGCGGCTAGCGCCACCCAAGACCAGGATCCGACTTCCAGGCTGCACTGGCTGGGACCGAGATCCTCGACAACGCCGTCACCTGCGAAAGGGAGGACATGGCTGGCGGGCCGGCTGAGGATCGCTTTCCCCGTGCAGGGCCACCTGTCGATGTGCTCGGAGCCTTTGAAGCGAGCTGAAACGAATGCGGTCACGTCGCCGCCAGGCGTCTCCCGTGGCGTGAATCTGGGCCCGCGCGGAGTGCGCGGCGCGATGCGGTCGGCGCGGAAAATGCGCCAGTCGTCCTGCTCCAGCTCCCACGCAACGAGATACCAGCGTCCGTGAGAGGCCACAAGATGATGAGGCTCCACCTTGCGTGGGGGCACCTGGTCGGCGTCGGCGCTCTGCATGCTGCTCGCATAGTCGAAGCGCAGCACCTCGTGCGCGCGGACCGCCATTGACAACGCGATGAGCACATCCGGCGACACCGAACCGGGCGCCTGCTCACCCGGTCGCGCCGGGATCGCCGTGAACTCCAACGCGTTCACACGATGGCGAAGGCGGGATGGCATCACCTGCCGGACCGTGATCAGCGCGCGCACAGCTGCCTCCTCGATACCGGCACCGGTAGCGGCCGCCGCCTGCAAAGCAATCGCTAACGCGATCGCCTGGTCGTCATCGAAAAGCAGCGGCGGCAGTTCGCTGCCGGCGTCGAGGCGGTAGCCACCATCCGGCCCCATCGTCGCCTGGATGTTGTACCCCATCTCGCGCAGCCGGTCGACATCGCGGCGGACCGTTCGATGACTGATGCCCAATCGTTCGGCGAGCACGGTGCCCGGCCAATCGCGCCGAGTCTGCAGCAGGGACAGCAAGGTGAGGAGTCGCGAGGTGGTCGCTGTCATGTCTCGATGGTAGTTCGAGTGTAGGACGAAAACTGTCCTACACAGAGGGAAGAGTGGTCCGTGCCAGGGAGTAGCCCGGCGACGTTCTCACTAGGAGCAGATATGAGCATCACCACGACCACTCACCTGAACTTCCGCGGCAACGCCCGCGGGGCTCTGGAGTTCTACCAGTCCGTCTTCGGAGGCCAGATCACGATTGCGACCTACGGCGACCTCGGCATGCCTAAGGAAGCACCGGGCGCCGAGAACGTCGTCTTCGGCCAGGTCGAGTCCGGAACAGGCTTCCGGGTGATGGCCTACGACATCCCCGGCCAGTCCGGAGGCGCGGCAGCCGAGGCCGGCTCGACGCGCCGTGAGGACGGCCTCACCATCACCGATCAACCGTTCTTCGTCTCGGTGCGCGCCGACGCACTGGACGAGGTGCAGCGCTATTGGAACAAGCTCTCCGAGGGCGCGGCGATCATCGAGCCGCTCGCCGCATCAGCATGGAGCCCCGGGTTCGGGATGCTCACTGACACCTTCGGCGTCACCTGGATTCTCGACGTCACCGCCTAATCCGCAGAGTGACGAAGGACGGCCCGAAACGTATGGGCCGTCCTTCGTCATTGGTGGAGGTGGCGGGAATCGAACCCGCGTCCGACAGTGCGGAACCAGGACTTCTCCGGGTGCAGTCTGCTAGCAGATTTTCTCAGCCCCAGCGATCACGCAGACAAGTCGCTGACGGGCTCAGTCACCTAAATGTCCCCGCAACCCCGATGACGAGGGTTACGAGCAGTGGCTCTCTAGATGACGCCAGGAACCGGGTCGAGAGCAACCCCGGGCTGACGGACTTCTACGCTCGCTCAGGCGGCGAGGGCGAAGTCGGTGCGCTTGGAATCGGCACCTATTGGTTTGCAAGGAGCGTTGACGAGATGACCTTGCATCCTCGACCCGCTTCTCCTGGAACGACAACCGTCGTCGAAACCGATCACCCCCCTGTTGAGTTGTCACACATCCGTTGCGCACTCCCGCAGGACTGCTGACGAACACGTGTCAGTCTACCGGGCACAACACCGGGGCAGTCACGGTTATTTCCGGTCCTGCCCTGCCGGGGCATCCACCACGCCCATGTGACGCCACAGCGCACCTCATCAGCATCGTTGGTCGACTCCGGTGGCCGGCAGCCGGAGCCACTGCTAGACACAAGTATGAGCGAGGCGAGCACCCCATTTCCCCGGATCAGCCAGACAGTGATCGACGCGACTGATGTGCGTGCGCTCGCTGAGTTCTACCGCCAGCTCTTCGGCTTGGTGTACCGGCCAGGCGATGAAGCCGACTCGGAAGGTCACGTGGCCGATTGGCTCGTGCTTCGTGACCCGGATCGGCGCGTCCAGCTTGCTTTTCAGCAGGTGCCTGATCTCCCTCGTCCGGCATGGCCTGATGGCGAGCCACCCCAGATGATGCACCTGGACACGACGGTGCCCGATCTCAGCGAGTTGGAACTGCAGAGGCAGCGAGCGATGACCCTGGGAGCGACGCTGCTTCTCGACCGCTCCGACGACGAAGAGGAGGCTCTCTACGTATTCGCCGACCCGGCCGGCCATCCCTTCTGCATCTTCGTCAGCGCCCCCGACTGATCGGGTCGACCCCAGGCTGCTGTACTCGGGGGCCTGCCAGTCGCCGCCGCAAGTGCGGTTCCAGCAATGAGGACAGCGGTGAAGGCAGCCACGGCGATGGGCGCGATGATGGCCTCGTCGGAGTAGGGCCCCCGCCCGCTGCCGCTAGACCGGGGATGGCCTGAACCAGCCACCAATGGCCGCTGCCATCGGGAGCCCTCTCGGTCGCCAGCAACAGCGGTGCGGCGGCACCTCCGAGGAGGCCGACTCCTGAGACCGCGCTCAGCAACCGGACGACCCCGCTCGACTCTCGACCGGAACCCGGCGACATCTCGCGCCCCTCCCTGTGCAGCCCTGGTTGACTCAGGCGGTCGCGGACTTCTTCTCCAGCAACAGCGCCAGGCCGATGCCCAGGAGGAACACGTCCTTGGCCATCCCGATCCCCGCCTGCGTGGGGCGGATGCCATCGTCCTCGGTCATCCCCGGGGTGCGCAGGTAGACCCACACGAGGGAGGCCGCGAACGCCGTCAGCCCCAGACCCACGAGTTTGCGCGGCAGGAACGGCGCGAGCAGGGAGGCGCCGAGGGTGATCTCGCCGGCAGCGAGATACTGACCGAAGTCCTCGGCGGAGAGCTGTTCGAGCTGCGGGAACGCGTTCAGCGCCATCTGCTGCAAGCCCCCGGCGGACTCGGCGTCCAGGTTGAGCTTGTTCAGTCCCGAGTTCAGGATGAAGGCTCCGGCGGTGAGCCGCAGGGGCAGGCGGTGCAGGGCAAAGCTCATCGTCTCGCTCCTCAGTCGTCGGTCGTCAGTCGTTCATGCATGACGCTGCGTCGCCACCAATCTACCCACGGATCGTCGCCACGTGCCTCACCAGCCGCCGCCACCGCCACCACCGACTCCCCCTCCGACGCTCCCGCCGGCGAACCCCGAGCCGCCGCCGGCACCCGAGACCGCCGCTCCCACCGACACTGATGCGGTGCTCGCGAACGTCGAGACTCCGCTGAACGCTGCGGCGGTCCACAGGCCGGGTGTCGTTCCGACGTACCAGGTGGGCTGCAGCTCCACCTGCCCGGCGGCAGCCGCCTCGGCGAACACGTCGGCCCAGTGCTGGGCCACTCCGAAGGCAATAGCGAACGGCAGGTACCGGGAGAAGATGTCCTCGCCCTCCTCGAACCGCAACTGGTTCGCCTCGGCGGTCTCCAGGTACTTTTTGAAGCCCAAGGTCTGTGCGAGCACAGCGGTTCCGTCCGCAGTGCGCGCGGGGGCGAACGGCGCCGCCACAAGGGTCGCGATACCGATCAGGACCACCGCGAGGCCGAGAAACCCCCATCCGGTGAGCATTCCGAGCGCGATCGTCGCACCGATCCCGGCGAGCACGATGAGTACACCCGCCCCCGCCCAGGCATAGCGCACCTGCTGCGGCGAGGTGCTGAACCAGCCACGCTCGACCACGCGGTCATAGAGCTCGGATTGGGCCTGTCCCAGAGACTTCGCGAACTCGGTGCTGAGTTCGGACATCCGCACCTGTGGGTCGCTCCCGGGGAAGATCCCCCGCAGGATCGTCTCCTCGAAAGCCAGGAGGCCATCCCAGCTCGCCTGCGGACCGGTGAGCGTACGGCGCAGTCGCCAGTCGGGCGAACCGTCGTCGGTCTCTTCGGTCGGCACCTCCTCGATGGTGAGGTACCCCCGAACGGCCAGATCCACGATGGTGGCGGTCACGTCATGGGTGTGCGCCACCTCATCCAGGAGAGTGCCTGCGGCCCCGGGGGTGACGCCGTCGGGCGGGGTGAACCGGACGGCGACGGGCCCCTTCCCGGCGGGCCCCACTGCCGTGGAATCGACGCCGTCTACGGGGCGCAGCCCGGGCGTGAGCCCCAGGTGGGCGCGGTCCCGCCCACGTTGCCGGGCCCGGACCGCCACAGCCGCGATGCCACCACCGCCCAGCAACAGAGCAAGCCACGGGGCGAGAGTGTCGGCGCCGAAGAAGTTCGACCAGGTGGTGCGCTCGACCAGGATGGGCTCGACACCACCGAAGGTATCCGGCTCGTAGGCGAGCACGATCGTCATCCCCTCACCACTATCCAGCGAGGGCTCGTCGAATGAGGCCAGGCCGTCGGACCGGTAGGTCGCGTTGGCACAGATGTCGCCGCTGCCCACTGGTCCCACGTAGCATGCGGCGTCGCGAATGGCGTGGGGGCCGTCGATCTCGACGAGCACGTCGGACATGGGCACCTCCCACGCGGAGCCGATCACGTTCCAGAAAACCTCGTCCTGGCCGTGGGTACCGGCACCTGAGTTGGGCACCCCGGCCACGGTGTAAGAGATCGTGTACTGCTGAGCTCCGGAGACCTCCTCGTTCTCATCGCCGACGTAGACGATCAGCCCACCGTCGTCGGACTCGGTGTGCACGTCGGCCGGCGCACCGGAGTCCGAGGAAGCGGTGATGCCGGAGTATTCGAGGACCCGGTAGTGATCGGGATCGTCGGGGATCTCCTGCCGCTCCACCAGGGTCAGGAACGGCCCATGCCCGGGCTCGTCGGCGAAGTCGAACGTCATGTCGATGGTCACCTCGATCGTGCCCTCGGGGTGGACTTCGGCGTTCACGTGATACTGCTCGATCGACCACGCGTCCTCGGCGTCCGCCTGCGCCGCCGTGGGCGATCCCAGCAGGGCTAGTGCCGCGATCACCGCCACAGCCAGGAACGGGAACAGCCTGCCCAGGAGGATCGGTCGACGCATGCCGCCCATCGTACGGATCGCTACCTGGCGGCAGCCTCCCCCGCGCGGACGATCCTGGTCACGATCTCCTCGGCCACACGAGGGGCGTCCAGCCCGACGACGACCCGCACGTTCCCGTCCGGCCTCACCTCGTGCGTGGTGACCCCGTCGTTGCTGACGTACACCCGCCCCGGCTCCGAGAGCGTCACCAGCTCCGGACGCAACAGCGCGAGCACAGCCACCGGGTCGTGCGGGACGTTCCAGGTTTCGTTCCAGAACTTCCACCACTGGTCGATATCCGCCGCGAGCGCCGCACCCAACGGCCCTGCGGCGGCGATCACCGCGAGCTGGCCGGACTCGATCCGCACCTGCCGGGTGATCTCCAGGCCGCAGATCACGATCGGAGCACCGGAGTTGAAGACCGCAGCGGCTGCATCGGTGTCCGAGCGGATGTTGTGCTCCGGTTCGGGTGCGGCGAAATCGCCACCCATGAGCCAGAATCCGCGTGCGGAGCCCGCCATGGAAGGTGTGCGCTCGAGAGCCAGGGCCAGATTGGTCAGCGGTCCGATGGCGAGCACGTCCCGGCCCGGCCGGGAGGCGACGGCCTCGGCCAGGGAGGCTGCGCCGTCGCCGGGCTCGACGTGCTCAGCCTCCAGACCGGGGTGCAGCGACCCCTCGTGGCCGGCCCACCAGACCTCCCGACCGGAGCGGGTGGCAGCCTCTCCCGCCCAGACCGGCAGGCGCCGTCCGGCCAGGCCTGCGTACCGCTGCACCAGGCGAGCACGAAGGAGCGTGTCCCCGTAGACGGTGGTGACCGCGGGTAGTTCCACCTCCGGAGAGCCAAGCAGCAGGGCGAGGGCCATCGCGTCATCGACGTCGGTGCCGAGGTCGGTGTCGAGGACGACGCTGTGGTGGGTGGTCACGAGGTGGCGGTTTCCTTCGTTCACTTGAGGCCTGAGGTGGTGACGGACTGGATGAAGTAGCGCTGCAGCGTCAGGATGATCACCAGCGGCACAGCGATGAGCACGACCGCTCCGGCGAACATCAGCCCGTAGTCCACGCTGAACTGGCCCTGCATATTGGCCAGCGCTACGGGGCCGAGGATGTGCTCGGAGTCGGTGCCGATCAGCAGCGGCCACACGTAGGCCTGCCACTGGAACAGGAACAGCATCAGTGCCGCACCGATCATGGCGGGGCGGGCGAGCGGGGCGTAGATGCGGGAGAAGATGCCCCACCACCCGAGACCGTCCAGGCGTGCGGCCTCGGCCAGATCCTCCGGCACGGCGAGGAAGAACTGCCGCAGCAGGAAGATCGCCATCCCGTTGCCGAGGCCGGGCAGGATCAGGCCGGTGAAGGTGTTCTGCAGGTTCCACGTGCGGAAGACGTCCGCGAGCGGGATGGCGATGGCGTCGAATGGGATGAGGAAGCTGAGCACGATCACAGAGAACACGGCGCTACGACCCCGGAAGGGCAGAGCTGCGAGTGCGAACGCCGCCATCGCACAGATCACTAGCCCGACGGCGACAGTCGCCACGCTGACAATGATCGAGTTGAGGATTCCTCGCCCTAGCGAGGTCCCGGCGAGCGCGGTGTAGTTGTCCACGTTCGGAGTGAGAGTGAGGAAGGTCTCCCAGCCGAGCGGGCTGATGGTGCCGAACGTCTCGGCGCCGGGGCGCAACGAGTTCGTCAGTACCCACAGCAGCGGGATCGCAAAGAGAATCCCGACGGCGGCCGCCAGGATGGTCAGGGGAAGTCGCCGTCTGTGGGTGGTGAAGGCCCTCATCGCTCGTCACCCCGAAGCATGCGGAACTGGCCGGCCACGATCACCACGGTGAGCAGCACCAGGACGACGACCTCGGCCTGGGCGCGGCCCAGATCACCGAGGGTGTAGGCGCGGGTATAGATGTCGTACATGAGCAGGTTGGTCGACCCTTCCGGCCCGCCGCCGGTGAGCATCTGCACGGGGCCGAAGACGAGCAGGTTGGAGACGGTGTCGGCCACCAGCACGAAGGCGAGTGGACGCCGGCACATCGGCAGGGTGATGTGGAAGAACTTGCGCCACGGTCCGGCTCCGTCCAAGGCAGCCGCCTCGTACAGCTCGCCCGGCACATCGTTGATGCCGGCGATGAGGAAGAGCATCCAGTAGCCCACACCCACCCAGGAGAGCAGCACGATAATGGCCGCGAGCGCCTGGTCGGGCGAGGTGAGAAACGGCTGGGGAGGGAGTCCCAGCACCCCGAGCACGGCGTTCGCGAGGCCGTCATCGGGCCGGTAGATCACGTTCCACACCACCGCCGAGACGGCCGGCGGCACGGCGATCGGCAGGATCACCAGGGAACGCCACCACCGCACGCCCGCCAGGCGGCGGGTGAACAGCACCGCGAGTGCAAAGGCGATCGCCACCTGCAGCGGGTTGATGATCAGCGTGAACAGCACGGTCACGCCGACGGCTCCGCGGAAGTCCGGGTTGCCGAGCAGCTCGGCGTAGTTCTCCCAGCTGACGAACCGGGTGTCGCCGGTGAGCAGCGAGGAACGGGTCAGGCTTCCGTAGAGGGCGGAAGCGGCGGGGACGAGGCGGACGAGGACGAGCACCACAATCGCCGGGGCCAGGAAGGCGAGCGCGACGCGACCGTATCCTCGGCGCACCTTCCTGGTCCGCCCGGCGATCGTCGAGGTCATCGCAGCTGGCTCCAGGCGTCCTCGAGCTGGCTGGTGGCCTCAGCTAGCCGCTCGGCCGGGTCGCTGCCGTTGCGGATGTCCGCGAAGGCGGTGTTCATAACCTCTTCGAACTGGACGTAGCCAACGGTCAGCGGCCGGGCGAACGCGGTGTTCTCCAGCTCGTAGGTGATCAGGTCGGCCACGCCCGCGCTGCGGTCCCCGGCGAGCTCCTCCAGCTGGGGGAGATACTCGGCCGCTGCCTCGGCGTTGGCGGGGATGATCGTGGTCGCCTCGGTGCTGAGCAGGTTGCCCTCGGGGTTGAGGGTGGCGTACTCGAGGAAGAGCAGCGCTGCGGCTTGGTTCTGCGAGGCGGGGTTGATGCCCCAGGACCAGGAGCCGGTCGGTGTGACCTGCTCACCACCGTCGAAGTACGGCATCGGTGCCACGGCCCAGTTCGTCTCGGACTCGGAGAAGACCCCGACATCCCAGGGACCACCCACGAAGAATGCGGACTCGCCGTCGGCGAAGATCGGGCTGGTCTCGAAGCTGCCGACTCCGCGCGGGGCGAGCCCGTCGGCGAACAGGTCGCCGTACCAGGTCATGGCCTCGACCCACGCGTCATTGGTGATGTCGGGGGTGAGCGCGTCCTCGCCGGTGATGCCCGATCCGCCACCGAGCGAGGCCATCAGCGGCTGCAGCTGGTAGTAGTACTCGATCTGCTCCAGGATCAGACCCCACTCGGTCTCACCGGCGGCCTGCACCTGCTCGGCGGCGGCGACCGTCTCCTCCCAGGTCCAGCGCTCGGCCGGGTCGGAGCTCGGCGGCTCGACACCGGCGGCCGTGAGCGCGTCGACATTGTAGAACATGAGCTGCGTGGAGTCCCAGATGGAGGCGGCCCACATCTCCTCGCCGATCACGTTGACGTCGTACATGGTGGGGCTCATCACCTCCTGCGCCTCGTCAGCGAGGTCGGTGAGGTCGACGAGGTAGCCCTGGGCAGCGAGCTGGGCGACCCGGGGTTGGTCAACGGTGTAGACGTCGATGGTCGAGTCCTCGGCACCGAGTCGCTGCTGCAGCGTGGAGTTGAGCTGGTCGAACGGCACCTGGGTGTACTCCACCGAGTAACCGTCGTGCTCGGCCTCAAAGCCCTCGATGAGCGGGGCGAACGTGGCTGGGTCCTCCGGGCCGAGGAGGTTGATCGCGCTGGGCGTCGCCTCGTCCGCGGACGGGGTCGGTGACTCGTCAGAACAGGCCGCCAGGGCGAGCGCGCCCGACGTGAGGACTGCGGCTGCCGCGGCGAGGCGCGAACGAGGGCTACGAGGGGACATGGTCGTACCTTCACTTCAATGGGAGGGGATCAGACGTCGAGGACGAGGGTGACACCAGCGCTATCTATCCGGTTAGATCGACCGTAGCAGGCGTGTTCCGGCGCCCGCAAGGTCCATCCGCACAATGCGGGAGCATCGGCCGGCCCGAAGGTCGCACGTGGGCCGCCGTGAACCCCCGTGGGCCCTCGGGTGGCCCGCTGCCTGCGTATCCTGCTGATGCCGCCCCGTCCGACGAACCGAGGAGCCTGCGACATGGTGACCGCCCGGGACGTGGCGCGCCTTGCCAACACGTCGAACGCCGTCGTGAGCTACGTGTTCAACAACGGGCCACGGAACGTGGCCCCAGCGACGCGCGAACGCGTGCTGGCAGCGGCGGCAGAGCTCGGCTACCGGCCGAACATGCTCGCCCGCGCCCTCAGCGCCGGGTCGACCCGCTCGATCGGGCTGATCGTGCCGGACATCTGCAACCCGTTCTTCGCCGAGACCGCACGCGCCCTGGAAGATGCCGCCGGTGGGATCGAGCACCTGCTGCTGATCTGCGACTCCGCCGGCTCCCCCGTCCAGGAAGCGCGCCACGTACGCTCCTTGGTGGACCGACGGGTGGACGCCCTGGTGTACGTCTCCCTCCAGGACGATCCTGCGCTCGACCTGCTCGCCGAGGCCAAGATCCCGGTGGTCGCGCTCCATCCGCTTCCCGACGGAGCAGCCGCATCCACCCTGACGATCGACTACGCCGCCGCCGCACGTGCCGCGACGACACACCTGATCGAGCACGGTTACCGCGACGTCGCCATCCTCAACGGCCCGACAGACTCAGTCGGTGGACGCCAGCACGAGAGCGGCTTCGCCGCGGCACTCGTGGACCACCCTGAGCTCACGGCCCGTCGTTGGGCCTCACCCACCTCTCGGTACGCCGCCTCGCAGGTCGCAGGTGAGATGCTCCGGTCCGAGCGTCCGCGGGCGATCTACTGCGTCACCGACGAGCAGGCATTCGGCGTGCTGCACGCCGCGCATACTCTGGGCCTTCGGGTCCCGGAGGACCTCGCGGTGGTCGGGCTGGACGGAACCGCGAATACCCGGGTTTCCATCCCGCCGCTGACCACCGTGCAGCAACCCACCGAGGCACTGGCCGCGAGGGCGATCGAAGTGGTCCGCGACCCGGACACCCTGACCGCGCCGGTACATGAACTGCTGGACTTCACCTTCGTGGCACGACGCTCCTGCGGGTGCCCCGAGCATTGATGAATCGCCATCAGCCCTGACGAATACTCAAGGAGTCACCTCAGTGAACGAGTTCTGGATCATCGCGGTGGGCATTCTGGCAGCACTCCTGGGCGCCGGGATCGCCGTGGTCACCATCGTCGTGGTCCTGCGCAACGGCCGCCCAGACCGGCGCAGCGCCGCGGATGTCGCCGCAGCCGCGCAGGCCGCCGGATGGACGTACGTGGGCACTGATCCTGCCGTGCTGGAGCGACTCGGACTCCGGCATCTGTTCGCCGACACTCGATCGGCGAAGACGGCCCACGTCATGTATCGACGCGTCGCGGGCGGCACCGCCGTGGCATGCGGAACGAAGGGGCGGGGGTGGAGCAACGAGACCACATGGACGCGCACCCGGGTGACGTCCTCGGGGGAGAACAACTCCCTGTGCACACTCGAACTACCTGGCTCCCTGCCGACCTTCAATTTGCTCAGCGAGGGACCTGGCGGGTCCGTCGCCACCTCGCTCGGGCTCTTGCGCGATCTGGACACCGAGTCGCACGAGTTCAACGAACGTCTGCGCGTGGTGGCCTCCAACGATCAACTCGCGCACGCCCTACTCGCGCCCACGGTGATCGCCGCCATGCAGGAGGGGCCACCGGAGACCACACTGCAGATCGTCGGCAACCAACTGGTCAGCTTCCGCACCGGGTTCGCCGAACCGGCTGAGCTCGCTGAACGTGCCGCCTGGCTGGCCCGGGTGGCGGCCGCGATCCCGGACTTCGTGTACCAAGGGCGCTGACGTTCCAGGTAGTGAGGCGTTCCAGCGCGCTGAGACTCAGGCCGCCGAGTCCCAGACCAGGTAGAACTCCACCTCGCCGGCGTCATCGACGGTGACGAACCCCAAATCGGGGGCCTCGACCTCGAAGTCGGAGAACGTGATCGGCACGGCGCCGGCCACCTCCATCTGCTCCTCCGTGACGGACGCCTGCGCCTCGAAGTCCACGGGCTGACTCACGCCGTGCACCTCGAGATCACCGGACAGCGTGAGGGGACCACCGCCGTCGGGGATCTCGGCCGGCGCTGTGAGCGTGAACGTGGCGTCCGGGAACTGTTCGACCTCGAGCGCCGTATCGCGGAAGTAGGCATCGCGGGCGGATTCATCGGTGGCCACGCTCGCCATGTCCACGGTGATCGTGGCCTCGGTGACCACCCCAGCCACCACGGTGGCCGAGCCCTGCACGGACTCGGTGCGTCCGGTGACGTTCACATCATTGCCCTGCAGAATCTCGTGCACCCGATATCCGGCATAGGACCCCTCGGCCAACGAGAACTCTCCGGTCACCCCCGCCGGGTCGACCGCTGATTCCGCTGCTGAGGACTGATCGGTGGAGCGCAGACTCGGCGCCTCATCGGCGCGTGAGTTGGCCCAGTCGGCATAGATTCCTGGGCCGACGAGCGCGGCTCCACCGCCCACCACCACCACTGCTGCGCCGATAATCACGTACGTCCTGATCCGCATCCGCTCACTCCATCCAGAAGGGGTTGTGATGGGGATACGTGCGGCGAAGGCGGGAGGGATTGCAGCAGATCACGACTACCCGGGCCGAGCGAAGTTCAGCGGTGCTGGCGCAGGCTCATCGCTCGTTGTGCCTCACGCGCATCCTGCTTCTCTCGCAGCGCCTGGCGCTTGTCCCACTCCTGCTTGCCTCGCGCGACGGCGATTTCCACCTTGGCCCGCCCCCCGATGAAGTACAACTCCAAGGGAACGATGGTGAAGCCCTTCTCCTTAGTACGCTGAGTGAGCTTGAGGATCTGCTCCTTATGCAGGAGAAGCTTGCGCTTGCGGCGCGGAGAGTGGTTGGTCCAGGTGCCCTCGCTGTACTCGGGAATGTGCACACTCTCCAACCAGGCCTCACCGGCGTCCACGTACACCCAGCCGTCCACGAGGGAGGCGCGGCCGGCGCGCAGCGACTTCACCTCGGTCCCGGTGAGTGCGAGCCCAGCCTCGTAGGTGGCGTCGATGTGATAGTCGTGCCGCGCCTTCTTATTGCGCGCCACCACCGTCTTCACCGTCTTGGGGTCGACGGCGCCACTCGCCTTCTTCTGTTTTGCGCCCTTGGCCTTGTTGCTCATCCGTCTGCCTCTGATCTCTTTCGCCGGTCCACACTGTAAGCCCGGCCAAGGCCTCACTTCGAACTGTTTCCTCGAGAGGTCAGCGGATGAGCTGCGCCATCAGAAGCTGGAAAGCCCCATCGGGTTGATCGTGGAGCCATTGCGCCACACCTCGAAGTGCACGTGGCAGCCGGTCACGTTGCCGGTGGCACCGGTATACCCGATGGTCTGACCCTGTGAGACGGATTGCCCCTGCCGGACCGCGAACCGGGACAGGTGGTTATAGACGGTCACGTAGGTGTTGCCGCCGATGGTGCCGTGGTTGATCATCACCTGGTTGCCGTGCGTGCCATTCGGTGCAGGGCGCACCGCGAACACCTTGCCCGACGCCGAGGCCACCTGGGAATTCCCGCAGGCGGAGCGCAGGTCCACGCCCTGGTGCATGTAGTACCCACCCGTGATCGGATACCAGCGCATGCCGTACCCGGACGTCACGTGGAGGGGCTGTGGGACGGGAGGGATCAGCGATCCACTCGAGGAACTTCCGCCCCCTCCTGAACCCCCTGATCCGGAGCCCCCGGAGCCAGAACCCCCGGACCCAGATCCGCCGGAGCCCGAACCGCCGCCGCCCGAGCCGGTGTTCTGTTGTTGCTGTCGCTGTTGTTGCCGTTGACGCTCCAACTCGGCCTGGCGTTCTCGCTCGCGTTCACGCTCACGCTGGTCGATCTCGGCGATCTCGCTGGCGATCTCTTCGTTGTCCTCTTCGATCTGCGCGATCTGGTCGTTGTAGTCCTCGCGCAGGGTCTCCAGCTCGCCCGCGCGCGCCTCCTGATCGGCCTGAAGCCCCTCGATCTCGGTGACCAGTTCAGCCGCGCTCTGGCGCGCCACGGCGGCCGCATCCACGGCCGCATCGGCTTCCACCTTCAGCTCGCCGATGCGCTCCTCCACCGCATCCAGGCGCGCCTGCCGGTTGCGGTTGACCGCCACGAGGCCCTCCAGGTCGGTGAGCGTCTGGTCTTGAGTGCGTAGTGCTGAGTTCATCACCGAGTACTGACTGGCGAAGTCGTCTGCGCTACTGGCCTCGAAGATCACCGAGAGAGTCGAGGCACCCTCGCCACCGCGGTAGGCCGAACGGGCCACCTCGCCCATCGCCGTCTCGGTCTGGCTGATCTCACCCTCGGTGAGGTCGATCTCGGAGGTCAGATCCTCCTGCTGTGCCTCGGCCACGTCGAGGCGGTCCTGAACCGATGTCGCGTGCCGCTCGGCGGCCGCCAACTCATCATTGGCGACCTCCAGCTCATCCTGGGCGATCGGCAACCGCCGCTCGATGTCGTCCAACTCGAGGTAGACGTCGGCCAGTTCGGAGTTGGTGCCCTCCAGGGCCGCGGAGAGTTCTTCGCGGTCGGCCTCGTTCTGCTCTTGCTGCTCCTCGAGTTCATCGCGCTCATCGGCCATCGCAGAGCCGCCAAGCACCACCAGCACGAGAGCCAGGGTTGCTGCCAACGCACCTCGGGACCTGCGCAACGGAGCAGCAGGACTGGACGGACGTCGTCGGGCCATCTCACTCACACCTTCGTGTAACGGCTCAGGCTGACCAGCGAACTGATCGCCGCCAGCACGATTCCGATGGCCACCAGGAGCGGGGCCACCACGAGCACATCGGAGGTACTGACGAAATTGACCCAGCGAACCGAGTCGGCGAGCCAGTTCTCAATGACCGAGCGAACGCCGAACCACAGCCCTGCACTCGCCAGGACCGCACCCAGAAGCGCGGCGATCGCGCCCTCGAGCATGAACGGGAGCTGGATGAAGAAGTTGGAGGCGCCAACCAGGCGCATGATGGAGGTCTCCCGGCTCCTGCTCATGGCCGAGAGCCGGATCGTCGTGGTGATCAGCAAGACGGCGGTCACGATCATGACGCCGGCCAACCCCACCGCCAGGATGGTGGCCCGGTTGAGCACGAGGAACAGCGGCTCGAGGATGGCCCGCTGGTCCACCACCTCCTCGACGCCGTCCCGCCCGGTGATCTCATCCGCCACCACCTGGTAGAGCTCTGGGTCCACCAGGCTCACCCGCAGGGAGACCTGCATCTGTTCTTCGGTGATGCGCTGCGCCCAGTCCTGATCGCCGAACTGCTCCTGGAACGACTCGTATGCCTGCTCCTTCGTCTCGACGAAGACCTCCTCCACGTACGGGCTCAGCCCGTCGGAGGTGAGCACACCTTGGAGCGTCTCGATCTGCTCCTCGGTCACTTCGCCGCCGGCGCAGGTGGGCACGGACGAGCCTTCGGGGCAGAGGAAGACCGAGACCTCCACACGGTCGTACCAGTCGTCCTTCATATTGGTGATCTGCATCTGCAGCAGCACCGCGGCGCCCACGAAGGTGAGCGAGATGAAGGTGACGAGTACCACCGAGATCGCCATCGCGACATTGCGCCGCAGGCCGTTGCCGATCTGGGAGAGGATGAACTGAAGTCGCATAACTATCCCCGGCCCTAGCGCGCCGCGCCGTAGACGCCGCGGTCCTGGTCGCGCACCATCTGGCCGTCCACCAACTCGACCACCCGCTTGCGCATCTGATCGACGATCTCGTCATCGTGGGTGGCCATCACCACGGTGGTGCCGGTGCGGTTGATCCGGTCCAGCAGGCGCATGATGCCCACGGAGGTGGTGGGGTCCAGGTTTCCGGTGGGCTCATCAGCCAGGATGATCGCCGGCCGGTTCACGAAGGCCCGGGCGATCGCGACACGCTGCTGCTCTCCGCCGGAGAGCTCGTGCGGCAGCCGCTTCTCCTTGCCCGCCAGTCCCACCATCTCCAGTGTTTCCGGGACCGTGCTCATCACGTGGTGGCGCGGCTTGCCGATCACCTGCAGCGCAATCGCCACGTTCTCGAACACGGTCTTGTTGTGCAGCAGGCGGAAGTCCTGGAACACACAACCGAGCTGGCGTCGCAGGTGCGGGACCTTCCATTGGGAGATCTGGGCGAGGTCACGGCCCGCCACGTAGACCGAACCGCTGGTCGGCCGCTCTTCGCGCAGCACGAGGCGCAGGAACGTGGACTTGCCCGAACCGGAGGCTCCGACGAGGAACACGAACTCACCCCGGCCGACCTCAAGGGAGATCTGATCGAGGGCAGGGCGCGCCCCTCGGGCGTACACCTTGGACACTTTCTTGAACCGAATCACTGCGCTGCCTGGCCAGTCTTGGGGAAGGGGAAGGGCAAACCCTGGCCACAGGCAGCGTAAGCAGCCGATCGGCGGCTGCTCCGGTGACACGCCGGAGAGTGGCCAGCAACCGAACTGAACCCACTTTTCGTGTTCGAACCCCCGGCGGCGCGAGTTCAGAGAGGAAAAGTGGGTTCAGACGGTGCTACTCCCCTGCTTCAGCCTCGAGCTGCTGCTGCTTGCGCCACCGGATGCCGGCGTTGATGAAGCCCCCGATGTCGCCGTCGAAGACCGCCGAAGGCGTCCCGGATTCATGTTCGGTGCGCAGGTCCTTGACCATTTGGTACGGCTGCAGCACGTAGGAGCGCATCTGATCGCCCCAGGAAGCCTTCACATCTCCCGCCATGGCCTTCTTGGCAGCACTCTCCTCCGCCTGACGCTGCAGGAGCAGGCGGGACTGGAGCACCCGCAGCGCGGCGGCACGGTTCTGAATCTGGGACTTCTCGTTCTGCATCGAGACCACGATCCCGGTGGGGATGTGGGTCATCCGCACGGCGGAGTCGGTGGTGTTCACCGACTGCCCTCCGGGGCCGGAGGAGCGGAACACGTCCACCTTGATCTCAGTCTCCGGGATCTCCACATGGTCGGTCTGCTCGATCAGCGGGATCACCTCGACGGCCGCGAAGGATGTCTGCCGCCGGCCCTGGTTGTCGAACGGTGAGATGCGCACGAGACGGTGCGTGCCGGCCTCCACTGAGAGCGTGCCGAAGGCATAGGGCGCCTTGACTTCGAACGTGGCCGACTTCAACCCGGCCTCCTCGGCATAGGAGGTGTCCAGCACTGCGGTGTCGTACCCGTTGTTCTCGGCCCATCGGATGTACATCCGCATCAACATCTCCGCGAAGTCGGCGGCGTCCACACCCCCGGCTCCGGCGCGGATCGTCACCACGGCATCGCGTTGGTCGTACTCACCGGAGAGCAGCGTGCGGATCTCCAGGTCCTCCAGGCTGCGGCGGATCGTGATCAACTCGGCCTCGGCCTCGGCCAGAGTGTCGGCGTCGTCCTCTTCCTGAGCCAGCTCTACGAGCGCGCCGAGGTCGTCGATCCGGGCGCCGAGGTTCTCCGTGCGCTCCAGGTCCGTCTGCGCGTGGGAGAGCGCACTGGTGACCTTCTGGGCGGCTTCGGGGTCGTCCCACAAATCCGGCGCTGCGGCCTCCTCGGACAGCTGCGTGATCCGCTCCCGCAGCGCATCGGGATCGGTCACAGCGGTGATCGAGTCGAGGATCTTGCGCAGACCCTGGATCTCTACGGGGAAGTCAGTAGCCACAACTGGCAAGGGTACGCGATGGGTGCGGGCTTGATCACGTGAGCGATCCCGCCCCGACCGTCTGCGTGGGCAGCACCCTCACACCGTCCTGAGCAGTCAGCGCAGGCGCCATGTGAGCAACTTGCGGTATGCGGACAACCCGGAGCGGACGGCGTCGGGCAGTGTGGTGCTCTCCCGCGGGGTGAGCAGGTCGGTGAACGAGAACGGCAGATCGGAGCCGACCACGGAGCGGTGGTGGGTGAAGGTCTCGAACCCGTAGCGGCCGTGGTACTGCCCCATCCCGGAGGCTCCCACACCACCGAACGGCATACCCGGCAGGGACTGGGACAGCGCGTAGTCGTTGCGAGCCACCCCACCGGAGCGCGTGCCCGCCACGAACTTGCTGTAGTCGGCATCCTTCGGGCCGAACCAGCTCGCCACGAGTGGTTGGGGCTTATCCGCGAGTTCGTCGATCAGATCGTCCAGATCGTCATAGGGATGCACGGCGAGCACGGGCCCGAAGATCTCCTCGTGCGCGATGTCCATCTCATCGGTCACTCCGAGCACCACTGTGGGGGGCATGATGCGCGCGGAGCGGAGCGCATCCTGGCCGCTCTCGTCCGAGCGCACGGCGGTGAGCACCTGGGCGCCCTTCTCAGCGGCATCCTCCAGCAGCGCGGTGATCCGCTCATAGGCGGCGTCATTGATCAGGGTGGGCATCTCATCCCGCTCGAACAGTTCCGGGACCACGCGGCCCCAGGTGCTGAACACCTCCTGTACGAAGGCGCGTGCGGACTCGGTCGGAACATAGATGTCGTCCGGAGCGATACATGCCTGCCCCGCGTTGATCAGGCGTGCCACCGCCACGCGCTGCGCCGCTCGGTGCAACTGGGCTCGCTTGCTGATCGAGGACGGCGCCACCACCACAGGGTTCTTCCCGCCAAGCTCGAGGGTCACCGGGGTGAGGTTCTTGGCAGCAGCGCTCATCACGGCCGATCCCACCTGCGCCGAACCTGTGAAGAAGAGGTGGTCCAGGGCGAGGGAAGAGAACTCCTTGGAGACCTCCACATCCCCGGTCACCACGGCCAATTCCTCTACATCGAAGGCGTCGTGCACGGCGTTGGCGAACACCTCGGCGGTGGCGGGCACCTCTTCGGACATCTTGATCATCACGCGGTTCCCGGCCGCCAGCGCAGACAGCGCCGGGATCGCGGTGAGGTTGATCGGGAAATTCCAGATCCCCATCACTCCGACCACTCCGAGCGGGGTGGGGCGCACCGCAGCATCCAGGCCGGCCGCACCGGCCAGCAGCCCGCCGATGCGCCCCCACGGGCGGCGCGGGCGCATCCAGGCTCCGACGCGGGCGCGAGCCAACTCGGCGTCTGCCGCGAGCGTCGCGATGTCCGAGACCAGCGTGGTCACATCGGGCCGATGCCCGAAGTCGTCCGACATGGCATCCACGAGCGCATCGGTGTTGGCCACGACGGCGTGCGCGAACCGGTCGATCCGGTCCCGGCGGACTGCCGCGTCGGGGAAGCCGTCGCGGTGGAAGGCGGTGCGCTGCAGCTGCAGCACCTCGGACATGGGGGTCGAGGTGGTAGTGGCGCTCATCCCTCCACTGTGCCCCGTCTGCCGCTCGAGTGCCAACAGGCCGCCGGCCGCCATTCGCGCCCGACGGCGTCCCTCCCGGTCAGGTTCAGGCCGTCCAGCCACCGCGGCGGTAGGCAGGCGTACCGAGCGCGAGCACGAGGGTGGAGGCGATCATGGCCGCGACGATCACGATGCACATGGCCGTCGCCGTGGCGCCGAGCAGACCCACCGCCGGAGCGACCATGCCCGCCACCCCGGCTTGAGAGAACCCGATCATCGCGGCAGCGGCACCGGCTCGCTCGCCGTGGCGGGTGAGGGCGAGCGCTGAAGCGTTCGGCGGCACGAGGGCATTCACGAAGAGCATCAGCCACAGCGGGATGCACAGTCCGATCAATCCCCCGGTACCCGTAGCCGCCACCACGAGCAACACGATCGCGAGGATCGTCGAGACTGGTAGTGCCAGTCGCATGATGCGCACCGGAGCAAACTTGCGTACCAACGCGGCGTTCAGTTGCGAGCCCAGTACCAGGCCGATGCCGTTCACAGCGAACAACAGGGAGAACTGGTGTTCGGTGAGCCCGTATCCCTCGCGGATCACGAACGGTGAGCCGGACACGTAGGCGAACAGAGCTGCCATGCCCAGACCGGGCAGGAGGGCGAGCGCCACGAACTGACGATCGCGCAGCAGGACCCGGTAGGTGCCCAGTACCGATCGCACGGATCCGGTGTTGCGGCGCTCCACGGGCAGGGACTCGGGCAGGAACCGCCACACGATCACAAACAGCGCCGCGCCGTAGAGGGCCAGGGCCACGAACACCATCCGCCAGTCCCAGATCGAGGCGATGATGCCGCCGATGGTCGGGGCAAGCAGCGGCGCAACGCCGATCACGAGCATCAGGCGGGAAAGCACTGCGGAGGCCTCGGCGCCAGAGAGCCGGTCCCGGATCACGGCCACGGCCACCACTCCGGCGGCGGCATTGCCCATGCCCTGGATCATCCGCAACGCGATCAACGGCATCACGTCCGCTGCCATCATGCATAGCAACGAGGAGACGATGTGCACCACGATGCCGAACAGCACCGGGAGGCGGCGGCCGTACTTGTCCGAGAGTGGTCCGATCAGCAGCTGCCCGAGTGCACCGCCGATCAGGGTGGCGGTGATGGTGAACTGCACCGAGGCCTCACCGGCGGCGAGGTCGGTCACCACCTCGGGCAGCGACGGGAGGTACATATCCGTGGTCAGGGCGCCGAGGGCGGCCATCGCGCCCAGCAGGAGCACGAGCTTCGGGGAGGTCCGGCGGCGCGCGACCGGGCGTCCGGCGGCACCCGGCACGCGGGGCGGGGTCGTCGCGGTGTGCGAGGTCGCCGAAGCGCCGGGGACGCCACTGGCCTCCGCGATGGTCTCGGCGCGCACGACCACGTCCCGCGGGACACCGTCAGCGGGGGTCACGATCGGGGCGGCGGTCCCTGCCGTCTTGTCGATCTGCGCATCATCGCGGTGGTGGTCGGAGCGGTCGGTCGCGAAGCGTGCGGTATCGGATGACAAGAAGGAGTTCCCAGAGCGGCGTGAACAGGCGTGCGGTCATCTCTATTGTCCGCGGCGGGGGCCAGATGTCACGAATCGATTCGACGAAACGGCTGTGATGCTGGCGACACCCTCATGGCAGGGCAAAGCCGGTGCGTCCGAGCGCCAACGGCCGGTGTGCGCGCGCTCAACACCGCGTCATCGTGCCCGTGCAGCATCCTTCGCCGCGGCCTTGGCCGCCTTTTTCGTGGCTCGAACGCGCAGCAGCGACTCCTCGTCGAGCACATCAGCGATGGACCGAAACGCCCCGTCCTCACCGTATGGACCGGCCGCCTCCCGCCATCCCTCGGCGGCGAGCCCGCGCTGCTTACCCAGCAGGGCCAAGAAGATCCTGGCCTTCTGTTCTCCGAAGCCGGGTAGCGCCTTCAGCCGACGCAGAACCTCCCGCCCATCTGGATCTCCCCGCGTCCAGAGGGCAGCGGCGTCACCGTCGTAAGAATCCACCAACTCCTGGCACAGCGCCTGGATGCGCCCGGCCATCGAGCCGGGGAACCTGTGCACGGCCGGAGGCGTGGCACACATCGCCTTGAACTCCGCCGGATCGGCACCGGCGATAGCGGCAGCGTCAAAGGAGCCCATGCGGTCCGCGATCTTCTTCGGCCCCGCGAAGGCGGACTCCATCGCCACCTGCTGGTCGAGCAGCATCCCGATCAGGAGCGCGAGTGGATCGCTCTCCAGGAGTCGGTCTGCATCAGCGTCGCCAGTCATCCACAAGGTCGCCATGGCCTCTATCGTTCCACGGCCGCGCACGGATGCACAGCGTTGCCCTTGCGGGATGGCAATGGAGACCATCGGGACTTCAAGCATTCGCGCGGAAGCCGCATCGAATGCCAATGTTTAGCAAAGGTTTGATCAAGTCATCACAGGTTACTCGCCGGAAATGTCTCAGAGCGATAACGATACCTGGGTGAAAGGCGACGCCCCCAGGGGGCGGTCGGCACCCCTGAAGAAAGGTCGTGGAAGCGCAGGATTCTGCGGTTGCGAGAGTGCGGACAGCGGAGGGGATCGACGTCCACAGGCTTCGGTCTTCCGGTTGAGGCATGCGCAGCACTTGCTTAGCGTGGAGAAGCATCCATGACCAGTCGGGGTGACCCGTCCGGTACCGCGTGCCTTTTTAGTGGCCCAAGCCATCGGAGAGTGACGCGTTCAGCCTGCACGACGGGCCGGTATCCGGGAGGCTTGGCCTCGTCCGACCGAAGGGACCATGATGACAACCACGAAGCGAAGGGCCGTCACGATGACGGCCGCCGTAGGAGCGATGGCGCTCGGCCTCGCTGCCTGCGGCAGCGACAGCGGTGACGGAGACGGCGCCGGCTCGGGTGACGGAGGGGGCGAAGCGTCGCACCTGGAGGAGCTTCAGGAGTCTGGCACCATCGTCGTCGGTATCAACGGTGAGGAGCCGTACAGCTTCCTCGACGACGCCGGTGACCCCACGGGTGCCACGATCGCCATTCACGAGGCCGTCTTCGCCGAGATGGGCATCGACACCATCGAGGCCACCGTCGTGGAGTGGGACGCGTTGATCCCGGGTCTGCAGGCCGACCGGTTTGACGCCATCTCCGCCGGGATGTCGATCCTGCCCGAGCGTTGTGAGCAGGCAGACTTCGGCGTTCCGGAGATCATGTACACCACGGCGCTGATGGTCCCTGAGGGGAACCCGAACAACCTCAGCACGCTGCAGGATCTGGTGGACACGGACCTGACCATGTCGGCCATGAGCGGTGCCATCGAGCAGGGTTACGCCGAGGACCTCGGCATCGAGGTCTCCACCGTCGGCACCCCCGAAGACGGGCTTGAAGCTGTGGAGGCTGGCCGAGTCGACGCCTTCGCCCTGACCGGTATTTCGTTGCGTGCACTTGCCGAGCGCAACGCCGACGCCGCCGTCGAGGTGACCGAGCCGTTCGTCGCGGAGATCGACGGCGTATCCCAGGTTGGCGCCGGTGCCACCGTGTTCGCCCAGGGTGACGACGAGTTCCGCGAGGCCTACAACGAGGCCTACCGGAGCGTGATCGGTAGCGCCGAGGACTTCGAGGCCATCGTCGGCGAGTTCGGCTTCACTGAGGCCGAGTACCCGGGCGAGGACATCACCACTGAGATGCTCTGCGCCGGGGAACTCCCCGAGGCTGGCTGAGCAGCACTCTCGTGGACGGTCTTCTTGACCAGTTGAGCACGGCGGCGCCGCGCTTCTGGGACGGGCTGGTGGTCACTCTCCAGCTCGGCCTGGGCGGCGCCGTCGTCGCTCTCGTGATTGCTGTGGTGCTCGGCCTCATGGGGCTGAGCACGCACGGTTGGCTGCGGGCTCCGGCGCGTGTGGTCGTTGAGTTCTTCCGTGGCACCTCGCTGGTGGTGCAGCTCTTCTTCCTCTTCTATGTTCTGCCGCAGATGGGAGTGAGTTGGGATCCCTTACCCACCGGGATCGTGGCTCTGGGCCTCAACTACGGTGCCTACGGTGCCGAGGTGGTGCGTGGTTCCCTCGCCGCAGTACCCAAAGCGCAGTGGGAGGCGACCACCGCGCTGTCGATGAAGCCCGTCCATCGCATGGTCCGGATCATCTGGCCACAGGGCTGGGCATTGATGCTGCCTGGCTTGAATAACTTGCTGGTGATGCTCGTCAAGGGCACGGCCCTGGCGAACTTCATCTTCCTCCAGGACATCACGTTCGTCGCCGACGATCTGGTGCGCACCATGGGCAAGGTGTTCGCGTTCGGCTGTGCATTCGCTCTGTACTACGCGCTGAATCTCTCACTCTCCAGCGGGATGCGAGGGCTTGAACTTCGCGCACAGCGGCGCCTCGGGCTCAAGAACCCGTCAGCCAAGGCCGCCAAGAAGGCCGAAACAGCAGCGGGGGTGGGCTGAGATGAACTGGAGTTGGGACCTGACCTTTGAGGCCCTTCCCGAGCTATTGACGCAGTTTCTGAAGATCACGCTACTTGTCACCGTGGTCTCCTCGATCGGCGCCGCCGTGTTGGGGATGGTCTGGGCTGTTGTCCTTCGCGAAGCACCGCGTCCGATCGCCGCCGTCGTCTTCCGGGTTCTTGACATCATTCGGATGACGCCGATTCCGCTGCAGTTGGTGGCGGTCTACTCGTTCCTGATCGCCACGGACGTGTCAGCGCTGACGATCGGGCTCGTCGTCTTCGCCGTGCACTACTCGACCTATATGGCCGAGTCCTACCGGGCGGGGATCGAGTCCATCCGACCCGGCCAATGGGAGGCAGCCACTGCCCTGTCCATGTCGAAGGCGCGCACCTGGCGTGCGGTGATCGTTCCCCAAGCACTCCGCGCGACTCTCCCGTCGCTCGGCAACTGGGCGATCGCCATGTTCAAGGACACGCCGTTCCTGATCATGATCTCCGTGCCGGAAATGGTGACAGAGGCGCGAGAGTTCGGCGGGAAGAATTTCAGTTACGTCGAATCCTTCACCTTGGCCGGTCTGATCTTCCTCGCGGCGAGCTACCCCACCGCCGTCCTCATGCGGAAACTGGAGAACCGTCTTGCCACCTACTGACGAATCCCTGCAGTCAGTGCCGGGTGCACCGGCACTGAAGTTCGAGAACGTCGTGAAGAAGTTCGGCGACCTCACCGTGCTTGACGACCTCAACTTCCAGGTCGAGCGCGGCCAACGCGTCACCCTGATCGGTCCCTCGGGCTCCGGGAAGACCACCATCCTTCGTCTGGTCATGACGCTGGAATCGCTCACCGACGGGTACATCTACGTCGACGGCGTGCCGCTCACCCACCTGGAGCGGAACGGTCGCCGGGTGGCCCGCCGCCACAAGGAGGTCGCTCAACTCACCACCCGGATCGGGATGGTGTTTCAGCAGTTCAACCTGTTCCCGAATATGACGGTGATGGAGAACATCATCGAGGCGCCCGTCCATGTACTCGGCAAGTCCAAAGATGAGGCCCGTGCACGCGGCAAGGAGATCTTGGATCAGGTGGGCCTGGGAGATAAGGCTGATCAGCACCCGAGCCGTCTCTCCGGTGGTCAGCAGCAGCGCGTGGCGATCGCCCGAGCGCTGGCGATGGACCCCGAGATCCTGCTGCTGGACGAGGTCACCTCGGCACTCGATCCCGAGCTCGTGGGCGATGTGCTCCAGGTCCTGCGCGATCTCGCCGAGACCACCGACATCACGATGCTGATCGTGACCCACGAGATGCAGTTCGCCCAGGACGTCTCCGACCGGGTGCTGATGTTCGACAGCGGACACATCATCGAGGACGCGAAGCCAGAGGCGATGTTCTCCAACCCGACCCATGAACGCACCAAGGAATTCCTCCGCGCGGTCCTGTGACCCGCGAGGAATCCCGCACCAGGGCGACGCTCATGCGTCGAGTCAGGCAGATGATTGCCTCGCTCGACGCATGACGGTGCTCTCGGTCAGGGCGTGAGATCGATCCGCCGCAGCCGCAGAGCGTTGAGTGCCACCACCACGGTGGATGCGGACATGAGCAGCGCGCCCACCGCCATCGGCATCACGAAGCCGATCGGCGCCAGCACCCCGGCAGCCAGTGGCACGGCGATCAGGTTATAGCCGGACGCCCACCACAGGTTCTGGACCATGAGCCGGTAGCCGGTGGCCGAGAGCCGCACGATCGACAGCACAGAGCGCGGGTCGTCGCCGGCGAGGATCAGCCCGGCCGAGGCAGCCGCCACATCGGTTCCCGCACCGATCGCAATCCCGACATCAGCCTGTGCCAGGGCCGGGGCATCGTTCACGCCATCGCCCACCATCGCGACGACGTGTCCCTCCTCCTGCAGCTGGCGCACCTTGGCGCTCTTGTCCTCGGGACGCACTTCGGCGAACACCTGGTCGATACCGAGTTCGGAGGCCACGGACTGCGCCACAGGTTCGGCGTCACCAGTGATCATGACCACCGCGATCCCCCGATCATGGAGCTGGCGGATCGCCTCCTGTGACTCCGGTCGGATCTCGTCTGCCAGGGCGAGCGCCCCGATCACCTCCCCGTCGGCGAGGACGTGCAACACCGTGCGCCCGCCCTCAGCCCACTCGGCGCTCTCCGGGAGCGGCTGCTGGCCCGCATCCTCCAGGAGGGCCGGGCCGCCGACGCGAATCGTCCGGCCCGCCACCTTCGCCTGCACCCCGAGTGCGGGTGCGGAGGAGAACTCCTCGGCGCCCGGGACGTCCAGGCCACGATCACGGGCCGCGGACACGATGGCTCGAGCGAGCGGGTGCTCACTGTCGGACTCTGCGGCGGCAGCGAGGCCAAGCATGTCGTCGGCGGCAGAAGCGGAACCCCTGTCGGTGCCGGCAACGGTTGCCAGGTCCACCACGCCGGGCTCCCCCTTGGTCAGGGTTCCGGTCTTGTCGAAAAGGACGGCGTCCACGGACCGGGTGCGCTCCAGCGCCAGCCGGTCCTTGACGAGGATGCCCGCACGAGCGGCGCGCTCGGTCGAGATGGAGACCACCAGGGGGATCGCCAGGCCCAGGGCGTGCGGGCAGGCGATCACGAGCACGGTGATCACACGGACAAGCGCATCGGAAGGACTGCCGAGGGCCAACCACGCGATCGCCGTCAGGAGTGCAGCTCCGAGGGCGAACCAGAACAGCCATCCCGCGGCACGGTCGGCGAGGCGCTGCACCTTCGTGGACGAGGCTTGCGCCTCGGAGACCATCCGCTGGATGCCGGCCAACGCCGTCTGCTCCCCCACCGCTGCGATGCGCACCCGCAGGCCGGAATCGGTGGCGACAGTGCCGGCCACCACGGTGTCCCCGACCCCGCGCGCCACGGGGACGGACTCACCGGTGATCATCGACTCGTCCATGTGCGCCCGCCCCTCGGACACCTCACCGTCGGCCGGGACGCGGCCGCCGGGACGGACGATGACCACGTCGCCCAACTCCAGCTCGGACGGCGGGACCGTCTCGGTGCTCCCATCGGCTCCCACCCGTTCGGCCTCGTCAGGCAGCAACTCTGCCAAGGAGTCCAAAGCCGACGAGGTCCGGGCAAGGGATCGCATTTCGATCCAGTGACCGAGCAACATGATGACCACGAGCAGCGCCAGTTCCCACCAGAAGTCCAACTCGTGGGAAATCAGCCCGAGAGTGGCCCCGGCGGAGGAGACGAAGGCGACGGTGATCGCCATCCCGATCAGCAGCATCATGCCAGGCGACTTGGCCCGGATCTCCGAGACAGCTCCGGTCAGGAACGGGCGGCCACCCCAGACATAGATCACCGTGCCCAGCACCGCAGGGATCCATGCTGTGCCCGACGGCGGGGCGTAGCCAAGCAGGTCGCCGAACATCGGGCTCAGCGCGACCGTGGGGACGGCGAGCACGAGCATGATCCAGAACAGGCGGCGGAACTGGGCCGCGTGATCGCCGTGGCCGCCATGCCCTGAGTGTCCGCTGTGACTCTCATGTCCCGAATGGCCTTCGTGGCCAGCGTGACCTTCGTGCTGGTGACGTTCGGCAGATCCGTGCTCGTGGTCAGCGGTGCGGTCCTCGGTCATCTGCTGCGCTCCATCGTTCGTCATACGCGAGCCAACATCATACCCCCTAGGGGTATTCCGTGCCATGCTGGAGATGAGTGATTTCCTGAGTCACCGGGTGGCTTGCGCGGGAAGCACTAACTCTGAGGATTCAATCAACGGGCGCGCGTGATGGGGTCGGAAGGTCGAGATGCGCGATCAGGCCGCCGCCGGGGTTGGGTTCGAGTGTGAGCGTTCCGTCGTGGACGCTGGCAATTGCGGTGACGATGGCTAGACCAAGTCCGTGGCCGGCGCCTCGCGTGAGCGAGCGTCCGTGTGCGCGGGCGAAGGGTTCGGTCAGTTGGTCGACCATCTCCTGCGGGATAGTGGCGCCCGTGTTGGCGACCGTGACACGCAACGACTCCGGACGCGTCGCAGTACGTACAGTGATCTGTCCACCGCGGTGGTTGTGCCGACCGGCGTTGCGGAGCAGATTGGAAAGGGCTTGGCGGAGCAGGATGGGGCTCCCGCGCGTCCAGGCGTGGGCGGTCTGCATCGTCAGGGTGAGGTCCTTCTCTTTGATCTCGTTGGCGAGTTCTCTCGCGACCTCCTCGATAAGTGCGCTTACATTCACCCGCTCGGGAGTGAGCGACGCGTTGCTCGCGCTGGCGAGGTCGAGGAGGGCCTCAATGGTGTCGATGTTCGATTGGTTGACATCGCGGATGCGCTCGGCCAGCGAGCGGAGTTCACCCGAGTCGGCAGCGGGGTCGGCCAGCGTGACGTCGATCATCGTCTTGACCGTGGTGAGCGGGCTACGCAATTCGTGCGAGGCGTTGGCAGCGAATCGTTGTTGAGTGGCGAAGGATCGCTCGAGCGAAGCGAGCATGCGATCGAAGGTCGCGGACAAGTCCCTGATCTCGTCCTGCGGGCCAGCCATGCTCAAGCGGTGGTCGAGTTCACCGGAGGCTGCGCGGTTGGCCGCGGCGTTGATCGCGGTGAGTGGCCTGATGATCCGTCCGGCCATCAGCCACCCGAGGATGCCACCTAGGATGATGAGGACGCCGAGTGCGATCAGCGAAGCGACCAGCAGGTTGCTGAGGACATCGTCGACTGTCCGGATCTCAAGTGGGTGGGCTGGTTGGATCCGGCCGAGGTCACTCGCGGGGCCGGGGGTGGGCTGATCGAGTTCGGTGGTGGGTACGCGCCGCACTTGCAGGTTGTAGCTGGGTACATACCGCATATAGAGGTAGACGAGCGCGATGAGAACGGCGCCGCATGTGGCAACCAGACCCGCGTAGCTGAGGCACAGACGTGTTCGGATAGTGAGCACCCGCTGGCGGGGACTGCGTCCCGTTTCTTGCGAGGTTGTCATTCTGTGGTGCCGAATCGGTACCCGACGCCGGATACGGTCTGGATTGCCCACGGCTCGCCCAGGCGTTTGCGGAGGTTGGAGACGGTGACTCGGACCGTGTTGCTGAACGGGTCCGCGTTGGCATCCCACGCTTGCTCCAGAAGGGATTGCGCCCCGAGCACGCCGCCTTCGGCCTTCATCAGGGTGTGCAAGACGGCGAACTCCTTCGGGCTCAGGCGGACCAGTCGACCATTGCGGTAGACCTCCCGGCGGAACGGGTCGAGACGAACCCCAAGCGCGTCGAGAACCGGAGGGCTGGCCCGTTGGCTGCGCCGTTCCAGCGCACGCAGCCGTGCGACGAGTTCGGGGAATTCGAACGGTTTGGGCAGGTAGTCGTCGGCGCCCAGTTCGAAGCCGGTGACTCGCTCGTCCAGTGTGCGTGCGGCGGTGAGCATCAGGACGCGAACGTGCGGATGCTCGCGGGCAAGTCGGGCGCAGACCTCATCGCCGTGGACTCCGGGCAGGTCACGGTCGAGCACCACGACCTCGTAGGTCTCATCGACAACCGCGTCCAGGGCGGCGGCTCCGTCGTGCACCACGTCGGCGGCGATCGTCTCACGCCGCAGTCCGATGCGGATGGCGTCGGCGAGGTAGGGGTCGTCCTCCGCGATCAAAACCCGCATCACGCGCCCTCTCTTCCCTGTTGCCGACCGTATGACAGCGAACCACAGGAGGCGTTGCGACGGCATAAAGAAATTCCTGAACGCTCTGAGAACGCCCCTCTTGATCAACTGATCGGGCGCCGTCGGAGAAACCGCGGCCACGGACTCAAGGAGTGCTGATGAGACAACCACGCCGAACCGCCACCGTCGCCACCATGCTGGTGGCATTGGTCCTGACGGGTGCAAGCCTGGCTGGATGCAGTAACGATGCCCCGGATACGGCTGAGGAAGGCTCGGAGCAGTCCTCGTTCGCTACCGCGGAGGAGTATCAGCTCGCGTTCGCTGAGTGCATGCGCGATCAGGGCATCGACATGCCCGACCCCGGGGAGAACGGCGCGGAGATCGGGGCCGGGACAGGAGACGGGTTCATGGAGGCAGCTGAAGTCTGTGCGGACGAACTTGGCACGCCGCCTGGGGGCGATGGGGCTGCTCAGCCGGGGCAGGGACAGCGTGAGTTCGACCTGGCGATGGCCGCGTGTCTGCGTGAGAACGGCCTCGATGTCTCCGATCCGGCGCCCGAGGAGGGGCTGACTGTTCCGATGGACGCCGGACAGGAGCTGCTCAACGAGTGCGCAACGGAGGCGGAAGAGGCCATGGGAGAAGCTCCGTGACCGAAGTCCAGCACGAGAACGTGCCCGAGGCCGAAGTCTCACCATCCGATTCCCCCGATGTCCTCCCACCTCGGAAGCGTTCACGGCACCGGGTCCTCTTCGGCACCCTCGCCGCAGTTGTTCTTCTCGGAGGGGCCGGGGCGGGAGCGTGGGCTGTCTCGACCGGCGCGCTCGCGGATTCCGGGCAGGAGGCCCCACGGCAGCAGTTCGCCACGGGGCACGTGGTGCGAGGGGATCTGGAGGAGAGCACCAGTGCGGTCGGAACCCTGCGATACGAGGCTTCCCGCACGATCCAGGCGGGGGTAGCGGGAACGGTGACCGGACTGCCCAGCCCGGGTACCACCGCGTCTGCCGGGGAGAGCTTGTACTCGATCGACGATGTACCGGTGTTCCTGCTGGGCGGTGAGAGGCCGGCGTGGCGGGGGTTCGCCAGCGGGATGGACGACGGATCGGACGTGCAGCAGCTGGAGGAGGCGCTGAGCGAGCTCGGGTTCTTCACCGGAGAGCCCGACGAGCAGTTCCGATGGGCGACGACGGAAGCGATCATGGACTGGCAGGAGTCCCACGGGCTCGACCGCACCGGAGAGCTGCCGTTCGGGTCCGTCGTCTTTGCGGACGGCGACCTGCGCATCGGTACGGCGACCGCGAACGTCGGCGACCATGTCGCTGCAGAGACCGAACTGTTCCAGGTCTCTGGCACCACCCAGATCGTGGACGTGGACCTGGGCCTGTCCGACCAGCAGCTCGCGGTCCTGGACACGGCGGTCGTGGTGCGGCTGCCTGGTGGTGAGCAGACGTCCGGGACGATCATCTCGGTTGGCACTCCGACCGAGACCGAAAGCGCCACGGGGGAGTCCACCACTGTGATCCCGGTGGTGGTCGCTCTGGATAATGCGGATGCTGCGTCGGCGTTCCAGGAGGCATCGGTGACTGTCGACATCCCGAGCCAGTCCCGCGAAGACGTCCTCTCGGTCCCGGTCGGTGCCTTGCTTGCGCTCACCCCTGACCAGTTCGGTGTGGAGGTCGTCGATTCGGACGGTTCGACTCGTCAGGTGCCGGTCGAGACCGGCCTGTTCGCCGGCGGGCGCGTGGAGATCTCCGGCGATGACGTGTCAGAGGGCACAGAAGTGGTGGTGCCGTCCCGATGAATCCCGTCATCGCCCTCGACAATGTCCAGCGCGCGTACGGCGACCCTCCCGTTCTCGCTTGCGCAGGGGTATCGCTGCAGATCCGTCCCGGAGAGTTCGTGGCAATTGTCGGCCCGAGTGGATCGGGCAAGTCCACACTGCTCAATCTCATCGGGACGCTGGACCGTCCCACGGCGGGCAGCGCCCACATCGATGGCCTGAACGTCGATGACCTCGACGACCGGTCCCTGTCGGCGTTGCGCGCCCATCGGATCGGCTTTGTGTTCCAGCAGTTCCACCTCGCTGAAGGCGTCACCGCGCTCTACAACGTCGCCGACGGGCTGCTCTACACCGGAGCAGCGCTGGGCGAGCGTCGCCGTCAGGCTCAGATCGCTCTGGAACGAGTCGGACTGAGCCACCGAGTGCACCATTTCCCGCACCAGCTCTCCGGCGGCGAGCGCCAGCGCGTCGCGATCGCGCGCGCCGTCGTCGGCAACCCACGGCTCCTTCTCGCTGACGAACCCACTGGCAACCTCGACAGCAGCGCTGGCGCCTCGATCGTCGAGCTGCTGCACGAGCTCAACTCCCAGGGCACCACCGTCGTGGTCATCACCCACGACAATGAACTCGCCGCTCGGCTCCCCCGGAGGATCGCGATCAGGGATGGGCTCATCGTGAGCGATTCGGCGCAGGTGGTGAGTGCATGACCACCCTGAGCACACCAGAGGTCCAGACCGCGCAGAGCCGTCCCTCCAGCCGTTCTCGTCTGCTAGGCCGGGATGTTCTGCGTCTGGGAACGACGGGATTGCGTGCACGCCCGACCCGTGCGGTGCTGTCGGCCTTGGGTATCGCCATCGGCATCGCGGCGATGATCGCCGTCGTTGGAATCTCCTCATCCAGTCAGGCCCGCCTCAACGACCAGCTCTCAAGGCTTGGCACCAACCTGCTCACCGCAAGCGCAGGAACGAGCTTCACCGGTCAGCAGACAGACCTGCCTTCCGACGCGCTGGGCAAGGTCTCCCGTATCGACGGTGTGGAGTCCGCCAGCAGCACCGCCGCACTCCCAGTGAACGTGTACCGCAGCCCACTGGCCGACCCGGCCGCAACCGGCGGAATCACCACGTTGGTTGCTGATGACGACCTGTTGGACGTGACCTCGACCGAGATGAGCTCCGGCACGTGGTTGAACCCAGCAACCGCTGAACTCCCGAGCGTCGTGCTGGGAGCAACCACCGCGTCGCGTCTCGGGGTGGTGTCCCTCGGCACACAGGTCTGGCTCGGCGGTCAGTACTTCACCGTCATCGGCATTCTCGAGCCGTCCGCACTCGCTCCCGAACTCGACACCGCAGCCCTCATCGGTGCAGGCATTGCCGAGAACAGGTTCGCCTACGAGGGCTCGCCGACCACCATCTACGAACGCTCGGCAGACGATGCCGTCGCAGCAGTGCGCTCACTCATCGCTGCCACCATTTCCCCGCAAGCACCAGGCGAGGTCGATGTCTCTCGACCATCGGACGCGCTCGCCGCCCAAAGTGCCGCGAACGATGCCTTCACCGGGCTGCTCCTCGGGTTGGGATCGATCGCACTGCTCGTGGGAGGGATCGGAGTGGCGAATACGATGATCATCTCGGTGTTGGAACGACGTCGCGAGATCGGACTGCGTCGTGCCCTGGGGGCGACCCGCCAGCACATCGTGGCCCAGTTTCTGGCCGAGGCACTCCTGCTCTCCACCCTCGGTGGTGTCTTCGGGAGCGTCCTGGGTGCCGTGGCTACCGGGGTCATGGGGCTCATCAACGACTGGCCGTTCGCTCTGCCGCCCGTGGCCATCGCGGTCGCGGTCGGCGCGACCGTCATCATCGGAGCGATCGCGGGTATCTACCCCGCCATCCGAGCAGCCCGCACCCCGCCCACCGCCGCCCTCAACTCCTAAGATTGCGTCGAGCCCGCGACCAGGTCGCACAACCATCGCGGGCTCGACGCGTTCTGTCGCGAGCGGCTTTGGCGACGCCTGGTGCGGCACGGCCATCGCAACACGGCATCGTCGATGCGCCACACGCACCGTGTCGGTGGCCCATCGTTCGGCTATCCGCGTTCTGCGTTGGCGACTCTTATTCCAGGTGACTCACGTGAGCTACCGCCTCGCAACCGCGGTGTTCCACGACGGGATCCGCCCGGTGAGCAGCCCTGCACCGAGCCCGACGGCATCCCGCAGCTACGCCAGTGACGCGATATCGCAGGCAACTGAGGGCTGCCACCTTCTGCTGCTTGACGCCTGTCGTGGCCCGCCCTAGTCTTACTTCAGTTCTTAACAAAGGAGTTAACATTGGCTCGCACGGCCGCCCGCATGGACGTGACCCGGTCAGCGATTCTCGCCCACATCGGAGCCCACGGACCCACCTCTCGCGCTGAGCTCGCGCGCGCTCTCAGCGTCTCCCCGGCGCTGATCACGGGCGCGACGAAGCGGCTCATCGCGGACGGGCTCCTCACCGAGCTGGACCACTCCCCCTCCCAGGGCGGCCGGCCGGCACGCCTCCTTGGCCTGGTCACCGAGAGTGGTCGCGCGATCGGCATCAAGGTGGTGGCCGACCACATCACCTTGGTGGAGGTCGGTATCGACGGCTCCGTCCAGCGCTCCGCCACCCGGGAGTTCGACGCGGCTGCGGGGGCCGCGTTGAGCGAACTGACCGCCATCACCGTCGAGTTTCTTTCCGAGGGCACATCGGGGCCGTTCCTCGGCATCGGCGTCGGGGTCCCGGGCACAGTGGACGAGCAGGACGCCGGAACAGTCGACTCCACGCAACTCGGGTGGGTGCGCGTGCCCGTGGGCGAGACGCTCCGGCGTGCCGTGGACCTTCCGGTCCTCGTGGAGAACAACGTGAACGCCCTCGCCATGGCCGAGGCGCTCTACGGCAGCGGCCGCGGACTCGCGCACGCCCTCGTAGTCACCATCGGCACCGGGATCGGCGCCGGGATCATCAGCGACGGCACTGTGTTTCGCGGGTGGCGCGGAGGCGCCGGCGAATTGGGCCATGTGCCTGTCGTCCCGGATGGTCCGCCCTGTGTGTGTGGCGGGACGGGATGCCTGGAGACCCTGATCAGCGAGCGCGCGCTGCTCGCCGAGGCCACCGCCGCAGGCGTCCTCCCTGAGGATTCCGACGTCGACGCCCTGCGCATCCGCGCCGATTCCGGCGACCCAGGCGCAGAAGCGATCTTCCGGACCGCCGGCACGCACCTCGGCCGCACCCTGGCCGGCCTGGTGAACGTGCTGGATCCGGAAGCGGTCATCGTTCTCGGTGAAGGCGTGACCGCCTGGCGGCACTGGTCGGCCGGGTTCGAGCCCGCCTTCCGCGCCGCGCTCATCCCGCACACCCGGCACATCCCGATCACCGTGGAGACCTGGCAGGACGATCGCTGGGCCCAGGGCGCTGCGGCCCTTGTACTGAGCACCCCATTCGATGCCCAGGGCCGCTCCGGAGAACAGGGCCGCCTCGTCCGCGAGCGCCTCGCCATCGGCGAGGCCCCTGCCGCTGCCCGCCCGGCTGCCGGTGAGACCGGGGTACCTCAATGACCGCACCGACCGCCGTCGCCCTCCCCCGGAGGACCTCGAGTACACCGCCCACGCGATCGCGAGGCCGCAGCCGGCTGCGCTACACCCTCACGGTGCTGGCGTTCCTGCTGCCCAGCGCGCTGCCACTGCTGATGTTCACCATCTACCCGATGGCCGGAGCCCTCTGGACCAGCCTGCACTCGTGGAATCTGCTCGGGGTGATGGAGTGGGTCGGGCTGGAGAACTACGCCACGCTGCTCACTGACGACGCCACCCGGCGGGTGTTTGCGAACACGCTGTACTACGTCGTCGGCTATCTACCCCTGGTGTACCTCGGCGGGCTCACCTTGGCGCTCGCGCTGAACAGCCTCATCCCGGCCCGGAACCTGCTGCGCGGGATCTACTTCCTACCCGTGGTGACCAGCTGGATCGTGGTGGCGCTGGTGTGGCGATGGCTACTCAACCCGTCCGTCGGGGTGGTGAACGCCGTGCTCGGCGGGCTCGGTATCGACGGACCGGGCTGGTGGACGGACCCGTATTGGTCGATGCCCGCGATCATCCTCGCCTCGGCGTGGAAGGACCTCGGATTCGTGATGATCATCCTGCTCGCCGGCCTGCAGGCGATTCCCACGGATGTGCAGGAAGCGGCGATGATCGACGGCGCTGGGAAGTTCCGCCGGCTGCTGGCCATCACCCTGCCCCTACTCTCCCCGTCCACCTTCTTCGTGGTGGTGATCTCCCTGATCAACGGATTCCAGGTGTTCGACCAGGTGTACGCGATGACCGGGGGCGGGCCGGCCGGCTCAAGCACCGTGGTGGTGCAGCAGATCTATGACCTCACCTTCCGGTACAGCTCGGCCGGAGAGGCCTCGGCACTGTCCTGGCTGTTGTTCGCGGTGGTGCTCGCGGTGACGGTGGTCCAGCTGATCGGACAGCGCAGGTGGGTGACCTATGCCTGAGCGCATCCGCCGTATCCTGCTGACCGCCGTGGTGGCCCTGGGCGCACTGGTGATGTTCTTCCCGTTCGCGTGGACGGTCAGTACCTCGCTCTCGTCCGGTGCCGGACTGGACGCCACGCCGCAGCTCATCCCGGACGATCCGACCCTGGCGGCCTACCGCGAGCTGTTCGCGAACACACCGTTCGCTCGCGTGATCGCCAATTCCCTCGGCCTGGCCATCACGACGACGGCCCTTCAGCTGGTGACGAGCTCCCTGGCTGGCTACGCCTTCAGCAGGTTGGCCTTCCCGGGGCGGGGCGTGGTCTTCGGGCTGTACCTGGCCACGATGATGATCCCGATCCAGGTGCTGATCGTGCCGTTGTTCGTGCAGATGCGCAGCCTTGGCCTGGTGGATACCTATCTCGGTGTGCTGCTGCCCGGGGTGGCCAGTGCGTTCGGGGTGTTCTTGCTGCGCCAGGCGATGAACTCGGTGCCCCGTGAGCTGGACGAGGCCGCCACGATCGACGGCGCCGGGCACGTCCGCATCTTCGCCCGTCTCCTCCTCCCCCTCGTGGGACCCGCCCTGGCAAGTCTGGCGGTCTTCGCGTTCATGAGCAGCTGGAACGGCTTCCTGTGGCCGCTGATCATCCTGCGCTCGGAGCACCTGCAGACCCTTCCGCTGGCCCTGGCCGGCCTGCAGGGGCAGTACACCACCCAGTGGGACGTGATGATGGCCGGCTCCGTGGTCAGCGTGCTCCCCATGCTCGCCCTCTACCTGTTCGCCCAGAAGTACGTCATTCAAGGCGTCGCGGGCACCGGACTGAAGTGACCCCCTACCCCCTTGCTCGACCTGAAGAATCAAAGGAGATCCTCATGAATCGCACCCGCTGGACGGCCGCCACCGGCATCGCTGCCGCGCTCGGCCTGACCCTGACCGCCTGCGTCTCGGGCAGCACGGACGACCCGGCCACCGAACCCGCCGCCACCGACGACGGCCCGGTCACCATCAGCTACACGAACTTCATCTCCGCCGGTGGAAACGAGGAGAATCTGCAGACCATCGTGGACGCCTTCGAGGCCGAGCACGAGAACATCACCGTGGAGGTGACCACACTCCCCTACGCGGACTACTTCACGGCGCTGCAGACCGACCTGGCCGGCGGCACCGTGGCCGACGTGTTCGATATCGAGTTCGCGAACTACGCCTCGTATCAGTCCAGTGGTGTGCTCGCTCCGCTGGACGGCGCCGATACCAGTGTCTATCAGACCTCCCTCGCCGAGGCCTACGCCACCGACGGCACGCAGTACGCCCTGCCGAGCTCGTTCTCGAACGTGGTGCTGTTCTACAACAAGGACCTGTTCGACGCCGCCGGCCTGGAGTACCCCACCGCGGACTGGACGTGGGAGGACGAAAGAGCGGCCGCCGAGGAGCTCACCGACGCCGATGCCGGAGTCTGGGGCGACTACCAGCCGATCAGCTACCACGAGTACTACAAGACCGTCGCGCAGGCCGGTGGGCAGTTCTTGACTGAGGACGGCACCGCGGTCGCCTTCAACTCCCCCGAAGGAATCACGGCGGCCGAGTGGCTCGTGAACAAGTCCGGCACCACGATGCCCACCGCCGAACAGGGCGCCGGCACACCCGACTTCGACAGCGGTCTGTTCACGGGCGGCGAGTTGGCCATGTGGCACACGGGCATCTGGATGTTCGGCGCCCTCGCCGAGGCCGACTTCGCCTGGGACATCGCCGTCGAGCCAGGTGACGCCCAGCAGGCGAGTGCCCTGTTCTCCAACGCCGTAGGCGTCTCGGCCTCCTCCGAGAATCAGGCCGCTGCCGCGGAGTTCGCCCAGTTCCTCACCAGTTCACCCACCACTGTGGACGTGCGCCTGGAGTCGGGGTGGGAGCTGCCCCCGATCGCCGACCAGGCCCAGCTGGACACCTACCTCCAGCAGGACAACCCGGCGAACCGGCAGGCCGTGTTCGACTCCCTCGAGCAGGTGGCACTGGCCCCCTCCATCGGTGACGGGCAGGCCGAGATGCAGGACATCGTCACCGAAGAGCTCACCGAGGCCGCGGCCGGGCGCAAGAGCGTCGAGGAGGCGCTCGCCTCGGCCGAGGAACGGGTGAACGCCCTGCTCGGTTGACCGGCCACTCCGGGACCCACGTCCCCGCGACCCCCCTCACCCCACCACCCACCCCACGCCGAGTGCCCCCCGATTTCGCTCACCTGCTGAGATATAGCCGAAATCGAGGGCACTCGGTGGACTCCCAGTGGAGAGAATCATGACCACCACTGCCCTCGCTCCGCTGTTGGAGACCTCCCGCGAGCTCATCACCTCCCTGCAGGATCCAGGCGGCGCCTACCCGGCCAGCCCCACGTTCTCCGCCTACCGCGGGTACTGCTGGTTCCGGGATGGTGCGTTCATCGCCGACGGCGTCTCTTCCGCCGGGGAGGTGACCTCACCCTCGGCATTCCTGGACTGGTGCGCCGGGGTGGTCGAGAGTCATCGCACCCCGATCGAGCGGGTGGTCGCGGCCGCCGCGGCCGGTGAGCCGGTGCCACAGGAGCAGATGCTGCCAACACGGTTCACGATGGCCGGTGGCCCCGGGGCGGACGAGTGGTGGGACTTCCAGCTCGACGGGTACGGCACCTGGCTGTGGGCCGCCGCCGAGCACGCCGCGCGGCACGGTGTGGACATCTCGCGGTGGCGAACTGCGGGCGAGCTCACGGTCGACTACCTGCTCAGCTCCTGGCAGCGGCCCTGCTATGACTGGTGGGAGGAGCACGCCGAGCAGGTGCACGTCTCCACCCTGGGGTGCATCGTGGCGGGCCTGCGCGCGGCCGCCGGATCCGGCCTGGTGACCGGCACACGAGCCGACGCGGCCCATGCGGGCGCGGAGGCGGCAATGGACGTGATCACCAGCCGTGGGGTCGCCCACGGGCACGTGACCAAGTGGCTCGGCACCGATGCCGTGGACGCCAGCCTGGCTGCACTGGTCGGACCGCTCGGAGTGATCGAGCCAGCGTCCGAGCTCGCTGCGGCCACGATCACGGCAATCGAGGAGCAACTGTGCACCGACGGCGGCGTCTACCGCTTCCGCGCCGACACCTTCTACGGTGGCGGCCGGTGGCCGCTGCTGTCCTGCTTCCTGGGCCTCGCGCACGCCCGGACCGGAAACTCCGCCCGCGCCGGAGAACTGCTCGACTGGGCAGCCCGAACCGCGACAACGGATGGCCTACTCCCCGAGCAGGTGGACGGGCACCTGCTCGCACCGCACTACCGCAGCGAATGGATCGACCGCTGGGGGCCGGTGGCGACGCCACTGCTGTGGTCCCACGCGATGGTGCTTCGCCTGGCGGCGGAGCTGAAGGAGGAGAACGCATGATCCGCCACCGGCCACTCGGCTCCGGGCACCCCTACGCTCACGACACCGAACAACGCTCACCCGTCCAGCCGGTGGCTGGAGAGCCACTGCGCCTCGGCGTGCGTACCTCCGCCGAAGTCACCACCGTGGACCTGGAGTACCAGATCGACGACGGGCCGGTCACCACGGTGGCGCTGGCACCGGTGGCCCGGTCCTCTCGTGGGCAGTCCACCGACGGCGGCCACCTCGCTTCCGCGCAGGCACGTCAGGCCCGCCAGGCGGGCGGGTGGCAGACCGAGATCACTGCGCCGGCCGCCGGACGCACACTGCGCTACCGCTTCGTCGGGCACACCGGAAGCGGCACCGACGGCGGCACTGACGGCACCCAGCGGACCCGGCACTACACGTGCCGGTCAGCCACCTGGCGCGACACCGCGGGCGACGTGCTGGACCTGGCGGGGGCCGCCGTCGGGATCCTCCCCGGTATCCAGGTGCTCGACGACGGCGAACGGGTGCACCAGGTGCGCTTCGCCCTGCCGCTCGCACCCGGCGAGCACGTGACCGGGTTCGGGGAGCGCTACGACGCCCTCGACCACCGTGGCACCTCCCTCGATTCGGTGGTGTTCGAGCAGTACAAGAGCCAGGGCGCGCACCGGCGCACCTACCTGCCGATGCCGTTCGCGCACGTCGTAGGCGGTGCGGGCTGGGGTTTTCATGTGCAGACCTCACGCCGGGTGTGGTTCGACATCGGTGAGGCGAGCCCGGACCGGCTCACCATCACTGCGGAGGTGGATGCGCCGTCGGGGACCACGCCGTTGCTGGGTGTGGCGACCTACGCGGGCGAGCCGGCCGCCGTCCTGGATGCCTTCCTGACCGAGGTGGGACGCCCGACGGAACTGCCGGACTGGGTGTTCAGGCTGTGGGCCAGCGGCAACGAGTGGAACACTCAGGCCGAGGTGGAGCGGCAACTGGCGTTGCATCGCGAGCACCGGATCCCGGTGGGCAACGTGGTGATCGAGGCATGGAGCGACGAGCAGACGTTCACCGCCTTCCGGGATGCCGAGTACGCGGTGCGCGAGGACGGTGCGCCGATGCGGCTGGCGGACTTCACCTTCCCGGCGAACGGCGCCTGGCCGGACCCGAAGGGCATGATCGACGCCCTGCACGCCCATGACGTGCGGGTGCACCTGTGGCAGATCCCGCTGATCAAGATGCGCCCGCACCCGGCCGCTCAGGCGAAGGCGGACGCGCGGGCGGCGATCGAGGAGGGGGTGCTGGTTCGCGAGGAAGCACCGGATGGAACCCTGCGGCCCTATCGCAACCGGGGCTGGTGGTTCCCGCTCGGGCTGATGCCGGATCTCACGGACGAGCGCGCCGCGCAGTGGTGGACGGCCAAACGCCGGTACCTGGTGGAGGAGGTGGGCATCGACGGGTTCAAGACCGACGGCGGGGAGCATGCCTGGGGGTCGGACTTGGTGTACCTGGACGGGCGCCACGGGGACGAGGGCAACAACACCTTCGCGACCGGGTACGCGGCCGCCTATGGACGGCTGCTCGAATCGTGCGGGAAGGCGCCGGTGACGTTCAGCCGGGCCGGATTCACCGGCTCGCAGGCCCATGGCGCGTTCTGGGCTGGGGACGAGAACTCCACCTGGGAGGCGTTCCGGTGGTCGATGCTGGCCGGGCTCAGCGCCGCGGCGTGCGGGATCGTCTACTGGGGCTGGGACATCGCCGGGTTCTCCGGGCCGATCCCGGAACCGGAGCTGTACGTGCGGGCGATGGCAGCGAGCGTGTTCGTGCCGATCATGCAGTACCACTCCGAGTTCAACCACCACCGCAGGCCCTCGGTGGACCGCACCCCCTGGAACATCGCCGAACGCACCGGGGACTCCCGTGTGATCTCCGAGGTGCGGGCACTGGTGGAGCTGCGGGAGCGGCTGGTGCCTTACCTGGCTGCCTCAGCGCGGCAGACGGTGGCGACGTCTCGGCCGCTGATGCGACCGCTGTACTTCGACCACCCGGGCGACCGGAACGTGTGGGAGCACCCAGTGCAGTGGCTGCTCGGGGACGACCTGCTGGTGGCCCCGGTGCTGGAGCCGGGCACGCAGTCCTGGCCGGTGTACCTGCCCGAGGGCGCGTGGGTGGACGTATGGTCCGGGCAGGCCCACGACGGCGAAGCGACGGTGGATGCCGACGTCACCCGGCGCGACCGGGTGCCGGTGTTCGTGCGGGAGACCGCGTGGGAGGGGCTACGGAGGGTGTTCGAGGGCTGAAGGTTCGGCTATCCCTCAGTCGCGGTAGGCGAGCGCGTCGATCTCGACGAGCATCTCCTCGCGGGGCAGGCCCGTGAACACCGTGGTGCGGCTCGGGCGCACACCGCTCGGGCAGTGCTTCTCCATGAACGCCGAGTACACCTCGTTCATGGCCGGGAACAGCGACCGCTCGGTGAGGTAGACCCGTAGCATCAGGACGTCTTCGAAGGTGGCACCGGCCGCTTCCACGATGGCGCGCACGTTCTGCAGGGTGCGTTCGGTCTGCGCGGCCACGTCCCCGGCGGCGATGTACTCACCGCTGGCCGGGTCCACGGGCCCTTGACCGGAGACCGTGATCATCGGGCCCTTGCGGACGGCCTGATGGAAGGCCCAGGCCGGGGCGGGAGCGTCGGGGGTGTGGATGGGGGTCTTGTCAGTCATCTGTCATCTCCTGTCGTGGTGGTGAGTCGGCCGGCGCGGAGCACGTGCTCGCCGCGGACGAGCACGTCGGCGATCCCGTCGGCCGGTCGGGTGGGTGCGGCGAAGGTGGCGCGGTCGGCCACCGTCTCCGGGTCGAGCAGGACCAGATCGGCCGAGTATCCGGGTGCGATGACCCCGCGGTCGGTCAGCCGGAACCGCTCGCTCGCCCGGGTGGACAGATGCTCGGCAGCATCGGCCCAGGTCCAGTCCTGCCACTGGCGCAGGTGCCGGTGCAGGAACCGGGGGAAGGTGCCCCACCCGCGCGGATGCGGGTGAGAACCGATATAGATCGAGTCCGACCCGGCCATGTGGCCGGGATGATTGGCCAATGCTCGCACCGACTCCTCGGTGTTCGTCGGTGGCTGTTCGAACACGCAGCCGGCCCGCAGGCCGGTGCGCACGAGCACTTCGATGACGGCGTCCGGCACCTCGACCGCCCACGTGGCGGCAACTTCGGCGAGGGTCGAGCCCTCGAACTCCTCGTGGCCGGGCACGGAGGAGAGCACTGCCGGCGCGAGGATCGCGATCCGGCCGACGACATGCTCGTGCACCCTCGCCACAACCTCCGGGCGGGAGAGCTGGACGAGAGTGGCGTCGCGGTCGGCCAGCGGGAGCCAGGCCGGCAGGGCCAGCATCGCCAGGATCGAGGCACCGTGCCGGTAGGGGTAGGAGTCGAAGGTCACGTCCAGACCGGCGCTCGCTGCGCCGTCGAGCATCGCCAGGATCGGCGCGAGCGGACCGTGTAGGTGGGAGATGTGGGCGGCCACGCCGCTGCGGGCGCTGATCTCGGCGATCTCGGCGAACGCCTCAGTGGCCCGATCCTCGTAACCGCGCATGTGGGTCACGTGCGGGAGCCCGCGCTCGGCAGCGGCCGCGCACAGTTCCACCAGTTCGGTCACATCGGCGTACCCACCCGGGGCGTACTCCAGACCGGTGGAGAATCCTCGTGCGCCGTGGTCGAAGGCTCGCTCGACGATGACCCGCATCCGCTGTCGCTCGGCCACCTCGGCCGGACGTTGCTCGGCTCCGAGCACGGCGTAGCGCACCAGACCGTGGGGGACGAACGTCTCGACCCGCACCGGTAATGCGTGCAGCTGGGCGAGGTAGCCGGCCACGCTGAGGGCGGACTCCGAGCGGGGCGGGCCGTTGATCGCGCGGAAGTAGTCGGCAGCGAAACCGAGCGCGTCATAGTCGCTCTCGTCCGCCGGAGCGAACCCGAGTCCATCGAGCCCCGCGAAGACCGTCGTCACGCCTTGGCGCAACAGCGCGAGCTGCACGTCGGGGTCGCCCGCCCGGGCGTCGGCGTGGGTGTGCACGTCGACGAAACCCGGCAGCAGGACTCGGTCGCCGGCGTCGAGGACATCGTGCGTGAGCCACCGGTGGGCAGGTTCCGCGGCTCCGACGTGGGTGATCACGCCGTCAATGACCTCGACATCGCACCGCGCGCCGTCAGGCTGGGCAGTGCTCGGGACGAGACCTCCCCGGATGACCAGCGGGCGCGAAGTCATGCGACCGCGACGATTGATTCGATGCCCCGGGCGGCCAAGCGCGCCGGGTCGGCGGCATCGGAGGAGGTCACCAGTGCGGGGGTGGCGCCATTCTTGCGGTGACGGTGCCAGGTCTCGAACACCTCACCACCGGGCCCGAGCGCCGGCCGGGAGAGCGGGACACCGTCGGCGTCGACGTCGATGCGGACAGCCGTCGTCCGTACCGGCACCTCGATCGGGTTCGCGCGAGCGTCGGCGATCACCTCAGCCAATCGAGCACCGATGGGCTTGACCTGCTGGTCGGTGCGCAGCAATCCCAGTCCGTACTCGAGCGACTTGAAGTCCGAGAGCGAGTCCGGAATGTCGTGCGAGCACCACCAGGTGATGCCGTACAGGTTCTGCGTGGTCAGCGCGGCCGCGACCGCCCGGGCAGCGAACTCGGGCGCCTCCTCGTCGGTGAGGCAGTTGTCGGGGGCGCCGATCTCCTGCAGCCACACCGGCCGGTCGGCGTCCACTGCGAAGGCGCGGGCCAGCTCGATCAGGTACTCCCCATGCCGGGTCGACTCCTCGGCGAGGCCGCCGTACCTCGCGGCGGTGCCGTTGAAGATCCACGAATGCACGGTCGAGACGTCGCCGTGCTCGGTGACATGGCGCGGTTGGAAGGGATGCCCATCGCGATACCAGGCGTGATCGTTCGTACTGTGGGCAATGACCGTCCCGGCGGGCATCGCAGCCGAGCCGATGGTTCCCTCCAGCCAGGCCGAGACCTGCTGCGGGGTGGCGGGCATCTTGCCGGGGTTCGGGTCGTCGACGAACTGGTTGGTCTCATTCCCCAGGGTCAGGCCGCCGAAGCCTGGCACATCGGCGAGCCGGTCGCGCAGGGCCCGCACCAGTCTCCCCTGCGCCTCCACGGCCCCCGAATCGGTGAACATGTTGCCGTCGTGCCAGTTGAGCAGCCACGCCGGCACGAAATCGTAGCCGGACATGTGGCCCTGGATGACGTCAACATAGACCGTCAGGCCGCAGTCATGTCCGATCTGCACGACCGTCGCGACATCATCGAGGGCGCGCGTACGGATCATCGTGCGATTCGGCTGCAGCACCGGCCACAGCGGGAACACCCGCACATGATCGAAGCCCAGAGCCGCGATCGCCGCGAAATCGGCACGGACAACCGCCGGATCGACGGCAATCCACTGAAACATCCAGTCGACGCTCGGGGTGTAATTCACACCGAAGCGGGGGGCTGGCGCGGCAACGGGCATGGTGCTCCTCAAGGTCGGGGTTCAGGATCCGTGCGCAGGGCACGGCAGCGCTAGGCGCGAAGGTCGGCGACGGAGTCCCGTTCAACGAGTTCACGGGGACCCACTCGGCCGGAGGGCAACTCCTCGGATCGCAGTTGCGCGGCGAGCACGTCGAGCGCAACACGAGCACTCTCCTCGATCGGGGGCCGCAACGCGGTCAACCGGGGTGCGAGCATCTCGCAGACCCACGAGTCCTCCCACGAGATCACCGACACATGTTCGGGGATCGTCCATCCGCGATCGTGGGCGGCGACGTAGAGCCGGCTCGCCATGAGTTCACTGTCAACGAGGATCGCGATCGGCTCCTGCGCTTCGGTGACGATCCGGGCCAGATCCTCGGAGACCGGGCCGTGCGGGTCACTGACGACAAGGATACCGTCGGCACCGAAGAGTTCGCGGTGGGAAGCGCGGTAGAGCACGTTCCGACGTGCCACGGCCACAGTGGTGTCGGGGTCGCTCAAGCGGGCCATCCGAGTGTGACCCAGCTGCCGTAGATGCTCCATCACCTCGGTCATCGTGTGCTCGTCGGCGACGGTGACCTCTGGGATCCGGTCCGTGTCCGGCGAATGCCCGATGGTCACCGCGGGCACGCCCAGTTCAGCCAGCAGTTCCGCACGTGGATCGCCGACCACCGGGTCCAGTAGCAGGAAGCCATCCACCTTCTGCTCCTGCCACCATCGCCGGTAGGTATCCAGCACCGCGTCCGGTTCTTCCACGAACGCGAGGACGAGGGTGAGGCCGCGCTTGCTGATCTCGATCGAGACCGACGCGAGGATGTGCACAAAGGTGGCATCCCGCTCGAAGTCCTCCCGCGACCGGGAGACGATCAACCCGACATCGCTGACCACTCCCGAGAGCCTTCTCCCCGCGCTGGCGGGCCGCCAGCCGAGTTCGTCAGCGATCTCCCGGATGCGTTTGGCTGTAGCCGGTGGGATGTTCGGCTTGCCGTTCATCGCATGCGAAACAGCCGCTGCGGAGACACCGGCGGCGGCAGCGACAGTACGGATCGTCGGGCGTGGCATAGCGCCAGTATAGACATGATTGCGACTTCTAGTTAACCGGTGTACAGTGACGGCGCATCACCCCCTAGCAGCGGCAGACCCGCCGCGAATCCTGCATTCTCTCCCCCGCACTTCCTGCATGAAGGAGCCCTCGCAATGAAGCCGAGTCCTCGAATTGTTGCCATTCCAGCGATTGCCGCGCTCATGGTGGCGGCTGGTTGTTCTGGTAGCGGCGAACAAGCAGAGACCGACAACCTCGTGATTCAAACGAACTGGACCGAGTCACAGCCGCAGAATGCGCCACTCGTTGCAGCTACCGAGCAATTCACGGACGAGACCGGAATCAGCGTCGAGCTGCTCTACAACAGCGACGATCTGAACCAGGCATACGAAAGCGCCGCGCTCGCCGGCGAAGAAGCGGACGTCGTCCTGCTCAACCTCACCGACCGGCAGATGAACTGGGCCACCGACGGCATCGTGGTCCCACTCAACGACCAAATCAGCGAGTGGGGCCTGGATGAGGTCATCCCCGAGTACAACGTCGAGGAGTGGACTGACGAGGAAGGGAACCTGCGGGGCATCCCCTACACCGGCTTCAGCTGGCCCTGGTGGTTCAACACCGACCTGCTCGCCGAGGCAGGGGTGAGCGAGATCCCGACGACGACCGACGAGTTGGTCAGCGCCGTCACCGCACTACGGGACGCCGGGATCACCCCGATGGCCGCTGGGGGCAACGACTGGTCCGGTCAGAAGCTCTTCCTGCAGATCATGCAGAGCTATCTGCCCGCCGGGGAAGCGGTGGAGGTGTTCAAGAACGGCACGTTCTGCGAGTCCGACGGCGCGATGCGCGGGATCGAGTTGTTCGCCGAGCTGCGCGATGCCGGCCTGTTCGTGGACGGAGCGGAGGGCTACACCGTCGACGACGCCACGACCGAGTACTTCACCGGGCAGGCGGCGATGGCCTCGATGGGCTCCTGGTCCTACCTGCAGGCACCGGAGGAGATCATCGAGGTCACCGAACTCGGTGGCTTCCCCGGCCCCGGTGACGGCGAGTATGCCAGCCCCACGGCGTACCAGGGCGCCACCGGCTCCGGCTTCTGGGTGAGTCACAACGGGGCGGAGAAGATGGAGGCGGTCGAACAGTTCATCACGTTCATGTACCGCGATGAGGTCATCGATTCCCTCCTGACCGAGGGCGGGATCGTGCCCCTGGTGCTGCCGGAGGGCTCAGACGCCGCCGAGAGCAACCCGTTGCTCGCCGAGGCACTCACCACACTCCCGGAGTCGGTGGACTGGGCGGTCATGCCGGATCTGCACATCCCGGCCTCTGCCACCAACCCGATGTACCGGTCAGTGAGCATCGCGTTCTCTCCCGGCAATGACGCGGCCGCGATCTGCGCCGCGATGGAGGAGGCCTACTCCGGATGAGCACCGACACCGTGACGCCCCGCCGCCCGGCGGCGGGGCGTCCGGCCCGGTCCTCGCTCATGCGATCCGCGGCCGGCCTGCTGCCCACCGTCCCGGCCCTGGCCTGGTTCCTGCTGTTCGCGGTCGGGCCGATCGTGGCGCTGTTCTACTTCGCGCTGCTGGAGTGGCGCTCCATCAATGCTGACCGCACGTTCGTCGGCCTGGACAACTTCGCCCGCGTGATCGGTGACGACGTCGCGCGCCAGGCGCTGCTGAACTCCTGCATCCAACTGGGTGTGTCCCTCCCGATCATCATCGTCGGCGCGTTCGCATTCGCGTACTACCTCAACCTGCATCCTCCCGGTCACCGGCTCATCCGCACCCTGCTCTTCACCCCAGTACTGCTGTCCACTCCGGCGCTAGCGATGGTCTTCTCCGGGGTCTTCGCACCCTCCGGTCTGGCGAACGCCGTGTTGGGACTGATCGGACTCGACGCAGCGCAGCGGCCGTGGCTTGCCCAAGGCGCCACGGGGCTCGCAGCGATCATCACGATCGGGATCTGGTCCGGTCTGGCGATCTCGACCGTGATGTTCACCGCGCGCCTCTCGGCGCTACCCACGGAGGTGTTCGAGGCCGCGGAACTGGACGGCTGCAGCCATCCACGGCGCATCCGCGCCATCGCCTGGCCAATGGCGCGAGAATTCGTCGGTGTCGTCACCACACTCCAATTCCTGTGGACATTGTTCGGATCGGCCGCTCTGGTTCTCCTTCTCACCCGGGGCGGACCTGGAAACGACACGGTCACCTTGTCGTTCCTCGTGTACGACTATGCCTTTGGCAGGCAACAGGTCGGATATAGCCAGGCGATCGCCGTCGGGCTCTTCATTCTCGGCGCCATCGGGCTGCTGGGAATCAGGTCCTTCTTCAACGAGAAATCCGAGGAATCCTGATGGCTTCACGACGCAACAGCACATTCCGGGCAGGACCGACAAGGTATTTCGCTCACGTGGCGGCGTGGGGATACGTGGTGGCCCTCGCCCTCCCCCTGTATTACTTGGTGATCTCCTCGGTGAAGAGCACGGTCGAGATCGTCAATCAGCCGTTCCTGCCGACTCTCGACCCGACGTTCGCGAACTTCACCGACGCCATCACGCAGGCCGACCTCGGCCGAGCCATGGTGAACTCGATCTACGTCACGCTGGGCGCCGAGGTGCTCACGCTCGCCGTCACGCTGCCGGCGGCCTACGCCATCGCCCGCGCCCGGCACCGCACCGGACGTGCCCTCGAGGCGGTCTTCGGTGCCGGCTTCCTCATCCCCGGTTTCGCCGCACTGGTGCCGTCGGTCATGCTGGCGATCGCATTCGGGATGTTCCACACCCGCGAGTTCCTGATCCTGATCCTCGGTGCGGCCGCGATCCCCCTGGCCGTGCTGCTGCTCACCCAGGCGATGCGGACGGTCCCACGCGAACTGGAGGAGAGCGCGAGCATCGACGGTGCGAGTCAGGCACGGGTCTTCTGGAGCATCTACGTACCCCTGACAGTGCCCACGATGTCGGTGGTGGCCATCCTGAACTTCCTCAACTTCTGGAACGAGTACTTCTTCGCCCTCGTCATCGGCGGCACCCGCCCGGATGTGCGCACCGCCCAGGTGGCCCTGCCCACTCTCTCAGCGGCCACGAATGCCCAGTTCGGCATCCTCGCCGCCGGCGTGGTGATCACGCTCGTGCCTGTCTACATCGCGTACGCGGTGATGTCACGACGGATGGAGAACGCCATCCTCGCCGGAGCGTTGAAAGGATGATCATGGCCGCCTCCCGCACCTACGAGCTGAGCCTGCGCGAGCAGGTGGGTCAACTCAACCAGCGGTTGAAGGGTTGGGAGTGTGTCCAGCGCAACGGCCAGAGCTGGGCTGTCACCGACGTGCTCCGTCGAGAGGTGGATCGGTGGGGAGGGCTCGGCGCCCTGTACGGCCTGTTCCGGGCCGATCCATGGTCCGGGGTCACCCTGGAGTCCGGGATCTCAGTTGCCGAGCGTGCCGATGTGGCCGCAATGGTCACGGAGTACTGCGTCCAGCACAGCGAGCACGGAATCCCGCCGTTGCTCGCAGAGGAGGCACCGCACGGGCATATGGCCATCGGCGGCAGCCTGTTCCCGGTCAATCTCGCGGTGGCGGCCTCCTGGGACTCCTGGGGCATCCGGGAGGCGGCGCAGATCACCGCGGAGGAGCTTCGCTCGAGCGGGGCACATCTGGCGTTGGTCTCCGGACTCGACATTGCCCGCGATCCCCGCTGGGGGCGCACCGAGGAGTGCTACGGCGAGGATCCGGATGCCGCTGCCGCGTTCGTGACCGCAGTGGTGGAGGGGATGTCCTCGGTTCCTGGGGTTGGCGTGGTGCTCAAACACTTCGCAGCGCAGGGCGCCGGAATCGGCGGCCGGAACGGTTCCAGCGCCTCGCTGGGACCGATCGACCTGGGTGATCTGCACCTGACTGCGGCGCGGCAGGGAGTGCTTACCGGTGCCGTCGGCGTCATGGCCGCCTACAACGACATCGACGGCCTGCCGTGCATCTCCAATCGCCAGCTGCTGACGCACATCCTGCGCGAGCGTTGGGGCTTCGACGGAATCGTGATGGCCGATGGCGGCGCCGTGGACCGGTTGATCGACCTGACCGACGATCCAGCGGCCGCCGCGGCCCTCGCGATCCGTGCCGGCGTGGACCTGAGCCTGTGGGATGAGTCGTTCACCACGCTCGAGGCGGCGCTCGAGCGCGGGTTGATCACCGTCGAGGAGATCCGGCAGGCGAGCGACCGGGTCCTGGCGGTCAAGGATCGGCTCGGGCTACTTGGCGCCGCTGCCCACCATGGCCCGGCGACCACCGAGAGCACTACCGAGAGCACTACCGAGACCATCGCCGCACGCGCCCGGGTTGTCACCACCCGGCTCGCGGAACGCTCGATCGTCCAACTGAGCACCTCGGCACGTGCGCTCCCGCTGCCAGCCGGAACGATCGCCGTCGTCGGCCCGAACGCGGACGACCTCCCTGCCCTGCTGGGCGACTACACCCCGCCGGTCACCGGCGACCTCGGCGGGATCGCCACAGCGCTGCGCGCCTGCCCGGGAATGGCGGAGCGAGTGCTCACCCCGTCCTCCTGCCGTGAGCGCAGCGGCACCCGCTGGCAGGTGGAGCCCGAGGATCTCCAGGTGTGCCGGCGAGCCGACGCCGTTGTGCTGGTGCTCGGCGATACGAGCGAGCGGCTGTACTCCACCGAGTTCGACAACAACGGGGCAGCGATCCCGAGCTCCGCGATCGCCACCGGCGGCGAAGGCGTTGACGTCGCCTCCATGGAGTTGCCGGCCGAGCAGCTGCGACTCCTCGACGCTGTGGCCGACCTCGGCACACCGGTGGTGTGCGTGGTGGTCTCCGGTCGGGCTCGTGCCCTCACCCGTGTGCTCGACCGTGCCGATGCCGTGATCTTCAGCCCGTACCCGGGCCCGGCCGGGGCGGGCGCCATCACCCGGGTGCTGACCGGGGAGGCCATCGCCACTGGCCGGCTGCCGATCAGCCTGCCGTACGGGGACGGGGTGCTCCCGGTGGCCCACAACGAACGCGTGGAGCACTTCTTCGGGTACGCCGACCAGGACGGGCGCTCACTTCCGTTCGGCACGGGCGGGCACGGGATCGACGAAGAACTGTGTATGCCCCCGCGCGTGGTGACCGCCGAGGCGCTGCGCTCCGGGCGCCCGCTCACGGTCACGGTCCGCGTGCGGAACAACACCCATCGCGCGGTCCATCACACGGTGCTGCTGCACGGTCAGCGGCAGGTGACCGGCCGGCAACGACGGAAGAACGAACTGCTCACGTTCACGAGTGTGAGCCTCGAGCCAGGGGCCGAGCGGGACGTCCCGCTCGAGCTGCACGCCGAGCAGCTGTTCGCGCGGAACGCCTACGGTGAACCCATGGTTGTTCCTGAACGAGTCACGATGGCTCTGACGCCGGGTCCGCACCCACCGGGAACGCCGGGGGTGCATGCAGTCACCATCACCGAGTCGTCATGAACGCCTCCGGCTCGGAGAATCCTGAAGGTCCCGACGACGCAGCGGTGCCGGACTGGCAGGGGGCGCTCGCTGAGCACCTCGTGCGCCCCGCACGTGCGGACAAATCGTGGTCACCAGCGCTCGAGGGATGGCGGCCAGGGACGCCGGGGCCACCGGTGAGTGAGCTGGGCTCACCCGTGGTCACGCTCGACGTGGACGCACTCGGGCACAATCTGGCAGCAATGGCTTCCTGGGCACGCTCACGAGACGTTGACCTGGCGCCGCACGGCAAGACGACGATGTGCCCGGCACTGTGGCACTGGCAGGTCGCAGCAGGGGCGCGCGCCATCACAGTGGCGAACGTCACCGGGGCACGGATCGCCGTCGATGCTGGCATCGAGCGGGTGGTGATCGCGAACGAGGTGGTCGACCCGGGCGGTTTGGCCGAGCTCGCCGGGTTGCTCACGAAGGACCCAGACCTGGACCTCGTGTGCTGGGTCGACTCCGTGGCAGGAGCAACATGGATGAGCGAACACCTGCGCGCAGCCGGTGCGCCCCGGCCGCTCGGCGTATGCGTGGAGTTCGGCATGGCCGGTGGCCGGTCCGGGGCCTCGACCACGGAGGCAGCGATCGAGGTCGCCCGCGCGGTGCGGGTCTCACCCATGCTCGCGCTGCGTGGGGTGTCCGGTTACGAGGGCAGCTCACCGGCGCAGAGCGAGGCTGATCGGGAGCAGGACGCGATCGTCTTCCTCGACCAGCTGGCCGGTCTGTTCCTGGCCTGCGCTCCCCTGGTCGAGGCCGAGCAGCCGATCTTCAGCGCCGGCGGAAGCATGTACTTCGATCACGTGGCCGACGCCGCCGCTCGGATACGTGAGGTCCCCGGATCGGTGGTGCTCGTCCGATCGGGGTCCTCCCTCATCCATGACGACGGCCTGTTCGCACGGCTGACCCCGAGCACCAGGGGCCGCGGACCGGAGTTGCGCGCCGCCGCTCACGTGTGGTCCCGGGTACTCTCCGCCCCGGAGCCGGGACGGGCCATCCTGGACGCCGGGCGGCGCGACCTTCCGTTCGATGCGGGCCTGCCGGTTCCCCAGCGCGTGCACCGGGCACGCGGAGACGACACCGAGCAGCTCAGCCCGAACTGGTGGGCCACCGCGATGAACGATCAGCACCTGCACCTGGCAGGTAGCGGCGTCGAACTGCAGATCGGCGACCTCGTCCGGCTCGGGATCTCGCACCCGTGCACCCTGCTGGACAAGTGGCGGACGGTCCTGCTCGTGCAGAGCAGTGACGACTCGGGCCGCAGCCACGTGGTCGGGGCACTGGCGACGTCGTTCTGACCCTCGCACCGGCACCGTCCCGGAGCGCAGACGCACACGAAGGAGACACCTCATGGAAAGCACGCCCCTGCACACGGGCTGGCAACTGCGCTCGGCCGGGCCGGCAGTCCCCGCGCAGATCCGCGAAGCGGTCGTTCCGGCCACCGTTCCGGGCTCGGTGCACACGGACCTGCTGGACGCCGGACTGATCCCGGATCCGTACCTGGGTGAGAACGAGAGCGCCCTGACCTGGATGCACCGGGCAGATTGGGTGTACGAGACGTCATTCGCCGCCGAGCCGCTCGACGTGGGTGATCGCGCCGCCCTGGTGTTCGAGGGGCTGGACACCGTCGCCACCATCACCCTGAACGGTACCGTGATCGGGCAGACCGAGAACATGCACCGCAGGTACCGATTCGATGTGACCGGGCTGCTCGCCGAGGAGAACTCGCTGACGGTGTCCTTCACCGCGGCGCTGACCCGCGCGGAGGAGATCGCCCGCGAGGTCGGCGCCCGGCCGCACTCCTACGACCACCCGTTCAACGCGATCCGGAAGATGGCGTGCAGCTTTGGCTGGGACTGGGGCCCGGACCTGCAGACGGCCGGGATCTGGAAACCCGTACACCTGGAGCGGTGGCACGCGGCACGACTCGACCAGGTGCGCCCCCTGGTGACCGTGGGCGGGGACGGCCACGGACGGGTGGAGGTGCTCGTCGATGTCACCACCGCCGAGCCGCGAAGCACCCACTGGGTGCGTGCGGCGCTCACCAGTCCCGACGGCGCAGCACCGGTTGCCCAAGGTGAGGTCACCGTGGCCGACGGACGGGCCGCCGTCGTGCTTGACGTTCCGGACGCCCAGCTGTGGTGGCCGCACGGGTACGGTGCACAGCCGCGCTACTGCCTTGAGGTTTCCTTGATTGACGGCGAGACCACGCGGGATTCCTGGGAGCGGATGGTCGCGTTCCGGGAGGTCGTCGTGCGCGCCGAGCCCGACGAGGCCGGAACGTCGTTCGTGATCGAGATCAACGGCACCCCCGTCTTCGTCAAGGGGGCGAACTGGATCCCTGATGACCACCTGCTCACCCGCATCACTGCCGAGCAGTACGCCCGCCGGGTGGACCAGAGCGTCGCCGCGAACATCAACCTGTTGCGCGTCTGGGGCGGAGGCATCTACGAGCAGGACGAGTTCTATGACGCCTGCGACGAGCGCGGCGTGCTGGTGTGGCAGGACTTCCTCCTGGCCTGCGCAGCCTACGCCGAAGAAGAACCGCTGCGCGGCGAGTTCGAAGCTGAGGCCCGCGACAATGTGCTGCGACTGATGAGCCACCCATCCCTGGTGCTCTGGTGCGGTGGGAACGAGAACCTCTGGTTCTCGGTCGACCACGAGTGGGATGCACAGCTAGCGGGTGGCACCTGGGGATACGGCTACTACCACGACGTCTTCGCCCGCGTCGTCTCCGAGATCGACCCCACCCGCGCGTACATCGAGGGCAGCCCGGCCTCACCCGGTTTCGCGCCCTGGGAGAAGCATCCCAACGACCCCGATCACGGCCTCAAGCACGAGTGGCAGGTCTGGAACCGGGTCGACTACTCCCACTACCGGGACGAGGCTCCCCGCTTTGTCTCCGAGTTCGGTTTCCAGGGACCGCCCACGTGGGCCACTCTCACCCGGGCTCTGGAGCCGGAGGATCTGCACAAGGAGTCCCCGGCCTTCCTGTTGCACCAGAAGGCCCCGGACGGGAACGGCAAGCTCGACCGCGGCATGCGTCCGCACCTGGGCGTCCCGGGGGACTTCACCGACTGGCATTGGGCCGCCCAGCTCAACCAGGCGCACGCCGTGCGGTTCGCGGTCGAGCACTACCGCTCACACTGGCCTCGCACGGCTGGTGCGATCGTGTGGCAGATCAACGACTGCTGGCCGGTGACCTCCTGGGCCGCGATCGACGGCGATGAACGGCCCAAACCCCTCTGGTACGCGATGCGCCAGGCGTATGCCCCGCGCCTGCTGACGGTTCAGCCCCGGGAGAAGGGTCTCGTGGTCGCGATCGCCAACGACACCGACGCCCCGTGGGACGGTGTGCTGCATCTGGCCCGGGAACGTCTCGACGGCAGTGTGTGCACCGCGGACGAGACGTCGGTGCATGCCGCGCCACGATCGGTGACGCTGGTGGACGTTCCGGACGAGCTCGCGATACCGGGCGACCCGGCACGGGAGGTTCTGTTCGCCACCCTGGGCGAGAACCGCGCCGTGCATCTGTTCGCCGAGAACAAGGACGTGGCGCTCGCCCCGGACGCGCTCACCGCGAGCGTCGAGCAGGTCCGTGGCGGGTACGGCGTGCACGTGCACGCGGCCTCGCTCGCGCTGGACGTCACGGTACTGGCCGACCGTCTCGCGCCCGACGCCCGCGCCGACCGCGCCCTCGACACGCTCCGCGCCGGGGAGACGATCACCATCCGCGTCCGCACCGAACATGAGGTAGAGCCCGATCTGCTCACCGCCTCACCAATCCTGCGCAGTTCCAACGACCTGCACGGCGCGGTCGTTCGATGACCGGCGCCCTTGACCTCAAGTGCACTTGATGAAGTGAACTATCGGCCATGACGAAATCGACCTCTCCTCCGGACGCTTCCGCTGCCGACGTCGCCGCACTCGTTGCCCGCGTCGCTGACCTTGAACGTGCACAGCTCGCCGAGGATGTCGACGCCTTCGTCGCGTTGTTCGACGCCAATGCCGTTTGGGTGAGTGCCGGTGGTGTGCGCCTGATCGGCCGGCCCGCGATCGCCGAGTTCACTGCGAAGGTTCTCCCGGGGGCGTTCGTCAACGGGTCGGTGCGGTTCGAGGTCGAACACATCAGGTTCATCACCCCGGACGTGGCGATGACCGGCGTGAATCAGGAGTACCTGACGATCGACGGCCAGCCGCTATTGCCCCGCCAGGAGGGGCGGCCCAGCTACCTCTGGTTGCGCCAGGGTGGCCAGTGGCTGATCGCGAGCGGGCAGAACACGGCCGTGCCGGCACCCTGAGCCGATCGTCGCGAAACAATGGGTCCGGGAGTTGGTGGGCTCACTGAACTCCTGCAGCTCGGAGGTCAGCTCATCGGTGCTGACGGTGCCTTTGGCTCACCAGAAACCCGTGCGCCTAGTCTGCGACTCTCGGCGCCGCGAGCTGTCCGCCGCAGATGCCGGACGCGCTCATCGGACCTACCGTGGAAGAACCGCAGTCCCTCAACCGAGAGGAGTACCGATGACCACGCTCACCAACGCCAAGGTCGCATTCCTGGCCACCGACGGGTACGAGGACAGCGAGCTGACCTCGCCGTGGGAAGCCGTCACCAGTGAAGGCGCCCAGGCAGTGCTCGTCTCCCCCTCATCCGGCTCCATCGCCGGCAAGAATGGGCATGAGCAGCAGGTCGATCTGAGTGCCGCCGACGCAGACGCTGGCGAGTTCGCCGCGCTCGTCCTACCAGGCGGTGTCGTGAACGCCGATCACCTGCGTATGGACGAGGCTGCTGTGGCCTTCACCCGCGCGTTCTTCGCCCAGCACAAGCCCGTCGCGGTGATCTGCCACGGAGCATGGATCCTCACCGACGCCGAGGTTCTCGACGGCCGCACGCTCACCTCCTACCCGAGCCTGCGTACCGACCTGAAGAACGCCGGCGCCACCTGGGTGGACGAGGAGGTGGTGGTCGATCAGGGGATGGTCTCCAGCCGCACACCGGATGATCTCCCGGCATTCAATGCCAAGCTCATCGAAGAGATCCGCGAAGGCGCCCACTCGGGCCAGACCACCTGAGCATTGCGCTGGCCGGTCGGTCGATTCCGCCCATACCTCGCTCGTACGGGGATATGGTCGAGGTCACCGACCCGGAGCACGTGATGATGGACCGGCCCCATCAGGTCCACGACCAGCAGCAGACAGTGCGCACCTATGCGAGCGCCGGGCACTTCAAGGGGGAGATCGTCGAGGTGCGCGGCGCGCCGGGGGCGGTGGACGTGATCGGCCAGCAGGGGACGATGACCACTCGCGCTAGCGAGGTGGAGGTCGTGCACCACAGCGGCCCCACAGGCTCGCGGCTGCGAGTCTTCGAGATGCCGGATGACCCGGAGTCGCCCACCTACGGCCCCGTCCGGCACGACTTCTCCGGCATTCCTCGATGGGCGCGCACTCTGCGGACGGTATGGATCGTGGTGCTCGTGCTCGCGATCCTCGCCCTGAACGGGATCTACCTGGGCGAGATCGGCGCGAATGTGCCCCTTCCCTGGGCGGTGGCCATGGTGGCAGCCATCGGGATCGCCGGTATCCCACTGCTGTTGAGCATCCGGGCCACTCGCCGAGGACTGGTTCACGCGGAGCCGATCGAGCGCACGATCGGCGTGTTCGAGGCGTCTGGACTGCCCATGGAGGACGAGGCGACCGCCGCGGTCTACCGGGGTGGTGCCCGGACCGGCGCGGGGCGCATGCCCGTCGTCGACTACACCCTGAGCCGTCTCACTCGTGCCGGATTCGTCGGCAGCCACGTGCTGACGGGATTCATCGGCTACACCCTTGCTTTCGTGCCGCTGGGTGCGATCACGTTCGGTATCGCCCAGTTCGTCCCGGACGAGTCGTGGCGTACGGTCGCCGCGGTCGTCGTCGTGATCGGACAGCCGCTCTGCGCCGTGCTCGCCTGGCACCTGTTGCTCCTGGTGGTGGCAAGGACGCGGTACCACTCGCCGCTCAAGGAACGCGCCGCCGCCTACTACCGGCGACCTCGGCGATCGACGGCAACCTGGTTCTGCGTCTACCTGCTCATCACCGTCTGCATCGTGTGGCTGGTCTGGTAGTTCCTCCAGCGCCGTTGAATCCTGTCCTGTCTACCTCAGGCATGACGCGCACGATGTCGCCGCACAGCGGCCCGGTTCGCACAGCGCACTGAGCAGTACCGCTGCCGCCCGTTGCGGGTGATGTCCACCACGACGGCGGAGCAGGAGTCTCCTGGTGCCTCGCCGGCCGCGCACCGGGAGAGGCGGTGCATCCCGCGGGTGGTCAGGTGCAGTGCGGTGCCCACGCTGATCACGGCGGCGAGCACGTGCGGCAGGGAGTGGCCGTAGTCGCGATAGTGCAGATGCCAGCCCTCATCGTCATGGTCGCTGAGCCGAGGATAGGCAGTCACGGCCGCCATCTGCGCGTTCAACACTTCCGCACGCGTCCGTTCGTCCGGAGCGTCCACCACGGTGAGCCAGTCATCGATCACCGAGCGGGTCTGCGTATGGTCCGGTGGAGCATCTGGGAACGGCTGCGTCATCCCGAACTCGCGGGTGCGTGCCTCGATCCCGGCCCGGTCGGCCGGCCAGTCATTCGCTAGCGAGGCGGCCAGCAGCACCGCATACTCGCCGTAAGGGTTGAGATGCATAACGGCATTACATCATGGTTGCTCCATGACCACCGATCAGATGCACGATTCCCTCCTCGCCAGCCCGGCGCCGTCAGGCACTCCAGCACCACCGGACGCAACGCACGAGCACGGATGGACGATCGAATCCGCCCACCGCACCTCGATCGGACGCGTCCTCTACGTGCGCTGCGCCACCTGTGGCGCGCGCCGAGTGGACCTGCAGGGCCAGGGCGAGGGGCCGCCGTCGGCGATCACGCGCATCACATCACAGCGAACTGAGCGACGGTAGCGCGACCCGCGCCCACTGCACAGACCGGGGCGGAGCGCCGTTGACCGACACCCCGCTCCGGGAGCATGCGGTCAGTGCTCGTCGTAGTGGTCCCCGTGTTCGGCGTGCTTGTGCCCGTCGTGCACGTAGTCGACGTGGTCCTCGTGTGAGACCGCCTCATGCCCGCAGTTCTCCCCGTGGGCGTGATCGGCGGTGGTGTGTTCAGCCTGTGCGTGCGTGGTGCTCATCGTGATCATTCCTCTCGATTGTCTTCATCGGCCCGTCGGTAGCGAGGGGCTCTCGGACGTGTGCGAGCGCATCGGCGACAACGTGCGAGACGTGCCTGTCGCTGACGCGGTACTTCACCTCTTTGCCTGCGCGGTCTGCGGTGACAAGACTGCTCTGCCGCAGCGTTCGTAGGTGCTGTGAGACCAGCGGCTGCGACATTCCGGTGGCCGTCACGAGCGCCCCCACAGTGTTCGGTTCTTCACCGAGGAGGCACAGCAACCGCAGTCTCGACTCGTTGCCGAGCACCTTGAACAACTGCGCCGCTTCTGCCACACCGGATGTCTCGTACACAGACCGATCCGACCACACATATATACATATTGCAATACGTACATGTGTCGGGACTGGTTCTCACATCTGCGGATGCCCGGCCTCATCCAGGTGATCGCGGATTCATCGCCCAGAACCGGTTCGAACTCGAAAGTGCATGCCGTTGTCGTCGGCAGTCGGTCAGGGTCCTCGGACGACGGAACCAGGGTCGCCTCAGGGACGTAACCCATTCTTTCCGGACGGCATCCGGAATACGTTCGAAACGTCCAGACGTAGACGTCGTCGCACATCCCCGAGGATGCGGAGCACCACAGTGAAGAACGGAGAGCGGCTCTATCTTCGGTACGGATATAACGACCTCATCAAGAACAAGGGCGTCAATGCGGCACTCCTCGTCATCCTGATCCTGAGTGCCTTCCTCATGGCGACAGGATCGATGGTGATCGAGCGGCTGGCCGGCTCGATCAGCCAACTGTCCGAGCAGGGAAAGCCGCCGGACTTCCTCCAGATGCACAAAGGGGACTACGACCGGGCTGCGCTGGAACGGTTCGCGGCGGAGCACGAGTCGGAGATCGACGCATGGCAGATCGAGGAGATGCTCGGTTTCGACAGCGCGACCCTCGCCTGGGAACGGCCGAGCACAGGTGAGAGCGGGGATCTGGCCGCCAGCCGGATCGACAACCTGTTCGTCACGCAGAACGAGGAGTTCGACTTCCTGGTCGATGAGACCGGGGGCATCGTCGAGCCGGTGGCCGGCGAGGTGTACGTCCCGGTCCTCTACCAGCAGCAGTACGGCCTGACGGCCGGGGATGTCCTGACGATCCGGACCGATTCCGGTCCGCACGAGCTCGAGGTGCAGGGGTCGGTGAAGGACGCGCAGATGGCGGCATCGCTCTCGCCGTCGTCGCGGTTCCTCATCCACCCCGAGGACTTCGAGGCGCTGGAGCGTGCCGGTGGCGCCACGCCGGAGATCATTGTGGAGTATCTGCTGGCGGCAGGCGGTGACGCGAACGCGATGCAGACCGCGTACGAGGGGAACGGAGAACTTCCGACCAACGGCCAGCCGGTCACCGGCCAGCAGCTTCGGATCATCAGTGTGATCAGCGACGGTCTGGTCGCGCTCGCGCTCGTGTTCGTCAGCCTGATCCTCATCGCGATCGCCCTGCTCAACCTGCGCTTCGTCATCTCTGGAACCTTGGAGGACGAGGTTCGCGAGATCGGCGCGATGAAGGCGATCGGGATCCCAGACCGCGCGATCTCCGGGCTCTACCTGACGAAGTACAGCGTCCTGACGCTGTTCGCCTGCGTCGTCGGCGGTCTGCTCGCCGTCGTCGCGGCGAGCGCGCTGACACAGGGCATCCAGACGAACTATGCGCAGGCCCCGGTGGGTGCCTGGACATTCTTGGTGCCGCTGATCGCACTCGCGACCGTTTTCGTGATCGTCGTCGGCATCTGCCGCGGCGTGCTCGGCCGGGTGAGGAAGATCGAGGTCGTCAGCGCCCTGGTGCACGGCAGCACGCTGGGTGAGAAGCAGACTGCTCGACGTGCCAGGCGGCAGACGCGGTGGGTGCGGCGGACCGGCCTGGCGTCGGCGGCGGGCGGGAACGTCAACCGGCGGCTCGCCCTCCTCGACCTGCGGGCCGAGGGTCGCGCGTGGGTGCTGCTGCCGGTCGTGTACGGTCTGATCGCGGTGCTGATCACGTTCCCGGCGAACCTGGTCAGCACGTTCGAGAGCCCTCGGTTCGTCACCTACCTGGGCGTAGCGGAGCGTGATCTGCGAGCGGACGTGCAGTTCCAGGAGGACGTTGACGGCGTCACGGACCGGCTGGTCGCCGCGATGGCGGAGGATGTTCGCCTCACGGACGTGCGGACCTACGCCCACGTCGACTACAGCATCGACGGCGAGGACGGGCGGGCGAGACTGCGCGTCGAGATCGGGGACCGATCCGACGACGACGAGCTCCGGTTCAGCGAGGGCAGGCCGCCGGGCGACGGTGAAATTGCGCTGTCGGTCCTCAACGCGGACAAGTATCAGGTGGGTGTCGGGGACGACCTGACAATCCACCACGACGACGGCAGTGCGCTCACCGTGCAGGTCAGCGGAATTTATCAGGACCTCACCAGCGGCGGGCTCTCCGCGAAAATGTCGGGTGAGGTCGCCACTGGAGCCTCGGCCTACTCCGTCTACGCGGACATGGCCGACGACGAGGCGGACGTCGCGGCGGTGGCCGACGAGTACGACGAGCAGTTCCCGACGGCGGGTGTGAAGCCGACGCAAGAGTATGCGAAGGAGACCCTGGGGGTGCTGATCGACTCGCTGCGCGGCGCGGCCTGGATCGCGCTGATCTTCGGGATCGGGGTGGCGGTACTGATCACGAGCCTGTTCCTCAAGGTCCGGCTCGCGCGCGACCGGTCGACGATGGGCGTGCTGTCCGCGATCGGGTTCTCCGCGAAGGAGCTCGTGGAGCAGGTGCGGACCAAGGCACTGCTGGTGGTGGCCATCGGGACGGTGGCGGGCCTCGTGTTCGTGGCCACTGCGGGGCAGGCGATCGCGAGCGGCGGACTGGCCGCTCTCGGGATCGGGATCACGGATCTGTCGTTCATCCCGAATCCGTGGTTGGTGTACGGGCTGTACCCGCTGCTGCTGCTCGGGGCGGGATCTCTGGGCGTCGCCCCGCTCACGGCGGGAATCCGGCGTGCCGACAAGAGCCAGTGGCTCCGAGAATGAGAGGACAAGTCATGGATCACACGACGCTGACCCTGGAGTCACGCGAACTGAGCAAGACCTACTACTCCACCGACCCGCCGACCGAGGTGCTGCGCGGTATCGATCTGAAGGTCCGTGCCGGCGAGTTCCTCGTGATCATGGGGGCCTCGGGTTCCGGCAAGTCAACCCTGCTGTACAGCATCAGCGGCATGGACCGGCCCACCAGCGGGAATGTCGCACTGGAGGGGCGGGAACTGACATCGTTGAGCGATGCGGAGATGAGCAATGTCCGCCTGACGCGGATGGGCTTCGTGTTCCAGCAGCCGCGCTTCCTGAGCAACCTGGACCTGCGGGACAACATCCTGCTGCCCGCGCTCAAGGGTGCGGCCAAGGGAACGGACAGGGCCGCCGCGGTCGCGCGAGTCGACGCTCTGATGGAGCGGTTCGGTATCGCGCATGTCAAGGATCACGGCATCACGCAGGCGTCCGGTGGCCAGCTGCAGCGCGCCTCGATCTGCCGTGCGTTGGCGGGTGAGCCGTCGGTACTGTTCGCGGACGAGCCGACCGGTGCGCTGAACAGCAGCATGTCGGACGAGGTCATGGATGCGCTCACGGATGTGCACCGGGACGGGACCACGATCGTGATGGTGACCCATGACCCCGGCGTCGCCGCCCGCGGCGACCGCGTCATCTATCTGCGCGACGGCGCCCTCGTGGACGCCAGCGAGATGGGTCCGTGGCAGCAGGCCACGGCGCAGCAGCGCGAGGACGACCTGCTGGGCTGGCTCAGGAACCTGGGCTTCTGACCCAACCGAGGACCTGCGGTCATTCAGCCACCGCCCGCCCAGTCACACTGATCACCCCGGATGGCCCGAGCAGCCCGAGCACCGGCACGGGGACACTCACGTGCACCTGCACGAGCTCCACGCCGTCAGAACTGCCCAACTCCGCCGTCACCTGCTCCGCATACACGCTCGGCAGCGTCGCATCGATCAACGCGGCCGTCCGCTCCTGCCCGGCAGCGACCGAGCTACCGTGCAGTGCCGCGAATCGTGCACCTTCAGCGGCGGCATCGATCAGCACCGTGCGCACGTGCAGCGTCAGCGCGAGCTGCACCACACCGAGCATCAGGCGGTCACGAGCACTGAGACGAGCAAGAGGTCGACCAGTGCCGATCCGCGCTCATTCTCCTGCTCGCGTTCAGTCATGCCCCGAGGACGCGCTCCATGGCCGTGCGGAACACGTCCTCGAGCAGGTGACTACCAAGCGCCCAGATCGCCACCACCAGCCCAGCCGTCATCAAGGTGACTGCGACGTCGGTTCACCCAACCTAGCGCCGCAACTCGCCCACATGGACCGCCAGCGTGCGCACGGCGTTCTCGACGTTTTTCAGTTCGACATCCTTGCCGTGGGCGGTTGGCCCGTTCGTTGGCACAGGAGCCACCGCTCCTATGCTGTCGACGTCTAGGTGGAACGTGGCCTCGTAGGGCGTGCCAGTCTCGCTCTCGTACCGTACTCGCACATCCGCCTGGGCGGGTGCGCCAGCTTCCAACTTCGGGTTATATGGCTCAGGTCCCCTCCGCCACATCACGCGTTCGCTTTTCCCCGGGGCGAGCCAACGCTCTGTCGCCAGGTAACGCTTCAGTGGTTCGACGATGTGGTCTTCATCGTTCTGCGGCTCAAGTTCTTGAGTGTGCAGAGTTACCCGGTGGGCTGCCGTACGTCCGTAGTTGTGGATCCTTAGATCCCAAGCTCCAGCTCCATGGAGCCCAGGCGCGGCCTCGACGCCGACATATGGGCGGCCCTCGCGGACGACTTGTTCCCGCAGGAGCTGCAATTGTTCTCGAGTCTTGCCCAGCGTGCTCACGGCCCCGTAGACGAGACCGATCGTTGCCAGTGCGGTCACGCTAGCGGCGATAGCGGCCACCCATGCCAGAGCAGAATCCATGGGTACCCCTTCGACGACTTTGTCCCAACCGTTCATCGGTCCTCACCCTCCCAGACGGGCACCACCCTGACAGTAGCCTCCGGACGACCCGGCGTCACCACCACCCGGCCGATCAACTGCCGTAGCGCACCCCGCCGCAGCTCCACACTGAGGACGTCCCAGTCGGCTAGCAAATCCCGGGCGAGCTCCGGTGCCGGCGCACGGCGAGAGGCCACCGCGGCAGCTTGCTGCCTGGCTTCCAACCCCGCCACCCTTTCCTGCAGTTCGTCACGAATCTGGGTGTACATGGACTCAGGGATAGTGCCCGCCACGTGCCCCCTGGTGGCCCGGAGCAGCTGAGCGTGCACCTGTTCCGTCTCTTTCGACAGCCGTGCCGCGAGGGACTCCTGACGCCGCACAGACCGTTGCTGCAACACTGCGGCATCCCCTGCGTCCTCCACCTCCTTCACGAGGTCGCGCAGCCAGTCCAGCACGCGCCCTCGACGATGCGCATCGACGCATACCCACCAGAGTGGCGGCCTTGCTCGTGTGCTTGTTTGCACCGCCACTTCGGCGCCCGGGCCCACCCGAACTGTCCACCGTTCATCGTCGACCCGCACTGGCAGCGGACCATGCCTGAGAGGAGGTATTGGGACCGTTCAGAGGTGCGCACCACCCGTCGTTCTCGGCGAGCCACCTGATAGGCCTCCCACTCCCCCGCACTGATCACCGGTTCATGCGCACCCGGGAGCTGCTCGCCACGAACCATGATGAGCCCGGCACCGAACCCCGAGTCCAACATGCGGCGCAACGACCTATCCGACCACGGTCCCGCCCCTGCCGCCGAGTACCCCGGCAGGGTTCGGTACCCGGCACCGTTGAGCCACCGCACCAACGAGTACACCGACTCCCCACCGATATACCGCCGATAGAGCGACGCCAACACGGGCCCAGTGTCCGGGTCCGGTTTGTGCAGTTTCTCCACGGGGTCGTAGGCGTACCCCCACCGGGGTTTCCCATTCGCAGGCCGCCCCTGCCCCACCCTGCGGGCGTGCGCTTCCTTCCACGTGTCCCCAATGCGCTCGGATTCGAACGCGGCGAGCTCGGCCATCACACCGCGGGCGAACCTGCCACTGCTGGTGGCGACGTCGATCGGCTCTGTCGCTGATTCGATGCGCCCGCCGGCCTGGTCGACGAGGTCGACAGCAACCGCCCAGTCCTTTCGTGAGCGGCTGAGCCAGGACCACTTCCACAAGATCACGACGTCGGCGTCGCCGTTCTCGATCATGCTCATCACCCGCTGCACCGCGGGACGCTTCCACGTCCGCCCAGTTACACCCGGGTCGGCTTCGACGGCGACCACCTGGTACCCGTGACGCTGCGCATGGTCCCGCCCCGAGGCCTCCTGGACTTCGAGGCTGATCGACTCTTCGCTGTGGGTGGATTGGCGCAGGTACAGGACAGCGCGGGGTGCCCGTTCGGGGACGGGTTCCAGGCGACGCGGCCGGGCGGGCATCATCGCCCCCGGGTTGCTCTGCGGAGCCGGTTCACTGTGATGGGGGCGTACGCGGCCGCGGCGGGGGTGTCGAGGAGGACGTTGAGTCGCTGGTAGTAGCGGGTGGCGGACATGTCGAGGCGTTCCCGGATCGCTGTTTCCTTGGCGCCGACGTACTTCCAGAACCCTTGCTCGAGGTCGAGGATCGACCGGTCACGCTGCCCGAGCTCGGCCGTGTGAGCGGGGATGTTGGCGGTGTTCACGGGTGGGTTCTCCTGGAGGTTGGATGCTGAGTTGTGAGCGTAGGTTCGACCACCCACATCGGGTCTCTGAGGCGGGTGTTTCCCGGTGTGTCCGGGTGTGTCCCGTCCCGCTCCCCCTACGGGGAGCGGGACACACTCAGAGGGTCAGGAAACGGTCAGTGTGTCCGCCTCGGGTGGGGACACACTCAGGCGCCGCCCTCGGTCTCCTCATAGACGGCAACGAGGAGCGCGGTCTCCTGCGGGGTGAGGTGGTCTATGCGATCCTGCAGGATGTCAACGGTGACCCAGAGGACGTCGGCTGCTTCGTGCCAGTCCTCGGTCCAGCGGAGAGCGTCGATCAGCTCGTCGATGGTGATGAGCCGGCGGGCGGTCTCCACCCGTACCCCCGCCTCCACTCTCGGGTCACACCCGGAGGTATGGGTGCGTTCGAGGTGGATGAGCTCGTGGGCGGCGGCGACGCGGCGTTGCACCTGCAGGAGGCGGGTGTCGATCCAGATGCGGGATCGGCCGTCAGTGGCGGCGATACGCCCGCGTGGTTGGTCGACCCAGTGGACGTCAACGTCGTGTGCGAGGTTTCTGATCGCTCGCCAGGGTGGAACATGCTGCTGGACGATACGACCGACCAACGACACTTACGTCAAGCAGGTGAGACGGACCGGAAATCACGCCAGACAGTGTGGATGTCGTCAAACGGTTCCGACTTGCCGGAACTGAGCGTGTGCACGCGCTTCTCTGCTCGCGCGACTTCCGCATCGATGTCCAACCAGCCATCCATCTCTAGGAATCGATCGAGACCGTTAACGAAGCCAGATTCACTGTGATCGTCACCAGGGAGCTCGACCCACCGGACGAGATCGGTGCCATCCTTCGTCTGAGCAAGAAACGCTGTGCGGGTGTGCAGGTGCGATCGCACAGGCTCGAGAAATCCCTCGTTGAATCGGTCACGGTTCGCGACCGCGAGGGCTTCCGAATGCGTGAGGTTCACGAAGAGGGCTGGAGGGTGTTGATCCTCTAGGTCGCTAAAAACCCACACCGCCCGAACGCCGCCTGGCTTCAAGTAGAAGAGCTCCAGGGTGTCGCCTGCTCGTGAACGGCGCGACAGTCACCGGGAATCAGACGATCCTGAACACACGCTTCCTGTTGTTGAGCGACACCCTTCCGCTAGCGGCCGGCGACATCGTCGAGGTCGCCGCCTACAACTACGGGTCACCGATTGCGCTGTCACCATTCACGAGCGAACCGCACCTGACTGTTGCGCTCGTTTCGGCCCTGTGATGCCCACCTCACCCGCACCCCACCGCGACATGGGCCAGCTCGCCATCGCGCAGCTGGGAGGTGATCGCGATGCCTGATTTGGATCGACGACCTCGCCTCCGGGCCCGTTCTCCTCGTGCTCGCCGTCCTGATCTTCATCGCCTGGGGGATCGTGAAGATGTACCGACCCGCGACCATCGTCGTCCGCTTCCTCGACCGCCTCATCGGCGCACCCGGACGACCCGGGCTCCTGGACCGCATGGCCGCGCTCGAGGTGCAGGTGCAACGCATCCACACCGAGGTAACCCCCAACCACGGCGGGTCCATGAACGACGCAGTCCGCCGACTGGAGCGGCGACAGCAAGAGGACGTCGACCGTCTGACTGAGCACCTCAAGGTCGCTGAGCGTGACCAGCGGCGTATCGATGAGGTCGCTGAATCCGTCGAGGAGATCCGGAAGATCGTCGAAGACTAACGCGCACACCACCATTACCCCACCCCACCCAGAGCCCCGCCACCGTGCGGGGCTTTCTCATGCCCAGGAGGCAGACCCATGAGTAAGCGATTCGAGATCGACGGCGTTGAGGTTGACCTCGACGACGGCGTAGACCCGGCAGACCTGGACCAGGGCTCCGACTCCCGCGACGACAGCGTCATCGACTGGGACCAGGTCGAGGCCGACGCCGCTGACGCATCCGGCGAGGTGGACGACTGATGGCCGCCAAGCACGCGATCGCCTCCCGAGCCTCGTGGGGTGCCCGCTACGACAACGGCGTCGGCAATCGGCCCGTCGGTTCGCTCGAGAAGTACCTGCACCACACTGTGACCAAGCAGCTCCCGCGGGGCGCCTCAGTGACGCAGGAGCGGGCGCAGATGCGTGCGGTGGAGTCGATCGGTGAGCAGCGGTTCGGTGCCGGGATCTCCTACAACATCGGGATCTTCCCGTCCGGTCGCATCTACGAGGGCGCGTCCGTGCATCGGATCTCGTACCACTCTGGTGCCGGTCGCAACACTCGCGGCGTGGGCATCGTGCTCATCGGAAATACCGACACCAACAAGATCACCCCCGAGCAGATCGCATCGCTGGTGTGGCTCCTGCAGGAGGGTGTGCGTCGTGGCTGGTGGGGCGACCCTGCCATCACCGAAGCCCATCGCGACTTCAAGCAGACCGCGTGCCCGGGCCGGTACGCCTACGCCGAGATCGACGAGATCAACGCCCTCGGCCGTGGCGTGGTGATCGAGCCGGCGCCGGATAAGCCGGAGCTGCCGCCGTCGAAGCCGAAGCCGATGCCGTCGACGAAGCGCCGCGGCCCCTCCGGGCAGGGCGAGGAAGATACCCGGGCGATCCAGGAGGCGCTCAACGCGCTCGGGTACGACGCCGGTCTCGAGGACGGCGACTACGGTCCACGCACCACCGCCGCGGTGAAGGCGTACCAAGCCGACCAGAACAAGCACGGCCAGGCTGGCCTGGTCGTCGACGGCGACTGGGGCCCCAAGACGCAGGCGTGGTTCGAGTGGGTCCGCAAGCTGCAGACCGAGCTCAACAAGTGGCGCGACATCGACGTGCGGGTAGACGGCGACTACGGCCGCCTCACCGCGGCCGCGGTCACGACCCTGCAGGGAAACAACGGGCTGCACCCCGACGGGGTCGCGGGTCCGATCACGCTCGCCTACATGCGCGAGCACGACTCCCACGTCCCCGATCGCCCCTGATGCCCTACACCCCGCGCCACGCGCGCACACAGGAAGGAACACTGTTCATGTCCAGCATCGTCCCCGCCAAGGCCGCCTGGCCGCCAAGCGCGCGTTCGTGCGCACCACCGCCCAGTCCTACGCGGCCGTGATCCCCGCTGGCGGTATCAGCGCCGGCGCGATCGTCACCCTCGTCCAGGACCCCGATCCGATCCTGATCGGTGCCACCGCGGTAGCCGCGCTGCTCTCGCCCCCACTGGCCGGTCTCGCGGCGTATCTGTCGATCACGTCGAAGGGTATCCCGGAGGAATACCAGGACACCGACACGGCCTGACCCGCTTAAGCCCGCGGAACGACTCGCCCCCGCTCACCGTCATGGTGGGCGGGGGCGACTTTCGTGTGTGCCCGAAGCGAGGCGCACTCCCGTCTGTATGCGGGTCGACTAGTCTGCGGGCCGAGCATTCACAGATGTGATGTACGAGACACCCTCGTGGTTCTCGACGATCTTGAAGGCGGGAGTGGACGCAAGCGTCTGTGCGCACGCATGATGGACGGTGAGAACTTTCTCCTGAAGCTCTTCGTCTGATTCAAGCATCTCAACTTCAAGGCCGAGAGAAGTCGCTTTCGCAGCGCTGATGTGACGGTCGTGAGAGAGCGTGAGGGCATGGTCCCCAAGCTCAGTGATCACACGCTCAGCATCCCTTTCCGGATCGGGCCGATCGGAGAACATTCCCGTCATGAGCCATGTTTTTACGATGTTATCCGCCCAGGCGATCGCCTTCTGGCACTCGCCAACTAGCGTGGGTGGATACTTCGCAATGATAGGTTGCCAGATAGC